>JBEKRS010000190.1:0-2504 GCA_049518535.1 Occallatibacter sp. | reverse complement strand
GCTGCACTTCCATCGGTCTCCACGACCCGCTGGAATTGAGCGAACCCAACTCCTGCGACCACTTCTGCGACGAAGAGGATTCTCCGCTCAGCCCCACCGAGATCGACGACCTTTGCGAAAGGCTCAACATGGGGCTCTGCAACTGACCGGCTCCCGAGACGGGGCGAGAGAGCGAAGGGTTCCCATCCATCTGCATGGACCAGCTACTCGCCCGAAGCCGGCGCGGATGATTCCTTTGCGCACCGGACCGCGTGCTGCATAATCCGTTCCGTGGCCTCCTCTCCAATCAGCGCGTTGACAAATAGACAAAATTGAATGGCTCTTAATGAGAGAGGTTCCAGCACTTTCTTGAGATCGTCCTCCGATAGAGTGTGGAGATCGGCAATCGCATTCTCCGTGTCGAGGTCGCAGAAGGCCCACTTCATTGCGGAAATCACTCGCCACACGTACCGCTCTTCCAGCGGCAGGGCGGCCAGTGCAGCCAGATACGGTTCGGTATCCTGCCCGGACATCTGTGCCTTCAAGAAGGCAAGATATGGCTTCATCTTTTCGGAACGGACAAGGTCCTGGGCGCCTTCTTCGGAATGAATCTCGCTGATGGGGACTCTGCTGTTCTTTCCATCTGTCATACTTCCTCCAGGTTGAAGATGCCCTTCCGTGGTCCGGCGATAGCTGACGCGGTTCGGGTACACCCCAAGGCTACTCCACACGACAGCTCGCATTCCCATCGGAAAGCGCAGGTCTCGCCCATAGGGAGCATCCGGCTCTTACTGCCAACATAGAACTGGCTCCGTGTGCACTTTAACAATTGCCTCAACTGGACTATGATCCCAACGTATTCACTGGTACAACTATGCGCATAGTTCAATGCAGCATTACGCACTTTCGCGGCATCGAAAGCGGAACGATAACCATTCCCGACCACGGTGTTGTCTTCGGGCCGAACAACGTCGGGAAATCGACCGTAATCGAAGCTCTTGCCTTGGCGCTTGGCAGGGAACAGATGGCCCAACCCCTAACAGATTGGGATTTTTGGGGCGGAGAACCAAAGCCTGACTCCCGTGCAACTATTATTTGTACCATTAGCCATTTCGCGCAAGATGCCCGGCCCGAAGATTTTCCGGACTGGTTTAGTGGAGAAAGATCGGCCAGACCCGTTTGGTGGGATGAGACGAGTAACGCAGTCAAGATCGATGCTGACTGTCCGAAACATTGCATTTTGGCAGCGCAAATTGCATTCTGCATTCGATATGAAGAGGATTCGGCGGATTTTGAATTCATTCGGTATTTTTATGACGGCCCAGGCGATCCGTTCACAACAGATTGTCGTATGGTTCCCAATAGCGTGCTACAAGAGCTTGGGGTGTTTATTCTTCCGGGCAACCGCCAATGGGACAAGTTGCTATCGTTTGGCTCCTCAAGCTTCTTGAAGGTATTAAAAGCATCCGGCGCCATTCCGGGAAGTACGATCGATAAGCTCAAAATGGAGCTAAGGAATCCACAGAACAAGATCGAAGACGACCCATCAATCGCAGCGGTGATCAAATCGGCCGAGCAGGAATTGCAGCAGTTCTTGATGTTCAAGGACAAGGCTGAAATTGCATATCGTCCAACCATGTTGGATTCCAGATCTGTTATGCAGAGTCTGATCCCTCATGTTTTGCATAGCACATTCTTGCTTCCTTTTAGTCGCCACGGTGCAGGGATGAACTCGTTGCAGGCATTTCTAATAGTGTTGGCGTTCGCCGAGCAACGAAAGCAAAAGGGAAAGAACTTCATACTCATTGCCGAAGAGCCCGAGTTGCATCTTCATCCGGCACTACATGCTCGTTTAGCTAACCGGATAAGGGCACTCAGCCAGCAGTCACTGGTCACGACTCATTCGCCGTTTCTGGCAAGTTCATATAAACCAGAAGCTGCGATTTTCGTTCGGAACGACGCTGGGATTCTTGAAGCCAGCTTTCTGAGAACTGAACCTGTCGCTAGTATTCAGAAACACGCCATTCGTAACCTGTATCTGCGGAGTCGCGAAAGTCTATATTCCGCTTTGATGGGTTCAAGTGTCATCATCCCCGAGGGTGAATCTGATGCGCGTTGGTTGACACTATTGCAGAGAATGGTCGAATCAACCGCAGAAGAGGGTGTTGAGGGTTCTCTGTGTATTATTCCGACGCTGGCTGCCAGTGTTGTCGATACGTTTGAAGAGATCTATCGCTTCCGACATGATGCCCTTCCGCTAATTGACGGAGACCCCGCAGGGGACTCATATAAGTCGAGATTGACCGCGCTGAACAGTCCGCCAAAAAGGCTAGTCCAGTACGCTAACGAAACCGCTGTCGAGGGACTTGGCACATGGATTCTCGAACCATGCCTGTCAAACCCCGGTCCGGTACTGGCCGACTTGTTAACGGGCCAGCCTGCTACGTCGAAGAATCTGTTTAAGGCTATTTGCAAAGAGAAGAGCAACATCGAACTTCAGGAGAATCTGATATGGGAGGCATCAG
>JBEKRS010000189.1:0-2524 GCA_049518535.1 Occallatibacter sp. | reverse complement strand
TGGCAGAACAGCTTCGATCCGCTCCCACTGATCGTCCCGTAATCCGTAGCGATGCAAGCTCATAATGCAAAACTAAAAGCATTATGCCATCTTGCATATTACCAATTTGATGACAGACCCTAGGGTTAGCAAGCTTCTTTGCAGGTTGAACAAGTCAAGGTGGATGCCGGCGCTGAACTGTACAGGTTGGGACGAAAGCCATAGCTTTGCGAACGACTACGGACGCGGACAGCAATGCCACATTTCATTGCCAACTAGACTTTTCACGCCCGGTTGGCAACATACCACTCATAAGCGTACTTTACTCCGGTCTCAAAGTCGGTTGACGCAGACCAACCGAGCGCACGAAGACGGCTAACCTCCAGAACTTTGCGCGGCATGCCATCGGGTTTCGACCTGTTAAATATGAAAGTCCCTTCCAACCTGCAATTTTAGCTATGCTTTGCGCCAACTCTAGAATCGTGATGTCGTGCCCCGTGTCGACATTCAAAAACATCTAGTTCGAATAGTCCTTCATCACAAAAACACACGCATCTGCCAAACCGTCTAAAAAACGAATTCGCGTTTCGGCTTGTCCGTGTCCCACAACTCAACAGTCTGGCCGTTGGCGATCTTGGCAGCGTGAATCTTCATTATGAGCGCGGCGACCACATGGCTCCCCTCCACGTCGTAACGGTCTCCAGGACCCTAGAGATTTGTCGGCACTACCGATACAAAATCACATCCATATTGACGACGACGAACCTGACAATTTAATTCCGGAGATTTTTGCGATGGCATACCATTCATTGGTTAGCTCCAACACTCCGCTCAAAAGCGCCTCTCCCCACATTAGCTGCTCCGCCATGCGTGGATAAACGCAGGAAGAATCTAGAAAAAGCAACTTCTTGACGCCCGTGCTTCGCGCCTCAAGAATGATATTGGTTTCAATAGCCAGTTTTTCGTACAGGAACTCTGCGGAACGTGTGGAGTGGGCCATAATGCCATCTACGGTCGCGGCAGCGAGGAAGGCCGCGTCGATCTTCCTCCTCCGTCCAGGCTTCTATATCCGCTTGGCACAACAGATCGAGTTCGTTCCGCGTTGCCGTGATGATTTCACAGTCCTCACGTTCTAGGCGTCTCGCGATTGCTGAACCTGCCACACCTCGATGACCAGCTACCCTTACGGGACGGCCTGCAAGGGCAAAGCTATTCATGGCCTATCCCTCGTACACGAGATTCTCTCGCCACCACCTTCAAATCCGACTCCAACATATCGGAGACCAAATCCCGAAAGGTAACGGTGTGCTTCCATCCCAGAACGCGCTGCGCCTTAGACGGGTCGCCCAAAAGAATGTCTACCTCTGTCGGACGGAAGTAGCGGCTGTCGATCTTTATTAGCGTGTTGCCGCTTGCAGCGTCAATGCCCACTTCGTCAACGCCGCAGCCTTTCCATTCAATAGAACGGCCAACCTTGGAAAAAGCCAGTTCAACGAACTCGCGCACACTATGCGTCTCGCCCGTCGCTAGAACATAGTCGTCAGGCACTTCCTGCTGCAAGATGCGCCACATGCCCTCTACATAATCTCGCGCATGACCCCAGTCACGCTTCGAATCAAGGTTGCCTATGTAGAGGGCCTTCTGGACACCGAGATGAATGCCGGCCACGGCACGAGTGATCTTGCGTGTGACAAATGTTTCGCCGCGAATCGGGCTTTCGTGATTAAACAGAATGCCGTTCGAGGCGTGCATCCCATAGGCCTCGCGGTAATTGACGGTGATCCAGTAGGCATACAGTTTGGCCACGGCATAGGGGCTGCGGGGATAAAACGGAGTTGTTTCCTTTTGCGGTGTCTCCTGAACCTTGCCGTAGAGTTCCGAGGTCGAAGCCTGATAGTACCTCGTCTTCCCCTCGAGTCCAAGAATTCGAATCGCTTCCAGAATGCGCAGCGCGCCCGTTGCATCGGCGTTGGCGGTATATTCCGGAGTTTCAAAGCTGACCTGCACGTGGCTCTGAGCGGCAAGGTTGTAGATTTCGTCCGGCTGAACCAACTGGATGATGCGAATCAGATTTGTAGAGTCCGTCATCTCCCCGTAATGAAGGCGAAAACGGCTGTTTGGATCATGGGGACTCTGATAAATATGGTCAATGCGCGCCGAATTGAACGACGACGAGCGACGCTTGATGCCATGTACTAGATAACCCTTGCTCAGCAATAACTCTGCCAGATAAGCGCCATCCTGCCCGGTGATGCCCGTAATCAAAGCACTGTTCTTCATCGATGACAACCTCATTGAAAAATCTGTAAAGCTGCAAATCGCAAGGTAAATTCTGTACTGAGATTTCATTGCAGCCGATCTCAGGAGGACATCAAGGCGGCCATGACGTAGGTCGCTAATACTCCTTGCCTTTCTCGAAACCATCTTAGAGCCTGTTTACGATCTTGATGCGAGATATGGCTGGAGAGCCAGCAAAGCGATAATCTGGCAGTCCTCTGCGCGGTAATGGTAGAGGATGAAGTCAAGAAAGTCCTATCCAAGCGAT
>JBEKRS010000188.1:0-2560 GCA_049518535.1 Occallatibacter sp. | reverse complement strand
AGCCGATCGTTCCATCCAGTCCCTGGCCGAACTCACTCCCTCGGCCTTAACCACCAAGATGGCAAACTAGCCTATCCCGCCTGCCCGAACCCGTCAACCATGGTGTTGCCCGAACGGATACGCTTTATCAGTGGGTTAATGTAACCGGCATAACGCAAGTTCTCATGGATTCTGGTCTCACAGCGGATATACAATATACATACGCCACGCCGGGGGCTGGAATCCCCACAACTGCTAAGCAATGGGATTTCTACTCGGCGAAGCCGTCCAGCTTGCCGGACTCGCCGCCAGGACTGCCAACACGTGAAGTGGATCAGGTGTTGGGATATAACGTCAATGGGGCGCTCTTTCCAACCTCGACAACGTTTAAGAACTCGACGGGGACTGCGATCTCTCAGGTTATCTATAACTATGATGATAATGGAATGGTGTGGGCTCCGAGTACGACTCCAAATCTTTTAGATGCCGGTGGTGACAGGGGCAATCTCACTACGTTGACAGTAAACGATCCTTTAACTGGAGCTTCTCACGCGTCTTCGTTTTACTACGACACTGCCGGACAGATTCAGTCTGTCAAAGATCCAAATGGAAACATAACGAGTTTTACCTACGACAGCACTGACACATTTCCTACCAGCACCTGTGCCCCTTCGACCGGGTCCGTGGCTCATTGCACGAGCAAGACCTTCGATACAAACACCGGTCAGGTCACATCGTATACAGACCAAAACAATCAGACAAGCACCTACAACTATGACAGCATTGGAAGGCTCCAGTCTGTCACCTTCTCCAATGCAGGATCGCCGATCACACTTGCAACCATTCAGCATCCATCCGCCAATGAGACGGATGTCACGGTTCAGCAATCACCGAGTGCAACCATTTCCATCTCGAACACTACAGATGGGTATGGTCGCAAGAGCAAAGCTACCCAAAGTGGGATATCGACGGGGTGGACCTATGATTCACACGGACGCCTATCTAGCGTAACAAATCCGTACTCGAACACATCGACTTCGGCCACCGACGGAACGTCGTACTTTACCTATGACGAACTTGGCCGGATTCTGACTGTGACCAATCCGTTAGGGCAATCGCTCGGCAATTCGTACACAGGAAATACGCGCACGGTCACAGATCCACTCGGGCATCAGCGAGAATTGGTCTTCGACTCCTTTGGCGACCTCACGTCTGTAGTTGAACCGGCCACTGCCAGCGGGTTAGTGAGTACGGGAAATCAAACCTGGATGACGACGTATCAGTATAACGGGTTTGGTCAGTTGACTAACATCAATCAGCAGGGAGGAACAACGAACACTGCGCAATGGAGGGCCAGAACCTTCAATTACAATGGCTTCGGATATTTGACCTCACAGACGACGCAGGAAGCGGGCACTACCGGCTTTATCTATGACAACGATGGAAATCTTACCAGTTCAACAGATCAGCGCGGGCTTACAACATCCTATAGTTACGATGCTCTGAATCGAGTGATCAGCAAAACAATTCAGAATGGCGCCACGCACACATATACGTATGACGCGCAGGATTCGTCAGGGGACAAGTACGGGATGGGAATGCTGACTAGCTTTACCAATGGATCGACTACGAATCCAGTACAGGCCAGCTTTACTCACAATCCGTTTGGCTATCTCACATCTGAAACCTACTGTCTCCCATCGAACTGCGCGAACGCGTATGTTGCACAGGCTGTCCCGGACTATCTAGGGAATGTTACATCGCTGACCTATCCAGATGGGCGCACGCTGTCGATGACGTATAACAATCTGAACCAGTTGACGAGCGAGGCATTATCAGCATTTGCGGGAACGGCAGACTCAAGTTCATATGTTTCGGGCGTCACATACTATCCCACGGGAGAGGTTAACACAGCTACTTACGGCAATGGTGTGACAATGACGGCGGTCTATGACGCCAACCAAAATCTAAGCACTCTCGGATATGCCCAAGCCACGACCGCCCTTTCCTGCAAAGCATATACCTGGGGTCTGAATGCCGCAAATCTTGGTAGCATCACAGATGAAACCCAAGGTGTTACCAGATCCTTTACTTACGATCAGCTTGACCGTATTCAGACAACGACGGATTCAGGCGGAAGCAGTCCATTGAGCGAGACCTACTCTTTCGACCCGTGGGGAAACCTGCAGCAGAGTGGAAACTTTTCCTTTGTTCAGTCGTTTGGAACAAACAATCAAATCAACACAAGCGGTTACAGCTATGACAAAGCGGGAAATCTGACCTCGGAACCCAGCCCTGCCAGCAACAGCTACACGTATGGAGCGGATGGATTGCTGACAGGAAGCAATGAGGCTACCTACACCTACGACAGCTTTGGGCAGCGGGTAAGGAAGGATAATGCGAATCCCTCGCAGGAGTACTTCTACTTCTTAGGAACCTTGCTTGGGATGCGCAATACATCGTATCCGTTCGGGCAACACCATGGTTGACGGGTTCGGGCAGGCGGGATAGGCTAGTTTGCCATCTTGGTGGTTAAGGCCGAGGGAGTGAGTTCGGCCAGGGACTGGATGGAACGATCGGC
>JBEKRS010000187.1:0-4124 GCA_049518535.1 Occallatibacter sp. | reverse complement strand
TCGCGGCCCAGCAACAAGCTGGGGCCGGAGTCGCACGATGAGCCAACGGTTGCGCATTCCGGCGCCTTCAGCGTCGAGTTGTAGACTGCCGTTTCGGATTGAGCGGAAAGGCTGGCAACGCCGACAAAAAAGGCGACGGTAATGGCGAGGCCGGCAAACAGAGTCGAGTAAATTTTCATGAGATTTTCCTTATTGAGCTGGGTACAGTTGTGGTTTTGCCGGGTTTGTAAGGAAACTCGGCGGGGAGGGTGCCCTTGCGGCGCGGAAGTCGGCTTCAGCGTCCGCCAGGGCTGGCTTTGCATCGGTTATTGCACGGCAAAGATCAGATCGTCGTGATCGTCGTATGAGCCGGTCGTGCATACGGCGGCTGATCCCTCATAGCGGAAGTTTGCCCGCACCGCCTGCAAGCTGCCGGTGGGCAGGGTGTAGGTGGTTGACAGGGTCTGTGCTCCGCTGGCCGTGGGCGTGATGGTCTTGACGAACACCCATGAGGCGCTATTGGCGTTGGCCGCGTAGTAAATGTCCAGATGGTCACTGGTGTTATAGGCCCAAACCGTCGCCGTGACCGTAACTGTGTTGCCGTGGGTCAGCGCTCCACCGTTGGTCGAGGCCACAAGAATTCGGTCGTTGGACTCGCCCGAGTGGAAGGTGCCCGACTGGCCATCGGCGCAGGAGTCGTTGATGGTGTTGGGTTGATTGGGTTCCGCGCCGCCCGCCATATTGCCGCGTCCCAGCAGCAAGCTCGGACCGGAGTCGCACGACGTACCCACGGTTGCGCATCCCGGTGCCAACAGCGTGGTGTTGTAGACCGCGGTCTGCGCTCCGACGCTTCCCGAAGAGGTCACCGTCAACGCGAGTGTTGTGCTGTTCACCAGCGTGCCGGAGGTTCCCGTCACGGTTACAGTGGCGCCTCCGACAGTCGCCGTCGAGGAAGCGGTGAGTGTCAGGGTCGAGGTTGCCGATCCGTTCGCGGCCGGAGTTACCGAACTCGGCGAGAACACCGCAGTCACGCCCGTGGGCAAACCGGTTGCGGTCAGCGAAGTTGCGGCGCTGAAGCTGTTCTTGCTGGTGACGGTGATGGTGCTGGTCCCGTTGCTGCCCTGCACGATGCTCAGGGAAGCGGGCGAGTCAGCAATCGTGAAATTCGGTGTCGCGGTTGCGCTGACGGTCAGGGTCAGTGTGGTCGTCTCGGCTGTGCCGCTGGCCGGGGTTCCGGTGACGGTGATGGTATAGCTGCCCGCCGTTGCTGTGGAGGTCGCAGTGAAGGTCAGCGTCGAAGTGCCAGCACCGGTGGTCGAGGTTGGGTTGAAGGTCGCGGTCACGCCGCTCGGCATGCCGTTGGCTGTCAGCGTCACGGCAGAGTCAAAGCCGTTGGTGACGGTCTCGGTCACCGTGGAAGTGCCCGTGCTGCCATCCGTTACAAATGCGGCCGCAGCGCTGAGCGAGAAGCCGGCGGTGCCGGTCGAAGAACCAGCCAGGGCGTTGATCAGGTCTGCGCCGTTCGGTGTTCCCCAGCCTGTGACCAGAATACGACGATCCCAAACCGATGGGGTAGATGATGGGGTCGATGAAACCAACGCTCTTGACGGTGGCGGAAGGATTGTTAGCGGCATACTGCTGGTTGACCAGGGCGATGTAGCCGGCCCACATTGGAGCCGCAAAGCTGGTACCGCCGTATACGTTGGCCTGGCAGGTCGTCTGGTCAGCGCAGGTGTAGAAGGTGAAGTTCGCGTTGGCCGAGACATCGGGGCCGTTGCGCAGAGTGGTCGAACCCTTGTTGCTGGAGGTAATCACGCCCGAGGCCAACTGCCATGAGGAGATGGCAATCGAGTCCGGCGAGATGCCTCCGCCCGAATCGGTCCAAGCAATCTCTGAGGACCAGAGACCGGCCGCCGAAGCTGTCATCAGGTCCGTTCCGCCAACAGAGATTACATGCGCATCGTCGGCCGGCCAGGCTTCGTTGCTCGACGACCAGGTGGAGCTGTCGCCAGAGGCTGCGAAGAAGTTCTGCCCTTGAGCTGCCATCGTCTCAAAGTAGTTGTCAAGCGTGCTTGGATCGGCCGGCGTCCAGCCCCACGAGCAGCCGATGCTGTTCGGAAGTGGGCCGTCCTCGTTCGTGGTCATGGCGCTGATAATGGTCGAGTCCGTGCCGCCGATGTACATCGTCAAGCCAGCCAATCCAGGAGCCATGCCCATCGCCTGGGTCATGTCCAGGGTTTGCTCGCCGTCATCGCAGCTCGTGGTTGTGGTGCCGTTTTCGCACGTGGTCATGTTCTTCGAGGAACATGTGCAACTGGTGCTGGTGGTATCGACAGAAACCAGCTTGGGCGTGAAGGGTTCGATCTGGCCAACGTTCTTGTAATAGGTAGTGAGATCGGCCAGATCGGTGCCGAGAAATTCAAACAGGCCGACGGTTTGGCCTGTGCCGGTCAGAGCCGTGCCGCCGTAGTAGGCCGCGCGCATGTCGCTGCCCAGGAAGGAAGCTGACGGGCCGCTGCCGGTAGTGGCATGAGTGACGGCTTCTTCTTCGCTGATGCCGTGAGCCGCGGCGTAGTCGCTGCGCTTCTCCATCATGCGATGCGGGAGCGAGTAGTTATCCAAGCCCGAGATATGCTCCAGCTGGAAGGGCAGACTCACGGTTGGCTCGCGATCCAGCGAGTAGAATATGCGGTTCTCGGTGGGATGCTGATAGGTCCGCATCGTCACATGGAACGCGGACTCGATAGCGGATACGGTTCCGATGAGAACCAGATCCCTCTTTTTGAGGCTGCCGTTTTCGATTCTGAAGCCGTTTGCCGTGGCGAAGCTAACCAGTGCGTCCCAGTTCTCCTGGGTGGGGCCGAACCTGGCGGAGGTCTCTTCCGGAGTCAGGAAGTTGTGGAAGTTGGGGCTCAACGGATTATAGACATCCTCTACGAAGGCATCTAGTCCGGCCTTGTCGCGCAGTGGCAGGACGATATCCACTTGCATGGTTTGGCTGGCGGGCAGTCGCCCGACTAGTTGTGCTTGCCCGTTAAGAACCACATCGCGCACATGGCGCGAGGTGAACGTTTGCGCGCATGAACTCGTTGCAACGATCGTGAGAATGGTGACGATCGAGAAGATATAAAGGCTAATTCTCCGAATCACGGGTATCTCCTTTGAATAGGGGGGTGTCGAAAGAAGTTGGTATCCGGTTCGCAACAGGAAGACGGATAGTTCTATTGCTGATAACACGGAGCATAGCACTGTAGTTATGAACGCCTTGAACAATATGATGTTAATCCTCAAGACATAAGAACATGAATAGGATGCAATGCTATATTGTGATCCGCGGCACAGACATTTTTAAACAATGTCTACTGTAGTGAGATACCTTCTTAAGGAAATCTGTTTGTCAACCAATGACTTATTATGCGCTGGAGACATTCCGCAATTTTAGCGCTATGTTTGCTATTCGAAACCCGATTATTGGCACATAGTACAACACGGTATCCATCAATTAACGTCATAATCTCGACGCCACTCCCGTCGCCAGGGATTTGCTGTTCCTGCGACTGATGCAACATGCTGTGGTTACGCCGCCTAGATATGTCACTTATCTGATATAGGTCATCCCGTTCTCGCGTTCAAACGGGAAGCCGCACAGTAACATGTACTTTAGTTACGCAGCCCACTCATCGTAAGCGTTCGAAGGAGATCTGAAAGCTAAGCCGCAGGGATACAGTATTCGGCCTCGGCTCGAACTGATCTGCCTTTGTATTTCTGAGCCAGCCTCAATGTTAGTCTTCGGCAAGCACCGAGCCTGTGAAGGCGGAGGAGACTGCTGATGAAGAAGAAGCGATTCAGTGTGGAGTAGATGATCGGGGTGTTGAAGCAGGCACAAGTAGGGGTTCCTGTAGCAGAGGTCATTCGGAAGGCCGGGATCAGCAAGCAGACATTCTAACGATGGAAGGTGAAGTATGCTGACCTGGAAGTAGACCAGGTTCGGCAGATGGCGCAGCTGCAGGAAGAGAACCTTAGTACTACCGTTGTAATTAAGTAGCGAGGAGCAGCAGCGACTGTTTTCGATAGTGGAAGAACAGAGCGAGGAATTGATGCCGTCGCCGCCACTCAGACCATTGCAGCAGATGGTCCAGACTGTG
>JBEKRS010000186.1:0-2616 GCA_049518535.1 Occallatibacter sp. | reverse complement strand
TCTGCTCTTGCAGGATCGGCAACTTATCAGACTTGAGTTCGTCTGATAAGTTGCTGATTGTGCGGGAATGGGGTTTTATTGTCGGGGTATTTTCGACAGCCGCGCAATGTGTCCGCGATGTGTCTAGGAGACGGGGCCACCGCCGCCGGACGACGGTTGAAGTCCACTTCCGCTCAGCGTGACTGTGAGCGGACTGTTGTTGGCGCCAGTCGAGATGGTCAGGGTGCCCGATTGCGCACCCAATGCGGTTGGAGTGAAGGTAAGTCCGATCTTGCAGCTGGAGTTGGCCGGAATCGGGCTGGAGCAGGTGGTCGACGGATCGAGCGCAAATTCGCTGTTTGAAAAAGCCAGCGAAGAGATGTTGAGGCCGACCGCCAGGTTGTTAGTGAGAGTAATGGTGGCGACGTTGCTGGTTGTGTTGAGCGTCGCATAGCCGAAGTTCACTGCCGTCACCGACACCACCGATTGGGCGAGGCCGGTGCCGCTCAACGTCACTGTCAGCGGGCTGTTGTTGGCACTTGTGTTGATGGTCAGCGTGCCCGTCACCGCGCCTAAAGCCATGGGAGCGAAGGTAAGTCCGATCTTACAAGTGGAGTTAGCGGCTACCGTGCCGGAGCAGGTCGTCGACGGATCGAGCGCAAATTCGCTGCTGCCTGCCAGAGCCAGCGAAGTGATGCCGAGGCCGGCCGGCAGATTGTTGGTGAGGGTAATAGTATGGACCGTGCTAGTCGTGTCGATCGCAATGTAGGCGAAGTTTACGGCCGTTGCCGACAAGACTGTTTGGGCGAGTCCCGACCCGCTTAGTGTCACAGTCAACGGGCTATTGGTGGCGCTGGTCGAGATAGTCAGCGTGCCCGATTGCGCACCTAATGCAGTTGGAGTGAAGGTAAGTCCAATCTTGCACGTGGAGTTAGCCGGAATCGTGCCGGAGTTAGGGCAGGTGGTCGACGGATCCAGCGCAAATTCACTGTTTGAAAAAGCCAGCGAAGAGATGTTGAGAGCAACCGATTGGTTATTAGTGAGGGTAATGGTTCTGACGGTGGTGGTTGTGTTGACCGCCGCGTAGCCGAAGCTCACGGTTGTCGCCGACACCACGGTCGGGATAAGTCCGCTCCCGCTCAGCGCGACCGTCAGCGGGCTGTTGTTGGCGCTGGTCGAGATGGTCAGTGTGCCCGATTGCGTACCTGCGGCTGTGGGAGCGAAGGTAAGTCCGATCCTGCAAGTGGAGTTAGCCGGAATCGTGCCGGAGCTGGGGCAGGTTGTCGATGCAGTTGCCAGCGCAAATTCGCTGTTCGACAGAGCCAGCGAGACGTTGAGTGCGACCGTCAGGTTGTTGGTGAGGGTAACGCTCTGAACTGCACTGGTCGCGCCGGTCAGCACGGTGGCGAAGTTCAAAGCCGTCGCCGATATCGAGGTTTGGACAACTCCTGTGCCGCTCAGGGTGATGATCTGCGGGCTGGTATTGGCGCTGTCGGTGATGGTCAGCGTGCCCGATTGAGCGCCTGTGGCAGAGGGTGTGAAGGCAAAGCCGATCTTGCAACTGGAGTTGTTTGGAACCGTGCTGGGGCAAGTTGTCGATCCGGCCACCAACGCAAATTCACTGTTTGAAAAAGCCAGCGAGAGGTTGAGGCCGACCGCCAGGTTGTTGGTGAAGGTGAAGGTAGCGGCGGCGCTTGTGGTGCCGATGGCAACGTTGCCGAAGTTCGCAGACGTTCCCGAAATCACGGTCTGGGCGAGGCCGGTGCCACTCAGCGCCACAGTCAGCGGACTGTTGATGGCGTTGGTCGAGATGGTCAGCGTGCCCGACACCGCACCTAAAGCCGTGGGAGCGAAGGTGAGCCCGATCTTGCATGTGGAGTTAGCCGGAACCGTGCCGGAAGCGGGGCAGGTCGACGACGGATCCAACGCGAATTCGCCGCTGCCGGACAGAGCCAGCGAAGAAATATCGAGAGCTACTGCAAGGTTGTTGGTGAGGCTAATGGTATGGACGGTGCTGGTTGTGTCGAGCGCGATGTAGGCGAAGTTCACGGCCGTCGCCGAAATCACGGTCTGGGCAAGTCCGGTGCCGCTCAACGCCACTGTCTGCGGGCTGTTGCTGGCGTTATCGATGATGGCCAGCGAGCCTGAGACCGCGCCCAGCGCCGTAGGAGTGAAGATCATTCCGATGGTGCAACTGGCCTTGGCCGCCAACGTGCCGGAGCTGGGACAAGTTGTCGATGCAGGCGCCAGAGCAAACTCGCCGCTGCCGGAAAGAGTTAGCGAGTTAATAACAAGTGGAGTCGATTGGCTGTTGGTGAGAGTAATTGTATGGACCGTGCTGGGCGTGTTGAGCGCGATGTAGGCAAAGTTCACTGTGGTCGCTGATAGAGTTACGGCGCCGATCGCAGGATTGATTGTTAGCGTGCCGGTTGCGCTGCCGGTGTAATTCGGATCGTTGACGGTTGCAACCACGGTGTAACTGCCTACAGCTGTGGGCGCAATGGACGAGCCGTTATAGGTAACATTCACTGCGAGTGCGGCTGGATTGGTCGTGACCGTAGCTGTGATCGGCGAGCCGCTATAAGTCTGCGATAGGTTGCTCAGTGTCACCGTGGCTGTTGCTGGGATCACTGTGAG
>JBEKRS010000185.1:0-2777 GCA_049518535.1 Occallatibacter sp. | reverse complement strand
ATCCTGCTGCGCAGATCGTCGGATAAAGGTTTGGGCATCGAATTTTTGTCGCGCAATGCCTCGCCAAATTCACTTTACCGCTCCGGATATCCGTTGGGTATAACTATCTTGGAGCCGATCTAGTTAAAATTATCTGCAAAATTTGAGGGCGAATATAAATGGGGGGGGGAGGGGGTACCTCTCAGGGGTTAGAAACAGGTGCTAGTGAAGATCCGCTCAATGGACTACATCTATTGTGCGCTGAAGAAGGAGAATCTTCTGCAACCACCTACAGTTGGGCCAACTGCCCTTCGGGCCTCGCGGTGCGGGAATACTGGATGTGATCGCGATCCTGCGGGCCCCAAAGCCATGCAGCAAAGCGGCCATCGACACCCACGGCAAACGATTTGCCTGCGCACTCATGAAACTTTTATTACCGGCCAAAGGGTTAATCGTTTTATTACGAACGATCAACCCCATCTGGCCGTGAGTCGCTAGTGAAACAGTTACTGGGGTTCAACACCCCATACCAGGACGCCGTTGAGATACAGCGTTACGGTCGTGGTGTTTTTATATACAAAGCTGATGTCGGAGATGAACGAATAGGTGTCGTCGGTGAGAAAGTTTGAGTAATTCTCGTCGTGAATTCTGGTTTGTATTTCGCCGCTATTCTGACCTGGCTGGATAGAGCCAGCGGCGGGCAAGAAGCCGATTTGCAGATACATATTCGCCAGCGGAAGAGTGTTCGTCAGGGTGACAAACTGACTGGTTATGTTGGCGCAAGTCACCAAGGCATAATCGCAGTTGAAGACCGGCGGATCGGATGTGTTGTTGTTTGTGAACCAGTAGCGCATGGTGAGAGTGCTGAGCGGCACAGCAGTGGGCGTGGTCCCTGTGCCGAGGTTGTCAATTTCGTAGTCCGCATACAGCTGGTTGTCTACATCGTCGTTGTCGTGAGAGCGGTCCTGCACCGCCAGCCCGGAAACGCTTTGCGCATGCAAAGGCGCGATCCCGGCGACGAGGCTAAACAGCAAACCGGCGCTAACAAGCACCAGTCCCTTTACGGCGGCGGTCGCCGTATTCCGATTGATCTTGCCTAAATGCTTTGGGGAAAGCATATTTGGCTCCTTGGGTTAGTTTTTTATCGCGACGATCGGAGAAGAATTTACTAAAAACGATCTCCTGTTGTCTTTTATAGAAGGAAATTGGAAAAAGCAAGGGTCCAACACAGATTTTACAAAGTAAAGACAAAGTTCATTTTGCATTGGTCTGACTTTAGTCTGCAAGGATGGCAGTATGGATTCTGTAACGTACTCAAACGATTAAGCTGGAGGCGCAGAGATGTCCGAAATGGGACGCTGCGCTGGTTCAGCAGCTCCGGTCGAGCACGTAAGCGATTCGAGGAGTAGAATCGCGGAAATCATTCTTACATCGGAGCGAGACGCGATGCGGCTGTTTTGGAAGATTGGCACTCCTATTTTCTGCGTGGTTGTAATCGGAGTCACGACCATTTTTTGGTCGGCCTACCAAACAAAAGCGGCCAATGATGCGAAGGAAAATGAGGTCAAGTTATGCGAGGAGGCGCGGGATTGCCGTATGCGAGCCGAGCGCGGAGATGCAAGGGCGCAATCCAGACTTGCCTTTATGTATTCCCACGGACGAGGCGTGCCACAAGACTACGCAGAGGCGCTCCGCTGGCGCCGCAAAGCCGCTGACCAAGGTGATGCGTCCGGGCAGAGCGGCCTCGGTTATATGTATTCGCACGGCCAAGGGGTGGCGCAGGACTATGCAGAGGCACTCCGCTGGTACCACATGGCCGCAGAGCAGGGTTACGCAGATGCTCAGGTCAGCATCGGCATTATGTACAAAGATGGCCTAGGGGTGCCTCAGGACTATGCCGAGGCAATTCGCTGGTATCGCAAAGGCGTCGATCAGGGCAACGCAAGCGCGCAATACGACCTTGGCAATATGTATTACTACGGCTACGGAGTGGGTCAGGACCGCGCCGAGGCAAACCGCTGGTACCATATTGCCGCCGATCAAGGGGACGAGTATGCGTTGCGCGTTCTGAGCCTAAGTTTTGATGGATATAGGAAATTCTCTCTGATTGTTCAACTTATCTTGGGCGCTATTGTTGCTACTAACTTTCTTTCATTCAATATTTTTGAGACAGGAAACAGTCTTCGAGATTTTAGACAAAGAGTAATTGCTGGGACAGGTATGCTTTGTATTTTCACGGCCGGACTGAGTTGGTATGGGTATACTCACTACAAAATCCGATGCTTGACCTGTGGCTTGAACACGTTCACAGTATTCAAGTGGATACTGAATGGATCTGTGATTGCGTTGCTCTTCTATATCATTCTGTCGGGCAAGAGGCCAGGAGAGAAAGAGAGCGGGATTGCCGACGCCGAGGCCGATGATGGGAGCGATGGCGATACAGAACAATCAGAAGTTGAATCTCACTTTGAGTTGTCTTGGGAATCGTGTTCTTTGGAGTAGATTTTCTGACTGCTCTCTTGCATGGCCAAACCAACCCATTTTATTACTCAGGTGGTGAGTCGTTCGGGCTGCCCCTTAAGTTCTTGGTCTGTCCGTGCAGCACAATCGTCTGTTTGATTGGCCTTGCCGGGGCGCTCTATACGCGTCAGATACATCACCCCCTGACCGCGTATCCTGTCCGCCTGTGCGTTCTCCGCAGAATCCGGCAGCGGACCACGCTCGGCCTCTGCCTGAATCTCTTCGCTCGATACCGCAGGCTCGCGGTCGAGCAATTCCAGTTGCAGATCCGAAAGCTT
>JBEKRS010000184.1:0-2807 GCA_049518535.1 Occallatibacter sp. | reverse complement strand
AGGTGGCCAACAAGCGTTTACGGTTTATGCAACCGATGCCGCAGGAAATGCTGCTGCAAATGTCAATCTGGAGATGTCGATCTCTGGAGTTGACAATTTTAACCTATTGGGAACCACTGATTCCACCGGTCATGCGAGCTTTGTATATCAGGACGTCAATCCCGGAGTTGCAACGGTTATCGTGTCCGGATTTATCAATGGACTTATTGCTTATTCTAACATCGTCAGTGTTCCTTGGACACTTCCAACGACAGCAGGCGGTGGGGGTGGAACCATTAGTATCAGCATAACCGCGCCAGGTGTGGTTATACTGCCGAACACGATGCAACTAAGCAGTACCGTGACCGATACTGCGGCAAACAATATCCAGCTTACGTGGAGCATGTTCAGCGGCCCCGGCACGGTCACCTTTACGCCTCAACAACAAGAGGTTACGAGTCAGCAACAGGAGAATACAACTGCAAGCTTCAGCCAGGCTGGAGTCTACGTTTTACAGCTAAGCGCCACGGATAGCTTAAGCACCACTGCCACGGTGCCGTTATCGGTCACTGTGAATCCTGTTCAAGACACTGCACAGGGCTGGATCGGGAGTCCGTTGAACGGTTCTGCCGTTACCGGAGTAGTTCCAATCACGCTCGCGCCCGGAGTTACCCTCCAGAGCGGAACCGGTTCCCTGACTTACTATCCTGCCAGCAATCCCAACAACGCTACCATTCTGAATGCGAACCCCACCGGACCGGGCCAGATCGGCACGCTGGACACGACGATGATGCCAAACGGCTCGTACTGGATCCAGCTTCAAGGCACAGATACAAGCGGTAACTCCCAGTACAGCCTTATTCTGGTCACCGTCGCCGGCAACTACAAGCCGGGCCGCGTCACAGCAACCGTGACAGACCTGGTTGTCCCTGCGACCGGGCTTGCCATCAATATCCAACGCACCTACGACAGCCTCAATTCCGGCACAAGCGGCGACTTCGGCTATGGCTGGAATCTCGGCATCAATACAAACCTGACGGTCGACCCCACAGGCGATGTAACCTTCACCCTGGGTGGCCAACGGAAGACCTTCTATCTTGCCCCACAGTTCAATGGCTTCCTACCCTATTACGACGTGGCCTACACGCCCGAGCCGGGCTTTAATGGGACGCTCACCGATTCTGGTTCAGGTTGCGCGGACTTACTCGACTTTGTTCTTCCCGACGGCTCGATGTGGTTCTGCATCGGTGGCGGACAATTCAGTCCGCCGGGCTATATCTATACCGATCCGAATGGCACTTCGTACACCATCAGTGCGGCCGGGAACTTGCAATCCATCCAGGATCGAAGCGGCAATGGGCTCACCATCACGCCCAATGGCATCACCAGTTCCACCGGTCTGTCGGTGCCTTTCGTGCGCGATGCCAGCAATCGGATCACGCAGATTACCGATCCGCAGGGCAACATCTACTCGTATAGTTATGACGCCAACGGCAATCTTGCCACGGTCACTTACCCTGTCTCGGCTCAGTCCACCACCGCTTGCCCCGGCACAACGGCATCAGGCACGAGTACTTACACCTACGATCCAACGTTCATCCACCTTTATGCGGGCGGCACCGATGGTCGTGGCTGCCCTCTGCCGGTCACTGCTTATTACGACAGCACCAATGACGGGGGCAACTCCTCGCTCGATGGCCGTCTGCTCTCCGTGACCGACTCCTTCAAAAACACCACGAGCTACGCTTACAACTTATCGACCACGAGCACGATTAACGGCGTTACTGTCCCCAACACGGGCGTCACCTCCATCACTTATCCTGCTGACGCCAACGGCAACGTCGGCACGGCGACGATGATCTATGACAGTTACGGCGATCTGCTCCAGTCAACAGACCCAAATAACTTCTCCACCTACAATACCTACGACGCCAACCACAACCTGATCTCGGTTACCGATCCTCTCGGTAACACGTCGACTTATACTTACGATTCCAACGGCAACAAGATCTCCTCGACTTACCCGGCGACGTCAACCAGCAAGAACACCACCAGCACCACCGTTTACAACCAATACAGCGAGCCGACCTCGACGACCGACAAAATCGGCAACGTGAGAACCTTCAACTACGACGCCAACTACAACCCGCAGAGCGTGACCGACAGCGTGGGCACCCTCGCCAGCTTCATCTTCAACGCCAACCAGACCCTCGCCGCCGGGGCCATCGGCTTCGACATCACGGCTAACCCGGCCCAGGCGAGCCAATTCACTTACGACGCCAACGGCAACATGGTCAGCCGCACCGATGCCCTCGGCCGCACCACCACTTACACGTACAATTCGCTCGGCCAGAAGTCCTCGATGACCGTGCCCACTCCAGCAAAACTTGTCGGCGACAGTTCCTCCACCACAAACTATAAGTACGACGCCCTGGGGAACCTCGTCGAGACCGATACGCCTCTCCGCATCACCTATGCGCAATACGATGCCAACGGCAACAAAATTTCCGACACCGATGCTCGCGGAAACGTCACAAGCTACGTTTATGATGCCCTCAACCGGCTCATCGAAACCGACTATCCGTCGAGCACAAATACACCCGCAACCAAATCATTCAAGACCTACGACTTCCGCAACAACGTCCTCAAGGCAACCGATCAGGCCAACAACGTCACGCTCAACGCCTACGATATTGCAGGTCGTCTGTATGCATTCGGGCAACCGCATGGTTGACGGCTGCGGCGAGTCGGGGATAAGTTACTTTGCCAAGTTGTCGGCGTAGGCTGTGGGCGTGAGGCTGGCCAACTCGCGGATGGAGCGATCTGCC
>JBEKRS010000183.1:0-2843 GCA_049518535.1 Occallatibacter sp. | reverse complement strand
ATCGCTTGGATAGGACTTTCTTGACTTCATCCTCTACCATTACCGCGCAGAGGACTGCCAGATTATCGCTTTGCTGGCTCTCCAGCCATATCTCGCATCAAGATCGTAAACAGGCTCTAAGAGTGCGCCGCGAAATTGTTTTGTGACAGTTTGGACATAAGATTGACAACTTTGCGTATAGCGCGCACCTTTCTCTGCCGCACAACTTCCGGACTGAGACCCAGCCGCTCAGCGATCACACCTGGCTTAAGCCCTTCGACCAGAGTCAATTGCAGTATGGCTTAATCCACCGGCTCCAGATCGGAAATGGCGCGCCGAGCCAAAGCTTGCCTCTGTTGCTCTGCGATTGTGTCCGTCACGGCTGCAAGATCGGGAAGATCGTCTGGAAATTCCAACGAAACAGGCTGGCGGCTGGCGTTCTGAAAGTGTCTATTCAGAAGGTTGCGGGCGATTCCCAGAACAAACGCCGAGAGTTTTGCCGCGTTGCGAAGCTTTCCGCGCTGCAGAGCGCAGATGGCCTCAACCATCACGTCTTGCCGTAGATCGGCAGCAAGCTCAGGATTGCGGGTTCGGGCCAGCAACATAGCTCTGACTTTGGGAAGATACTGCAGAACAAAGCTCTGCTCAGCCTCCGGGTTACCAGAGGCTATGGCCAGTACGAGTCGCTCCTGCTCTTCAGCCATCTCAACGGCGAGTATCGAGAATTCTGTCCTGTGTTCACCGGGCATGTGATTACCTAAAGCCCAATCTCTTTTCCTGGATTCTAATGCAGTATGCCAACACGAGGGATAGGTCCAAGTTGAGCCGGTTTTCTAGCGTATCCAGGCTGTATTGTTGTGTGCCACCACACTCTCAATCGTGCCCAACAGAGCGCCATCGAGAATGTACTCATTTCGCCCTGACGCATCCCAGCTATTCAGAATTTCGCCGGTCCGGACAAAACGATTTGCCTTGTTATTCCTGTACCAGCTCAAATGTAAGTGTGGCGCGGCAAGTCGTGTTTCCATCCATTCCGCAATTCTCTGTTTGTCGGCTCCGCCGCCCGTACCGTCCACACGTTGCTCTGTTCTTCCGGCGCTATTTTCGGCAATAATTACGTTGGCGAATTACATGGAGAATTGCGAGATTTGGTGGGAAGTGGCGGGATGGTCAGCGCCCTAGTTGCGCTCTGTAGCTTCTCTGATAAGAGGCTTCCTTTGGCGGGGAAGTTGTGCGCATTTATAGGCATCAAAGGCTTTTCCGACGTTACATCCCTTAGCGTAACAAGTTCGTACAACAATAAACATTGACACTCGTTGCATTTTCTTCGTACAGTCCGCGCAGTTCAGGTCGGAGCAAACTTCAACCCTCTAGCAATGCTCCCCCAAAGACCAGAACGGGTAAAAGGAGAATGTTTCGATGAGTAAACAGTTTTGTACAATCGCAGTGGGCGTGCTCGCTCTCTGCGCAATCGTTTCCGTGCCGGCAAGGGCCGTTACGTGGAGTTCGTGTAGTCAATTCGCAACCTATACCAGCGGCGTGTACAACGTGTACACCGACGAATGGGGCGCGACCTCCGGCCAGTGCCTCTATGTCAACAGCCCCTCCAGTTGGTACTCCGTATCGGATTTCACTGGCAGCGGTGTCAAGGCCTACCCCGACACGGAATTCAGCGTAGGCGGCGTGGCTCTCAGTTCCCTCAGTGCCGTAAACACGTCGTTCAACTTCACGATGCCAAGCGGCGCAGATTACGACGCAGCCTACGATCTCTGGACGAATGGTAACGTGGACGAAGTGATGATCTGGGAGCAGTGGAACGGCGACGGCCCTATAGCCACCACGTATAGTTGCAGCGACCTTGGCGTCTCTGGCTGCCCCTTCGCCACCAACGTCTCCATTGGTGGTGGTACCTACGACGTCTATCAGGGCGCTGATGGCCACAACGTCATTTCCTTCCTGCGCACCTCGCAGCGGTCGAACGGCAGTGAGAATCTTCTGCTGTTTATGAATTGGGCTGCGAGCGAGGGCAAGCTCAACAGTCAGACGTTCTCTACGGCAGACTTCGGCGTTGAAATCACGTCCACCAACGGTTCTCAAACCTTCACGCTGAATTCCTACAGCTCCAGCATCAGCACCGGTGGTTCCTGCACGCCTACCTCAATCACCCCGTACATCGCTGTGAACGGTGGCTCAACCTGGGCCGAGGAAACCAGCGCCACCGTTAGTTCCACCAGCACGCAGGTGGACCTTGGCCCGCAGCCCACATCCGGCGGATCATGGAGCTGGTCCGGCCCCAACGGGTACACCTCTACCTCGCGCCAGATTGACGACATTCCGCTTAGCTCGGGTTCCAACGTGTATACGGCGACTTACACCAACTCCTCCGGCTGCGAGAGCAAGCAGGCGTTTACCATCACGGTAGACTAACCTCCGCAACGGAAGCTTCACGCTTGTACTCTCGGCATCGGCGCCGTTGATCGCCCCAAGCGCTCTCGGCGCCGAGATCGACCGTAACATAGCGGTTCACGCTTTGCCATTGGGCTTCACGCCGCCGCCTCCTCTTTGGAGGACGGTGAACAGCCTCCAGAGCTTCGGTTTTTGCGGAAAACCAAGCCGCAATGGAGACACGTCGGCACGGGAAGCGTCATCGCAGGGTTTCTGACCTAACGTTCGTTTATCATGCACAAATATTGATGGCTAGCAAGGCTCCTGTTGGTGCGCTTCTGAGCCGACACCCAATGTTAGGGTCTGTCATCAAATTGGTAATATGCAGGATGGCATAATGCTTTTAGTTTTGCATTATGAGCTTGCATCGCTACGGATTACGGGACGATCAGTGGGAGCGGATCGAAGCTGTTCTTCCA
>JBEKRS010000182.1:0-2912 GCA_049518535.1 Occallatibacter sp. | reverse complement strand
CAACAAGGAGATAAACCTTTTGCCAAAGTGCATAGCCAAACTCGCGTTCCGGCGACTGCGACCCGGGCCTTGGCCCAAGAGGCCGTCCTTTAGATAGCAGCGCCCCTTCATCGTCATCGGACTGTCAAGTTCCATGACAAGCTTTACACCTTGTTATCAGGACATCCTTTACAGGCAGGAGTTCAGTGGGGAGCGTTCCACTGCAGTGGAACGCTCCCCACTGAGGTCGATCTCCTGCACCAGGGTGCGACAGAAGTAGACCAGGACTCGCTGGTCGATGCGTTCGAGGCGGACTGTATGCGCGGCCAGCGCCTGGCTTACCCTCCAGCGCCGGTCTCCGATGTAGATGTGCCCTTGCTGACCGACCTTGCGCAACTCGGCTCCCACACCGTAATCCCAGGCCTGCGGGTTGGGATCGTAGGCCCGTGTGCTGGGCCGCCATAGACTGGCCGGGGTACGCATGCCCAGAGCCTCATGTGGCCGCAGCTCGTTGTACTCGTGGCGGAAGCTGTCCAGCCAGTTTTGCGTCAGCCACTGTTCCGCGCCCACCCTGCTGCGCGCACGCTCTAGCGAACCGTGAAACCGCTCCACCTTGCCCTGCGTCTGAGGATGACGCACGCCGGAAAAACAGCAGCTTACACCTTGCTTCATCAGCCATACCATCAAATGCGTCCAGCCGTTGGGAGAACGTGCATTCCACCACGGCACGCCATGGTCCATCAGCAACGCCTCCGGCAGCCCGCTCGTGCGGAAGGCACCCTCAAGCCGCTCGCGAACCGCCTCGCTGCGCGTCGTGCCGGTCTGTTCCAGCGCGACCAAATAGCGGTTGTGGTCGTCTAGCACCGACAACGGACCGATCGCGGCACCGGTGCCCTTCTGCCCCTTGAAGTCCATCTGCCACAGTTGGTTGGGCTGCTCCCGCTCGAACCGGCCGGTGGCCTGTCGGCGGCTCTCCCGATCCAGCACCAGATCATGCCGAACCAGTACCCGATGTACCGTGATCACCGGCAACACCAGCCCTTCGCGCTCCAACAGTACGGCCAGCTTGCGCGCTCCCCAGTCGGGCCGTTGACGGCGCAGTGCGACGATGCGTGCTTCGATCCCCGCCGCAGTTCGGCGCGGACTCAGGTGAGGTCGTCGGCTGTGCTCTTCAACTCCGGCAACACCTTGCTCGCCGAATCGCTTCAGCCAGAGATAGCCCGTCGGACGGCTGATCTCGAACTCTCGGCACAAACTGCTCAGGCTCTCGCCCCGGCTGGCTCGAACGACAAACTCCACTCGCTGATCCCGCACGCCCACAAGCCTCCACGACATCCGATAACCCCCAAATCAAAATCGATCTCCCGATCCTGACTTGTAAAGGATGTCCTGATAACAAGGTGTAAAGCTTGTCATGGAACTTGACAATAAGACCGCGATAAACGGGGCACGGCTTTCAAGGTTCTTGGTGATTCTTCGGGGTTGATGTGCGGGGCACCTGCCTGACGGTACCCATCACTTCTCTGGCGGGTTTCCGTCTCTCTTTACGTGGTCCAGGAACTTCTTCGTGTATGCTAAGCATTCCTGAGCAAGCAGGCTCTTCCGCCTCTTAAGGGATTGTTCAAGATCATTCGCAATTGCGACAGCGACCCTATTCGCGACTCGCTTGTGCCCTCGTGCAAAAGCCCCCTTCGCGTAGAGCAAATGATAATGTGCCCTTTTCTCCAAATTGGTAAACCCGAGCTTTGAGGCTGCATTCAGTCGCGCTCTACACACTGAGAGACTGCTGCCGCGAAGAACTGCCTGATCGAGTAGTTGCTCGGCAATTCGGCGTCGGACTTCAAGAGCAAGATCAGGATGCCTCTCTAGTTGCTTCACATAGCATTTCTCAAGATTCCGCAAGGCCCGATCCATCTCCGCATGACTAACGGTTGCAACTTTCGCCAGTTCCGACATGAGAGCATGGGAGAAGGCACGACCAATGGCCGCCGTGCCTCCGCTTCGCTGCGCACTCCCAGAAATTCGCTTCGCTTCCATTGGTGCCCTTCCTTAATTGCGTGCCAGCTAATCAGCTAGAAATGCCAGTAGTCGCAGCGAACTGATCCGCTCGTTCTCGACGCACGCGCAGGCCAATTTCCATCGTTCTTTATGCACGCTTCGTAGCATTCTAAGCATCGTCCTGACCCATAAACGGACCCGTTATAATCCGCCAAGCTGGACAACATGCACGCATCCCTATGGAAGCTGCAACTGAGCATTTCGCCAATTTGATGCATTGAAACTGCGATGCTAGCAGAGTTTGCCCGATTAGCGTAATAATTTCCAGTGGCAACGACCGCGCTTGTGAACAAGGCAGCATAGATCAATGACGAATCCACCATCGTCTCCCGACCCGTAGGGTCCTTCGCATTCACCGGATCGCCGCCCGCGTACAGGTACTTGCGCAGCGTCTTCGGATCGGTGACAATGCCGTTCTCCGGGTCCATGCTCGCGAAGCGGCCTGTGAATGTGTTGTAGTATCTGGCGCGGAGGTAGTAGAGGTTCAAGTCAGGATCGTATTGTTCGCCGCGATAGAGGTAGTTGTTGGGCGTGGTGCCGGACTTCGTGAAGGAGTTACCGTAGGCGTCGTACTCGTACTCATCGGTCATGACGCCGAGGGAGTTGGTAAGTTGCCGAACGCTGCCGCCGCCGTCATAGACGTAGAAGCTTGGCGTCCAGGTGCTGTTACCAGTTACTTGAGGACTTAGATTCTCGCTGATGCGCTGCAACCCGTAGGTATACTGCCGCATAACTATGCCTGAGCCGATGGGACCGGATAACTCTTCGACAACTTGCGGATATCCGGTGGGGTTAACATCGTCTTCGACGAGATACTGCGTGGTAACTCCGTTGACCGTCTTTGCTACGCGGTTGCCGAAGGCGTCGTACATCAT
>JBEKRS010000181.1:0-3017 GCA_049518535.1 Occallatibacter sp. | reverse complement strand
AGTTGATCGAAGCCAAGGATGAGAAGCGCCTGCTGCGCTATCAAAACAGATTGCCGCTTACGATTTACTAATCGTCGATGAGCTTGGCTTCGTTCCGCTTTCAAAGACCGGCGCTGAACTGCTCTTCGAGGTCTTCAGTCAGCGCTACGAGCGGGGTTCGACGCTGGTAACCAGCAACCTGCCATTCCAGGAGTGGACCGAGATCTTCGGATCGGAGCGCCTCACCGGAGCTCTGCTCGACCGTCTCACCCACCACGTTCACATACTGGAGATGAACGGCGACAGCTACCGCCTCAAGCAGAGCCGCAAAAAACGATCCCCACCTGCCGCACGCTAAACCCCATCCCCAGGCGAACGCGTCGCGGGGTAGAAGGGCCTCTTGAGCGTAGCTCAAGAGGCCCTTCTACCCCGCAATTCCAACAACTTCGAAGCCCTCGATTGGTCTGATTTTGCTCTACCCCAGTGGCCTTGCATTACTTTGGCCTTGACAGTCACCGCGCCAGCGGCTTCGACCTTGACGCACTCCCCGCCTGAGCTACCCTCCTCGCATTCGGAGCAGGTAGTGGAACAAACAAGGTCGCTCAGGACGGCTCTTTATGAAGCTTTTTATGTACAGAGCACTCTCTTTTTTGCGCCCAAAAAGAGAGTGCAGTGGTGGTACCAGCATCATGCTGATTTCATTTGAGTTACTGGAAGCCCGAAAGGCCCGCGTGAGGGGAAACCGGACGAACGTAGATTTCGAGCAATGTACGGCATCACTTCAAATTTGGGGTTAGTGCCTCGGCGGCTCCCCACTTCATAGTAACCGAAGGTAACCAACGCTCTTGACAAGCCTATTGTTTCGATATATATTCGCTTTATGTAATGATCGCTTTTCGAGTTAATTCTCGATCAGTGACCTGCACACCCTCCCTGTAAGGGCTTCAAAATACGGGTTTGTGCGGCTAGTATCACTATCCAAAGGGAAACCTAAGGAGACGATACTCGCAGACATTTTCCTTAGCTGCGAAAAGCATGTCTAAGGTCGTTGTTTGTGCACCTTGGCGGAAACAGTGCCAAAATGCAGCCCTTAGGTTTCACCTTCGCGGTAAGATTGCATGGGTGAAACGGTACAAATGTCCGACGTTTGGACGTTTGGCCACAGACAGATGGGCACATCGAGCTTTGCTCGACGACGTGCCCGATACTCTGGAATTCATGTGTGCGTGTACTTGACCGAAATCACAATCCTTTGTGATTCGGATTCGTCCAGAGCCCCTAACAAAAAACAAATACCTCGGCTATCGGTTTATCCGACGCTGAGATATCGACAGGCCGTGCCATAGGTCGTCTATGCGCGCTCCTTATGGAGTTGCGCCTATTCGGCATTGGTGCGCCAGACCGGCGTCTTTAAACGCCAGAAAGAGAGATGAAGACAGGAGCACGCGACATGCCCAAAAGGGTCATGTCATTGGTTGCCATTCAGGGCAGCCCATGCATGATGCGCGTGCGTTGATGCCCCCCGTTGGCCGGGGGAAGCGCACATCGGTCGAATACTTTGCCGGATTCATTCCGCTCATAAGAGTGTGCAGCGCGGTCCAGAAATGGCCCACTGCGCAGCAAGCAGCCTCCCAAGTTTTGCCGCTGCGCAGAGAGAGGAAAAGAGGAAACTTATGTCGAAACACAAAAATGCGCATGGTCTGATTGCCTCGATTGCCGCCGTTCTCCGGGAGTTCGGTCACTCCCGGGCGGGCGACGGTAAAGTCGGTGATCGAACGAGGGAGAAACGAGCCACGGTGCTCTTTCTCGTATTTCGTCAACTTCGAGAGATGGGTTTCAAATTGCCGTCGTACCAAGGGCTAGGTAACAGACACGTCACCAAGCTGTGTATGCGGTGGGATCGCGAGGGATTGTCTGAGTTCATCCAAACACAGAAACGGCTTCGCAAAGCAAAGCTATTCATTCCAAATATCTGCATTGCTGAGGTACTCAATGCCTTTGCTCGAAAGCGGTTCAGACCAGAGAGACCACGGGACGTGCTCGACGAGGAGAGCTATAAGCGGTGCCTCAGCAACTTTCGGGACCACATCCACTGGGGAAGAACTCTTTACCCCTATGACCTCAATCGTTATCACATTGTCGCTGCGGACAAGATTATTCCAGTTGAGCACCGACTTGCCACGTCGCGCGGTCGAGAGTATTTGAGCACATTCGATATTCTTGTCTTCGCGATGGTCTGCGAGTTGGCCTACACCAGGGAATGCGAGGAAACCCTGCTGGTCACATGCGATCGCAGAATGAAGGACGTTACGGAGGAATTGAGAACCGCTTCCCCAGGAAGCTCTACACCAGATGGACCGCTGGGAAGGGTCGAAAACGCAAGGTGGGTGCCCCCGAATTGAATTTACCTGTTGGACATGAAGCCAAGGGAGCTAAAGCCGGTATCTGGCCAAGCTCCCCTGAACCTTGAACCTTAAGCGCAGGCAGGTTGACCTCCTGCGGGAGAACGGTTGGGTGCCCTAGGTCCCGCTTCTGAGACCTGGGAGACCACGAACCCCATGCTCCGAAGGGCCGTCCGCCTGAAGGGCCAGTCTTGCAGATAATAACCCTCCACCGGCGCACAATCAAAGGATGAACAATGACCAGAACCACGGGCAGTCACCGACCATTGTTCACTGACCACCTGAGGTACCCCCTCCCCCCATTTATATTCGACTCTGTTTCTTTGCATATAATTTAAAACCATTCTGAAATCAATACCTTCCAAGGAATATCTCCGGAAAACTTACACTCCGACCTTTGCAGAAAATTATCCTTCTTAGTGTACGGAAGTTTTGATAATGAGGACTGGCAGACAGCAAACCATGTAAGGAAGTAAATAAGTGGACTGATATATAGAGTTAGCCTCCAGCAAGGAGTTAGAAGCTACTAGCTGGAGGCTCTTTGCTTACCTATTCTTGGCAACTTCTTCCACAGTAACCGGATCAAGGAACGGCATGGCTGCGCGCAGCTCCTTGCCGACAATCTCGACCGGATGC
>JBEKRS010000180.1:0-3433 GCA_049518535.1 Occallatibacter sp. | reverse complement strand
TATTGATTGAATGCGACTATGTGCATCCGCATGACCGGCGGCGAATCAACTCGCCGGTCAGCGAGATGGTCCGGATCTTCTTGGGTGCACTACCGTCAATGCGGCTGAATAATAAGCTCAGGGCGTTGTGCACCATCTCCGCAATCGGCTGGCGAATCACAGTTAGCGGAGGATCGACCAATCGCGCGAAATCGAAATCGTCGAAACCCAGGAGGGGAATCCGCTCTGAAGTTGCAAGGCCGCACTCGCTGTAGGTCGTCAAAACGCTGCGAGTGGCGAAGTCGCTTAATGATAGCAATGCTTCTGGCCTATCTTCCCCCTGAAGGGCCTCTTGCAAGGCACTGCCCAGCTGCTCATAATTCGGAGCGGTCAGCAACTTCGGAGTCAATGATTGAGCAGAGATAGCTTGCGAGTATCCTGCCGCACGCTCCTGGAAGCTATATATCTCGGGCCTTCCGAACACACAGGCGACGTTTGTATAACCATGACCAAGAAGATGCTCCGTCGCCATGCGTGCAGCGTCGCGATTGCTCAGCAGCACTGAATCAATCGAGGAAGAAATGTAATTGTCGAATGCGACTACCGGCACTTCAGGAAGCGCCGACCGGACGATCCTCGTCGTCGTTCCGGGAGCACTGGCAAGAATAACTCCGTCCGCCCGATAACGCCGCAATGTCGCCAGGTGTTCTGACTGCTGCTCAAGCCGATCTCCATGCGTCAGCAGGATCACAGAGCATCCCCGCTGCCGCGCTTCTTCTTCCATCAACTGCACTGACTGGCTAAAGAAAGCATTTGAAACCTTCGGTAGAACTAACCCAATCGTCTGCGATCGTCCACTGCGAAGCGCGCGTGCGGATACGTCCGGCTCGTATGCTAGCTCCTTCACCGCACGGGCGACTCGCTCCGCGACTTTGGGTCGCACTGGAACTCCGCGCAGGAAGCGCGAGACTGTCGAGGCGCCCACATGGGCCAATTGAGCCACATCGGTTACGGTTGCTCGTTTCTTTTGTTTCTTGCTCCCAATGCGTGCGCTTGCTTTCTTCATGCTCTTCACTACCTCTTGCACTGGCCCCTATTGCATTCTTCCGAGATGGCGCGAACAGATGTCTCCAAACTGGCCCTCGTCCGCCAGAGATAAGGCTAGCTTGGTATAACCTGAAACCACATATAGCGTACAGGAACACCTCTTTATTGGAGGAATCTCGGTTTTTGAAACAGCAAATTAGTCACGGCATATTCTATCAGCGCGCTCCGTTGATCGGCATCGCAATACCGCCCCGCGATTGTTTTCACATAGTCCAGTGGCAATGCAGAGGTCGACAACATCATGGCGAACAAAGGCACAAAAAGAGGGCAGCTTTAAATAAGGACGGCTCATATGCCAACTACTCCGCGTCGCGCCTCAAGTTCTTTCTCGATCTTCACCATCACGGCATCGCTAAGAGGATAAGATGCCATTCCGAGTGCTGCCATTAGCGTAATCGCAGCCGGAATCCAGCTCATGGAAAGTATGATCCCGCGAAGAGAACGCTCGGTTTGTTCCACATTAGCCAAGTATCCAGAGTAGGCGAGGACGAGACCAAACAGCCACGCGCCCATCGCCATCCCGATTTTGGTGGCGAAGATGGCCGAAGCAAAGACCACTCCTGTAGCGCGGCGTCCGGTGCGCCATTCGATGTGGTCGGCTATATCGGCGAACATGGCGAAAATAAGCGGAGATTTAAACCCAATCACAAAGCTGGAGATGATCTGTAGAGCGAATATAAGCCAGATATCCAGCGGCTTTGCAAACGAGAAAAGTCCGACCAGCACAGCACCGAGCCAAAGTTCTATGATCATCAACTGTCTTTTACCAACCAACTTCGCCAGACGCGAGGTGATGGACACAGCCACTAGAAACGCCAGTCCGTTCGATACCAGGAACAACCAAAGAAGATCCTGGCGCCCTACGAAATACTTAAAGTAGTAAGCCGAGGCCGCGCCTTTCACAGTAAACGCCGACACCGTCAACAACTGCACAGCGACCAGAACCAGCCATGCGCGGCTGCGGAAGAGATCATGGAAATCGTACTTGATGTTCGAATTCTGCTGCGGCGATGGGATGACTTGCTCATGCGTACTGAAGAAGCAGAGAAGGAGTAGGAGTACCGCGAGAGCGCCATACAGCACCATGGTCCACCGCCAACCATCTGCGTCGCTCCCGCGGCCGAAGAACTTGACAAACGAGAGCGTGAAGCACTGCACAAACAGCCCGGCAATGAAGGCCCCCATGAAGCGAACCGAGGAGATCGAAGTGCGCTCTACCGAACTCGGCGTCATTACACCCATCAGTGCGCAGTAGGGAACGTTCACAGCCGTGTAAATAAGCATCAAAGAGCCATAAGTGATATAGGCGTAAAGAAGCTTTTCCCCACCGCAAAGGTGAGGCGTCGTAAACGTCAGCACGCCCGCGACAGCCAGTGGGCCAGAACCGAATAAAAAATAGGGACGGAAATGTCCCCAGCGCGTCCTCATGCGGTCGGCAATTGAACCCATCATTAGATCTGCCACCGCGCTGACGAGGCCCGTGACAACTAGCAAAGTGCCAGTTGCTCTTGACGAAATGCCAAACACATCGGTGTAAAAGATGACGAGAAAGAACTCGAAGGTCTTCCAATATAGATTGGAAGCCGAGTCTCCCAGAGAGTATCCGATTTTCTCCATGAGGGGAATACGGCTGGCGAGCAAAACCGTCGATTTCATTCGTCTCACAGCGGCTCCCCTCTGACCCGCCCGGTAATTTATACACTGAAGAGTGTTAGTGTAGCGCATCGGGCTCAATGCTCAGCACGCGGCCTTGGTTCGCATTGCAAGACGAAAGGGAAGTCACTCAGATTAGTTGTCCTATTGGTGACCTTATCGAAGCTCAGATTAAGCCCACGTTTATTGCGCACGGAATGGAGGAAGGCGTTTCCCCGGCGAGATTCCTCTACGAGGGCGGCAAATTGAAGGATGAGTGTGGTTTCAGTGGTCTGGTTTGGCATCTCCGGAGGCATTTTTCGGCCTCCGGAGACATTACGTGTTGGTAGAGATTGACCAGGGCCAAGGCCGCCAGATGCCAGTGGTGATTCTTCACGATACCGCGATAGCGCACCTTGGTATAACCGAAGACTCGCTTCAGGATGCGGAAGGGCCACTCTACGACAGGTTGAACCAGTGTTGCAGAAAGTAGAGCCGCAGCATGATGCCCAGGCCCACCGGTTGCCGGCCTTGGGATAGTACGGCTCGATCAAGGCTTCCAACTCGGCCCATGGAACCACTGCTTCCATGGTGTTGAGAAACTGCTCCCGGCGACTGGCTCGGGCAAACTTTTCAAAACTCGGCTGGCAGCCAAATGTTATCTGGACCATCGCGTTTTCGCTCTGCCTAAAATTCTATGCAATTGCGGCGCGGA
>JBEKRS010000179.1:0-3203 GCA_049518535.1 Occallatibacter sp. | reverse complement strand
CATCCGCCTCCACCCGGTTCCGCCTTCGAAACGCTTTAGCAATACTGTTGGAATCCATCCCTCCACTTCAACACACCGCGAATTCAAACGGAAGAATGTGGTTCCCCGAATGGATACGATCATCCACCACTTTTCTGCCGGCCACGCAGACTAGCCGACAGTACGACAATCGCGGTCGAATCCTCTCAGAGGTTGATAGCGCCAATAGCTCAACCCTCGTTGCCACTCCCGGCTCGGGTGTCCTTACCATAACGGGGCAAGAAGGCTATCACCAGTCTTGTATTTATTATGAGGGTAACCCTTACTGTACTGGTCAGCCTGACACCGGGATGATCAGCGTCACCATCGACGGGTACGCTTCCTACGCTTACTATGCAAACGGGTCTACCGACGCCTCGGTCGCAGGTACCTTGACGAGCCAAATCAATACTTCCGGTGCCCCCGTGACCGCGGTGCAAAACGGAGCCTCCATTACAATAACTGCCACCATCACTGGTACGGCAACCGATTATCCTATCACCATCTCGAACGGAGATTTCACGATCTCTGATCCTCAAATGGCTCTGAGTGGCGGCAAAAACGCTCCCACTATCTACTCCTACACCGTTCCCACAGGTGGTTACGACGCAAACGGGAACCTGCTCGGGTTTGCCGATACTGTGATGGGAAGCTGGGGTTTTGGTTACGACACGCTAAACCAGCTGGTAACGACCCGGAATACGGCGTCGACCAGCGTCTCCACGCAATATGCGGGCATGTACGGCTGTTGGAATTACGACGCATTTGGCAACCGTCTGGTGGAAAATTATTCCGTGGTTACGACGATGCCCTGTGTGCCGGGCGCGCCTCCCGGTGCGCTGTTCAAGGCCACACCGGTGAACACGACTCTGAACAACAATCAACTGGCGGCATCGGTAGCTACCTACGACGGGGCAGGCAACGTGCTCAACGACGACTACAACCAATATCTATACGATGCCGAGGGAAGGTTGTGCGCCGTGGCCTACCCAAGTGGTACCGGATATAACTATGACCAGTATCTCTACGACGCATCGGGCGTGCGTGTGGGTAAAGGATCGCTCACCGCATGGCCGTCGAGCTGCAATGCGCCCACTGCGGCCAACAACTTTACGCTCACGAACCAATATCTGCTCGACCAAGGCGGCGACCAAGTTACTGAGTTAGACGGGGCAGGCAACTGGAAGCATTCGAATCTCTGGGCAGGCGGCCATCTGCAAGCTACGTACGATCAGTACGGGCTGCACTTCGCCATCGCCGACCCACTAGGCACCAAGCGAGTTCAGGTCATCGTCTCTGGTCTCACCGCAACCCTGGGGCTGGGCAATAACATCGGCGATCCCCGCACGACAGATTGTGTGCAGGTCGGGAATGGCGGCACAGACGCCACCGACATCACTTCACCGGCAAAGAACGCGATGCCGAATCAGGCAACGACTACTTCGGGGCTAGGTATTACGCGTCTAGCATGGGCCGGTTCATGAGTCCGGATCCAACATTCGAGAGTGCACTGTGGGAGAATCCCCAGACCTGGAATCGATATACATATGCTCTCAACGCTCCACTTACGATCATCGATTTGAATGGAGAGCTTTGGCAGCAGAATTTGAACGGTGGGTGGGATTGGGGAACGACCTGTAATATTGGGCAAACCTGTGTCACACAAATCGCTCAGCAGGAAGGCAACAATGTCGTCACATACGGTCCTTCGAGCGCAAATGACAAGCAGAGCTTTGCGGCAAATAAGCAGGGCTACGTCAATGTATCGGATATAGCGGCGACTGATGGGGCATACTTCGAACTTAAATCAGGAGCACACAGCTACGCAAGTCCGCAGACAGCCGTCGATCTTTATAACGGGGCTTTTGATTATCACTTGGCTTATCCGAGCGACTCGAAACTGTTTGTAACGGACATCGGGAAGAGCGATGGATCGAACTTTTCGCCACACAAGATGCACAATTTAGGACGAAGCGTCGACTTCAGATACATGGACAGTTCGAAAAAGCCGATTGGCTCCGATAGAAAACTTGCAGCAATTTGGTACGCAGACGATTCTCGAATGAAGACAATGGTCAACATCTTCAAAGAGAACGGGTTCAACCAGAATTACAGCGACGACGACAGAGTATACGGGACCAGTTGGGCTCCCGGGCACGATACGCACATCCACTTCGGCAAGACATCCCATTTGGGTCAATGTGAGATAGGTCCATGCAAATGAGAATGACGAGAATGTTTCTGAGGCTAATATTTGGCGTTGCAATCTTGGGTTGCGTCGTCCAGTGCGCGTGCGCGCAAGTTCAATGGGAAAACATTCCCCCAAAGCTAAGAGAAGCCTTTGCGGCCAAACCCTTTGGTGATCTCTATGACGTAAGTGATCGCATCAATCCGCTCTATTTGCGGGGAGATTTCGACGGGGATGGAATTGCGGATTATGTCATATTGGTTGTCCAGATCAAGACCAAGAAATTAGGAATCGCCGCATGGCTAAGCTCTCGACATCAGGTCGTGATCCTCGGGGCCGGGGTGCCTGTCCAATTTGGCGCGGAGCGCGACGATAATCTTGGTTTCGACAGGTGGCGCGTGACCGGGACTAATTCCTTTGACAAATCGAGCTCAATCGAGGTTCCCCCAGGCTTCCACGGCGACGCGATCTTCGTGGAAAAAGCAGAAAGCGCAAGCGGAATCTTCTATTGGAAGTCTGGCCGGTTCATGTGGCTACAGCAAGGCGACTGAGCACGGTAGTTGATCTACGATTTGGACGCCCACAACTATGATGTACTTCTCAGTTTGTGCAACAACTGTTTGTTTTCCACGATCACGGTTCACCGGCAAAGAACGAGATACCGAATCAGGAAACGACTACTTCGAAGCGCGCTACTACAGCAGTGCGATGGGCCGGTTCATGTCGCCGGACTGGTCCACAAAAGAAGAGCCGGTTCCGTACGCCAAAATGGACGACCCGCAAAGCCTGAATCTATATGCCTATGTGGGGAATAATCCGCTCGACAGGACTGATCTGGATGGGCATTTTTCTCCGTGCGGAACTGGGCAGGATCCCTTAATACTACCGTTGTAATTAAGTAGCGAGGAGCAGCAGCGACTGTTTTCGATAGTGGAAGAACAGAGCGAGGAATTGATGCCGTCGCCGCCACTCAGACCATTGCAGCAGATGGTCCAGA
>JBEKRS010000178.1:0-3223 GCA_049518535.1 Occallatibacter sp. | reverse complement strand
CAGCAGAGGAAAGGCAGGCTCGCTACTGCAACCTCATGGAGCACTGCATTCCAAACATGCTCATGCAACATCACCCCCATGCAGGCGGGCTCCGTTGGCTGGGCGTACTGTAGGTGATGTCGCCGGCCCACGCCTGGTTGGGCGCAGCCGGAATGAAGTTGCGATTCAGAAGGTTAGGCGCAATCGGCAGATCGTGCCGGCTGTGGGTGGTCACGACATGAAAACGCCGCTTGCCGCGGGCGCCAATGCCGTGCTCCTGCATCAGCCGTTGCACGCGCTGCTTGCCCACGCGAACGCCCTGAGCCCGAAGCTGCCGCCAGATGCGCGGGGCCAACCATAGGCTCCACGATTTTCTGCATAGGCGGCGCGAAGGTGCACCAGCAGTGCTTCGTCGCTAAGGTGGCGGCGTTGGGCGATCCCCCGCAGCCGCTTCATGTGTTGATGGTAGCCGGAGACGCTCACGCCCAGCACCCGGCACTGCACACGGATCGGCCAGAACCGCCTGTGGCGTTGAATAAAGGCATACTTCACTTCTGGCCCTTTGCGAACAATGCCGTCGCTTTTCCCAGGATGTCGCGCTCCATTGTCACACGTGCCAGTTCGGCCCGTAGACGACTGATCTCCATCTGTTCGGCGGTTACTGCGCCCTTCCCGATGACGCCTCTTAGCCGTCCGGCTCGATGCAGCTTGATCCAGTTGCCCAGGGTCTGTTCAACCACTCCCAGCCTCCGTGCTGCGACCGCCAGCCTCTGCCCCGAATCCACTAACCGAACCCCCTCCTGCTTGAACTCAAGCGTGTACCTGCCCCGCTTCCCATGCCTCATCTGCGTTTCCCTTTCGCTATTAAAGCAGCTCCTTAAGGGATACGTTTTGCGCGGGCAAGGTCGTGCATCTCATTTTTTTTCAGTACCCGCTGGCGATGGCCCTGCTCCTCAGCATCGTATTAAGGGTCAACCTATTCCTTCGGGTAGATTTTGAAGGGACCATACTCGATAGAGCACGGAGGCGTAGGGCTGATCGATGTCGATTGGCAACCGGATGACAACGCTCATGATTCGGATTTTGTTGCCGAGCATCGAAACCACGGAAGGAATGCGTTCGAGTCCAAGTCTCAATATTAATCTAAATATTCCCTAAGGCCAGATGAGATCGGCGATTGGGAGGAATATCTCCCACGATCCGAACATCCCGGAATTGTATCGGATTTTCGGATCATTTGTCTGAAGCGGTTTATCAAGAAGTATATGAAAATCAGGTCTTTTCATCACCTCTGAAAATACAGCCATAGTTCAAGGTAGATTGTGATTAGCTTCCTCTCTCACTATAGCTGATTCTATTTGCTCCCAAAGAGCATCAGGAGGCTCCTCAACGGGGAACAATTGATGGGCGGCTTGGGCAATGGCAGCCAGATCGGCCAAAAGAGCGCGACATAGCTTGCAGCTTTGGTAATGCGCATGATCGACAATTGCTTCTCCACGACCAATTAGATCCGGTAATTGGGCCTGAAATTCTGCGCAGGACAAGTTGTCGGCGGATTCGCTCATTTGTTCCCCTCCCGCTGCAGATAGCCTCGCATGGACTCCCGCAATTTCAGCCGCGCCTTATGCAACTGGGACTTGCTGTTGCCAATCGAGCAATCGAGCAAAGCCGCGATTTCATTATGCTCAAACCCTTCGATATCGTGAAGCACAAAAATGAGTCGATATCCAGCGGGCAGATCGTTGATGGCGCGCTGCAACGTCAACCGGTCGATGGTTCCGGAAAGAACAAGATCAGGAGCGCCAAAACTTCGGCCGGGCCGCTGGTCTGGAGCCGGCTCCATGAGTTCATCCAACGAACTCACCTGCAAACCTTTCCTGCGCAAGTGCATCAAAACAACGTTGATTGCCAATCTGTGCAACCAAGTCGAAAGCGCTGATTCGCCCCGGAAGGTCGCGATCTTCCGGTGAAACTGAAGAAAGGCCTCCTGGGTCAGATCCTCCGCCTCTGCAACGCTGCCTACCATGCGCAAACAAAGGGAGTATACGCGCCTTTTGTGGATTGAGTAAAGCTGGGCGAAGGCTTGGTGGTCGCCTGCCTGGGCACGGGCCAGTATATCGGCTTGGTCGTCGTTGGTGGCAGAATTGGGTGCAATATATTCTGTAGGTTCATCCACTGCTCCCACTGAGAATGACCTGGGGGCTTTGCGTGGGGGCTCAGTTGATGAGGCGTAATTAGGCATGCGTATCCTTGGAAAATCTGAGAACTGGCCATGACTTCTCCGGGTATCCTTGCCGGTTCAAATCAGATGAGCATTTCTCGCTGTGAAGCCTTGTATCCAACTAAGTCCACCTCACAGGGCGTGCGTAATGATATGATGCATTTCTCCCGGCATTAGATCACTATTTTTAAACTTTTTTGCGAGACGTAGCTTTCAATATGAGGGATGTCAATTTCTTTCAGATATTCCCGATGAAAATCATGGAAGATAAAAAAGGAACGTCCATCGCGATCCATGATCCAGTGCAGGAGATAATCAATGCCGTCTCTATGAGAACATTCTTGGCCTACTTATGCTGTATTTTCTTCTAATTTAGTCCTCGCAGCTAGATCGTTGCGGACAACTTCGCCCGTCCGGATAGCATCCATTAGTGTTGCTTGGAGAAGGCTAGGGAAAGCGGCAGAAGTAAGAACTGCGCCTGCGGCCAACCCGAAGAATGAACTGGGCCTGAGTGGGTGTAGACCGAGTCAAGTGGCGAGCTTACAAGCCTGAAATTGCCAACTAATTGCACCCGCAAAAATATCGGCAAGCTTTACAAACTCGATCGGAGAAGACGTCATGCCGCTTATCAATGTAGTTATAACTCTGATGGTAGTGGGAATTTTGATGTGGCTTATAAACCGTTACATTCCCATGCAGGGAACGATCAAGGGGATCCTCAACACCGTTGTGGTAATTGCGGTGGTTCTGTGGATCGTAAATATTTTTGGGCTATATCACTACATCTCACAGTTCCGGGTTGGGCCGTGATACATCGAATTAAAGAGCTTGGCGTGTGCGCGAGCTACCTGTGCGCAAGCTGATGGAGAACTCCTCCGATTCCTCCCATCTTGACAACATCCAGTGAGATTACCCCCGGCTGAGCCGGGGGCTTCATTTTGTGAGCCGCTCAAAGCGGCTTGAGCGGGGTCGCTAACGCGGCCCCGGTTGAGTTGGGCCACCTCTTTGGTGGCAGGTCATTTC
>JBEKRS010000177.1:0-3396 GCA_049518535.1 Occallatibacter sp. | reverse complement strand
GTGGATGTTGCGCTGTGGGATATCAAGGGCAAGGCGCTACGTACACCGGTTTATAACTTATTAGGCGGCAAGAGCCGCGCGGGCGTGCTGGTGTACTGCCACGCTACCGGCCAGAACATCGACGCCCTGCGATCGATGCGGCGAAAGACAAAACATGCGCCTTACAATCTCCGAACACGCTTGGCGGCGCCGAATTCCGAATTTATAACATTCAGGCAAAAGATACTGTGTATTTATCGCACTTTACTGGATTTCGACTAAGATACGTTCGATCCCCATCAGCCTCTTTTCTCATATTCAACATTTCTCAGGAAGAGAAATACGGCGATGACGATGCTCTAACGCTCGACCTGTACCAGCCCGCGATAACTCTCCGGGGGTCCAAGATAACTGGACGGCAGCTGGCCCTGGCTAACTACCAGTTTCTCCAGTACCACGCCAGGATCAACCATCCAAAACTTCAGCGTATGATAGCCAGGCCCATCCACGTCGAGCGGAGACGTAACTTTTCGCACCCCATCACTAACCGCCTGCGCCCAATCCTTTTCCGAATTATCTCTCAGCGCATCGACGACCTGCGGCGGCCGATTGTCGAACGAGATTGCGAAGCGTAGTCCGCGGCCAGGCACGAAGTTAAGCGTCGGCGCCAAAATGGCTTCCACATTGAACGTACCTTTCTCGAAAAGGTACATTCGGTATTCGAGCATTGGTTCTGGCTGGGGCAGTTCCGCGCTTAGCGCCGTTACCGGAAAAATGGTCATTCCGGAGAGCGTTTCGCCGAAGCCGGGGATCTTATCCCAATGGACTTCGCCGACACTTGTCTGGGAGGTAAAATGCTCCGCCTCGATCGACACGTAATGATTGGCTTCTACAAAACCCTGCAAGGAATCTCTTTCTGGCACGGAAGGACGTACCGCTTGCGCGCGGACACGAACAACGCTGCCGCTTTTCTGGGTGATTGTGATTGTGCCGGCATTCGTGCCTTCGGGTACCGCAGCCCAGTCGATACTCACAATAAGTCTCACATCCTTGGAAACAGTCCCCTTAGTTTGACTTAGTTCAATCCAAGGCCGATCAGGGCTCGCGGTATATTCAAATGGCTCAGTCCCGCGATTGAAGAGGTCGATAAACCAAATCTGCCGATTGAAGGTATCGAAGTCAGGCAGCGTCAAGAAATCAAATCCGCCTGAGCTTGCAAATGGCGATCCTTCTACCGCTACAGCCATTTTCGGCCCCGCGATGGGCTGCACTTCCGTGATAGCCGGCATGGCGTTCAGCGGAGGCTCGTTCCAAAACGTGTATCCGATATGCGTCTGGTCCATCATATGGTCCCATTTTCCGTGCGCGAGTTTGTGGTTATATTCATCGGAAAGCGCAGCGTCTGCAGCAAAGAGGGCTCGCGTCTCATCGGCCAGATCGTTTGTACTCGCCCTTCCCTGTGTCGCATACAGATGATTTTTGCCTGCCGCGATGTATAACTCGTTCACGATGGCCGAGGCTTTCGTCGGATACAGCACTAACTCGAAAAATGCGTCGCGTTTGTCCTCTGAAAGTTGTTGATAGATCCGCTCGGCCCGTTCGGTGAGTGACTTCCAGTCGGAATCAATGTGCTCCGCCTCCTGGAAATTCACCAGACTGAAAGTATTTGGCTCCAGTTGCTCCGGCTTCCTTCGCCCGTTGAATTGTGTATATTTCGAGACGATATCAGCTATCTCGGCAGCATGCTCAGGACCAAATTCGCGCGTAGCCCACAATTCCGTAAATTCCTGCAGGTTATCCTTACCCCATCGTTCCGGGTCGCGCGCCAGATTCAGAAAGAATTCAATAGGAAACTCCATCGGTTTCAGATCGCCCACATTCACGATCCAGATGCGATTGGCGTCGTAGGCGTGGGCCAGATTCATCTGCTCCCAGACCTTGGTGATCGAGTAAGTATTAAGCCACTTATAGGAACGAGGGTCGCCGACATAGTCGAAGTGATAGTAGATCCCCGCGCCACCGCTGCGTTTTCGTTCCTCCGCCGTGGGCAGCCGACGAATATTTCCCCAGTTATCGTCACACCATAGCAGCGTCACATCGTCGGGCACGCGCATACCCTTTTCGTAGTAGCCCTGCACCTCCTTATAGAGCGCCCAGACTTGGGGATCGAAAGCGATCGTGGGGGTTTTGTGCCGGGTAATAATCTCCCTCTGATCGGCGACAATCTTTTCCAGCAGCGCCACGTCGTCGGTTTCCGACATAGGCTTGTCGCCATCCCCCCGCATACCAAGCGTAATGATGCTCTCGTAGTCCTTATTCCGCTCGATTCCCGCTTCCCAGAACGCATCGAGAACCTTGGAATTGGTGGCATAGTCCCACGGCCCTGTACCATGCCGTTTCCATTCCTGCTGTGAGCGCAGCATTGGTTCATGATGCGACGTGCCCATCACGATGCCATATTTATCTGCCAATTTCGGGTTAAGAGGATCGTCTTCATTGAAGGCATTGGCCCACATCGCAGGCCAGAGAAAGTTGGCCTTCAGGCGGAGCAATAACTCGAAGACTTTTTCGTAAAACTGATGATTGAGTCCGCCGAACTTTTCCTTGGCCCAACCGGTCAGGGAAGGCGCTTCGTCGTTGAGAAAAATGCCACGATACTTTACCGCCGGTTCGTCTTCCACCCAGCGCCCCGCTTTTACATACAGTGCATCCTTGTGTTCCACCGGAACATCCGCCCACCAGTACCAGGGCGAGACTCCGATCTGCTCGGAGAGATCGTAGATTCCATAGATTGTCCCGCGCTTGTCGCTACCCACGATTACCAAACCACGAATAATACCCGGCAAAGGATGGGGAACAACTTGAATGAGCGTGGATTCCCACTTACCCTCGATCTGGCTAACATCGATCTTGCGCTCGCGGATAAGCCGGTCAATTATGTGGCTTTTTCCGATCGTGCCGACAAGAACCACCTCGCCGGAAAGAAACTTCCCGTCATCATTGAACGGCGCACTGCAACCGCTTACTCGAAGAATATCCGCCTGCAGATCGTGAGTAGCACGCATCACGCCTGGATAATCATCGCCATCCACATAGAGTTTGGCCGCAACTCCTTGGTGCACCAGCCGAAAACTGCTCGAAGCCACAGCTGTCTCCACATAGCGGGGTTGCCCAAGAGCCCAGCTGTGTAGCGGGCAGAATGCAAGCACTGGCAGAAGAGGCAAGAAAGCGGTAGCCACGCAGCGGGCGCGTGCCAGGCACCTCAGAAGCCGTAAGTTATAGCGCAAGTGTGGCCGAATAGTCATGGTTGATAGAATCTTAATTGGCAGACCGAACAATATAGCGGTGAGCGGGGGGCTGTCAAGCGGGCTGTCCGGACAGGTTGGGAAGCGTTCGCTTCGCCGCTGTCGGGGCGCC
>JBEKRS010000176.1:0-3442 GCA_049518535.1 Occallatibacter sp. | reverse complement strand
TCCGGCTAAGCACGCGACTGCCGAGTTCGAGGCGCCGATTGAAGTCAAGCATATCTTTGAAAAGGACTGCTATAGTTGCCACTCGGACCAGCGGCGACTCTCCTGGTTCGATGAAATCGTACACACGTACTACCTTCTGCGATCGCGGCGTTGAATGCCTCTGCATCCGGAAAGGACTCCCCGTCCAAACCCCGAATGTCGCTGTGTCCCCCCTCTCTGATTTCTTCCTCCTCTGAATTCTCCTCGTGTTTCACGTCCGTCTCCCTTCCTGGTCTTCCACGCCTTGAACCGCGCGAGATACAGAATGCCATGGAAAGGAGCGCGAAAAGTGCGGATGTTACTACGGGTATGTGCCGTGTCCGGCATGCCGCTAAGTAATGGATAGCTTACGGTAGGTTTTCTGGCCTCGATTCCATAGGACACTGATCCATAGGACACTGACGAGGAGAATTCCGAATGCGCAGGCTGATCCTGTCGACGCCGAGCACGGCGGCGATCCGCAGCAGCGTCGAAACGGCGGGCAGCACCTGTCCGCATTCCAGGCGCGAGACATGCGTGCGGTGTGTATGTGTGGAGCGGGCGAGCCAGGCCTGGGACCGCCCTGACTTGTGCCGGAGTTGACGGATCAGCGTTCCGAGCCGGTTGTGATTATGGAAATCGCTGGCCAGATCCAACGGGGAAAGCGGCAGCGGAATCTCGTGGTAGGTTACGCCGAGTGGCTGGTGGCAGCGGCGGCATGAGCCGTCGCCGGTGAGGAACTGACGAAGGCTGCAAGCGGGGCAGGTGACGATCTCGCGGTTTTGCGAACTTGAGCGATGCAAGGAGTCCTCCAGAAAGGTAGCGCATTGGTTTCCGTGCCCGATATTGAAGTAAGGGACGGACATCGATGAGTGGTATGGGGTTAGAAGGTAAGGGGGGAATGGGAGATGGATCTTTGTGGGGTCGTACGAAAGTGTGGGATCGGTGCGTTCAGAAAGCTTGGGGAGAGGTGATTTGCCAGTGGAGGTCGTAGGCGGACAGGTGGGTTTGCGGGTAATTGGATGGAGCGGGCTGACATCTGAGAAGCCCTTTATTCTCAGAAGAGGGATCAAACTTTAGATGCCGAGACCAGCCGCGGCGTTGCGCGTGAACACTTCATCTATCCTTATGTATTTCCCCAGCGTGACGTGTGAGCGGTGTCCGGTCTGGCGCATGATATCCCGCTCGTTGACTCCGTTCATTGCCGCCTGCGTGACATGCCCGGCGCGAAGACTGTGACCGCCGAGAGGCTCCGTCTTCATTCCGGCACGCAGCGCGGCCCGTTTCAAAATCCAGCCGACTAAGTCTTTGTGCAGTCCATGACTTGCAACATGCCCGTGATGGTCGATCGCCCGGAGCAATGGACCTTCCGTAATCTTGGTCTCGGTCAGCCAGCGGCGCACAGCACGGACCGGACAGGTACACTCGTCTGAGCCTAGAGGAATTCCAACCTGCCGGCCGCTGGCCTCCTGGTCGGTCTTCGACCGGCGCAAATCGATGACCAGGCCCTCCTTCCGGAAAGAGTGATCGGCAACGTCGATCGCGGCGAGTTCGGAGCGGCGAAAGGCGCCGGCGAAGCCAATCAAGATGAGCGCCTTGTCGCGGAGACCGGCCAAGTTCTCCGGGCAGCTCTCGACGATCCGGCGAATATCGGCGGTGAGTAAAGGATCCTTGCCGTGCTGCGCAGTGCCGATCGCGCGCCGGATTCCTTTGAGTGTCTTGCTCGCCACAAAGTGGCGGCTCGACGAAGGTGAATCGCTGAAGCCGGCGGCCTGGGGAGTCTTCGTGACGGCGGTCAGGCGCCGGGTGATCGTGGCGGCAGCGAGCGAGTCGGCGCGGTCAGCGATATAGAAAGTCACGGTGGTTGGGGAGGCCGGGAGAAAGGGAAGATCGTGCTCGCAGCAAAACTGCGTGAAGTCTTCGAAATCGGTTCTGTAGGCGCGAATCGTTGCTGGCGAGTTCGCGCCGCGGATATAGGTTTTGGTCTTTCCGATTAGCTCTTCAAGGCCGTTTGTATGGGGAACCAAGGAGAAGGATTGCTCTTGCATGGATAATGCTCCGAATGGATATGGGGAGGGAGGAGGAGGTATGAATTGCCGCAGGAGGTTTTGTTATAACGGCCCGATTGCACGCGGATGCGAGTAGGTGGTTCAACCGAGGGCGTGGTTCTTCGGTAGCCCTATTGGGCGGGGATTATGTTCCCTTTTCGCCGGGGTTCAAAGGCCTGGGAAAGTGCAATCAGTCTGCCAGCGGTTCATAGTTTGGTTGCTGAATAAATCGCCAAAGGGGCAGATTCTTGCCCTTGTAGTCGCGTGGAATGATAGGCGCGAGACGCGCGGGATCGTCATAGTGGGGAAGATTTGAGACGCGGGTTTCCTCTAGCGTCATGCTGTTGTAGAAGCTTGAGAACATCGAACTGAGCGAGCCTATGATTTCGAATCCTTGTCCTTCATGGATATCTTCGGGCTCAGCTATGTAGAGAACGGCAGTCGGTGCTTGGCTCTCATCGAGCTCTGCGCGAGGCTCGCCACCCTGCCACTTTCCGTACATCATAAGGTAGAAAGCAATGTTCCGTTCCAACGGATCTTCGAGCAGCCTGCCGGCGCAATAGACTTCGACTCCACCAATACTGAAATGAAACTGTCCTTCAGTCGAGATCGTCCGGGATTCATCACTGGCTGCTTTCAGTCGCAGCGTCAATGGATACTCGGTGCCGATGCTTACGTCGCCGAGATCGGCCATCTCCGACGTTTTAACGGCATCGGCGAATTCGATCTGAGTTGAGTTCTGGCCGCGGGTGAAATGCTGCGGGTCGTTCAAGGTCCAGGTGTTCCAGTGAGCCCAGTAGATCGCAAACCGAAGGGGTACGGTCATTAGCATTGCATATTGCGTCAAGGCACCCATATCTCTGTTGCGAATCTCAAAAGGTACCAAGGCCGAAGTCGCCGTTCTGAAGTAGTTTTTTGTTTCGACGAGGAGGGGCCTGCCATCTTCGAGGACCACGCGAAAATCGGGAATCTGCACTGGTTCGACACAATTGTGATAGCACTCGCCGGAATCTTCCTGCTTGACCATCCTCGCCTTATCGAAGCTCGCAACCATTGCTTGAAACATTGACTGGACCCGGATGCCATGCAGCGTGCTTTCAGACTTAAGGGCCTGATCGAGGCCGGAATTGACCCGCATGAGAAACGACTGCCGGCGATCGGGGTCCTGAATCGTCTGCTGTTTTGCGGAGAGCAGAGAAAACAGGTTGAGCGTCTCCAGTTTCTGATATTCCCTGCCAATTCTTTTCATGGTCTCGCTCCTTGTGCGCCGGTAGAAATCGGCGAGGTGTAGTGAATGAAAGTTTCATACAGTGAAGGTTTAGCGAACCACGCTGGCTCCGAGTCATGCGGAGTCGCCCGTGAGGGTGGCTGCGAAG
>JBEKRS010000175.1:0-3455 GCA_049518535.1 Occallatibacter sp. | reverse complement strand
ATTTGTGGGGTCCAGGCGGCGGGGGCATCGTACTTGACGCTAGGACTGCTGGCAACGCAAAGCAGGCGGCTTCCTCCGCCAGGGCAATGGCAAGCAGTCCTCCCGTTGGGCCGGACGGGATGAACTACGACGGGCAGGCCCCGGCGAAGATTACGCAAAAGCCCACGATCACGAGTGTTTCACCCTCTAAGATATATGTGGGTAAAGATGATGTAGAGGTCACAATTTCTGGATCCGGCTTCGGAACGTCACCTACTGTTAACCTTCCGCCTGGCGTAACGTCTTCGGGCCAAACATCGAGCAATTCACAGATCTCTATTACGCTGTCCGTCGGATATGTCAAACCAACCTCTTCAGCAAAGGTCACTGTTACAAATAGCGACAACGGCCTAACGAGCAACTCATTTACTATCACTCTTAATGGCCCAGCATCGGCGAAGGTTAAAAGCGACCGAATAATAGGGCAAAATCTTGACGGTGCTATGGTTAGAAAAACAACGTATCAGGTCTATAATGTGGACAATTCCGCTGCAGGTAGCATCCCAATAGCTGAAGACTATACAACCTCCGGTTGGAGTTGCACGAATGCAAGCCAACCGGTAACTCTAACCACCGTTTGCGATGGGCAATCTTCTACGGGAAGCAATGGGCAATTTTCCGATTACTGGAGTGACTGGGGCACATTTTATACCCCGGACAATTGCGGAGACAACGTAACTGACCACTGGCAATGGTGTTCGCCTTCCGGACCAACCCCAGGAATCACTTTTATGACGCTGAGTGGATGGGTTCACACGTTAAGCAGTAACATCAATGGATTTGTAAATCCCCCAACTCAAATTCCGACAGGCACGGTTTTCAAGCCGTGATGAGGTGAATCATATGCGACGGATACCGGTCGTTATCTTCGGGTGCTTACTCGCTGCGCACTCGCTGCTTGGACAATGTTACGCAACTGTTGAAGGCAATGTTGTTGATGAGTCAGGAGCTCCTGTAGCGGGGGCGCAGGTTAGCTTTCTGGAGCATGGAAAGGTGTTCACAAGTAAGGCTGCTGTTTATTACGAAACGAACAGCAAAGGCACTTTTCATGCTGAGATGAACTTGGCAGGCGCTCAATCCTATTGGATTTTGGCGAAGAAGGAAGAGGCAGGATACCCGGACACTCTAGCGGCATTCTATAACGAACACGAAGGCCAGCTAGTCGCGTTAGATTGTGGCGCGTTCCGCTCGAGCATTATCGTAACGCTTGGGCCGAAGGTAGCTCACATTCGTCATATTTCTGTTGTAGACGAAGAGACGGGAAAACCAATAACTAATGCGTCCATCACCCTACGAAGGTTATCTTCTCCGATAAAGGGGTTGCCTTTGGAAAACATGTTCATTACCGAATCGGCGGATCTCGAACCCCTATCGTCAAGTTATCTTGGACTCGATGTCCCGCCAGATTGTGATGTTTCTTATGTCATCTCAGCGCCTGGATATATTGCGTCACAAAACAAGACATTGCACCTGAAATCTTCTGAGGAAGTAGATATAGAGGTGCAACTACGTCCGGATTCTTCGCCTTTGCCTTAGTAGAAGGGGAGGGCTTTAAGTGATGATGAGATCAATGATTACCAATTTCGGCGGTATTCTGTTCGTTTCGTGTCTCACACTCTGCCAGCTAGTCTGTGCGCAATCGGAGATCGTAACAGTAACCGATCGTCGGCCGGTGGCCGCAGCAGTCCGTGGTCAAGCGCAGCGAATAACCATCACAATCAGCGCTCCTCAGACGGAGGTTGAAATTGGAGCTCCTGTACTCTTGCATATTGTTCTGGCAAACCTAAGTCGACAAGATATTTATGTTTACAAGGCTCCGGGAGCGGGAAATGCTGAGATTTACTATTCTATTTCAGTGTTTGACATTGAGGGAAATGCTCGACCGACAACCACATATGGCAACGCTATTCTGAATGGGGGTGGTCGTATTGGGAGCAGGATAGGGGTAATGCTCAAGCCAGGAGAGAAGCTGGAACAAGACGCGACCATTAGCAACTTATATGACATGAAATCAGTAGGTGTCTATAGGGTCATTGTCAAGCGCCCAAACCCGCTCGATCCTACGATCACTCTGAAGTCAAACGAGATCAGCATCACTGTGACTAACTAAGCTTTCGTACCATGGCGAGATTTCCCGCCCTGGTAAGGCTGTGAGCGCACTGGCAGGCGATAAGAGAAAGGAACAAGATGAAAAGACTGGCATCTCTTTTTCTTGTATCGCTCTGCATGATGCAGGCTGTTGTTCTCATTGCCCAGGCGATCAAGAAACCGGAACCGACATTTGCCTTGTCGATTGAAGAGGATAAAAATGCGGCACGGATACACCCCGGACTTTATCGTTTGTTGGTGAAATTTACCCGCGTAACCATTGGAGCTGAGGTCGAGCAGTTCCACGAAGAAGCCATGGGGATGTACGAGATGATAGTTCTGCATGACGGTCTCCCTGCCACGGAGACGGATGCCATGCGGGATCTTAGAGCCTATCGAAAGGCAGATGACAATCCTACCTTACGGAACGCGCGGCTACTCAAGACCGGAGAAAGCTGGACGATCCCGCTGGACGTAAGCGACTACTATGACATGACTGGGCTAGGCGCGTACCAGATTACCGTAACGCGGGAATCTCTTCCATTACACCTCGCCCACAACCTTCCTTACAGCACAACGGTCAGGTCTAATACCATCAACATCGTTGTGTCCCAGGGAACTGGCGGGACGTCTGCCCAGACTGCTAAGAAAGCAATGCCCAGATTCGCTCTAGTTCTTTCTGCGGAGGATCCTGGCGATGTGCCACCGCTGTTTCTTCGGGTGGAGTTGGACAACACTTCCAACAGCGTGATCAGGGAACGCAAGTGCTGGCCGTTTATGGGAATGTATAATTTGGTCGTTCTTCGAGATGGCGAACTCGTCGATGTTAAGGATGGAATCGAAAGGCTTCGAAAGAGCAGGGCTGCTGTTGCATGTCCAGGGAACGAAACACTGCTCGAAGTTAAACCGGGAGCGTTTTATGCGGACAGGGTGCCTCTTAGCAATTTCTACGTCGAGAAACCAGGTTCGTATTCCGTCTATGTCACTCGGGAAACATATCCATATAATCCCGCGAAGAGTGTGTTAGTCGAATCCAACGCCATCAGTTTCGTCGTGCCAGAACCGCCGCCAGTAAACGACACGTCGCCTATGAATACCCCATCCCACGCGCCGCAGTGAGGCGTTTCTTCTAGACCGTCTCCGCAAGGGAATTTTCGCCTCTGGGACGGTCCCGAATCGCCTTAGATGGACGGGAAAGGGGATGACTAACCTGGCGCCTTCGACTAGAGCCAGCCAGACACGACACGAATTTAGCTATTTGAAAGGATTGCACGTCATGCGCAAGCTCTTGGGAAATAGGATGAAGGTAGCTGCAGTACGCACCCTCC
>JBEKRS010000174.1:0-3502 GCA_049518535.1 Occallatibacter sp. | reverse complement strand
TCGTTGCCGATCCGGTTCACTCCGGGAATGAACAGCAAAACGCTCGTAGCTAAAGACTGAAGGGCCGGCCGCGCAAGACTTCGCGCGACCGGCCTTTCACTTTCAATCTAAAACGTGATGCGTCCTCCCAGTTGGATTTGGCGGGGAGTGTTGTAATCGGAGGTTATCTGGCCAAAGGTCGAACTGCCCAGAGTTGCGTTCGGCAGTGCGAACCAGGGATGGTTGAGGATGTTTTGGGCCTCCGCGCGGAAAGCAAAATTCACATGGTCTTTGACGGAGACGGTCTTGATCAGCGTTGCATCCCAGTTGCCGGTGCCCGAACCAGGCCCACGCAGCGCAGTGTCGGCTTTGGATTCGTTGCCAAACTGGAATTCGTTCACCGCGGTAAAAGCGCTTGGGTTGATATAACCGTTGACCCGGCTGTAGAGAGAGCCGGGTGTCTTCTGACTGATGCCGGGATTGATGTTGGGCCGCTGGACCGCCGCTCCGAACAAGCTATTCTGGTTATTTTGGGTGATGTCCAGTGGAAATCCATTTTCGTAGTAGGTCACAGCACTTAGCTGCCAGTCGCCGATCACGTAATTCCACCGTCCGGCATCGTTCAGGAATCTCTTGCCTCTTCCGATCGGAAGAACATAGGAACCGGCAAGAGTAAAGCGATTAGGAACATCGATGAAAGAGCGTCCCCACTCCGATTTCAGGTCGTAGATATTCTGCGGACCGGGGTTTGAGCCTCCGGATGGGCTTGATGTCTCGTAAGAGCCATCAAGATTCCGTGACCAGGTGTAAGTGCTGAGGAAGCTTACTCCGTTCGAGAAACGCCGTTCCACGCGAGCCGCGATCGAGTTATAGCTCGATGCGCTGTCGGTCGTAATTACATTGACCGAAGCGAATTGAGGGAAGGGCAGAAGTAGTTGATAGTAGGGTACCTCCTGTTGGCCGATCAATCCTGGCCCCCCAGGCTGATAGAACGGATTGGCAGTGGGCGCATTGAGCGCCGACTCTCCAAGCGAAAAGTAGGAGGGATTTAGTTGATCGATATTCGTCCGGCCTCCGCCAGCAGGCGAGGCGCTTCCGCCGCCTTGCGGCGAGGGGAGAAGGTGATGCCCGCGCGATCCCACGTAGTCCACCTCTAGAATCGTGTTGTGGGCCAACTGGTGTTGAACACCGGTAGAGAACTGATAGATGACCGGAGACTTGATGTTCTCGCTGTAGGCCGCGATCGGGTCGCCGATGCCGGTAAGCAGGCGGTTGACGTTTCCAGTGGGAGCTTGCGGCCCTGTGGGAAACGGGTTGTTGAGCGAGAAACCAGGCGCTGGCGTGACATCGCCATCGTTGCTTGAGGTAAGCGGTGTCTCGGTGGTGAATCCCGTCTGAAGAGCGGCAGTGGCATCGTAACGCAAAGGCGAATAGAAGACTCCAAAACCGCCGCGAATCGTTGTTTTTTGTCCAAGCGCGTATGAGTATCCAAAACGCGGAGCAAATTTGAGCTTGGAGAGTTCACCGGTTTCATTGCGTCCACCCGTGCCGGCATACTCAAGGCCGCCGACTGTCCCCGGAACAATGCTCGACAGCGGGCTGGCGACGGTGGGATTGAATCCAACGACTTCGTTGTTATTCGAATCCTTGAGGCCGGTCTCGTATTCGTAGCGCAAACCAAGATCGAGAGTCAGCTTCTTCGAGATTCGGAATTCGTCCTGCACGTAGGCGCCCCAGTAGTTGATGTACTGGTAAAAACGCTGCGACTCCTCAATCTGGCCGCTGGTCGGCAGACCGAGAAGCAGGTCGGCAATGGCGCTGCCCGAGGCACCTCCATTGGGTGTATTGGGCGTCTGTTCTGTGAAGTTGCCGGTGAAATTGAAGGACCCTGGAGCGCTTTGAAAATCAGTGAAGGACAGGTCGATGGAGCGATAATCGATGCCCGCCTTGATGCTATGTTTGCCGAGCTCCTTGGCGATCTGGGTGAACAGGTTTCTGGAATACCAAAAGTCCCTGGTTGCCGTCGAATCGCTCAGAGAGGTGAAGTTGGTGACATTGACCGGGGGAAAGAAGTTGAGCTGGTAGTTATATGCGGGCAGTCCGAGCGTGGTTGGGCTGAAGCCGTTGCTTAGCGGCAGTATGACATTGGGAAAGCGGTTGAATCCGAAGCGCACACTCAGCACCGTGGTGGGATTGAGAGTGAAAATGTTATTCAGATTTGTCGCGTCCACGTGGCGGTTATAGGTGATGGACTCCGATCCCGGTACGGTTCCCAAAGCATTGCCAAAGGGAATCAAGCAAAAGTAGTGCAAGTAGGAGACGTTCGATGCCCACCACTTGAAGAACTGATGATCGAGTTTGCCAACGAACTCATGGCCGCGATTTGCCGGACCCGGCACCGCCGCATCATAGTTATATGCTCCTGTTGGCAGGTCTTGCGACTTGGCGTGGGGAAAGTAACTGAGGATATTTTGTCCGACCGTGCTGATGGGGATGCTCGCATTCGCGAGATTGTTGCCAGGGATCGGCTGCCTGGTTTTGGGGTCATAGATTGTGACCGGGACGTGCGTGCCATTGGCATTTAACACGTAGCTTTGCGAGAAATCGCCGGCGCGTTCGAGGTCGGTTGGAACCTGGAAGCTTTGTCGCAGGAAATTGCTTTCGGTGAATCCTTCCTCGGCAAGGAAAAAGAACGTCTTGTCTCTTCCGTGGTAGAGGCGAGGAACAATCACCGGGCCGCCGATCGAGCCAGCATAACTGTAAAAGGGAGTATTGGGACGCGGGACGCCTGCGCGATTGGCAAAGAAGTCGTTGGCGTTGAAGATCGACTGGCTGGTTACGCCGTAGAGCGATCCGTGAAGGTTGTTGGTGCCCGACTTGAGCAGCGTGTTATAGACGCCGCCGCCGGTTCGTCCCACTTCGGCGTCATAGGTAGTTACCTGGACTTTTAGTTCCTGGGTAGCCTCTGTGGCGGGAATGATTGTGGGCCGGTTGACGGTGTCGGTGATAGGCACGCCGTCGATCAGATATTGATTGGTAGCCTCTGGACTGCCTGCAATGGACACTGTCGATGTGTCGCTCTGGTCGATGAATCCTGAGCCGCGGATCACGGGCAATACATTTTGCGAGATATTGATAACCGTGTACTGATTACGCCCATCGCTAGTCGAGACTGGCAGGTCAAGGAGTTTCTGTTCTTCCAGTGCTGTCGAGGTTGAACCGTTGGTTGTGTCGAGCAGCGGCGTTCCGCCCGATACCTCGACGGTTTGTGAAATATCGCCGAGTTCGAGCGTTACGTCTACCGTCACGGACTGTTGTGTGCCGACCTCAATGCCGCCACGTTCGAAGCGCTTGAAACCAGGGCCCTCAACCAATACTTGATAGCTGGCAGGGTCAACACTGCTAAAGATGTAGATACCGGCGCCATCCGAGACTGCGATGCGCGTAACATGTCTTGCTTCGTCGACGAGTGTGACCTTGGCTCCAGCGATGACTGCGTGGCTCGGGTCGGTAACTAATCCGC
>JBEKRS010000173.1:0-3540 GCA_049518535.1 Occallatibacter sp. | reverse complement strand
GATCGCTCCATCCGCGAGTTGGCCAGCCTCACGCCCACAGCCTACGCCGACAACTTGGCAAAGTAACTTATCCCCGACTCGCCGCAGCCGTCAACCATGCGGTTGCCCGAATGCATACGTTCTTCGCGCCTCTGCATATGGACGCAACCATCGACCTGGATACCATCCCAGATGGCAGCACTGCACTCGCAACCGGCTACACGCAGACCGCGCTCGCGGGTTTGGAGCCAGCCGCGTACGAAGGGCCGGGTTGGTCGTTAGGCTCAGGGCAGGTAGTCACTACCGCACAGGATGTTGCGCTTTGGGAGGTTGCTTTTCTGCATCGGCAAGTCTTGCCTCCAAAACAGGCTGACGAAGAGATCACGCTCGCGCACCTTGCCGACGCGTCGACGTATCCGTCCGCTCTCGGTTTGTTTGTCTTCCACGATCTGGGCATTACTCGCTATTACCACACCGGCGAAGGGCTTGGCTTTCAGGCGGTGAACATGATCTATCCCGATCAATCGCTGGCCATCGTCGTTCTGACGAATACGAATGTCACATCCACCTATCTAAAGATCGCGAACGAATTGATCTATTTGCTTATGCCCCCGTCAATTGACGAGAAGCTCGCTCAAACTATCTTCGTTGGTCTGGAGAGTGGGAACCTTGACGAAACCGCATTGAGTCCAGATCTCAAGCAGTACCTAACGCCGATGAAATTGCGCGAGTGCAGATCAAGTCTGACTCCTCTCGGAGCCGTAGAGTCGTTCTCGCTAGCTCATACGCAGACCATCGATGGCCTAACAACTACAGAGTATGATGTGATCGCAGGAGGACAAAAGCTTCGCCTTCACCTGCTGTTTCTCCCAAATCACAAGATAGAGGATGTCGCAATCTCCAGAGAATGGTGAAGGCGATTTAAGCGGAGTCATCCTGAAAAGCGCCGCAGGCTTCACGAGCTTCCTCGGACCCCTGCCCGGCGGGAGAGCACGAGATTCCAGTCGCCATGGCGACCATATCAGGACTAATCAATGAAGAAGGTCGAGCTTGAAGATGAATCTGTTGCCTCAGCTCGGAAAACTAACGATGATAACCGTTGTTGGCCATTCCGGAACGAGCGGAGACGGCAGGGCGGCCGTTGCCGTAACCGGCACGCGGAGCGGCGGTGCCGGCATAGGCACGAGGAGCAGAGCCGTAACCGTAGGTTCGATGTCCGGTGTAGCCATAGGCGCGTGGGGGAGCATAGGCACGCATTCCATAGGGGCCAGGAGCGTAAGCTCGGGCACCGTAGAAGCCGGGACCATAGCCGTAGAACGCCACGGGCGGAGCCACAATGATGGGCGGTGGAGGCGGAGTGTAGGCATACGCCGGAGGCTGAGGTTGCGGGCTGGGCTGAGGCGCGTAAGAGGCTTGAGGCTCAGGTTCCTGGTCCGGGGCGGGCGGCGGTTCATTTTCTGCAGAAGGCGTGCGGTGGGTGAGGCCATAAATGTCCTGGTTGGCCGGCGCGGTTTCGGGGACGGCAAGATCATCCATGATTTTGAGGGTGAGGCGCGTTTCCTCTTTCAATGTGGGGCGAGGACCGCGCATGGGCAGCATGATTAGATCGACGGGCCAGAGAACAGGTAAGGTCCAGAGAACGATGTCGCGGGCGGCGTGGCCTTTGCCGATGATGCGGCCTTGGTTGTCGACGCGGTAACCGGGTACATCGACAACGCGAGCGTCAATGGGAATAACGGTGTTGGGCTCGATGACCATGCGGTCAAACTTCAACTGCATCCAGCCTTTGCCGACGAAGTGGCCGGGATCTTTGTAGTCCTCGAAGCGGCCGACGAGGAAGCTGTTATAGGGAAGAACGGAGCGGCCGTAGCGCTCGGAGTGGCCGACCTGGCACAGGACCGGGTCGCCGACGGCGGTGTTTCTGGACGACAGCTTGGGCTCGGAAATAGTGCAGCCGACCAAGGAGCCTGCGGGAATGAGACGTTGATCTGCGTCCGCAAAGAGCGGGGATGCGGACAGTAAGGGATACCGTTGGCGAAATCGGTCACATAACCCATTGTCCTAGCCGGGCAAAGGCGGAAGTTCGTGTCGCTGCCGGAGGCACTCCTGCCCAATAGTCGGTCAGCCTCTGCAGATTGATGGCGCAGGCGACGGCGATATTCTGCAAATGAGTCTTGGGCTGGCCTCGATACCGCGACCGCCGCAGTCCGACGGATCGGACGCCCTGCGAGAAGGTCCCTTCGATTCCGGCTCGCATGTTGTAAAGTTGCTTCCACTCCGGTGTCCGCTGCTTAATTCTGTTGGCCACCAGCCACTCATGCTCCTCGCGAGGAAGCAGTACCAGCTTCCGCGGATTCCTCTCAGCGTTCTTCGTGCATAGCTTATGGACGCTGCATACAGCGCAATCCGTCCGGGAAAACTTGGTATGGAAGGTCAAGCGGCCCGTTGGGCCAGTATGCGTCCACCAACCACTGCTCTTCTTGCCTTGAGGGCAGATCGCAAAGTGGCTATCCCAATCGATCTTGAATGCCTTCAGATCATAGCCGCTCTTGATCTGAATATGATGGACATTCTGCTTCACGGGGCCGATCAGTTCGATACCGTGCTTCTTTTGGCTCTCCAGAACTATCTGACTACCAACATAGGAACCATCAACAAACTGACGGCTGGGCAATAGATCGCGCTTTGCGAGCTCCTTCTGTCCCCTTGCTACATACGCTGCGTCCGAGGCGGGCGCTGCAGTGGTGTCGACATCTGTAATCAGATGCGGCACGCCAGGGGAGCATATCTCCGTGAAGTGCACCTTGTAGCCAACCCACTCCGTCGTGCGCTTTACGCCGTAATGTGCATCGATCTCATATGGCGAATCGATCCGTGAAGGGAATGGTGGAAGGTTATCCTGGCCACCAGCGCCGAATTGAGCTACCCGGAGGCGGTCAAGCTGGACGCTTCAGGTAATATCTACTTCTCCGACTCTCGCAACGAGCGCATTCGGAAGATTACCGTTTCCACGGGCTATATCTCGACGGTCGCCGGCAATGGAACCGCCGGCTATAGTGGGGATGGCAGCGCGGCCACCAGCGCCGAATTGAATGGTCCTTATGGTATGGTGCTGGATGCTTCCGGAAACATCTACATCGCGGACAGCGGCAACAACCGCATTCGTGAGGTCAAAGCTAGTTCAGGCATTATCACAACCATCGCCGGCACGGGGGCAGCTGGCTACGCCGGAAATGGCGGCCCGGCCACCAGCGCCACGCTCAATTTCCCGGAAACCATCGCCATCGATTTATCCGGAAATCTCTATATCTCCGATTTCGACAACTTCGTGGTTCGCGAACTGATAGCCTCCACGGGCATCATCAATACTGTTGCCGGCGATGGCATCAGCGGTTTTAGCGGCGACGGCGGCCCTGCCACCAGTGCAGAACTGGCCGGCCCCTAGGAGTGTGTCGCTCATAGCGATTGTGGAAGAACCGCAGTGTCTATCTGCCCAGTAGCGCGGTATGGGATCTGTTTGTCGGAGTGGGGCGTGTTTTACGATGGCACGCCTTTGAAGCG
>JBEKRS010000172.1:0-3813 GCA_049518535.1 Occallatibacter sp. | reverse complement strand
TTTGGCTCCTTTTTCTGCGCTTGCTGATGCGCATCTGGGACCCGATTCCAGCACTGCAAGCGGATCAATCCCTTCAAAATCGATCCCCGTATGCCTGAAAACAACTTTTTCAGGATCGACTAAGTATGGTGGAGGCGGCGGGAGTCGAACCCGCCACTCACATTGAAAACACTCAACTTATTGATTCCGAGAATGCCAGCAATGCAGAGAATGCCACGATTTCCAAATCTGCTGTACAGCCACTGTACAATCATTGCCTGAAATTCCCAGAACTCCAACCCTCGGACTTCCCCGCTTGGTGCAAGAGCACTCTGAAGCGCCTCTGCAGTATTTCAGACGTAGGCCTGTGCAAGCCACAGGGAAATGGAGATGTAGCGAACCAGCCCACCCTTGATTTGCAGACAAAGTATGGAGAATTCTGCAGGGCCGGTAAGTAGACGCTTCTTTTCGGCGTGTAATTCGGCGAAGTTCCTCGCCAAAAACTGAAAGCGCAACCAACGTCCCGATAGTCGACTGGCCTCGCCGCTTCTGGGAACCCGGTCGTGGACAGAACGATCATTAGAATAGATCCTTGCGCCTCAGACACCTGGAGGCGAGGTTACCCGAGCACTTGAGGAGCGCTGCCCCCGATCAATTCCGTTACCGTCGAACACGCGACCTCTGCCCTGCCGACCTCGTCCCAGACCTGTGCTTTTTCCTAAGTCTGGTGCGCCTTCCCCCTATCTTCTTAAAATTCAATGATTTGAGGAAATCGAAAAACACAAGTGGCAGTTTTAGTGGCACTTCGTTTCTCAGAGCAAAAAACTCATTCAACCCAGCGACCGAGACCGGACCCCCTTCTCCGACTTGCTTCGTTAACATCTCGATTGCCCGTATTGCTCGATAGAACGGCTGACCGATCGGAGGCCAAGATACTGAGGGAAGAGTGGTACATCAACGACGTGTTCGAGCGTTTAGAGATGGTCGTCATGGCTTGCTGTCCAGACGGGCTTCAACAACCAACTGCAGTCGGGCTCAACACCTTCCTTGCTCTCTCTCGCATAGCAGAAGAGCTGATTTCGTCCTTCGAAAACGAAATCGGTTTCCAAGGATAGGGACTCGCACCTACAACACTTCGGCTAACAGCCGAATGGTAAAGGCTGGAGCATAAATGCAATCAATGGAGTAGAGAGCAGCCGAGAGGAGAAATCAGAGCCTTTTCGGCGCACAATTGGACCAAATTCTGGACAACGCTTCTTAACCGAGCCGGCTCTCCTCACCTGATCGTGGAGGAGCAGGAAAAAAGTGAAAGCTGCTTGCAACCGTATAGCAACCGGAGGCGCTGAGCCGCACACAATAATGCTGCGTTTGGGATCGCCAGAAAGTTGCTTAGCAGGCTCGATCCACTGAAGGAGAACATAATTGTACGCAGAACGGCCTATGCTCCGTTTGATCAGCTCGCTAAATACAGCAGACTACGGAGTTACTTGGTCATTTAGAAATTCGTCTCGGCGAACGAGTGTCCAGGTGCCGTCGGGGTCATAACTTTTCATGGCTGCCGCAAGATGCGTTGCTCTAGGACCTAGGTCTTTCTCGAAGATTCGGCCATCCTGGCTGACGATGAAGGCTTTTACGCCGGAAGATCGGTACGCAGCGGGAAAGGCTATGATGGCGAATCCACCGGTCATCTTTCCATTGACAATGTAATTGCGCGCGCCACCGTGCGCGTGGGGACCTTGCGCCGTGAGAATGCGGAAGAAGTAGCCATGGAACGGCTCGCGATCCGAAAGGTCGTAGCAGGCCTGGGCGAGATAGGGACCGATGGCATTGCTGTCGTTATCGCTGCCGTTGGCTGGAGAGAAAAGGCCGTCATGTTGACCTCGGCTGCAGGTGAGGCGCTGCGCGTATTTCTCGACGGCGTTCGTGCCCGCTTCCGCTGAATTCGTATAGTACTGATTTTCGGCGTCGAAGGTGCCACGTAGGGCGTCGATGGTGTTCATCTCGTTTTCGCCAATGCGGCGATATAGGATCTCGCGGCGGCCGAGGGAGCAATCGAAATGCCATGAGCCATCGCGCTCGACAATGGGGATAGGCAAGGGCCAATTTTCGGCGCCGACGTAGAGTGTGGTTTCGTTGTCGGGTTCTTTCACCAGCCGATGCATCTGCTCATATTTCTTGGCGAACTGATCGTCTTCGGCGTTGCGATCGGCAGAATTGTCAGTCCATTCGACAATGTCGAGAGCGTCGGAACCGAGGATAGCTAGCAGGCTGCTCTCGTCATGCTTTTTGGCGGCAATGTACAGAGCGTCGGCAGCCTCCTGCGCGGAAAGAAATGTTTTTCGCTGCGCCCGGGACCGCGGCGAGGATGCGGCCTGAGAAGCCGAGGTATGCACGGCGGGTGAATTCTGCGAGGACGTGCTCTGCGCTGGAGAGCGACCGGAAACAACGAGGAAGGTGCCGAGCAGCACAGCTGCCAGCGTCACCAACGAGGATCGCCAAATCTGCTTTACATTGCGCAACATAAATTCTTCCCCTTGCTGGAGTATTCCAAGGCCAATCAAAAGTCTTTCAAAACGCCTGAAGTACGGCCGAATAACCGGCGCCGAGCCGCGCTAACGTCGGCCGCCTCCGCCGTGGAAGCCGCCTCCGCCGTGGAAGCCGCCACCGCCGAACCCGCCGCCACCGAAGCCTCCGCCATGGAATCCGCCTCCGAAACTGCTCTGGCCACGGGCGGAAAACCCTCTGGTTGCGCCTCCATGATTGAGGCCGCTGAAGGCACCGGAGCGGATTCCGGGCGAGCGGCCGTCGAACCCGCGACCGCCGCGCTCGTCTACCCCGGAACGAGAACCAAAGCCAGGATCGCCGTGATAGAAGCGGTCGCGATCAAAGAAAGCCGGGCCACCGCGCCAGTAGGGTGCCCCATGCCAAAAAATTCCACGTCCCCACCAGTCCAAGCCCCAGTAAGGCCAGCCCCAGCCGAATCCCCAAAAGGGTCCGAGACCGAAACCGATACCGAAGTAAACTCCGGGGCCGTCCCACCACACGCCGGGAACATCTACCCAACCCGGCCAGGGAGCGATCGGATAACCGTAGACGAGCCAGGGATCGTATGCCGGCAGGTAGACGGTACGGGAGTCGGGATCTTTCGGGTCAATGGTGATGTAGCCGTGCTTATCAATCGCCTTAATCTGGTCGTTGCTTTTCAGCGCTCCGTGTTTCCTGGCTTCACGGCGCATCTCTTGAATCGCATTCATTACATCGGAAGGCTGATTGTAGTAGGCATCGCCGAGTTCAGAGGTCCAGGAGAGGTTTGAGGCCAGATTTCGAACCACTGGGGGAAAAGCCAACAAGGACTTGACAGCGGGAGCCCAGGACTGTTTGTCCGCATCGGACGCAATTTGCTCCGGCGTGAAATTCTGGTGCGCCGTTAGAAAATCATTGGCTCCAGCAATCTCCGATGGATAGCTTGACGCGGCCAGGATAGACGCGACGAGAGAGTCTGGGTACAGGGCGACTGGCGCGACCAGCTGCTGTAACTGTTCGGGGTTCTCCGTCTGGTAACGCTGCGCGGATGCAGGCACTTGCTGCGGGGGCGGTTGATTCTGTCCCGGCTCTTGCGCACCAGCACCGAACATTGCGCTCGCCGCGAAGGCAGTCAGACCGAGGATCAAGATGCATCGATTGGATCGTCTCATTTCATCACCAGCAGCGTTCTAATCAAACGGGAGTTCCCCCGGCTTTGCCGGGGTGGCAGTAGCAGTTTGACATTTGCGGGAGTCCATCCAAGAAACTCCGAGAGGTGAGCCGCCAAGCACACTTCAAGGAGAATCCGGG
>JBEKRS010000171.1:0-3825 GCA_049518535.1 Occallatibacter sp. | reverse complement strand
CCACAAGCTCCTCGGAGCTTTTTGGCTCCTTTTTCTGCGCTTGCTGATGCGCATCTGGGACCCGATTCCAGCACTGCAAGCGGATCAATCCCTTCAAAATCGATCCCCGTATGCCTGAAAACGACTTTTTCAGGATCGACTAGATAGAAGACCAGCAGTGGCGATTTGCGCTTTCGGTAGTGGCATCGCAGAGCATGAAACTGGTGCCGTCTTCGCCATCGCGACCAGTGGAGAAGATGTTCAATACCGTACCATCCGCGCCAGAGAAGGTCGGTGAGCAGGTGACGTAGTTCAAGGACGCTAAGCGGTACCTGCCCGGCGGGAGTTTTTTTCTCCCCGTGCGCGCAGTATGACGAGAACTGCGTGGGCCAGCATGGCCAGGGTAGTGTGCCGATACCAGCCTTGCCAGTGGCGAACTTCATAGTGATCCAGCCCGCATTCGCCTTTACACCCCGCGGACAAAGACCTGTCTGTGGGGACCCCAGGCTTGGCGGCCTGGAAGGCTTGCTCAATCTGCCAGCGTTAACCGGCCGCACGCACGAGCAATTCCAGTGTGGCTTTGCGCCTGGGCGCGTAAAACCAGTAGTAGGCGTGCTCAGGTTGCTCTTCGATACTGCGCCGCACCAGCAGCCCGTGGCTCCAACCATTCTCTCGCCAACCACGGATCAGAGCCCAGTCGTAAAGGCGTTCTCCTTTGCTGCCCGACCCTGCGGAAACCCGCTCCCAGGCCAGATTCGGCAAACCCCGTGCAATTGCATCGACGCGTCGCTGTTCGTGATCGGGCCACCGTATTCGCTGATCCGAGGCGACGGCCAGCACTTAACCCAATCGCCGCGCTTCCAGCCACTGGCGCAGTTTGCTGTTGTTGCAATAAACCTCATCACCTGCTACCCATTTACAGGGGGCGACAGCTTGCAACGCACGCTCGACCATGCGCCGTGCCAGCTCTGGCTTAGTGGCAAAATCTGTCTCTCCCGGCACGGCCGCGTCGCGGCGACGTTCGTCATCGGCAGTCCATATCTTCAGGAAGATATAACTCACGATCCACCAACGCCGCGCCCTTGTCGCTAGTGTAGCAGAGAAACACGCCGACCTGACTATTCTCGATGCGCCCCGCCGTACCGGTGTACTGGCGCTTGACGCCGACCGAATGCTCGCCCTTTTTCACAAAACCCGTTTCATCGGCGATCAGCACCGCATCCGGACTGCTCAACTCTTCCAGCACGTAACCGCGAAGCTGATCCTGTGCCGCATCTGCGTCCCAACAGGCCCGGTCCAGCAGGTGCCGTACGCGATAAGGTGCCGCTTCACCCATCCACTCGGCCAACTGCCAGCCGTTCTTCCGCTCACAGTGGCTCAGCAAGCCGCGCAGGTAAGCGAGACTGCGTTCGCGTGCTTCCGAGCGCGCAAACAACCCCGCGATGCGGTCATGGCACCGCAACAACTCACCCTTCCAACCAGATAGTCGCTTCTCCATTACGCAGCCCGGAGAACCACTTCCCGGAGCGCCCCCAGTTTATCATCTACAACTGTAGTATTAGAGATGAGAGTGGAATTGCAAGGGGACGTTAGATTCGTGCACAGCAATTGGCGGTCGCGAGCGAACAAAGGGTCGCGGCAGGGACTGTATGTGCAGACAGTCCCTGCCGCGACCCTTTGTTCATAGCAGAATTAATTCCCTAATGTAGGAGAAATTCAGCGTTGCAAATCCTCCCCCGCGGCCTTTCTTATGCAATTCTAGAATCTGATCTTCCACTCTGGAAACCATGTGAGCTGGATGCTCGTAGTAGCTACCGTCTGCTGGGTGGGGAGATAAATGGGAGCTCTCCAGTGCTCCAAGGCGAACCTGCCGTTAACCTCAAAGTCCTTGCCGACGCGCTTGACCACTTGGAAGTTGATATCGTTCAATGTCGTGCCACCGGGAATAAAATCCTTGGAGGCCTTCTGATTGCGGACCCCTACCTGGAGCCATTCGTTGCCACTTAGATGATAGGTGATCCACCCCTGGCCGCCCTTATCCTCCCGCCCGATCCAGTCCCCGAGGAGCTGGCCATGGTTGGTGTAGCCTTGTTTCTGAATCACCTCCCAGTACTGATAGAGCCCTCCAATGCTGCCTAGATAGGTGGCGCTGCTTGGAACGGAGGAATCTGTATCCACTCCCTCGACGCGCAAATCAAGCTTGGGGATATTGGGGACGTGGGAGAGATAAAGACCTGGCCTAAAGCAACCATGTAGTGGTTTGAAAAGCGGACTGACTGTGTCATGCGCCTCGGAGTCGGTGTAGAGAGTTAGCCAATTGCGTGGGAAAGGGAGACGATAGGTGAAATCGAATGCGCCGAAGCGGGCGCCGGGGTCCTGAGCAGTGTATTTTACAGCGGAAGTGACGGCGTCAAAACTGAAGAAGCTGTGGAGGAACGTGTGGAGGGTAACAGGCTCATGACCGTGCCCTCCCCAGATTACCGTGCGTTCAAAGCCGAATTCGAGGTCACGCGTTGGCTTGAAGCTGACTTTTTCGACATGCACCCAGGGATTGCCGGGATTAATAACGTTGGGCAAGGTTGGCGAAGGATTGGCGAGAAACGCCGGATTTGGCATGTAAGTGTGTCCGAAGAGCGATCCGACCATGAAATCGTAGCGGAAATGCCCCAATATCTTAGAGAGAAGCGGAATGTAGAGCGGCTCAATGCGATTGATACGGAAGGAATAGATGTTTTCTGCGTTGTTGGAGTAGGCCATACCGCCACCCGACCCCGGCCCGAGCCAGTTGTCCTGCTTACCGAAGGAGACTTCGTGGTTGAGGACGTGGGCCGAGAGATAAGCTTCGATGAATCGCCCATCGGCGGTGGCGGCGATCGGTCCCATTGGAATCGTGTTCTGTGAAAGGAAATAGTTCGTCACTTGAGTGGTTGGGTCGGTGTAAGTGGTATCGTCACCGCTACTGAGAACTTGGGCCAATACTTGTGAGTAGCCGGCAGTCGAGTGCGCGCCTTGGAACTCGCCGCGCATATATAAAGTAAACCGGCCCGCAATTGCATAGCCGCTGGCGCCGGAGTAGTTATTGATCCCATTCTCGAAGGGACGGCCGTAGTCGTTAATGATGGTTGACCCCAGATGGAAGCTGTCGCGTAGTGGGGTGCCGCTAATCGTGCGAGCGACCGTATAGGCCGACTCGATGTGAGAGTTTCCCTGATGAGTGAGGCATTGCATTCCGGCGTTGTAGTGCAAAAAGCGGATCAAAGTAGCGTAAATATCCTGCGCTTCGTCCGCAGTCGAGTCCTCATAAGTATTCGCATCCTCTATTTCGGCATCGGTGTCTTCAAGCATGTGGCTGAGGCTGGCTCGCGTCCAGGGGCGCATTCCCAGATAGACACGATCGAGATAACCCATTGAGTAGAGCCGTAGCACGGCTGAATAGACCCAGCTATCGACCGGGATGTACGGAGAACCCAGTGTGGAAGGATCACAAACATTCACCGAGAGATTGGAATCATGTTCCGACTGCCCGGCGCCCTGGGGTGCTGTGGGCTGCTCAGCAGGGAGAGAGGCAACGGCTATCAGCATGAGCCCCGCCAACACAACTGCATTTTGGATGGCACGAGCCATTGTTACATGCCTGTTCATGTTTTTACTCATCTCTTTTATTCAATCTTCCCAGCTATCTAGATGAACACGTTTCTGTGAAACAAACTTCCCTATCGGACGATCTAGGGTCTGTCATCAAATTAACCAGATGAGAGTGGCAGCGAAGTGAATGGCGGCCAGGAAATTTCTGGCGGTTTTGTCATAGCGAGTGGCAATGGCACGGAATAGTTTGAGTTTGGCGAA
>JBEKRS010000170.1:0-3869 GCA_049518535.1 Occallatibacter sp. | reverse complement strand
GCTGGGCGCCCCCATCCGCAAATATCTGGCCGACGTGTTGCCCGGCCTGGCAGATCGCTCCATCCGCGAGTTGGCCAGCCTCACGCCCACAGCCTACGCCGACAACTTGGCAAAGTAACTTAGAGTTGGACGAGCACTGGTACTGGATGATGTAACCACCGGCGTTGGCATTCCAGTTTATTGTATTGTAGCTAAAGCCCAGCGTGGGAAGGAGGTAACGCCATCCGCCGCCCGTCAAATACCCTGTACCAGAAATTACCTCTGAGGCTTGGTTAGGCGATGCAAGGCGATGCTCCATATTGGAGTCGTACCCGAAACCAAATGGAACAATCAGCTCTCGACCTGGAGGAACCGGAACATTGATGCGAACACTGACTGAACCGGTCGACTTCGTTTATCAGGCCGATATAGTCATGCCCCGCCCCAGGAACGGGCGTGGCGTCGGGACCTGCCGTCTGGGCGCAAAGTGGGAAAGACACCCATACTAGCCCGACAACGATAAGGACAAGAAGGCGGGCTGCCTTAGCGATGCTACAAAGAAGCTTCTTATCGATTCGTGATTTGAATAGTTCCATCTTCACACCTTACTTGGAACATAATTATTAACCCATCTCTTCTAGCATCCGACAAGAATTGGTGTCAAGGGTGCTATTGCTTTTATGTCGGTGCTATAGCCAAGCACGCGATATTTATTAACTAAGCAACAATATAGTCACCGAAATCCGAATGTCAGCTGAAACGCTCTGCTTCGCTACGAGCCCTGAGTAATTCCCCTCCCCTTGCTCTTGCTACCCACGCTGGCGTGGGCCAGGGCATAGTTGTTCGCAACTACAGCGTCCCACTTAAGTTCAAATACAAAGGAGAAAAGCACCGATGAGCAACTATAAAGCGTAGGAATTGACAAAGACAATCAACGATTCAATCGCCACCCTCAGCGCCGAGACCGACGCAGAGAAACAATCCGCAACAACCCAGCCGCTGACGCCCGTGGCTGGGAAATCATCAAACTTCGCCCGGTAGATCTTGTCCATTACGAAACATCCGGGTCTGCGCGTCATTAGTCATACGCGATTGATCGCGTCGACCTGTGTGAACCAGGCGAACCGCTCTGTAGACAGCCGGAAGGTTCAGATGCTCGCGCTCGATCATCCATGGAGAGAACTTGACGATTTGTTTGGCCGGTAGCGTCTTCTGTACGACCAGCCTGCGCACAACGGCATCGCTGACTTTCAACTCAGTTGCAGCTTGTTTCATGGTGATCCAACGACGTTGCTCCGGCGGCGGGCATGCTGGAAATCCCTTGGTATGACGAACGTGTTGCACGCGTTTCTCTGTCCATGTGTTGCCGACGCCGGTTCGGTATCCCAGTCTGTTCAAGATGGAGACGATTGCGCTATCTTCACAAACCAAAGCAAGCTCACAAATCAGCTCTGTTACTTCTTGCGAGTTGACGTGATCGTGATGACCGGTTCGGTTCTTGCGTACAGTCAGCTCGGTGTGAACGCCCCCGGCCCAGTGCAGCTTGAGATGGACGGTGGGAGGATCATCGGTTGTATCCGCCACGACTTCTTCAAGGACCGTCCGGAGGATGCGTTTCTTCAGGGTGACAGGAGAGTTAGGATGATCCCACAACTGCTCCAGGTCATCGCCAAGCGCGAGCAGTTGTTCTCGTTGTTCAGCAGTCAACGAAGGTGCTGCGATGGTCGCTTCCTCCAGACCGTGCTCCATCTCGGCGACATGCACCAGAGCGTGGTTCCAGCGTTTCTCCAACTCGGCTGCGACAAGCCGGTTCTCCGGCTCGGTAGCCTGATACTGTCGCTCGATGCGGCTGGCTTCATAACGCGCCTTCTGAACAGCGAGGTCAAGCGAGCGCTGCTTTTCATCTGTCTGACTCTGGCTCTTTTCGAGCGCGTCGAACGCCACTTGTATTCCGACAGGCCGCAGTGCTTCGAGAACCTCTGCAGCAACTTCCTGATCAACGCGTGTTCCCGCGAAGGTAATTCAGGAGCGCACCAACTGCCGGCCGCGATCTCCGCTACACCAGTAGCGTGGCAACGGACCGTGTAGCTTGCTGTTCGTATAAGTCACCTGCAGAGCGCGCCCGCAACAGCTACAACGCAGCAAGCCTGCAAGAAAAGCCGGGCCGTTTCGGGCTGCGCCCTGGGTCTGCCCCATGCGCGCGTTCCATCCCGCGTTCGATCGGATCTGTTTCTGGTTGCGCATAAACTCTTCCCACGTAATATAACCTTCATGGTGGTCCGGAATCACCACCTCCCACTGTTCCTGCGGACGAGCGTGGCCGCTGGTCTTACGAGCGCGGCCTTCGACGATGGAAGTGCGGGTCTGCTTCCTGCCCCAGACGAAAACGCCCGCATACGTGGGGTTCTTGAGGATGCCGAAGATGGTTGGATAAACCGGCTCAGCCCAGACCACTTTGCGGTTGCCGGACGCGCGCGATAACACCGGAATAGGCAGCTTCTCTTCTCGATACCAGAGCATTACCTGGCGCACGCTGCCCAGTTCGCGAAATTTGCGGAAGATACCCGCGATGGCTTCCTGTACCTGGCGATCAGGCGTCTTCTCCATGCCTTCATTTTCCGTGCGGATGTAGCCAACGGGAACTTGCGTCAGCACAAGACCGCGCCGTACCTTTTGTCTGTAGGCTTCCATGGCTCGCTGCCGGAGCAAACTTATCTCGAATTCGCTCATGGTCCCCTTCAATCCAAGCAGAAGCCGGTCGTTCAATAGACAAGGATCATAGACGCCATCGTGATCGATGACCAGCGTGCCAGCCATGGCGCAAAGATCGATCAGATGGTGCCAATCACGATTGTTCCTGGCGAGGCGCGATGCTTCCAGTGCGAGCACTGCACCAACATGGCCGGCACAGACTGCAGTCAGCAGCCGTCCGAAGCCAGGACGTTCGACTGATCCAGTGCCGGAACGGCCCAGGTCTTCGTCGATGACAGTGACACGCTGAAAACCAAGCGCGTGAGCTCGCTCGCGTAGATCGTACTGGCGCCGTTGACCTTCCAGCCGTGTGCGCACCTGCTGCATCGATGACTGGCGGACATACACATAGGCTTCACGCTCGGTGTGGATCGACTGTATCTTCTCGCTCATCGTTTTCCTCCTCTATCGTTCCGCTTACGGCTGCAAGCAGCAAGTGGCTGAGTAACTCCCGGCACCGTATCTGCACTGCCTCCGGAAGCTTCTGCGTGTTGGGGATCTCCCACAGAAAGATTCCCTGGCGTGGTAGACTCATGAGCACCTCCAAGCGAAGATGCTTCTGAAACTACCCGACCGGAGTTGAAAGAGAATAGTGGCGGCTGCGCATCGAGGAGGGAACGAAGCGCCATCAGCGCTGACAGCGCCACGGTAGGATGTGCGACAATCTCCATCCCCTGGCAGCGCTCTTCATCCAGCATCCACTCAGGAATCACAAGTTGATAGCCGCTCGAAAGAGCCACCTGTACCTGATGCGGCCCGAACGAAACGGACCTGCGCACCACAGTTACAGTTTGGCCATAGAACGGGTGATGCGGATAGTGAATCGTCAACGAAACATGGGTAGTGTGTGAGTGCTTTGTATCGACCCGATGCAACGCAAGTCGCGGGCATCCGCACATGGAACGAACTTGGACGATTCGTTAAGAAGGGCCAGAAGGGTATTCCGATTCTGGCTCCGATGATCGGAACCAAGCGCCAGCAGCGCGACGAGTCGCAAGACGCAAGCGAGAAGCCAGAGCCTAGGAGTATGTCGGTCATAGATTGACCGAGGTCTCGTTTTTTGGGGTTTGCGGGATTTACGATTTTGTCATGGGTCAGAACTTTTTACCGGACACGGTCAACCAGACGCTCTTGTTCCC
>JBEKRS010000169.1:0-3945 GCA_049518535.1 Occallatibacter sp. | reverse complement strand
ATGCATTGAGCCAGCCCATCGAATTACCGTAGGTATTCGAGATCTGCTGCATCAGCATTAGATCGCTTCGAGGAGACAGAAACCGCTCGTAGAGCATGTTCGGTGCGAGGATCATCTGATGGTAGAGGTTGTATTGCTGCTGCACGGTGTTGTACATCTGAAGCGCCGTCGTGGCAATCTTCACGGTGTTGGTGAAGATTTTTGTTCCGTTCTCGATCTGTTGGGCTTCATTGGCAAGCGATTGTTCTTCATGCTCGATCTGCACGATGGCGTGGCCGGATTGCGTGGGATCGAATACGACCCCGGAGCCGAACTGCGCGTGTGCGATGGGTTGCAAAGCCGCCGCAAGTCCGATGGCGAGTGCGGGGAAGATCAGCTTTCTCATGGCGTTCTCCTCTCGTTTGCGTTGGTGGTGGTTGAGCGGCGAGCTGGCCTTACTGCTGCGCCGCAAGAATCTGGCGCTGAATATCCGCAAGATGGTCGGCCTGTGGCTTGCACCGGGCATCCCGTTCTTTCTTTCTGGTTTCGAGTGTTGCCATCTCTTCGTTGGATAGCTTTTGCCCGGTCAGCATTCTCGCGGAACCTGTGGTCTCTTCGTCCAAACAATCCTTGGCATAGGCTGGGTATTCAGCGTTGTACTGCGCCTGCAACCGCTCGACCTTCTTTGCCTTGCTCTCGCAGCCTGCAAGGGTAATTGCACAGATAAGCAATAGAGTTTTGAGTCGCATATTGAAAGCTCCTTAGAACGTCTGTGGGATTCTGTGGTTCTCATACGCAGGCAGCAACATATCCTGCGTAAAGTAGACCTTCACGCGATGCCCCTCCCGAATCGTGATCGTCGGAGGAATCTGCATGAAGCGGTCCAGGATGCTGTTTGCCGACTGCGAGACGCTGCCCGCGGTGCCAGTGGTGAAAGCCTGTGAGCCACTGGTACTGATCGTGCCGCCGCCCTGGGCAATCTCGCCTGCACCGGCAATTACACCCAATGCGATAGACGCTCCAAAGATTTCAAAGTAGTGATTGTTGACCTTGTCTTTCAGCCCCTCTTCGCCGATCTGATCGAGACCGTGAAACTGGTCGAGATCAACCGAATAGCCATCGGGCATAATCAGACGATGGAAGACAACTGCCATGCGCCGTTGTTGGCCGAAGCCGGCGGAACCGATTTTCTTGGCCTCGCCCAGAACGACAGTGCCTTCCGGGATGATGACGTGCTGGTGATCGTGCGAATACAGAGGATTCGAGACAAGTACCTTCACCGGCCCTGAAGCATCTCCGTCCAGGCGATTCATCAGCACCGTGTCGAGCACAGCGCCTTCATAGACGAGATACGGCTGGCCCACAGCCGTATCAATGTCTGCCTCCACAGGGCGCTTATAGCCGCCGTCCGCAGGCGGTGCTTCACCGGCCGTGCGTGGCGGAACAAGATTACTATCTTGCTGCCGCTGTGCTGTTGCGGTAGATTGGGTCGCCGATTGTTGAGGCGCTTGTTGCTGTGCCTGCACAGGAACAAGCGAGTAGACGAGATTGGAAGCGAAGCGGGATTCGTCGGCTCGCTCGCGTTCCTTTGCCGCGATCAACTGCGCCTGCTGCTGCTCCGGCGAAAGGACGGGCGGGGCATTGTTGGGTTGCCCGTAGCCAGCTTGCGGGCAGGGCTGGCCGGGGGAGCATGGCGCGATGGTGCCAGTCGGCCCATAGGCAGAGGCGGCTGCCTGCTGCGCGGGTGTCGCAGACGCGAGCGCAGGATCGCCGGCAGTTGGGCCATTGGCCGCTGCTTGCTGCCGCTCTCTGTCGCGTTCGGCCTTGAGCTGGTTCTTCAAGTCCTGCACGTTGTTATCGGTGTTGTCCTGGAGCGTGGGTTGCGGCGGCTGGCCCTTTACCGCTTGCTGCTGCGCTGGCGTCTTCTTGTTTGTCGAACTGAAGAGCGCCGCGACAATGACCAGCAACGCAGCGCCAAGATAGACAAGGGACTTCAGGTGCTTCTGGAGGACGCCCTTGGGATCGACCTTCGCTTGGCGCAACTCCGGCTCCGGCAATGAACCTGTGGGTGGAATGACGTTGTTCTCAATCATGGCGATTATCCCTTCCGCGAAAACTCCATCCGCTTCTTGCCAAGCTCAACGTACCCCGAATCCATGACCTTCGGAATGATGTAGGTTCCATCACGCAAGTCATAAGTGATGAGATTGGGTTTTCCGTCCTTCATCTCATACACGCTGAACTTCTCGGGCGCATTGGTCTTTATGTAGGTGAACTTGTCGTCGTGGTAGATCGACTGAATGTCGAAGGGCGCTTCGTTCTCCTTGTAGGTGTAGTCGAACTTCAACTGCACCGGATACGCGCTCTTGAATTCATCGACGGCCTGCTCGACGTGCGATTGCAACGCGGCGAGCTGCTGCCTGCTCTGTTCAAGCTGAGCGGCAGGGACGAACTGCGGGAGGCTGCTGGCCGCGACGATGGCGGAGCGGTCGGCAGGCTCGATCAACACCTTCAAGTCCGGCGCTGCGGAAGTGGTGGAAACATCTTCAAGAGTGAATGAGTAGATATTGCCCTTGTCGGTAATCAGGTTGAGGTTGGAACTGATGCCCGCCTTGGCTGGATGCACAAAGCAGAAATTGCCGACGACATCGACAATCCAGAAATCCTTATCTCCGGTCGCGGCCTCCATGATCTTCTCGGTCGGCGGAACCTCGATCAATGTCGTGTACTTCAACTTGGCGTGAATGGAAACGATGTCCTGCGAGTGGTACTGGACAGTGCGCGCCGACGCTTCCTGCGCGACGGCGGCAAGGGAAGAGAGAGCCAGGGCAAGCCCGGCGATGAAGATGTATTTGCTTGTCATGCAACAGCTCCTTTGGGGTTGGAATTTTGTGACCCGGCCTGTGACCGGGGCCGGAAGGGATGTTCCTCGGCGAGCCGGCGCAAGCCGTCGGCAATGCCATATCGCGCAAAGTATTCGCTCTTCTTCAGGTTGTCGCGGGCATTGTTAGTCGCCATCCAATGAGAAACTGAATCGACGTTCAACTGGACCTTCTTCGAGGTCTGTGCCTTGCGAATGAGCATCTGCCCTGGCGGAACGAGACCTGCAATCAGGTCAAGTTCCGTGTCGTTCAAGTGAAACGCCTCCCGGTACACGTCCCGGTTCATCTCCGGGTTCGCAAGAAATATCTTCGTCGGGCAGCTCTCCGAGACGATCTGCAACATGCCGGACTCTTCAAGCTCCTTGATGGACTGCGTTGCAAGGATCATCGCGGCATTGTGCTTGCGCCATGTCTTCTGCGCCTGCACTACATAATTGCGAATGGTCTCGTTCTTGATAAAAAGCCACGCTTCATCGAGCAGGAATAGCTTGAAGGTGGCGAGCTTTGCCGCGTCTGCGATTTCATTGCTGGCGCGATGCAGGACATAGAAAAGCAACGGCTCCAACACATCGTGTGCGTCGCCCCATCCTGCGAAGTTGAATGTCTGAAAGCGGCTGAAGCAGAGCGTGTCCTCAGCGTTGTCGAACAGGAAGCCATGCTGCCCGCCGCGGGTCCAACGATGCAGACGTTCCTTCAACTCGCCGATGATGTCCGCAAAGTTCGAGACAGTTCTCTGCGCTGGCTCCAGAACATACACCCGCTCGATGGCATCCCAGAGCTTGCGTTCCTCCTTGAAGTCGATCCGGTAGCGTTGGTCGTTTCCTTCAATGAGCACGCGGAAGAAACTGAAGAGGAATTGAAGGTTCTCTTTGGTCTGCGGAAGCGAGAACGGATTGATGGTGAAGTCCCGCGCCTCCTGGCCGACATTAAGATACGAGCCTCCGAAGATGGACGTGAGCGATTGGAAGCTGCCGCCGATGTCGAAGATGAATGTCAGCGGCGCGTACTTCTGTGCATTTTGCAGAATGAAGTTGCAGAAATACGATTTGCCGGAGCCGGTCATTCCGAGGATGAGCGTGTGCGC
>JBEKRS010000168.1:0-4047 GCA_049518535.1 Occallatibacter sp. | reverse complement strand
CGCCAAACTCAAACTATTCCGTGCCATTGCCACTCGCTATGACAAAACCGCCAGAAATTTCTTGGCCGCCATTCACTTCGCTGCCACTCTCATCTGGTTAATTTGATGACAGACCCTAGTATTCCCTCGTAACGTCCAAGTGGCATGCTGACCTCTTGTGCCAGTTGCACGATGGTTGCTGACACTGCTGTATTTTGCCGGATTTGGCCGAGTTGAGGTTGTTTATTCTTTTTTAGAATCAATGGCTTATAACCGACTCATAATTCAAAGGTCAGAATTTGGTTCCGAACCCGATTGTCAATCCTCAGGTCAAAGTGGACAAAATGTGAACACAATACTGTTTTACTCAGAACAAATACAAACAGAGACTTTTTTCGACGCCTTAGTGGGGGTTTGCAAAACCTTCCCTCACGTGTGAGTTCGATCCGTGATTCTGGGACCAGTTCGGGACCGCAGAATCGTTCGTTAGGGTCGTTGCGATGCGTTCCGATGCACTCCGCTGTCCTTTAAAATGTTAGAGTTGCGATTTGCCCACGTTCTTTCACGGCGATGACACGGGTTCAAATTTCGTCGGGGACGCCAACAAAAATCAAATACTTAGCGGAAATCCCTCGAAATTGCCGGGAACCAGTTTGGGGACCAGTTAAGTCGCCATGGCGAGAGCTTTCTGGCGCGCTTCGGGACGTACCATCTCCACGACCTTATGCTGCGCCTTCCGCTTGGCCGGCATCTGGGCCTGTGCGTACACATCCAGGGTCACCTTCGCCGATCCATGGCGCAGCAGTTCCTGCACGACCTTGACGTCTTCTCGATCGGCTTGGAGAAGGCTCGTATAGGTGCGCCGGAACGTGTGCCAGGAAACACGTTTCTTGATGCCGAGTTCATTGATGACGGGCTCGATGTGATAGCGCATGACGGTTTGCAACCAAAGTGGCTGCTTACCGCGGTTCTTTCCGGCACGGCTGCTGTTTGAAGCGAAGACCCAGTCGGCCGGTTCGCGATAAGGAGTGACACGATACCAAGCCAGCAAATCCTGTGCCGTGTATCCGTCCCTCGCGAGCGAACCTCTGGATGGTTGCCGGGTGGAGTTCAAGATAATCTCCAGCTTCTGAAGCGTTTACGAATATTTCCGCGCCTCCGAGGGCTTCGGCGGCAAATATTCGTGGGATGGTGTTGTCGCTCAACCTGACGATATTCGGCATAAGGTCGCCGAATCGTGTCGAGGCCATCCGCTCGCTAAGAGCCTCGTCGTAGCCGCGCGAACGCGCTTCCTCGGCCATGTCTTCGAGGTGCTCGCGCAGCTCGCGTTCCACCTCGCGGCGGCGCCTTGCACCTGGGAGTTTGGCAAGAGAAATCACCTGTCGAACGATGGTGGGGCCCTGTGTCATGGCTTTGCCTTCGCGAGAATCGCATTCACGGTTTTTGTGAACAGAATCCAGTCTTCCTCGCCGCGCCGTGCCGCCTTTCGCCCGGCGGCGGTCAATCCATAGTATTTCCGCTGCTTTCCGGTCTCGCCCACGCGCCACTCCGAGCGCAGATAGCCTCGTTTATGCATCAGGTGAAGCGCCGGGTAAAGCGTCCCTTCCCTGAACTCGAAGACATTATCGCTGCGGCGGGCCGCCTCCTGAATAATCTCGTATCCATACATGTCGCGCTCGGAAAGGAGCCTGAGTATCAGAAGCGAGGTGCTGCCTTTGAGCAATTCACGATCAAACGACATCTTTCGTGCTCCCAATCGCAGTGGATACATCGAACCACATAGCTTCATTCTAGACGAAGCCGGAGCGACTGAGAAGGCTTTTTTGAAATCGGCCGTTTCTCTGCTATGTGTGATCGGGTTGCGGATTTGTTGACTATACTAAGAGAGCCGAGGTATAGATAGAGAAAGAATACGGAGGGCAGCGTATGGACGACCGGAAGCCTTTGCGAATTGCATTCTGGCTAATTGTGACTTCGCTTCTGTTGGGAACCTTGGCTGACGGCTTTAACAGGACTCTCGTTGAAATGCCCGCCTGGCGTCAGTTGGGGCCCGAAGCCTGGGCTGCATTCAGTCGGCTGGCGGATTTGGGGAATGGAAAGATCATTTATCCGGCTGCGGGGATCGGCGGAACGGTCCTTACCCTTGCAGCGGCCATCGCCTTTCGCCTCAGCCGGAGCAGGCCCCTGTGGGTGGCCATTCCCGTCTATGGAGCGGCGCTGATGGACATCTGCGTTTTGCTTCTGACAACACAGGCGGCGCCCGTCATGCTTAGTCTGCAACATGGAGGGACGAATCCGGTGTTACTTCAAAAGGCCTTTGAAAGCTTCTATCGATGGGACTCGATCCGGGCGGTTTTTGGGACCCTGGGCGATTGCGCCGCTATTTGGTCCCTGATCGCTGTCACTGTGGTATCGGTCAAGTGCCAAAACCGTGCCGCGAAGAGCGGCTAGTCGAGTGCCGAATCAGGTTGGGCTTTCTTAATCGGTGACAAAGAGCGCGAACGGCAGTGCCGGATTCAGATTCTCCAACCTGAACTGCAAAAATGGCTGCTAGGACGAGCCGCCAAATTCAAAAAGTCGAGTGCCGTGAAGTCTGATCTGTCGAGAGACATCGGATGGCAGCGGGTAGGCCGAGAAGCACAACAACAGGAATTGACGCAGACCCCTTCATGACTAGCCCCATACGAAGTTTGGTAATAAGATAGCGCTCCGGTGATCAGAGCCGCGATCCAGAGAAGGGCGCGCGTGATCTTCGCGCTCGTCGAAGTGCATGTTATTCCGATGCACCCGCCATTGGGACGATAGGCCAGCCAAAATCCAAGGCCCACCCAACTATGAAGTACGGTCGATAGGGCGCGAGCCGCGCAGCAGCCACCACGCCACCCGTTCCGAGGATCGCAAGCTCTGCGGGGCCAGCACAACAGAACGTCGTTGCTGTCGCCACTAGACCCGAAGCAATCGCACCGAGCGATGTACCGATCACAACAGGAACCTGCTTCATAGCTGTCCATCTCCATCGTTCGATGCGGACCGGACCGCGGCGCGGATGAGCTCGTGAGAAGGCACTCCGCCGGAATATCGCCTGCACATCAACCCGAAATCGCTTCGATCCTTGGCCGCCGGTTCGATGTCGATGCCGTTCACACGGACGGTTGGCGAGCCAAGGAAGTTCACGCGTTTGGCCGTCGATACATCCGGCACCAGAACTTCCCGCACGTCGGCACTGCAGCCTTCTTCGCGCAACACCGCATTGATTCTCTCGACCGTCGGTAAGTGGTTGGGGCAGTCCTCGCAATAGAGAACTTCGATCTGCATCGGTGAGACTTCTGAGCGCATGGTCATGAGTCAATCCTTCCTAAGCTCTCTTGGAGCCCGCCATCTGATTAAGGACCGGACACGCTTTCCGGCTTTGCCTTGGCTGTTGTCGCTTCAAGGCTTGATTGCACTTGCGAACAGCTGAACTCAATTGAGTTTCCAGCTTCTCGATTTCCGCTTTTTTGTCGCGGACGATCGCCAACTTGTTCTGCACGAGATCCCTCACTTCCAAGCATGCGTCTACGCGCCCATCGTGGATGGCGAGAAGTTCGCGTATCTCTCCGAGAGAAAATCCCAGAGCCTTTGCACGTTTCACAAATGCCAGGCGATCGACCGCCAACTCCTCGAATTTTCTGTAGCCGGATGCAGTCCTCGATGGCGGAGCAAGCAATCCTTCTTGCTCGTAGAATCGCACGGTTTCCGGGTTAATCTGGGCGCGCTACGCGAGCTGGCCTCTTGTCAGTCCTTCCATGATCCCAGCCTAAACCCTGTAGGCGTCTACAGGGTTTAGTGAATTTGCGCTTTCCCGAAGAAGCTCATTTTCACCGGAAACCTCGGCCGTCTTTCTTTCGGCATTGGCGAGCAGTCAATGGCGTGGATTGGTGCCGGTGCCGTTCAAAGTCCGCAGTGCCTAGAGCAATAATAAGGATAGTGTAAGGTAGTAGAGGCGATACTCCGCGACGTACAACAGATGGCACGAGCCTATGAGGACGATCTGCGCCTGAAAATTTTCCAGGCGCATGCGAATGGACA
>JBEKRS010000167.1:0-4087 GCA_049518535.1 Occallatibacter sp. | reverse complement strand
GCCTGACGCTTTTCAAGAAAACCCCTCTGGATCAGCTACTTAGCGACACCACCCTGCTAGAACTAAATCCAGCGCCCTCTAACCAATTGAAGCTATTCGACTAATTGCCGGACAGCACTGATATGACATATGACAGCTAATTGACGCGCCCCTCTTCTGAAAGCGTTCTGTCCTTTCCGGAATCCTTCATAACAGGTGGGAAGACACGCAAGCGCTCGACGCGGCGGTCGGTCGAGGCGACGACCTCCATGCGTAAGCCAGCGGATTCGAGCAGAACAATCTCTCCGGGAAGTGGAATGCGGCCCTCGATCTCGCTGATCAAGCCTCCCACCGTAGTCGCTTCGTAGCCACCGTCCAGATCGCTCAGGCCAGCCTGCTCGCCGAAGAGTCCCGGTAACTGATCGACGGGAAAGTTGCCTGGAACCAGCCAGACGCCGCCCGGCTCGCGCTGAGGTTCCTCGATGGGCGTCTCGTCCTCGTGCTCGTCGCGGATGTTGCCTACAATCTGCTCAAGCAAATCCTCGATGGTGACTAATCCGGAGACACCGCCGTACTCATCGATGACGATGCGCATGTGCTGCTTTTCGCGCTGCATCTCGCGCAACAGCTCGTATCCGCGCTTGGTCTCGGGGACGAAAACCGCCTCATGCTTGATGCTGGCTACGGTACGCGTGCGTGCCTCGGTGTCGGAGATTTGAAGCAGGTCGTGAACGAAAGCGATACCGGTTACGTTATCCAGCGATCCGGCATAGACCGGCACGCGGGAGAAGTTATGCTCGCGCAGCAGTACGAGGAACTCTTCGAGGGTGATCGACTCGGGCACGGCGAAGACCTCGGGCCGCGGGGTCATTACTTCGCGCACTAGCTTGTCGCCGAACTCGACGGCAGAGCGGACAAGGTCGCGGTCGCTCTCTTCGAGGATGCCCTCCTCTTCGCCTGCTTCGAGCAACGCTTCGACATCGACGGCCGTCTCTTCCTCTGCGCTGGCGGGCTCCTCGGCCAGCGATGCTACGGAAAAAAAGAAGCGGACAAAGACGGTGATGGGCGTCATCAGCCATAGCAACAGACGGATGGGCCAGACCAGCCGTGCCGCCCAGTGTCCACGAGTGCGATTAAAGAGCAACGAAGGCAGAAGCTGGTTGCAGAAGACCACCATCAGCACCACGGCGAGAACAGCCTGCGCGATTTCGGCATAGGTGGGCCGGGCCAGATGCGGGGCGCGATCGAAGAGGACGGCGCCGAATTCGAGGGCGATGATGCCCAACGCAAGCTGCTGCAAGACGGCCGCGCAAATGGCGGCGTGGTCGCGGCTCAGGCCCAGTTGTGGCTCTACCAGTTCCCCCCAGGCGTCGAGGTTCTCTTCGATCTCACGGGTCAGGATCTTGCCGAACTCGGCGTAGACGCGGCTGATGTAGGAGGCCAGCGTCTCGATCAGGGCCAACAGAACCACCATCGAAATGGCCAGCGCGCTCATGGACGCTTTACCTTTGCCGTGCGCTCGATCAATCCCTGCGGCAGGCCCAGGCGTGCGCGGAGCAGGCGTTCTTTGCGGGCCATTTGGCCTGTGTCGGCTTCGTGGTCGTGGCCGGCGAGATGGAGTAGACCGTGGAGGATGAGCACCCTGATCTCTGTCGAGAGCGAGTGGTTCTGCTCGATGGCCTGACGCAGCGCCGTGGGCACAGAGACGGCTAGATCGCCGGCTATTTCTTCGGCCCCAACGCCCTCGGCAGGAAAGGAAAGCACGTCTGTGGCCTTGTTTTTGCCGCGAAATTGGCGGTTGAGTTTGCGAATAGCGGCGTCGGTGGTCAGTAGCACTGTGACTTGGCCGCTCAGGCGAGTGGTCTTCTGTGCCAGGGTAAGAAAGCGGGTAAGGGTGCGAGCGGAGGGTAAACGGAAGTTCTTTTGTGAGGCAGGAAGGCTGGACACAGTCATTCGCTTCGCTGGAGTTGATGTCAGCGCGGGGGCAGGTTCCAGGTCTGGGTCGAGGATGATCATCGTGCTCGGAGCCGCAGCGGGCACGGTTCCGGTTCACCTTCAATTCTACGCGAGCCCTCGGATTCCCACCCTAACCGCAAAACAAAAACGCGGCGATGATGGACCACCTTGAGTTTGAAGTCTCCGCGCTACTACCTTCGCCTTGGTAACGATTTAGGCAGAAAAACAATCGCAGACTAGTGTCCCGTCCCTGAAATAATTGCCATAAATATTGGATGGCTCGGCATCGGATAGAGTGGGAGGAAGTCCGATGCGAAAAGGTCGTCCACTCGTTCCTTTGTCTATCAGTGTCGAGGATCGGGCCCAGCTCGTTGCCTGGAGCAAGCGTCCCAGGACGGCGCAGGCGCTGGCCATGCGGTCGCGCATTGTCCTGCTGGCTGCCGATGGACTCAGCAGCACCCTCATTGCCAGCCAACTGCACACCATGCAGCACACCGTGGGCAAATGGCGACGACGCTATCTGGAGTCCGGTCTGGATGGACTCTTAGACGAGCCGCGCCCAGGCACCTCGCACAAGCTCAGCGAGCGTGACGTGGAGAGCGTTCTGGCGCTCACTCTGGAGTCAACCCCGGCCGATGCTACCCATTGGTCGACACGTTCCATGGCCAAGCGCGCCGGTCTGAGCCGCAACTCCATTCATCGTATCTGGCAAGTCTTTTCCCTTGCCCCGCATCGCTCCGAGACGTTCAAGTTATCCAAAGACCCGTTGTTCATCGACAAGGTGCGCGATATCGTCGGTCTGTATCTGGCTCCTCCGGAGCGTGCCCTGGTGCTGTGTGTGGACGAGAAGAGTCAGATACAAGCTTTGGACAGAACCGCGCCGCTGTTGCCCATGCGTCCCGGGCAGATCGAGCGCCGCACACACGATTACGCCCGTCATGGCACCACCAGCCTGTTCGCCGCCCTGGACACCAAGACCGGCGCGCTGATTGGCCAGACCCAGCGCCGGCATCGCTCGGTGGAGTTCCGCGGCTTCCTCGATACGATTGAGCAAAACGTACCGAGTGACTTAGACATCCACCTGATCCTGGACAACTACGGCACCCACAAGACGCAACTGATCCGCGACTGGCTGGTGAAGAGACCGCACTTTCATCTGCACTTCACGCCCACTTCGGCCAGTTGGCTCAATCTGGTCGAACGCTGGTTCGCTTTGCTTACTGAAAAGCAACTCCGCCGGGGCGTCCATCGCTCCACCAAAGAACTGGAAACGGCCATCCGCAGCTTCATTCAACACCATAACAAAGACCCAAAGCCCTTCATCTGGCACAAAACCGCAAACCAAATCCTCGACTCCGTCGCTCCATTTTGTACTCGAACTTTAGGGACAGGACACTGGTGCCACAACGTATACACGCAGGATAAGGGCGTCCCGGTCAAGGCCTGGATTAAGGGTGTGCCACTCGAGGACCGGGCGCACTAGCAATTGCTCAATGCCGCGCAGATGCCGTTCATCTTTCAGCGGATCGCAGCGATGCCGGATGTGCATTTTGGCATTGGCGCGTCCGCTCGAAGTATGGGGTCAGTTGAAGCCGCGGTACGACGGGATTCTGGCCAAGCATCCGAAGTTGGATCGCCGCAACCATGCGCATCATCTCGGCACGCTCGGAACCGGCAACCACTTCGTCGAGGTTTGCCTCGACGAATCGAAATCAGGTCTGGTTCATGCTGCACTCGGCATCGCATAGCGTAGGAAATCGCGTGAGAAGCTACTTTCTTGAGCTGGCGAAGAACGAAATGAAGCGCTTCGTCATCAACCTGCCCAACGCGGATCTGACGTACTTTCCCGCAGCCCACCGATCGCTTCGACAACTACATCGAGACGATCGGCTGGTCGCAAGGTTATACACAGCGGAACCGCCACCTGATGATGGAAAGCCTGGTTGCGGCTTTGCGTGACTCGGGCGTACTTCCACTTCTTCAGGTGAGATTACCCGCGGGACGGAAGTCTGTCAAAAGAGCGCAACGTCCTATAGATTCGGCAAATAAATACTATCACTTATCATTTCTGGTTTCGTCTAAAGAAGTATGGAACGCGAAGATGCCCGTAAGTTATCTCCCGATGCGCAACATGAACGTCGCCGTCAAGTCG
>JBEKRS010000166.1:0-4293 GCA_049518535.1 Occallatibacter sp. | reverse complement strand
GTATCATCCTTTTCCTCTACGCCGCATGGGCGTCATTACCTGAGGTAAGAGCCGGATGCGGGAAATCCGCTCGTCCGGATCCGTGCGGGGGGTATGGAGAAATCCGTATCCCTACCGCGACTACGCTGTAATGACACAAACTCAGTGAGCGAAATCCACCGCAACAACGGCTGTTTAGGCTTGAGCACTGCAAAAAAATGAGTCTGCTTTTTCTTTTCCGGGAAGATGACGTGCGTCAGGTTGAAAGATGGCGTATATCCCGCTAGGCAGTGATATACGCCACATTGCCAGCAAACTATGACGCAGCTTGTCCTCTCTTGTCAAGATAAAATTGAGCATCTTTATACGTTCTTTATGAACCGGCCTGCGAAAGCTGACAATAGTCAGATTCTTTACTGTAAAGCTGCCAGCGGGCCGGAGATGAACTACACGACCAAAGTGTCTTTGGAAAAACCTGGGTGAGTCGGCATCTATCCGCAAGCTGCATCTGGGTAAAGATCGACGAGCCTACCCCAAACTCGTAAAATGGCGAATTGGCCGGTTTCATTTCAAGTTAGCTTTCCAGTCAAACCTCGAGCTAAGACCCAAGCTCATGCCCGGCCCGGGCTAGCTGTCTAAGTCGATCAGGCCTAGATCCTTCAGCTTGTTCCAAACTCGCCTTGCGCTCTGCTCCGGGGTTTCAGTTGACGAGTCGATAACTAGTTCGGGGGCAAGGGGCGGCTCATAGGGATCGGAGATTCCCGTAAAATGCTCGATTTCTCCTGTAAGAGCTTTTTTGTACAAGCCCCTTACATCGCGCGCGATGAGCACATTCAACGGACAATCGATGTGGATTTCGACAAAAGCGGGGATTCGCAATCGCAACTCCTGTCTAACCGCCCGATAGGGTGAGATGGCTGCCACGATGGCAATGACGCCATTGCGGCAGAGCAACTCAGCGATAAAGCCGATGCGCCGGATGTTTTCATCTCTGTCCTCTCTGCTGAATCCAAGTTCTTTCGAGAGGCGCTTTCGCACTTCATCTCCATCAAGCCGCTCAACGTGAGCCCCGCGCTTTCGGAGCCATTCCTCCAAAAGGAATGAGATGGTAGTTTTGCCGGCTCCTGACATGCCGGTAAGCCATAATGTGAACCCCTGGTAAATTGCCTGGGCCACAATACCTCCGCTTTCTCGTAACCTAAGATCCTTACTCATAAGATAAACATTTTCCGATCCAACAGTTATGTTCTCAGGCGCACCTCGCCCTCGACGATAGTTTAGCCGTCTCCGAGCCCTCGCTCCTCGATTACGCCGTTGAAGGTATGCTACCCAGTGGTCACTTGCCCCTATAACTCCAACGAATAAACCCCATGGACGTCCAATGAACTCCGCTGAATCTCTGTGACACTATCAGGCCGAAGTCTTCCCTTCATGCACTCCTTCAACAGTACAGCGGACTCTTCCAGCGAACCAAGGTGCTGAGGGCTGATGCCGATAAACCAGAGATTATCACACGAATCATCCGGCCCGATCCTCTCAAAGACGACGATTTAGAGGATCGAAAAGCAAATCTGCTCAGTGGATCAAGTAGGGCCGTCAACATACCTCTGTCTTTTCGACAAAGAGAACTTCGTGAGAAGTTCTCCGCCACTGCCAGCGTCAAGGCGGTGGGAGGGTCAGGCTGAATGATATGTCCAACAAACGTGAACTGCCGAAGGCACCGTGACCTCCGATGAGCCTAAGACGCTGACAGGCTCTAGCCAAAAGGCACGCAGCCGGATGCTTCCACCGGACGGTTTGGAGCACACGGACACAAAGGCTGTCGGTGTAAAGGCGGGGACTACGTCATTCGTGTCATTCAAATGGAACAAGGTAAGCCCGATGTCTCGCCCCCTTCGGGGCAGGCGCTGCCGTGAGGCACGCTGCTGGGGCAGCGGGTAAAGGATGCTGGAGAAAGCGAATGCCGTTCTGTAATGGAGCGGATACGCTATGCCGATGACTTCATCATCACCGGATGCTCGAAGGAGCTATTGGAAAATGAAGTCAAGCCTCTGGTCGAACGCTTTATGTTCGAGCGGGGCTTGCAGCTCTCACCTGAGAAGACCTGCATCACGCATATCGAACAGGGCTTCGACTTCCTGGGGCAGAATCTGCGTAGATATGGCGACAAACTCCTGATTACACCTTCCAGAAAGAACATGCACGCTTTTCTGGAGAGGGTGCGTGATGCGATTCGCTCGAACCGCGCCACGAAGCAGGAGTATCTGATAAGACTGCTCAACCCGGTCATCCGTGGCTGGGCATATTATCACCGCCATATCGAAGCGCGTTCGGCGTATCGGAAAGTGGAGATGGTCCTCTGGCACTCGCTCTGGCGATGGGCAACGCGCAGGCACCCGAGCAAGTCTTCTGCCTGGATCGTAGACCGATACTGGCACCGGCTTGGACGGCGTAGGTGGTGCTTCGCTGCACTGGCCGCCTCTAATGCGCAACGCTAGCGCTCGGACGTGGTCCGGTTGGTTTTGACCCAACCGAGATCCCTATCCGGCGCTACGTAAAGGTGAAGTCGGACGCTAATCCGTTCGACCCGCACTGGCGCAGCTACTTCAAGTCTCGAAAGAGATTTAGGTAAGCCAGAGGGCACCGCTGATCCTTGTGTGTTGTTCTCCGGCTCCGCGCACGCGGAGCTTACACACGGCTTGAGCCGGATGATGAAAACCATCCAGTCCGGTTCTTAGGGGAGGGAATGGCAGCAATGCCGTTCCCTTACCCGACTGAACGCAATTAGCTAGGTGGGTGAGAACAGTATCGGCCTAAATCACAGTCCGGATCTTTGAAAGCAGATCTGATGGATGGACTGGTTTTGGGAGGAGTTCAAAGTCGTGCCCGTCGGCACGGGCAGTCTCAAGCATATCGGCGGTGCCCGAATGGCCGGAGAATAGCAACACCTTACATTCTGGGCAATGCCCGCGCAGTTGGATTGCCAGTTCTATCCCAGACATTATCGGCATTACTACATCCGAGATCAACAAGTCGGGGGCATTGTCGCGAGCGGCGTGCAGAGCTTCAAGAGGCAAACTGAAGGAGTCAGCCTCAAACCCCTGCTTGCGCAGGATCTCTGCGAGCGTGGTGGCAATGACAGCTTCGTCGTCCACAACAAAAACACGACGTTGGTTCTGTTCTCGGGACATAGGATTTTTCGTGAGCTTTGCTAATCCGGATGAATACTCTTTGATCCCACGGCTCGCGAAATTCCGTCGTAGTAGGCAAAGTTGCGTCACACGTCCCGGAGCGAATCACCGCAGATAACCAAAAGCTTCAGACGGGCCTAGCCGACACACTCGCCCTTCGTCGCGGAATTGATGAAATTGGTTTAAGACAAAACTTGTTCTCCCCGGAGGGAATCATTGCGAGGGGAATAGGAGCGCGGTCGCACCTCGACTGCATTCGCTTGTTATCGAGCCAAGCATCAATCCGCGGATCAAATATATCCGCCTGACCGTCCCAAAATTCCGGTCCCAGTGGGCATTGAATTTGTAGGTGATCTAATTCCAATTCAATTGCGGAAATGGTTTTCGGAAAATATCGCCGGGCATTTTCCTCGCCGACGTGAAGCTCAAATATTCCGTGGCCCTTGCTCTCTGCCTTGACTCTCATCTGGGGTCGCCTTCTGATTGGGAAATTGTCCGCTTAGGAGTGATGCAGAGGCCTGGCCAAAGGTTGCTCGGTCACAAGAATTGAGAAAAATAGGCCAGGATTTCATTGCTGCGCTCTGCCACCTATTTACGGATAAACTGGACACTCGCATAAATTTTCCGCGCTTTTGCACCTATGGAGAACTATCGCTTCTCAATGTGGCACAGCCCGTCGCGTGGGAGGCTAGTCAAAGGACGTTGTCAGCGGCGAGTGCCGATTGATTGAGCAATGGAAATTTAGGCCGTCTGATCGACACCAGACTTGGTGCCGGGGGCAGAAAGCCCGCAACAAGGTTGTCGATTGCGGTCATAGTCGATCCGACTGTCCAGTTACGGAATGCTCGTCGGCGCTCCCGGCCCAAAAGAATTTCGCTAGTAGTTGTGCGAAAAACGACCTCTCCGTATCGGATGCCATAAGTAAGGTGAAGGAGCGTGCACAAAGCCGTAGTCTGCGCAGGCGCAAGTTCGACTCCCAGTTACGCTACAGCCCTCGATCACTAAGGAACCTCTGATCGAGTCCGGCCTCCGCGCCGCAATTGCATAGAATTTTAGGCAGAGCGAAAACGCGATGGTCCAGATAACATTTGGCTGCCAGCCGAGTTTTGAAAAGTTTGCCCGA
>JBEKRS010000165.1:0-4512 GCA_049518535.1 Occallatibacter sp. | reverse complement strand
GACTACGACCGAGAGCTTTACAAAGCGCGACACCTGATCGAAAACTTCTTCGCCAAACTCAAACTATTCCGTGCCATTGCCACTCGCTATGACAAAACCGCCAGAAATTTCTTGGCCGCCATCCACTTCGCCGCCACTCTCATCTGGTTAATTTGATGACAGACCCTAGGTCGCCTTTGGAGCGAGGCCAATCGAGCACTTGCGGATTGAGGCGGTCGCTTAAATTTGCGGTGCGGCAACCTCTTTTGTGACGATGTTCTGGGCCACTGTGTAAACGGCGGCTCCGATGGTCCAGGAGATGAAGAATGCGGTCCATGGCAAGCGCGTCTTGGGCGCGGCCGCAATCGCAGGAGCCCAGACGAGAAACGTGTAGAAGGTGATCTGTTCGACCTCCGCCCATGCGGCGAAACGCGGAACGATATTGAACAACACGCCGAGACCGCTGGCCATCTGTCCAGCTCCGGTTAGGTAAGCCCAGTCGATGCGGAAAGGAAGCCACGCCGGCACATACTGAGCAGTTGCGACCGGATAGACAAGGTGCGAAAGCCCGATGGGGATCACCCACAACGCAAACAGTATGCGCGCGATGCGGACGCCGCTGTCGCCTGTTGCAAAATTCAGCCATGATCCGCTTGATCCCTCGCGGAACTCGCCCAGGCGGGCAAAGAGTGTCCAGCCGCCGGACAGCAGCACGGCTAACTCGCCGAAGCCCAACCACGATCCCTCAATCTGCGGAGCCGTAAGCAGGTCAGGCGCTTTCAGCAGCGTCCATACGATCAAATATGGAAACAGAATGCGGGCCGACCATGCGGCAGTGGCTCTGAAAAGCAGTCCTGCGCCAGCTAAGATCATCAGCACGCCTGAGCCGTAAGCGAGCGCGGTGCGCCCAGGTACCCGTGACGCGACGGGTTGCCATACTAACGCAAAATCGCCATAGATGAGAGCGAGGATGCCGAGGCCGATCATTCCCACGGCAAAGATTGTCACTGCGGGTTGTTGGATACGATTCATTGAAAGCGAATCGTAGTTGGACGGCGGCACGGCTGTCAATCGGGGGCGGAGAATAACTGCCAGCCGAAGCATACGCTCGTCAAATCATGGAAGGTTGAACGACCCTATCGAAAATGGTTTGAAACGATCCGACGATGTTATCCCAATATAGAAAGAGCCCCATGGGAATCGACCAGGCGATTCCCATGGGCTACCACCCTAACTACTGCAACGAGGATCGATGTTCTTCAAAGTGGATGGTTATGGGGTACGCATTCTGAGCGTAAGGTCATTCCAGTTATCGTCCTCATTGCACTGTGAGTGTTACGGTGGAGGAATGCGACGTCGTGCCTTCGGTTCCGGTCACCGTCACTATGTATGTTTGTTGTTGATTGCCCGAGGGGAATTTTACGGGACTTCCGCAACCGCTTGCTCCCACTGCCGCGGCTAAGCTGAGGCCAAGCAATACCAGGACAGACATCGTGCGAGTAAGCCATTTGCCTTCGCGACGGAACCTACCTGCAAAGGGTAATAGAACGATAGCGAGCGACAGCGGTGTCAACCGAAAAGTGAGATTGTCACCTATGCCGCTGGCGGTTTGAGTTTGAGCTGAGGTCTGCGGCACCAAGATAGTTAGGGCCACTGTGGTTGCTGTCGCTTTGGCCGGAATGCTTGCTGGCGAGAAAGACGCCGTTGCTCCGGTTGGCAATCCGCTGGCTGTCAGTGTTACCGCCGCGGGAAAGGTTGTCGAGTTTATTGGAGTCACCGTCACTGTAAAATCACCGGAGCCACCTGGACTTACAGTACCCGTAACAGTTAATGTGCTGATGGTAAAGTCTGCTGTGGATGGCAGGTTGATGATGTAAGTGGCGGAGTTGACTGCGCTGTTGGTGTATCCGGTAGCTATGGCGATAGCTTTGATGGTTTCGGTGGCCGAGACCGAGATGCCGGTGCCTGTGTAATGTGTCGAGTTAGCGGTAGGCGTTGTTCCATCGGTTGTGTAGTTGATGGCCGCGCCGGTGGTCGAGTCGGACAGAGTAACCGTTTGGATGGATGTATAGGTACCGGCCACGGGCGAGAAGGTGGGTGTGGCGGCTATGGCGGCTACTCCGTTGACCGTCAACGTAATCGTGGTACTTGCAGTCGTACTACCCGAGACGCCTTTAACGGTTATCGTGGCTGCCCCGGTAGCGGCCGTGGCGGTCGCTGTCAGAGTAAGTGTGCTGCTTGAGGCTGTGGGATTCGGACTAAATGCGGCTGTTACCCCGCTTGGCAAACCGGACGCAGTAAGAGTTACGCTGCCATTGAATCCGTTCGTGTCGGCGACCGTGATATTGGTGCTTCCATTGGCACCCTGGACGACTGCGAGACTTGTGGGCGATCCCGAAAGCGTAAACCCACCCGGGCTCCCAGCCAGTGCATTGATCAGATTTTGTCCGTTCGGGCTGCCCCAGCCGGTCACTAAGTCATAGCCGGTAACAGCATTAAAACCACCGCCGCTGTTGTCATTATTTCCGGTGGTAATGTCGTGGAAATCGCTGTCGTAATTCGACCCTGTGCCAATGCCGTAGATGATGGGATTGAGAAATCCGACGGTAGCTTTGCCGTTGTTGACTGCCTGTTGGTTGACCAGGGCCATGAAACCCGCCCAGCGAGGTGCGGAAAGACTGGTTCCTACTGCGATATAGCCGGTAGGACACGAACCATTGGCGCAGTAGTAATCATCATCGGCTTCCGAGGCCACATCTGGAACATTGCGCAAGGAGGTCGAGCCACCATTCACGGAGTCAATTACACCAGAAAGCTGCTGGTAACTTGGAATAGCGATGCCATTGGTGCTGATTCCGCCACCGCTACCGGTCCATGCTTTCTCCGATTTCCAGGACCCACCTGCGCCATTTGTGTTCAGGTCCGTACCGCCCGCGGCGGTAACATAAGGATCGTCCGATGGATACCATCCAGCGACGGTTGAGCTATACGAACCACTATCGCCCGAGGCTGAGAAAAAACTCTGTCCCTGCGCAGCATACTCTTTGAAGATAGGCTCGGCGGCTGACGAATCGGCGGGTAGCCAGACGAGGGACGTGCTCAACTGTTTGGCCACATTAGCCGCCGCCATGGAGTTTATCGTGTCAATTTCGTTGACTCCGAAATACTCAATAATGGTGGCGCCGGGCGCCATGGAAAGCGCAGCAACAATGTCGATAATTGGCTCAAGGTCATCGCACCCAGTCCCGCAAGAATTCACGGCGCCTGTGGTGAAAGCGTTTTGGACAGAGCTGGGATTGAAGGTCTGGCCGGCTGTGCTGTAATACAGTTCGACGTCGCTCAGATTGTAGCCTAACCCAAACAGACCGACAGTCTGGCCTGCACCGGTGAGTGCGGTGCCACCGTAATAGGCTGCTCTCAAATCGCTGCCGAGGAAAGAACTCAAGGCTCCCGATCCTGTACCGCCTAAGGGATGCACTTCTGCTGCTTGAGCGGTGCGCGCCTGAGGACGCGGTGGAGCAAAATTGTCCAGACCAGAGATGTTCCAGATTTGCACGTTCAGGTCAACTGTGGGTTCGCGATCTGGTGCGTAAAACGTGCGAGCTTCGGATGGATGTTGATAGACACCCATATTTACATGAAAGGTCCGGTTGATATCCGCAACAGAGCCCTCAACGTCCACAACCATCCGATTGGGAGCCCTGCCAGTTACTTTCAAACCATTCGCTTCCGCAAAGCTGGCTACCGCCTCATAGTCTTCGAGAGCGGGTCCAAACGCATCAGTGAATTCCTGTACGGAAAGCCAGTTACGATACATGGGACTTTGAGAGTCATAGAACTTCTGGAGTAGCTGGTCCAGTTCCTCCTGGTTGCGCAGCGGAAGCATGATTGTCAGTTTCAAAGATTGCGCCGGAGATAGAGGCCCCTGTAGTTTTGCTTGTCCATTTACCACCGCATCGCGAACATGGTGGGTTGCCAATCGCTGTTGCGCCGATGCCGGTAAAACCGACAAGAACGCGCCGACGCATAACATCAAAACAACCTGTCGAGAAACAGTATTTCTGGGGAATTCCAAAGTTGTCTTCATTGAATGCTCCTTGTTGTCTTTTGTGAGGATTGCTCACACTCGTTCAAGGCAACAAATGAACCCAATTGACCAAGGCCCGGGGAGACGAAAGAGTCCGGGGAGCGAAAATTTTCCGCCGAAGTTATCCCGTCGAGAATCTTTCTGCCGGTAGAAGCAAACATAAACTCTAACAGAATTAGCAGATTATGAAGATGGTGCTGTCCATAAACGGCCGAGTGCAGATAGAGCGAACCTCATGTCCGACATGCTTCCCGGGATTGTATCCAGTAGTCTGAAGAATATATGTAAGATACCACGATGAGCCGGGGTATAAGAGGTGCAAGTTTCTAAGAGCCTGTTTACGATCTTGATGCGAGATATGGCTGGAGAGCCAGCAAAGCGATAATCTGGCAGTCCTCTGCGCGGTAATGGTAGAGGATGAAGTCAAGAAAGTCCTATCCAAGCGA
>JBEKRS010000164.1:0-4725 GCA_049518535.1 Occallatibacter sp. | reverse complement strand
TCCCGGATTCTCCTTGAAGTGTGCTTGGCGGCTCACCTCTCGGAGTTTCTTGGATGGACTCCCGCAAATGTCAAACTGCTACTGCCACCCCGGCAAAGCCGGGGGAACTCCCGTTTGATTAGCACATGCGGTGGCTTACCAAAATAGCAATCTGCTGCCGGATTAAGCAAATATTGGTTGTACCCGAAGGGCTTGCCTCTATGTCAAATCGGCCTTAGTTTGAAGACGGTCGAGACGTTGCGTTTGCATTCCCAATGAGCAATCGTCATTTCGTGAGCGCCTGCCTGGTCGACTACCTGCTTTGCAGAAGCTTAAGGCCCAAGCTGCGCACAGATTTTGTCGACCAAGGCACTGGTTCACTTGAGATAGCAAGCCGGGTTGGGTTTGCAAGCTCGAAGCTCGGCATGGCAGAAAGGCAACGTAGGGACGAGAGTCACTAATCACGACCGAAAAACCTCCGCTGACAAGGCGCAAATGCTCGTTGAGCGCAACAATAAACTGGTGGGGGGCGTTGAGGTTCTGCCGTCTGAAGCGGGCCGCGTCTCACTCGGCAAGGTTCTGGGCAGGCAGGGCGAAGAGGGAAATTTGACGCTGCTCTCCGTGACCGTTACTATGCTGAATCCGGCACTGCTGGCTGGCGGCTTGGTGGACCGCATCCACCTGTTCGCGGCATTGTCCTCTCTGCTGTTGCGGCAGTTTGAATCTCTCCCAGTTGGAGCTTAATCTCTTGGTCAACTTCAAGAGCGAGATTCTGATAGTAGCGATAGGCCGCCAACGATTGGCGAAGTGCGAACAGATGCTCTGGACGGTAATCGCCTTCGAGCGACTTCGCTATGACGTCCTCGCTGTTCTTCACGACGCGGTGGCAGATTCGAAAAGCTCGATGTAATCTTCCTCGCCTTCATCAATTTTGTACTGATCGTCGAAGCTCTCAGATAGTGTTAACACGCCCTAGGCAGCCAAGATTAGAGGAGCCCTCGCTAGGAAGTGAGAACTCTCTTCGTGCGCACGGGCTGCAGGAATTACATTCCCTTTCCTCAACTTCAACAGGCCATCCAGACATTCTGGTAAACTGGCTCACTTTGTGCTGCCTACTTAGATTAGCGCTCGGCACCCCAATGACTTCTTGCTGGAGTGCCCGAGGAGGCTTTCGTAAGCTCAGCGTACGGTTCGTTCTCACAGGCTCTAATGCGGGCTGGTTTAGGAGCGACCATGCAGCACTGTGCTCTTTATTGCTCCCCACCCGCTAAGCTACAGGCGGAACTGATAAAACAGTAGTATACGTCGACGTGCCGTGTTGCGTATTTTCTGCATCAGGACACACATGGATTTCACCGCAAGTCGGCACTTCCTCCTGGCGACATCTTGATCCACGTAGGCGATTGCGTACCTGATGACCGGCAAATCAAAGCGCTGGAAGATTTCAACGACTACTATTCGTGCAGATCGTCATGACATCGGATTCACGATACCCGACCGTGTACTGCCCATTGCTGCAACTGCGGCACAGGTGCTCATTGCCCATCGGGGTGCCATTCTTCACATTCACTCTGCTCATGACAGTCAGTTTCTATCCGGAACATCCGGAAAGGTTGCGCCGGGGAACAAGCGGTTGCGGAACATAAGGTATCCTGGGCCACTGGACGCCTTGAGCCTTCGCTCAAGGCAGGACTAGAACCTGCATCTCCCGCTTAACAGGCGAAGTATCCGCTACCTACACCACCGGCTAAGGTGGATTGTCTTTGCGCAGCCTCGACAGCAACGCCCGAAAAAGAGTTATGACCGGGGAGCAAGCGGCGACGGCATGTTTGCTCTACCCACTGAGCTACCGGAATTTGCATCCCGAGCGGGAATCGAACCCGCGACCGAAGTACCCGCTACCTACACCACCGGCCAAGGTGGTTGTTACAGACTTCATTTCCGGCTAAAGCTGCGCCGGGGAATGGACGAAAACAGTTCGGAACCTCTCCTCCGCGGGACCTTGTGCATCCGGACTACGTCCCCGCTCCGCAAAGTGATCTGTTCCGGCAGGGTTCCTGACCCTACTTTTATTGGCAGGAAGTAACTCTCTTCTTTCGCCACCGGCGCGATTGACTTAATGTTCTGAGTTAAGAACAAGGTTTTCTTGGCCGCCGCGAATAACTTTTCGCTGCGCAAAGAAAGACACGGATTCGCTAACTCAGCCGGAATCGCCCCGAGGGAACAAACGAAGACAGGCCTCTGTCGGTTTTGAACGATAAACCTAACTTACTCGCCACTCGGGAATAACTAATGTGTATGCGCTTTGCGTAGGAGGCAGACACCAGTGGATTACTGGAAATTGACGAACCAAGCCCGGCCACCGATGCAGCCTTGTTCAAGCCGCTCCAGCCTACGCATCGAGTTATGCGTTGTGTATTTCATCGGGCGTTTTCCTACGCAGACATTACTCTGCCATAAGTCGACATTTAAATGCAAGTGGAATGCGCGGAAGTTGTGAAAATATTTTGCAGTCAGTTTGCCTATGTTTCAACCGTGCTTATACGCAGGTCTGTTTGTGAGTCCTGGTATGGAAGTATTGTTATTCTTTTATGCGAATACTCTTCGATTCTCTGTCCGCTGGAAAGCCGTGCGTTGTTTGTAGCGGCAATCTGGCAATCTCTCGCATCTCCCACGAAGAGATGAAAACCTTGATGAAGGCCGCCGTCGATAGGTCCTATTGTCTTCTTTGTTAGCGAGAATACTACCTGACGAGTTATTTCGGAAATCTGACCTTAACGCAGCGCTGCACCATGCATTTGAATGAGGCGCGAGTCAAAAGCTCAGAGAGACAACCAAATAGACTTCACTTGTAAGTGGCTCTTGCCTTGTCAAGAAAAGCATGATATTAAATATCTGAGGGATTGAAACCAATGCGCGTCAACTTAGTCAACTCCGATCGCCTCTTATCGTCTAGCTATCTGCTGGACTCGGGAGGCTTCGTGCGCTGACGCCATTGGAATGGTCAGATTCGAAGCCCTCCGAGAATCGGGGGGCTTTTAGTTTGTGCGGGATTGGCGAAACGGAAGCCGCGCTTGACTTAAGATCGAGTGTCTTTGGACGTGTAGGCTCGAATCCTACATCCCGCACCACGAGCTTATATCTATGAGCTCGAAGCGGCGACATGCAAAGTCGTCATAGGCAAGTTATGCCTTCAGGAGTTATACCCAAATGGTGGAATGGAGACACGCAGCGCTGAGGTCGCTGTGCTCATCGGAGCGTGGGTGTTCGGATCCCTCTTCGGGTACCAAGCGGATGTGGTGGAACGGAAGACATGCACGGTTTGGGAGCATGTGCCGTAATTGGCATATGGGTTCAAATCCCTTCATCCGCACCAAGATTGTAGGAGCGTGGCGAGACTGGAAGCCGCACTTGACTTAGAATCAAGCGCCTTCGGGCTTGGGGGTTCGACTCCCCTCGCTCCTACCAAAGATTTGCCGACCTGGCGGAATGGAAGACGCGCCGCATTCAAAACGCAGTGTCTCACGACGTGGGGGTTCGATGCCCCCGGCCGGCACCAGAATAGTTTAATACGGAGAGTTGGCCGAGTGGTCTAAGGCGCCGCACTGCTAGCGCGGAACACCATTAGGTGTCATTCGTTCGAATCGAATACTCTCCGCCATTTTGTTTTGCGGTGATGTGTGTGAGTGGCTTAAATAACTGATCCGGACAAGTCATCCCGTAACCCGTAACGATGAACTCCCATACTCAAAAAATACTGAGCATACTGCTACTTGCATATAACCAATTTAATGACAGGCACTAGGCTGGTTTGGTGGATGCTCTTTCAAGGCATTGATCCGCGGGTTCGATTCCCGCCACCGGCGCCACTTTACGCGCCGTTCTTAAGTTGCCAAGAGAGTGAATTCTCGTTCCCGCAACGAAATGTTTAAACTTAACGGTCTACCACTTGACTTACTGACACGATTCGGGGTAAGTTAAATTTGCAATGATGAACCGAGTCAATCACGGATTTACACCAGTAACCGCGCAACCGCGGCATGGTGTTCCTATGTGATAGCTCAGGGGATTCTGAATTTGGATTCCATCCACCCTCTGAGCCAATTGGCCAGAGGGTTTTTAGTTTTACGGCGCTTATCTGAGATAGGTCAGCGGTGCGTGGACTTGTGTAAGTTCGCATCACTCCGAGATAGCTCAAGGGTAGAGCGGCTGCCTGTTAAGCAGCGAGATGTCAGTTCGAATCCGACTCTCGGAGCCAAGCATATGAATAGTTCCCCGTTCGTTCAATGGCAGGACGCGACTTTCTGAAGGTCTCTATGGCGGTTCGAGTCCGTCGCGGGGAGCCAGAATTGATCGGTCGTCGGCTAATGGTAGGCCGAGTGCCTTTGACGCACTTTATCTCCGTTCGAATCGGAGCGACCGAGCCAAACGTAGCGGGCATAGCTCAGCGGTAGAGAGCTGGCTTGTCGAGCCGGAGACTCGGGTTCAAGTCCCGATGCCCGCTCCACACTGAAAGGAAGACGACGATGACTGAACACAAAATGATTCTTCTCTCCGCCGACTTCAAAGTAATTCACGCGGCGGTGATTGCAAAGCGTAAGGCCCCATTAGCTCAACAGGAAGAGCCTGTGAATCGTAATCACAAGACTGGCGTTCAAGGCGTCAATGGGGCTCCACAAGAAAGTGAAGCGGCATAAGGAGAATTGCAATGAACGTGATGCGTAGGCCGGTGCTTCAACTCAATGC
>JBEKRS010000163.1:0-4914 GCA_049518535.1 Occallatibacter sp. | reverse complement strand
CCCTCGCGAACCCGCTTCTTCCAATCGTAGAACTGCGAATCGCGAATTCCGCTATCACGACAGAATGCCGCTACCGTTTGTCCGCTTAAAAGCTGTTCCGAAACCAGCCCACGCCATTTCGATCATTGCTCCGTGCTGCTTTGCTTCATTACACTAATGTGCCGCACAAACCACCACAAACCAAGATGGGGTCTAGAGAGCGCTCACGGTGTAAACGTCGAAACCAGGGAAAGAGACGGCAAAACGGCTTTGATTGAGGCGGCTTTTGACGGCCAGATGGAAGCGATGAAGCCTCTTTTGTCGAACGGCGCCAAGACCGAGGATACAGACAATAGGGGCCAGACTGCGTTGATATGGACTGCCGAATTTGATCAGGTCAGCGCTGCCAAGTTACTGTTATCTCAAGGCGCAAATATTCATGCCAAGGACAAACAGGGCCAAACCGCGCTGCACTGGTCCGTGATCGTCTCAGGATGGTAGCCGGGAAAGGTAAATACAAGTGCCCCAGACATGCTTGTTCCTAAAACGGAGAACCATGATAAAGGTGACCCTTCTCTGGTAAAGCTACTCCTGAGCAAAGGCGCGGAGATTAACGCAGAAGACAAAGCCGGAAAAACGGCGTTGCAACTGGCAATTCTTTATAAGCGGTCAGCCCTGATTAAACTGCTGCAGACGCAGGGCGCGCACTGAATCTCAACATCGAACAATAATCAAGTTGCCGACTCAATGGCAGTTATAGCTGAAGAAAGTCGCGTTCAAAGCGATTGTTTCTGCGGTTCTTTTGTCGAGCCATCTGGCTCTCGGGTAGATCAACATTAACTGCCCCAATTACCAATTGTTGCAGGCCACACGACACAGAAGTTATCTCCATCGTTTGCACAGTACCATGTTATTTGCATGAAAATCCTAAAGGTTGACCCTTAGGATGTTTTCGGTAATAGCAACGTTCAACTCGTTTAGCGACCTTGATTGTTTCGGTATCTTTGCTATTCCACTCGCCATAGATGCACACCAAATACAATTCGTGGCCATTATCGAAGATATTCCCGACAATGGTATAACCGTACTCATGATCGCCAGTACCGCGCGAAAAATCCGCCATCAGCCCAGCCGGCCCCTTTGGTGGACCGTCATATACACCAACATATCCAAGCGGAACTTTCTCGTGGTAAGAAGGGCACTTAGCTTCTTGTGCGTGTGCTGATGTCATAAACAAAACAAATAAGGCAATTGCCAACTTATTCCACGACATAGTAGTTATCTCCGTCGTTAACATAGGTAGGGTTTAATCCCATACCGTACCTAAACGCAAATGTGTATCGACTAACAGGCAAAGGATTGCTACCCGTAATCCATTGATTGACAACAGATATGCCACTATCATCAAGCTTTTCATAAATTGCGGCATGACCATGATATTTTCCTTCCTTTGTGAAGGTGGCAATCACAGTCCCTGCTTTAATTGTAGGAGTCGAAAAGCTCGATCCTCTGGAAGCTGACGGGATTGCGGGGTTGCGAAATGAATGGTATTCCTCCTGAACAAGGCGCAGGAGATGTTCATAATCCGCATGGGCTTTATCTTCATAATGCTCCAGATTCAGGTGAAGATCAAGAGCGTTCTCTATTCTCTGGAACATCGAAGGCTCAGGATGTTGTAGCGGCGGCGCCACATGAATCGCGGTGCCGTGGACCGCTCCAGGATGAGCTGCGCCGTGATGAATTGCTGGAGTTCTATGGACCTGGGCATGCGCTGCAACCGCAGGATGAACCGGCTTTTCATGATACCCCGGACTTACTTTTATGCCTCTTTTCCACTCGCTTGTTCGTGGAAGACCAGGCGTGACAGCTTTCACGTAGGAGACACACTGACCATACTCGTAATTTACGGAGTAGAATCGTTTGTGCGCTTTTGTCGCGACTTCCAATAACTTTGCGTTTTCATCCTTTTCTTCATCCGTTTTGGGATCCGTGGTTGTGGTTCCCGAGTATGGAACACCCTTGGAATCGATGCCAACCCAGCTACCCATTGGAGCATTCGGATTGTTGTCGTAATTCTTGGACACATAGCTCATTTGCTTTTTCCTCGAATTGGACAGCATTAGTCAATCAACATTACGCTAGGGAGCTAGCTTCCACGGGGATAGGTATATCCCACGCATAAGTCATTGCGCCGACCTTGAATGAGATACTTACCCTTTCGGATGCGACTCCTTGCGCAATTCGCAACAGAATCTGTCGCGACAGATCGGGAAGCATCGTGTTTGACAGGATGTTGTCGACATTTCTGGCACCACTTTCGACTTCTGTACAACGGGCGGCCACTTCATTCAAAAGCACATCGTCATATTCGAGAGCGATCTTATGCGTTTCCATTAAGCGCAGTTGAATCTTGTCAAGTTTCAAGCGAATAATCTGCTTTAGTGCCTCGTCGCGCACAGGGAAGTAGGGCACAATCAACAATCGGCCAAGGAAGGCAGGCTTGAATATCTTGTTCAACTCCGGCTTAAGGGCCTGAAGCATTCCCTGACTATCTGGCATAGTCTCCGGATCGGCGCAGAGTTTCATGACCGTCTCCGTTGCCGCATTGCTGGTTAGCAAAATAATCGTATTGCGAAAGTCGATTTCGCGACCTTCTCCGTCTTCCATTCTGCCTTTGTCAAAAACTTGGAAAAATAGTTCCAGAACATCTGAATGCGCCTTTTCAACCTCGTCAAGTAAAACAACCGAATAAGGTCTGCGACGGACAGCCTCTGTTAAGACGCCCCCCTCGCCGTAGCCGACATAACCTGGGGGTGATCCCTTCAAAGTTGAAACGGTGTGTGCTTCTTGGAATTCCGACATGTTGATAGTGATCATGTTTCGTTCACCACCATACAGAACATCTGCAAGTGCGATCGCGGTTTCTGTCTTGCCAACACCGCTCGGCCCGATCAATAGAAACACTCCAACTGGTTTCACGGGATCGTCAAGGTTGGCGCGCGAAGTAAGAATCCTCTGCGCTATTGTCGAGAGCGCTTGATCCTGCCCAATCACGCGCTTTTTCAGATGTTTGTCCAGCATTAATACTGTATCAATCTCATTGCGAACCATCTTGCCTAGCGGAATTCCGGTCCAGGCAGAAACAACCTCGCCAATAATCTGAGCGTCCACCGAAACCCTCATCATCCCCCGCTCGCCCTGAAGCAACGCAAGCTCTGCTTCAAGCTGTCCTAGCTCATCCTGCACCACACGTTGTTTTGGGGATGCCTCAGTATCCTGTTTTTCAGACGACTCGAGTTTCTGCTGCAATGCGCGAATTTGCTCGATTATCGTCCGTTCCTTGTCCCACTGTTCCTTAAGGGCGGTCTGCTCCTGTTTGGCTCCGGCGATCTGGCCATCAATTTCTTCCAATCTTTCCGCGTGGTCTGTGCCAATCTTTGCCTCCCGCTCCAGCACACGCTTCTGCACTTCGAGCGAGTCAATTTTTCGATTGATATTCTCAAGGCTCGGAGGAGTCGAAGTTTGCCCCAGAGAAAGTCGAGCGCAGGCGGTATCAAGCACGCTCACTGCCTTGTCCGGCAGTTGCCGGCCTGCGATGTAGCGATGCGACAATCGCACAGTAGCAGTAACCGCTTCATCAAGGATACGCAGGTTATGGTGCTTTTCAAGTGAAGCGACAATACCACGCAGCATGACGCTAGCGACCTCTTCAGTTGGCTCTTCAACCTTTACAACCTGGAACCTTCTTGCCAGAGCGGGATCTTTCTCAAAATACTTTTTATATTCCGACCAGGTAGTAGCTGCAATGGTGCGCAGTTCGCCGCGAGCCAGAGCGGGTTTTAAGAGATTTGCCGCATCATTTTGGCCTGCAGGTCCACCCGCACCAATCATGGTGTGGGCCTCATCGATAAAGAGAATGATCTTCTCAGGAGAAGACTTTACTTCATTGATCAGCCCCTTGAGCCGATTTTCAAACTCTCCCTTGACTCCTGCTCCAGCCTGCAGCAGGGCCAAATCCAAGCTATGTATGTGAACGTCCCGTAAGGCCGGAGGCACGTCACCGCTGGCAACGCGATTAGCAAACCCCTCCACCACAGCGGTCTTGCCTACACCAGCCTCTCCGGTCAGAATTGGATTGTTTTGACGGCGCCGCATAAGGATGTCAATCATCTGACGGACTTCTTGATCGCGCCCTAATACCGGGTCAATTGTTCCTGCTTTTGCGTTCGCCGTCAGGTTGACTGTATATTGATCCAGATGCGGGGTCTTGCTTCTTGAAGCAGCAGCGGCATGCGTCCCATTTTCGCTACGCTCTTCCCTCGCAGAATCGGCGACGCTCAGGTCTGTTTGTGTTTCTTTGGACGACTTCACGATCTCGTAAAAGCTGCTTCGCAAACCATCCACGGAAATAACCTGCAACTCTTTGCTGAAATCCTTCACCATCCTTGCCAACTCATCGTGCCCTAGAAGCGCCAAAAGAGTGAATCCGGTACGTATATTCCCGGCATTGAAGTCAATGCTGGCGACAGTCCACGCCTCTGAGAGCATCTTGACCAGTGCGGGACTGAATGCCGGTGAGCGCGCATTGCCGCTCTTAAGCGAATCGAGGCTGCGCGCAAGTTCAGCGGTTAAGCGCGAACGATCAATTCCATAATGCTTGACAATTGCCGCCAGATCGTTATCGTTTCCATCGAGCGCCTTCAATAAAAAATGCTCGATCTCAATGTCATAGTGCGTGCGCGCGACGCATAGTCCGGCTGCTGCTTCAAGCGATTGCCGAGTACTATCGTTCACTTTTTCAATGAGTGCCTTCAGATTTGTGCTCATGGTCTTTCATGTCCTTGGACTTGTCATTTCCTTACTGCACTAGATAAGTCGCATCGGCTGGATCCTGTCCGAGTGGCCTGGTTTTTAACCAACTCACCAAGCCCAGTT
>JBEKRS010000162.1:0-5041 GCA_049518535.1 Occallatibacter sp. | reverse complement strand
CATGCCGCAAGGCACGCGCCTGATAGGGACCGTGCAGAGCGTGGGCAGCTCACAGCAGCGCAAGATGTTTGTCACCTTCCACCGGGCCGTCTGCCCAGATGGGTTCTCGCTTGATTTCGACAAATACATCGGCCTCGATCCTTTGGGCACAACGGGTCTGGCCACCAAGGTCGATCACGGATATTTCCAGGCCTTCGCCGCTGCCGCTGCGGTCGGTGGTATTGGCGGCCTCGCACAGATCGGCAACAACGGCAGCGTGCTCGATCCATCCACCGAGATCCGCAACGGCATCTCGGAGCAGACGGCAAGCGAAGGCGAGCAGATATTGAATCACTTCCTCAATCGTCTGCCTGTTATCACGCTCAAGGAAGGTTCGCGCGCCCGCGTCTATGTAGGCCGCGACATTCTGATCCCGTCCTATGCAGAGCATCGCATGGACCCAACCCTGTAGAGCCGGAGACTGGCCATGATTGAGCAGAGCGAACGATCACGGCATCTGATTGAGGTTTCGCGCCGCGCCATGCATCGCGGTCATGATGCGTGGGCAGCGTTCAACTTGAGCGACAAGGTGACTGTGGCACTTGTGCTCAATCGTGCCGACTGGCTCGAAGAATTTGGCTGCACCCTGGCCGAAGCCATCGAGGAGGCGGGCGAGGAATGGATCGTCGTCATTCCTCGAATTGCCCGCGCGCTACTCGACGAAGGGCTATGACGCGGCGCGGCAGCCAATCCAACCAATAACGAGGAGGTAATATGCCAACGCAATGCAGAATACAACGGAAGTGGCTTGTGATTACAGCCGCTGTTCTATTGACCGCAACGCCCAGCTTCGCGCTATTCGGGATCGGCGACATTGTCTTCGACCCGACCAGCTACGCCAGCCTGATCCAGCAACTGACCACGCTCCAGATGCAGTACAACATGGTCAAAAACAACATCACACATTTCTCGCTCAAGCAGCAGTGGCAGACAACTCTCCACACTCTTGAAAACGCGAATGTCGCCAATATGTTTGGCGAGACGGCGGGCATCAAGATTGCGCTCAACAGCAGCTCGCCGTCCACCTCGACAACGGCATGGAAGACGGCCACGTTGTCAATGAATAGTGGCGCGAACAGCTACCTTGCGGGGCAGTCACTTGGCAGTTCGCGCATCTCGCAGCTTGCCATGGTCGAAACCTCCGATTCCATCTCCCCTGATTGCCTGACGGCCGTGGGCCAGTACCGGACCAGTAGAACCGAGAACTCCACGGCCAATTCCTCGCTTCTGTCCAACCAGTTCGACATCTCGGACGGTACAAACAGCGAGGTTCAGCAGCTCAATCTATTGAATGCTGCCGAGGCGCAAAAGCTCAGCGAGATGCAGGCGCAGGGAACGCTTCAATCCTGCCTGGCCGGGCAGATGACCGTCGTCAATATGGAACGGCGCAATGCCGCCGTCGAAGACATCAATACCGCGGTCCTCGTTCAGCAGCAGCGCGCAACAAATGACATGAGTGCTGCCAGCGAAAGCAATACCTGGCAGACCTACCTCCCGTGAGTGCAACCCACGCGGCGCTGGCCTGCTTGGCCAGTGCCGCCCTTTCCTCTACGAGGTGACGACTATGATTTCACCGATGCTACTGGCCCAGGCATTACCCAGCGCCAGTTCTGGTGTGGATTGGTTGTACCAGTTCACCAACAACCTGACGAATCTGACCACACAGAACGGCGGTGTATTGACGCAGCTTGGATTGACCGAGTTGAGCTGCATTGCGCTCTTCACGCTTATCAGCATGGTCATCAACTGGAATACATCAGAGATGACCGTATTGCGCTTCCATGCGCACCCGGTCCGCGCAGGCGATCTGACGCACTTTCTCTTGCGGCTGATCGTCTGCTGCCTGCTCATCAATTACTGGGTGAATCCGCTGCCCGGTGCGAGCTTCGGACTCAACCATTTCTTCAGCTATATCGCCCAGGCAATGGTAGCGGCATTCGACCAGAGTTCGCTCGACAATCTGCTCCAGCTATTAAAAACCGCTGGAGACAATACGTCGATGCCTTCGCTGACCGCTCCGGTCCAGATTCTCTGCTACTTCTTTGTGCAAGCGTTGCTGGGGTTGGCATCGGCGATTCTTTTCCTGATCAACTGCTCTTCCTTCATTCTCTACGGAGTGACGGCGCTCTTCGGTCCAGTGTTCATTCCGCTGCTGATGACCAGAACATTCCGAGGAAAGTTCTTCCACTTTCTCGACGTGCTGCTCAGCTTCGCAATGATCCGCGCCGTGGCAGCAGCATTCATCTTCGTGTGGGCCGGTTTCCTGAATACCTTCATTCAGCAAACCTTCAACGGAACCTACTCAGTGGAGATGTGGCTGGCAAACCTGATTCCCTGCACAATGGTCTTCATCGCCTTCATCATCAACCTGCTCTTTATCCCGAGCATGACGCAGGCGATCTTCGGCGGCACAGCAGGCATGGCCGACAGCGTATCCAAGGTCGGCGGCGCGGTTGCTTCCATCGCCATGATGGCCGGTTGAGGAGGGCGCCATGTGGACCTTTCTCTTCAGCTTTCTGCTTTTGCGTCGGTTGCGGATTGGCAAACCCATCCGCTATGCGCTCGCGGTGTTCCTGATTGGCCTTATCTTGGCGGTTCTCATCTACACCACGATTCTGTTTCTAAACCTTGTGGAAAGGACGAATCCAACCCATGTCTACGCGCGAATCAACTGCCGAAACGTCCCTGACGCCTGCGCAATCTCTGCTCGTTGACCACATCGGCAACGAGGTCTATGCGTCCCACTACGCCGAGCGGAAAGCCTACCGGCTCATCCTCGCCTGTGGCACGGTCATGCTGCTCGCTTCACTCGGCATGAACCTGATGCTTGCGCGCCGCCCGATTGCGAATCGCTACATCCGCATCGACGAAATGGGCCGCGCCCAGGCGATTCAATACAGCGACCTGAACTACTCGCCACGCGAGGGCGAAGTACGCACCTATCTGACAGATTGGGCGAATTACCGCTACACCGTCAACCGGGACGTAATCGCGAAAAAATACCCGCTCAACTACTACTTTCTTTCGCAGGCATTGGCATCGCGCCTGATGGGTGAAGACAACGCCACTCACCTCGTCTCTCAGGTCACGGCAGGGCAGATCGAAGCGAGCGACGTGCAGGTCCAGAACGTGACCATTACAACGATGTCGGAAGAAATGCTCCAGGGCGCACGCATCGCCCGTGGAACAGCGCTGATGGCTGTTGATCGCTTCTACTCGGCAGAGAATTCCCACGAGCCGCGCACGGAGCATTGGCTGCTCAGCATCACCTACTACTTGAATCCGAAGCAGGTCAGCGATCAGGCTCGCGTGTATCCACAGTATGAATTCATCAATCCACTCGGCTTGACCATCACAGAGTTCCACGAAAACCGCGTCTCTGTCGATTCGCACAATGCAGACGCCGCAGCGGGAGCAGCGCGATGAGCTTCGACCTGATTCTGCCGTTCTTTCCCGAGGAGTTGCGCGATCTCCTGCTCGATCCATCGATCTCCGATCTGATGATCAATGGGACGAGCGGAGTCTTTGCCGACCGCAACGGCGTCGTAGAGCAAATCCAACTCACGCAACCGTTCACGAATGAACGCTTGCAGGCTGCCATTGAGCGCGTCGCACGCATTCTCGGGCAGGACTTGACGACGCAGAATCCAATCCTCAATACGCGCTTGCCTGATGGCTCGCGTGTGGCTGTCGTCGGCTCGCCTTCTTCGATCAACGGACCGACCTTTACCGTGCGCAAATTCAACCGCTGGTTTACCTCGGATGAACTGGTCAGGGCTGGCAGCTTGCCTGCCCATGTCCGGGATACGGTTGTACGACTGATCGAAGGGCGAAAGAACGGCATCATCGCCGGTGGAACCGGCTCGGGAAAGACAACGCTGATGAAGGCCCTGCTCGATCATGTTCCGCTTCGTGAGCGGCTGATCGTGATCGAGCAACCAGCCGAGTTGAAAGTCGCCCATCCCAATGCCGTTCGCTGGGAGGCAGTCGCAGCAATTCCCGGTCAGGTTGCGGTCACTCCGAGCCAGCTTGTCGCTGCTGCTCTCCGGCATCGGCCCGACCGCATCATCATGGGCGAAATTCGCGACGAATGCGGTTATGACCTACTGCAAGCGATGAACACCGGGCACGGCGGAACGCTCTCGACATTGCACGCGGATTCCGCCCTCGATGCTCTGGACCGGCTGGCGGATATGGCGCTCAGCGCCAGAACCAATCTCAATCAGCAATTCATCCGGTCACAGACAGGAAAAGCCGTGGACTTTGTTCTCTACTGCGAACGCGATTCCACGGGCCGGCGCCGGGTGCGCGAGCTGATCACCGTGAGTGGATACAGCCACGCAGACCAGTGCTTCGTAACGGAGGAAATCTACCGGGCTTCCTCCACGGCGACGGCGTAGATTGCAGCGCGGCTTGCAGGATGGAATGCGAATCGGAGGCACGGCTATGGAAAGCCTTCTTGGGCACGGTGAAGCTAACAGAATATCGCCCTTTCTGTGCGCTCTTGAGCGTGACCACACCGAGTGGAAGACATGCGATACCGGGTGCGAGATGCGGCTTTTTGTCCCAAGGTCTGACAGCGAGAAGGCTGATCTGGTTTGCCGGGGAATGGCATCGCCAGGAAGCGTGGAGAGCGTTGTTCTTGAAGCGTGTCTCCCAGTTCCATTCCTCACTAGCTCGGTCACTGCTTCGGGGCTTTTGCGACGCCCGGCGGCAGGCTCACTCTTCTGCTTCGATTGCATCGCCCTGCGGGTTACGGTTTCCATCTGCGATGGACCCTCCGTAAATGCAGAGCTTCTGCCTTGGGAGTCGCGCCCACTCGCATAGCTTCGCAAGGTGTGACCCGAGCAGATCGGGAATTCAAAAACGGAGACACGAAAATGTATCTATCAGTTATGTGGAATTGGGGCGGTTTTACTCAGCGCGATTTTGCGCGCCGCCCCTGGTCCCCAGGCGCTCGACGCCGCGGATGTAACGATGAGTTGGCTGCCGACCGGCGGCC
>JBEKRS010000161.1:0-5137 GCA_049518535.1 Occallatibacter sp. | reverse complement strand
TGGCTGGAAAAATGCCGTCGGTTATGGAAGAACTGCGAACGCAAACTCAATACCAGCCTGCAAATGATCCACTTGGCCTTTCTAAGGCTGCTACTCAGGAGATCGTAAACAGGCTCTAAGGAGAAAATCATGCGTGTGTTTGTTGCGGGTGCGACAGGCTTCATTGGTTCGGCTCTCATTCCGGAGCTCATCGACGCAGGCTAAACGTGTATTGATGCGCGGATACTACTACAAGTCACAATTATTCAACTGGTACGGAGCACAGACCGATAACATCGTCAATGCTATGCACAACCGCGTAGGCAAAGCGGTGCCCTCGTTTCCACTCAATGAGGTGATGGAGTATTTCCGCGAGTCACGAAAAGCCGAAACCGAACTGCGGCTTGACCACCTGGCGAACATGAGATTGCGTTTTATAGTCCTTAACTTGATTTACGTCGAGCGATTCGGGGCAAGCCCTTTCAATGTCTGCTTCAAAGGAAACGAACCGCATGTGGACCATATTTATCCCCAGAGCCAACTGAAGAAGGTACTCACTCTGACAACGGAAGAAATTAATCACATTGGGAACTACCGGTTCGTCGGAGCCACGGACAACATCAGGAAGAGCGCCGAGCTGCCCGACTCGTATTTCGCTCGGCTGAAGGCAAAAGGGGTGAACATTCAAGACCACTTGCTTCTTCCTGAGTTTGCTTCAGATCCCACGAAGCTGAAATTCGACTTGACAACCTACCGCGACTTCCGGGACCGGCGACTAAAGAAAGTTTTCGAGATCGCCAACCTGGTTGTTAATCCGGAAAAGCAGTGAAGCTAAGACGATCTTGTTGCATGGCCCGAAACTCACGTGGCGAGGCCATCACGGCACCGATCCTCCAGTACGCAGACAAATGGTGAAAACTGTTGGGCCTGGACCACAAAGCGGATTATCACACTGCAGCGATACGGCTTATTGCGAACGCCTCAGCACTCCGCCAATCGGGTGAGACATAGAGGCTTTCAGATTTGCCACCTTTCGTTTACGACGAAAAAGGGAAAGCAGATTATCAACTTCACAGGCTGCTGCCAGCACTTTCTCTCACAGAAAATCTTCGCCCTCCGTGTCATGGCGATCTCACAAATTCTCAGGCGGGCAATAAGCAAGATTGCTCAACTGTTGATTTCGTCTTTGGTTCATTTGTCGTTGCGCACCAATCGATCAAGTCTTTCCCCGATCTTTCTGATCCGCTTGCGTCGCGAGCTCGGGCCATCATCATGCGCGTAGAATGTACGCTCGGCATTGAGTGAATCAACTAGCGTAGTATCAGCGATTTATACGGAATGGTTGGTAGGTTCAAAGAGTGCTAAGTCGTTGAGAGTAGGTTTAAGGATTTGGTATTTTGGGTTGGATTTGGGTTGGCGGACAGATGCCGGCAATGTCGGCTCGGCGGGAATTCTGCTAAAGATTGCCTTCGCGTTTCTACTCTCCGAGATCTCGGCGCAAAATCTTAACAACGCCCTCACAACGATAACGTTGGAATATCGTTGGAATTGTGCTATTCTTTTTGTGGAGGTTTCGCCATGTCCACCACGCTCGCCCACTCTTCCGCCCTGGCTCTTGTTCCGGGACCGACCTGGAGCTCGTTTGAGAAGTTTCGCATAGGGGGAAATACTACACTTGAGGAGATCCCCGAGCACGGCGTTGGTACGCTCGTCGGCAAGGGCGTCACCTACCGTATCTTGCGCGATGCGGATTTCCAGCATCTCGTCGGACTGGCTACGGATGTGCATCGGCTTCAGCAGGGCCTGAACGTCATTATCCAGGCTGCCAAAGTTGTCGCCAAGCATCCCGATCAGGAACATGTCCAGCTTTTGATTCATTCGGCCGCCTTGTTTGCCGGGTCTCCCGTTTGCCGACGCGCGACGGGCATGATGCGTTTCAACTGACCCAGGAAGAGATTGATGCACAGGCTTCGGACGGATTCAATCTGGAGAATGCTGCAATCCCGAGGCCCCGGTTCTAAACATGGCATCGTCACTTGAAGAGCTTGAACGACAATTGCGGTCGATCTCGCATAGCGAGGAGGCGATTCAGGCTGTTCAGACTTTTTTCGAATGGATTGGCTGGCACGAAAGGGCGACTGGAAGTTTGGAACGCGGTTAACGCGATTGTTCGCAAGCCAATTGACTACCGCGAAACTTCGGCCCTCGGGTTTGACACCCCAGACGACCAGTTCTCCGTCCTGCAGGGTGACATCGTGCAAACCGAGGCAGCATATTTCTATGGGGAACGCATCGCGGGAATGCCCAAATTCGCGGTGCTCAATTCGTCCTGTGATCTTGTGCCTGGGAGGACGGCTCATGCGTCGCTGCTACGCATTCTTCCGATTCGGAAGGACGAGGAGAGAGCCAAGGAGAAGCTGGGCACACTGCTGAAATTCAGCCGGCGCGATTCCATGTATCTCCCTGCACTGCCAGACGACACCGAAGATGTCGTGGGTATCCACGACCAGCAGGCGCTGCATTGCCCGGCTGCCAACTTCCGGCCATCCTGCCAGATCGCCCTCTTCGGCCCTTTCAAAAGATGCACGTTCGCTTTCATTCATCGTGCACAGAGGCCTGAAATCCAGATAATCGGGTTCCTGCAACTGCGGCTGATTGTATTCGTACGCGGCGTGTCCCCGTGCCAGTTTCAGGAGAACCGCTCTGACCCGGTCGTTTTCGATACTCCAGATGATTCCGTCATCTCTATCTGATCGAGCCTTCTGAAGGCGCTTCAAGAGCGATTCACTATGCTCCAGAGCCTTGGCTATCTTTGGTCTACGCAGTTTCGACGGAGTAGCTTCGCCCGCAATGACACACTCAAGCAAGCAAGCCAGATACGTCTCGTCATCCGACAGATCGTTGTTGCATTTCAGGCAGGACGGGCAAACGATAAGGTTTTCAGGATATGGCTCATCCAGGAGCACCTTTGAAGGCACATGGTCATCTGTTTCATATGGTCCGCCGCAATGAACACAGAATCCCTTATTACGGCTGTCAGCATAGCACTTGAAATTCTGCACTTGTCCACTCCTCCCCACTGCCCCGTTACCCGTATGACGTCGGCACCATCCATCCCCAGGGCAGTGCAAGGATGCCATCTTCCAGAGGTCGCGCTTTGCCGCTGTGAAGAACCACACCTCGGACAAACGAGGATTTACGCTTCAAATCTTCACGGAAGGCGCGAATGCCGGTTGCGTCGTTGGCCGTCACTTGGCTGCTTGCCTTGATCTCAAGCGCCACAAACTTGCCGGCTTCTTCGAGGATGAAATCCACTTCGTGTCCTGTACGGTTACGCCAGAAGTGCAGTTTGCGCTGCCGGGGATCGAGCGACCGCCAGGTCTCCAATGTCTGAAACAGGGTTTGCTCCAACCAGAATCCACTGTCCATTCTGGTCGTCACCTCGGCGGACGACCTGATTCCGGCAAGCCGGGCCGCCAGCCCGCAATCTGTCCAAAGCAGCTTCGGTGCTTTGACCAGCGCCGCCGTGGGATTGGTCGCCAGCGGACGGAGGCGCGTGATCATGCATCCGGTTTCCAGCAAATTCAAATATCGGTGCGCCGTCGGATGGCTGAGCGCGGCGTCGCGCGCTAGATCGGCCTGGTTGAGCAGTTTGCCGGTCCGCTGGGCGGCGAGCATCATCAGACGCTGAAAATCGGGCAGGCTGGCAATTGCGCTCAATTGGCGTAAATCCCGCTCCAGATAGGTCTGCACATAGGCTGCGAACCACAGGCCGCGGTCTGTTTCCGAGTTGATTTCGAGCGCAGGCGGAAAGCCTCCCCGCAGGAGCCATCGTGTCCAGTCGCCCGGTTCATCCGGCCATTCACGCCAATCGAAATCCGCGGCGAAGAGACGATCCAGAGGCGACAGCGCGCCCTTGCGCTCCTGCCACTCGGTTGGGCAAAACGGCGGTAGGTCGAGGTAGATAGCGCGGCCGGCCAGAGTCTCCGCCACCTGCTTCATCAGCAGGAGATTGGCCGAGCCGGTCAGGATGAAATCTCCGGCGCGCCGGCCGGTATCAACGGCACGCTTCACGGCAAGCAGAATCTGCGGCGCGCGCTGGACTTCATCGAGAATGACCGGACGGGTCGAAAGCAGAGAATCGGGATTCCGCTCTGCCTGGTCGAGAATCCCGACATCGTCCAGAGTGAAGTAGGTGCGCGAGGGCTCGACCGCCTTCGTCAGGGTGGTTTTTCCGGTCTGCCGCGCGCCCGTCAAGACGGTCACGGGCAGGACTCGCAGGGCGGCCTGGAGATTGCTGCTGAACCAGCGCGGTTTAATCTTGTCCATGTAATGTAATAAATCATTTCACGCCGTGAAATGCAATAGGGGTTCTGATTTTCGGCCCTTGCTCATTGACCACCTGGATCATTCCGTATGGAGCAGGCTTCCGGGTAGGAAGTCGGAGATCGAGGTGCGAAGGCCGCCAATCCAACGACCGTTGGGGGGATGTTTAGGGGGCTAATTTTCAATTTTCAAATCAAGGCGAGTGCCTGCAAGCATATGATAGTAATAATGGTTATTCGGCAATGGGAGTCAGTTGGGAGTCTGTTTGGGGTTTACGGGAGTCTGTTTTTTGTCAATTTTTCGCTTCGCGGAGTCGAGAACTGAGGAGTTGTTGGGTTCAGACTCCAAAACAGACTCCCAATAGACTCCCAATAGGGTGTCCAGAGGGTACTTTTCCGTACTTCCGGGTCGCCATAAGTGCTGTAAAGTCTGTAAAATGTGTGAGTTCCCGGCTATCTCATAACCCAAAGGTCGCTGGTTCAAATCCAGCCCCCGCAACCACTTAGGCCAAAGGTCAACCCAAGATAACCCACCCAGTGAGACGCCCGGAAAAGCGTGGGTGGGTTTTGGTGTGTTTGCAGGGTTCTTTTCACGGTTATGCGCTCCGCAGTGCCATTCTGACCACCTTGCTGTTCGCCTCACGCTTGGCGCCCATCAAAGCGTTCCCGTAAATATTCATCGTGGTCGAGACCTGCGCGTGGCGCATCAGCTTACGCTCGAAGCTGATGCACAGCGTGCCCGAGGTCATCGTCGCCGATGTCTCTCCTGAATGGGCTCGCCTGGTTCGGTACTGGCACGACACAGCGACGCTGTCTCCCCGTTGCCGGCTTCG
>JBEKRS010000160.1:0-5283 GCA_049518535.1 Occallatibacter sp. | reverse complement strand
ACCATCCGCCTCCACCCGGTTCCGCCTTCGAAACGCTTTAGCAATACTGTTGGAATCCATCCCTCCACTTCAACACACCGCGAATTCAAACGGAAGAATGTGGTTCCCCGAATGGATACGGTTGGCCAACGGGATAATTTGAGGCAACCATATATAAGGTCGGGAAGTGTGTTCCCGTGGTGCCAACCGTAGTGCCTTTAATTTCCTGCTGATCGCCGTCCGCATTAACGTATGGAAAGGTACCAGCAAGCGCCGATACCGTGCCGTTCTGATAGGCAATGCTCACAGCTTGGCCAGTAGTGAGGTCGGCCAACGCAACGATCGGATTCGTACCATCCATTATCCCATACTTGTAATCTGTGTTCAGTCCTCCAGCGACCCAGAGCCAGGGCATTGATGTGGGAAGAACTGTTGATGTAACCCCATTTGTCTCAACGACGAACCCAGAGCCGCTGTTGTCCCCATCCTGTCGTCAACAACTCCCAATTGAAGCTGGGTCGCTCCTGATGGCACTACGAACACTCTCGGTGAGGCACCAATAGCTATCGGTTCGATTACCGCTCCATTGCCATCTGCAAACGCACCGCACAATCCAGTGAGTCCAAGGTTGACCCCGGCTTGCAGTGCAACGCTTCCTTCCGCGTTTGCGGGTACAAATGAAGTCCAAGAGACGGAGACGGTACTCGACGTTAATTGCTGGCCGTTAACAGTAGCCGTAGCCTGAACTGTGTCGTTGCCAGCATTCGCGCCGATATAGGCAAACGAAGCAATGCCGTTACTGTCGGTCGTCGCACTGCCAGTATTACCGTTCACACCGGCGACCGTGAAAGTCACAGCCACCCCAGACTCTGGCGTACCGTATTGATCCTCAAGAGTCGCAATAAACCCCTGGGAGCTTCCGGTTATGTAAGGGGGTTGGGCTGCAGCAACTAGAGCGATTGGTGGAGGTGGAGGCAGCAACTTCACGATAACCGATCCGATAGGTGTGCTGCTCGTCGGGTTGGTCGCCGTAATGGTCACCGTCTGCTGTGTAGCGATGCTGGCAGGAGCGGTATAGAATCCACTTGCGCTAAGCATGCCTGGTGCTCCGGACGGCATGGTCCAGTTCAGAGCGGTGCCACAGGCGACTGTAGCCGTGAACTGCCGGCTCTGCCCTGCATAGAGATTCACCGTGGCCGGAACTACCATCACAGCATTCTCCGGATTGAATAAGTAAAAAGTGGAGGATGACCTTACATTGTTATATTCAGTTGCAATCCAATCGGCAGAGCGGGCATTCGATGAAATTCGCACTTCTTCTATAAGTCCATCCCATCCTTCACCTGATGAAGTCGAATATGGCGATCTTGCGCCTATGGTAATCCCATTGCTCGTGCCGTAGTCAATGGAACCACTTAGCAAAGAAGAACCACTGGGAACGCCATTCACATACAGAACCATCTGCGTGCCGTCATAGGTTCCAACCACATGGCTCCATGTATTCAAGGAAACATCATTTTGTGAAGAGAAGTAATAAGCATTCCCGGAGTTGGTTATCTGCATACTCATCGCGCTGGTGGTCGAGGAGCTTTGAAGAGCATATGCAAGATAGGGAGAGTACCACGATCCATCCGCTCGGTAATCCAGCCCAATAATTTTGCTCCAGTTGCCAAAGCTGGCTGGATTTACCCAGGCCTCGAGCGTCAAGCCCGCCGATGGTTTAAGAGACGAAGAATTCGGCAGCAGTATGTAGCTTGTTCCGTTCTCAAAACTGCCGGAACCAACCAAAATTCCTGACGCGGCTGTAACGCCCACATTCGAGCCATTGTTGCCATTCACTGTTGAGTCTGGCACGATTCCTGATCCGAGATTTGTTAAGTGATAAACTCCCCCATAATTGCTATCCCACACGCCGGTCGGGTTCTGTTGTGAAGTCGTAATGCTGGAATTTCCGTAGAACATTTAAATAACTGTGTCTGCGGTGTGCGAAAGGGTTGGTATCCGAATCCAAGCGACGACTTGTCCTGTGGCCGGATTGTATTCCTCCATTTCGTAGTTCAGCACGTTCTGGCCAGCCGAATCCGATGTGAAAATAATGTCGTAGCCATTTGAACTCGCAACATGTCCGCCGTTGGCTACCGTTGCCAGAGTCGAATCGGTAGTGTTGAGCAGGAACGGGAAATTCACCTGATCGGTGTTCGGGACCTTCGTGTGATCGATGGTAATTGCCCGTTGATAGCTCGCAGCACATTGCGCTGTCGCCAACGTAACCGTAGCAGAAGCCGATTGGGTAGTGTCTGCCTGACTGGTCGCGGTGACGATCACCGTCTGCTGCGCACCAACGGTCGTCGGCGCCGTGTACAGCCCTGACACACTGATCGTGCCAGTTCCTACGGGGCTGATCGTCCAAGTCACGGCCGTATTACTCGTGTTAGCCACGCTGGCAGCGAACTGCTGCGTCTGGCCGCCACTGAGCGTCGCAGTGAGAGGGGTGACGCTGATTGTCACGGGCGAACTGTTCACTATCAGCGTGACTGTGGCCGTAGCCGTGCTGTAATCGGTGTGTGTCGGTGGGCGTGAATGTCGCCGAAAGTGTTTGCGTCCCAGCGGGCAGCACTGTACCGGCGGCTGGAGAGTACGCAAAGGTCCCGGGCACACTTGCTGTTGCGTCGAGCTGCGTCGCACTCAGCGCCATGCCGTAGCCGATGGCCGCTGGCGTTACCCACGTGACGACCGGCGTTGCCTTGTTCACTGTCAATGCTACTGTGGCCGCGGCCGTGTTGTAGTCGACAGTGTCGGTGGGAGTGAAGGTCACCGAAAGCGTCTGCGTCCCAGCTATCAGAACCGTTCCCGCGGATGATGTATAAGCAAATGTTCCCGCAACCGTGGAAGTCGCATCGAGCTGCGTCGCACTCAGCGCCGTGCCATAAGTGATGGCTGTTGGCGTAGACCAAGTGATGATCGGCATAGCCTTGTTCACCGTCTGAGTGACCGTAGTCGTGACGATGTTGTAATCGGTCGTGTCGGTGGGCGTGAAGGTCACCGAAAGAGTTTGCGTTCCAGCGGTCAACACCGTCCCGGCAGCTGGCGAGTAAGCAAAGATCCCCACTACACTCGCTGTCGCATTGAGTTGCGTCGAACTGAGCGCCGTGCCGTAGCTGATAGCCGCAGGAGTAGCCCAGGTTATAGAGGGAGTTGCCTTGTTCACTGTCAATGCCGCCGAGTCCGTGGCAGTGGTATAGTCGGTCGTGTCGGTGGGCGTGAAGGTCACCGAAAGAGTTTGCGTTCCAGCGGTCAACACCGTCCCGGCAGCTGGCGAGTAAGCAAACGTTCCAGCAACCGTGGAAGTCGCGTCGAGCTGCGCCGTGCTCAGCGGCGTGCCGTAGGTGATGGCCGCAGGCGTTGCTCAGGTGATTGTTGGCGATTGCGGCAAACTAAGCGACAAAGTTTCGACTGACACGAACGTCGTGGGAATCGTCACGGTGCTGCCTGCAAAGATGGCGCTATGGTTGTCGCTTTCGAAGCCGGTACTGATACTGTCGTTGTAGAAGGCAATCTTATCGATCGTCGCACCGGCGATCACGAAGCTGACGTATGCAAAGGGCTCTGGGGAGTCATTGCTCCCGGAGGCGAGATTTGGATTGCCGAAGTAGGCGCTGGTATTGTAAGTGGCGCCGTCGAGGGCTGTGATCGTGCCGGAGCCGTTTTTTAGAAACCCCAGCAGGTCCGCCGTGCTGAATGTTCCGTATAGCGTGCTGCCGGAGTACAAGGCGACCCTGTTGTACTGATCGCCCGCCGACCACCAAAAAGCCAAAATAAGACGTGGGCTTGGTGAGCGTTAGGTAAACCGGGCTAGTGCTCCCAGACTCTGTACCCACGGCGAAGTAGTTGGTCAAAGTGGAGCTGGTGCTGCTATCGGTTGCCCCACCGAACTCGTCATGAGCCACAATCTCGAAGGGGTTAGTCGAACTGCCAGTGTAGGTGCCTATTCCAGCAGTCGAAGCATAGGGAAACGTGTACTTTCCGGCGGCCAGAGCGTCAAAGGTTTCCGTCGCTGCGCCGGCCACCTCGGTCGATTGCACTCCCGGCCGGGAGAGATAGACGGTCAACGTACCTTGCGCGTGCGCTGCTGTTTGCGCTGACGGAGACAAAAGCGCCGCAGAAACGATTATAAGAAAAATCAGAATACGGGACAGCGAGGTAGACACACGCGACATGCGATTCATACGAAGCCCTTTCAACGCAGTTCATCAACTCTTTGAGGCAAGTTTTCCTGGAAATGCACGCTTGTAACACGTGGCACCATTGTCTGGACAAATTCTTTCTAGCCGCTTCGCGCCCGGTCGGTGCCTCGCCGAAGGAACGCGCACGATTCGCAGTGCGTGGCCGACTGCTGGGTCGGAAGCGTTGAGGCACGTACCTGGTCGCACAATTGCCGCAGAGACCATGAACTTATTGGTTGGAAAAGGGAGGCGGCAAGAAACAACAAGGCAAGGCGGGCGGAACGGGGGACTTTCATTTCGATCCTCGCAACCTGGGTTTAGAAAGAGAAGGACATCATTGGCAAGGCCATGCGGCCGTCAAGCAAATACGCGCGTCTGCGACTCTGATTTTTATCTTTGCAGACTCAAGTAGTTCTGCGTCAGGGTTGAATGTAGTTGATCAAACAGCGAAAAAAACAAGCTCTTCATCACCATCAAAGCGATTCAGGAGTACTTCTCAAGAAGAAACAACGGCACCGCTTGAATGCGCATGAAATTACAGCCAGAGAACCGTTTCTGATGCTTAAGGGACGGTTACCATTATTCACATAGGCTACCTTAAGAAGTCAAATTAAAAGAAGTATTGTGATCGCTATCACCTGCAAGTAACTGCTCCTTGCAAGACCAATTCGGCGATTGTGCCGGGCGGAATGGTCGAAACAAAGAACGCTTATGGAATCAACCTCGTGCAAATGGTCGTTTTTAAAAGGGACATATCAACGATTTGCAACAAAATGGGCCGTTTGCTCCTGATATGCCGATTTCGGCCAGCGGTCGATGAATTCCACCCCAAAGAATGATTCAAGAAGATACTTCTATCGACATCTGGCCCGGCACAGGGTCATCATTCCGCGCTCTATATAGCAACCAGCGCCCGATAGAGGGTCTACCGCCCAACTTTGAAAAGGCATCTACTTTCTGCGCTATGCGAAGTGCGGGTGCCAGGAAGACAGGCGTGCCGCTAGAAGCTGTTTCCACCGGTCCGGGAGCCAGTTTGGCAATTCGCTTTTGCGCACCTGTGATAGATTAGCCAGCAACCGCG
>JBEKRS010000159.1:0-5331 GCA_049518535.1 Occallatibacter sp. | reverse complement strand
GAACTTCATACCAGCCTATCGCCTGCCATGCGCATGTCGTAGCCAACACAAGCTTCAACCTCACGCCGATACGCAGCCCGGCCTAGCGTCTCGATGAGTGCCTGGACCGGCGGCAGCGTAAGATGCGCACGGCGGAGCACCAAGAGGTAGGGCTTCTCTGCGAGTGGTAGGAAGGTTAGGCCCATGGAAGCGGCTGCGGCTTGCGTGCCAATGCAACAGTCTACCTCTCCACTCTGAACCAGGCGTGCGGCGGGAAGTTGTCCTAACGTGATTCGGTCGTAGCCTCTGACCTTTTCACTTGCAATTCGATTCTTTCGGAGCAGGTTGTCCAATAAGCGGCGGCAGCCCGCACCTGGTTCACGATTTGTAATGCGAATGTCCTTTCGCGATAAATCTTCAATGCCTTCTATCTTCTTAGGGTTATCCTGAGCGGCGATCAGTCCTTCCTTCCACATCGCATAGGAGAGCACGGCAATAGAATTGCGAGGAAACATCTTGCTGATCGGCAATAGATCGGCCTTGCCGCTCGCCTTCTCAGCCAAATGTGTGCCGGCGACATGAACCAGTCCCTCGTGTAACAGGTCAAGAGCTTGCGAACTGTTTTCATAGGCGATTATGAGTTCAAAGCCCTGTCGTTCAAGCGAGTGCGCAAGCAACGATGCACTGGGGTCGCAACCTGCGAGAAGGATACGTCCTGGATTCTTCCAGCCATTGCCAAGGAGCCGGACCTTCGCATTGACGTCGCTGTTTCCGCTGCGGATGGGCGCAAGAAGAACGGCATCAGTTGGCTGCAGGCCCCAACTCGCCGGATCGGGCGACACGGCAACCAAGCGGTCATTGACGCTTACCACTCTCAGCGGCTGCCCCTTCGGCAGCGAAGCCACCTCTCCGAGAATGAAGACCTCAGCAGTCTCCTCAATCACTTCCCTCTCTGGTTCGAGCTGAAACAATTCCTCAACCGTTGTGCCGAGGATGCGAGCTAGCTTCAGGCTCACAGCAGTGTTGGGGACATAGAGTCCAGATTCAATAGCATGAATTGTCTGACGGCTGATGCCCGCTTCCGCCGCCAAATTCGCCGCGGAGATCGCTCGTTTGGTTCTCAATTGCGCGAGATTCGTTAGTACTTCGATTGATTGCATTCGTGCCTCATGACAAAATAGCCTGTACTGTATACGCGACTCATGATAGGGATACGAGGAAAAATGCGCAAGAGCGAACAGCGGACTCACGATAAGAGTGCGGCAATAACACCCATTGGCCTGATTCACACGCCCTTCAAACATGCTGAGGGAACACCGATTCAGGGCATAGCTGGCGCGCGCGCAGAAGGTATCGTCGAGGTGCTTCCAGATCTGATCGAAGGGCTGCGTGACCTCGAAGGCTTTGACCGTCTGTGGTTGATTTACCTCTTCAATCACGCCTCAGAGGCGCAGTTGGTCGTTCGCCCCTACCTGGACACGACCGAGCGAGGCGTCTTCGCCACACGCTCCCCAGTCCGGCCCAATCACATTGGTATTTCTGTCGTTCGCCTTTTGCACATCGAGCAGAATCGCTTGTATGTGGCGGACGTGGATATGTTGGACGGAACGCCGCTACTCGACATCAAACCCTACGTTCCAGCTTTTGATTCCTTCGACCAATCCCGTGCTGGCTGGTTGAATGGCAAATCTGGATCGGAAGTCTTGGCAGATGATCGCTTTGAATTAGGAAGAGCGGGCAGCGAGTGAACAGGCCAGTCCCGTCCACTGGATACCGTCCATGGTACTGTTGACTCCAGAAGAGGCATTCCATCGTGATGCGCCGCCAACCCGGCAATTGACTGGAGGACCGACATGAAGATCAGTGCGAGAAATGTGTTTGAGGGCAAGGTGCAGAACGTCATCAAGGGAGCTGTCAACGCTGAGGTCACTCTTGCCTTGACGGGTGGGGAGCACATCGTCTCAATCATTACCAATTCCAGCATCGACTCATTGGGCCTGATGGAGGGCAAGACAGCCTACGCGATCGTTAAAGCCAGCGAGGTGATCGTGGGCAAAGGCGTGGATGGCGTCAAGTTGAGCGCCCGCAACGTGCTGGCAGGCGAAGTGATCAGTTCCCATGACGGAGCGGTCAATAGCGAGGTCGCTATCAAACTGGCCGGTGGCGCTACCGTCATTGCGTCGATCACCAAGGAGAGCGTGCACGCGCTCGGTCTGATGCAAGGCGACAAAGTCAGCGCAATAGTGAAGGCATCAAACGTAATGATCGGCGTTTAGACGGTCTTCCCTGTAATTATTGCGCCGCACATGCGCCGCAAGGCTTCCCAAGGAACCACACTTTCTGGGTGCCTCGCTCCGCTCTGTGCTTTCATCGATTCTTTTTTTCGAATTCGCCCGTCCTCGTCACAGACCCTCGCCGTTGTTATTTTTGCGGCTATAGGAAATTGCTGCGATTCTTTATCCGTTCCTTATTGTAACCACGTCTCTGTCGTGGTTAAATTACACCTACAAAGCACTCATTATTATTTTGGAGGAAATGTGAACAAGGCGAAGTTGGTTCTTGCGACCGCGGTTCTCTGCTTTTCATCGACGCTGGCGTTCGGGCAGGGCCCCACTGTCGACACCAAGACGCAGCAGAAGACTTCCGACCCCTGCACGAGCGGCCACGATATCGCCACCACCGATTGCGCGCTGACCTGGCACGGCATCACGCTGTACGGCGCGTATGACGCTGGCGTCGGCTGGGTCAGCCACGGCTTACCGGAAAACGGCTATAACTATGAAGGCGAATCTCTGGTGAACCGAAACGGCTATCAACATCGATTCCTCATCGCGCCGAACAACTTGCAGCAGACGGGTTTTGGCATCAGGGGCAAGGAAGAGTTTTTCCATGACTGGTTCGTTGTGTTCAACGCTTCAACTGGCATCAATCCGCAGTCCGGCCTGCTCGCCAACGCGTCAGAAACCGACATCATCAACAACGGCCTCCCCAGGGCCAGCTATTCGATAGCCATTGACGGCGCGCGCGCGGGTCAACCCTTCAATGACGAATACTATGCCGGTATATCGTCCGCGCATGTCGGCACGCTGACCTTCGGTCGTCAGCGCTCTCTCGGCACCGATGCAATGCTCCTTTACGATCCGGCCGGCGGCAGCTACGCCTTTTCGTACATCGGGTATAACGGCACGATGGCCGGCGGAGGCGACACGGAAGACAGCCGTTGGGACGACGCCCTGAAGTATCGTCTGGCCTATGGCCCGGCCCATTTCGGCACGATGTATAAATTCGCCGATGGATCTGCCGGCTGCTACTCGGCCTCCGCATCCTGGACTGCCGACACCTGTACGGCGGAAGAGGCGCACAACAACGCCTACGGATTCGACCTGGGCGGAAACTCCGGCAAGTTCTTCGCCGACCTCGTCTTCCAACATTACAACCAGGCGATCAGCGTATTGAATCCCTTGCTGGGGCCTCAGAGCCTGGCTGCGCCATATCAGTCAACCATGGACAGCATCAATACAAACCCCATCACCGGCGCCAATCTGATCGGAACGACCAACACCGTATATGGCATCGTGACCGACAACAACGCAATTATGGGCGCTGCCAAGTATACGTGGGACCCGATCAAGTTTTTTGCCGGCTACGAGTACATCTGGCAGAATAACCCCAAGAACCCGTTAGGCGTTGGCGCCTCGGACCAAGGCGGTTATTTCATGAGCGGGGTCGAAGATAACAATCTCGATTCTGAGAAGTTGGTGCAGATCTGGTGGACAGGCGCGAAGTACACCTATCGCAGCAAAACCGACTTCACTTTTGCCTGGTATCAACAGCGGCAGAACGACTTCCGTAGTCCGCCGACCTGCTCGGTAGCAGCCGGTTTCCGCGCGTCCTGCTCGGGCACCCTCAACGAGGGATCGTTCTATTTGGATCATCACTTCACAAAGCGTTTCGACTCTTTTGCCGGAGTTGCGTATTCCTTTGTGAGCGGCGGTCTGGACATCGCCATTCCTCATGGCCCCGGCGTTCCCTTCTTGAGCGACAACAACCTTGCTCCGACAGTCGGTAGTCGTTTCGCCTTCTGATCGTTTCCGCGGCGGGCTCAGTCGAGAGCCCAACACGGATTGTTGTTCATCCTACTTCTTGAAATGCTTTAATCGGGTGGACAAGACTCAGAGCGACCAGCAGCACTGGATCTTACAGGGAGAAGACTTGAGACCGAGTTTGGAGGTTGGAGTAAATCGAATGTTGTTTTGCAGATTTGCCGTGCTTGTCATGCTCACGGCCGTGCTCAGCGTGTGCCCTGGTTCAGCACAGATGGAGCTGACCATCTCCGCGGCGGCGAGCCTGAAGGATGCCACTGTCGAGGCGGAGACTGCTTACAGGCAAAGCGGCGCAATCATCGCTTTTGCCAATAACTTCGGTTCTTCCGGAACCCTTGCGGCGCAAATCGACCAGGGAGCTCCGGTGGATATTTTCATATCAGCCGCAGCAAAGCCGATGGATGACCTTGCAGCCAACGGGTTGATCGTTACAGGCACACGCCGCAATCTGTTGAGAAACACACTGGTTCTTATTGCACCGCTTGATTCAAAACTTCGTGATTTTCAGGGACTCGCGAACAAATCAATCCGGCTCATTGCGCTGGGTGACCCGGCCAGCGTTCCGGCAGGCCAATACGGCAGGCAAACGCTCTCATCCTTTCATCTTTGGGAACAGTTGAGCGCAAAGTTTGTGTTGGGAAAAGATGTCCGCCAAGTGTTGACTTATGTAGAAACCGGCGATGCCGACGCAGGACTGGTGTATGCAACAGATGCTCAAGCTTCAAAAAAGGTCCGAGTTGTAGCCGCCGCTCCTGAATCGACGCATGACCCGATCGTTTATCCCGCGGCAGTTGTCAAAGGGAGTCGCAGCGAAGAAGCCTCGCGGAGATTCGTCGAGTTTCTCAGCAGCCCGATGGCCCAAGCGATCTTCATCAAATACGGGTTTACGATAGCAGCACCGTGACACTGCCCATCGATTATTCGCCGCTGTGGATCTCGCTGGCCACCACCTGCGTAGCCACACTGGCAACGTTCTTTCCGGGAATACTAGCTGCAAAGTTGATGTATGGCGCACGCGGACGCTTCCGCTGGTTCGGCCTCCCACTGTCGTCGTTTCTTTCTCCTCCTGTTGCTCGGGAGACGCAGCATCATCGGCCACGCGTTGGAGCAGTTGGGCATCGTGATCGTTTTTTCATGGCTGGCAACGGTGATCGCGGCGACCGTCGTAGCTTTTCCGCTCATGTACCGAACCACTCTCGCGCCTTTGAGCAGATCAATCCCAATCTTCTCGATGCTTCGAGAACTGTTG
>JBEKRS010000158.1:0-5379 GCA_049518535.1 Occallatibacter sp. | reverse complement strand
CCGGATGCGGTCAGCGTTACGCTGCCGGTGAATCCGCCCACGTCCGTTACCGCAATTGAATCGGTGCCGCTGCTACCCTGAGCAATCGATAGAGCGGTTGGTGTTGGTGTTAGCGTGAAGCTGCCACCTGATCCCGGAACGATGACGGTGATTGTGACGGATTCTGTGATAGTGCCGTTGGTTCCCACAATCTGAATCGGATAGGATCCGGCCGGTGTGGTGCTCTGCACGCTGAAGTTTGCGACGATGGTGCCACCTGGCGCATTCACTGAGTTGGGAGCAAAGTTGATTTGCATGCCGTTAGGCGCGCCGGTCGCGCTGACCGATACGCTTCCCGTGAGTCCGCCCTCAAAAGTAATGGTGAAGGAGTCGGTGGGGTTCGTTCCGACCGGCAAGTTTACTGTCGCGGAAGAGGCGGTAATCGAGAATTGGGGCGAGAAAGCCACAACAAGGCTGAGGCTGGCGGTCTCAACAGTTGAGCCGCTGGTCCCGGTCACCGTCAGGGGATAGGTTCCCGGAACGGCAGTGGCAGAAGCGGTAAAGGTAAGCGTGCTGCCTGCCGAGCCGGTGACAGAAGCAGGGCTGAAGGTCGCGGTAACGCCTGCGGGCAGCGTGCTTAGACTCAATGCCACGGTGCCGCTAAAGGTTCCGAATTCGCTGACGGTGACGCCGGTTGTCGCGGTCGTTCCCTGCACCACACTCACCGAGGGGGAGGTGGCTGCGACCGAGAAGCCGTTGCCGACTGGAACCTGCGGAAGCGCGTTCTGCACCAGCATTGTGAAATACGAGCTCCAGAACGTTCCGGCGGAAGGCGAATTCGCCACAGCATCGGTTAGCATGCTGTTGGCCAACGCATTGGAATGAGTTGGGTTGCAGTTCGGGTCGCCTATGGTTGAAGCAACACCGTCGAGTGCGCCGTCATTGGTGCCAGCGTATACGCTGCCGGGATAGTTGCCGTCCGCTTCACCCGGAGGCTTGATCCATACATAGGCCAAAATACCGGGAGTAGGAGTTGCCGTTGGCGGAACGCCCAATCCAGCGTTTGATTGGTTGCACCAGTTGCCCGCGTCGCTGCGCAGGTCGATCATGCTGTCCTGCACAAAGGTATCGAGGACGGTGCTGGTGCTGGGAGCAGTGGGCCGGAGCGGACTACCCCAGCCGTCGCGCGAGGTGTCGATCAGGAAGCCGAGGGTCGATGGGAAGCCACCACCTGCAACCGTGGAGCCGTCCACAAACGTATATGAGGAGGTCGTCGGGGTGGTCAAGGCCTTAGCGAAGTTCAGCGCGTAGTCTTGCTCGTCAATATTCGGATTGAACTGGAAGCCGCACCAGGTGCTTGTGCAGCCGGAGGTATAGACCTCAGATCCGCCCACTTCCTCGTTGTAGGTCAAAAACGGTTCTTTGACGGCGCCATAGTTGGCCGTGTTGGTGATGAAACCATCGATGGAAGCGTAGCTGTCGTTGAGTTCAGTCGTCGCGAAGGTCTTAAAGAGCGTGACGCCCGCGGCCATATTGACCGGCCAGCCGAGCCAGGCGTGATGACCCACATCCAGGTAGGTATAGACATTCGGCAACTGGTGGAATTGATTGATTGCGTACGCAATGCCCTGAATATAAACAGAGCCGGAGTAGTCGATATCGGTGCCGGTGGAATTGGTCACGCCACCGTTGGCCGCGACGCAGTTCGACAGCCCGAAGCTCAGGCCAGCGTTGGTGATCAGGTTAGGCAGCGAGTCGTCCTCGACAACCAGCGCGAAACGAATATTCGGGTTGGTAGATTCTGTTTGCAGGATATTGAAGATTGGGGTGATGTAATCGTTCTCGTATTCCTGGAGCCCCGTGCCCGTCAGTTGTGTGGCAACGCCGTTGATAGTGACGGTGTCGTTACCGGCAATGCTCAACTCGCCGTTCGAGGCCAAGGCGGCGCAGTCGCGGTCGGGCAGATCGTATATAACGATCTCCATCACGACAGGCTCTGAAGAGCCGGAGGCAGCCTGCTGGGCAAGCGCGGCCTGGATGTGCGCGGCTAGGCCGCGATGAGCGCCTGTGGTGGCCGTAATCGCGCCGATGTGGTCCATCCAGACGGCGGTGGGATAGGTTGCGACCACAGACATCTGTGTCGCAAGGGTAGACCCGGCCGGCGCAGTGGCGATTGCTTCCCCAACCTCCGTGGCATAATCCGGGTTAACATACCCGTTTGCGCCGACATACGGATTCGCAACGTGTGTTACCTGAGCGAAAGCGCTAGGTGTAATGATCGCTAGTAGTAAAACCGCGAGTACCGCAAAGTACTCGCTCAGTAGGCGAGCGTTTGCTCTCCCACAGGGGGGAGTGAACTGCTGGGACATGGTTTCTCCTTTACATCGCGTAACCCGTTTACATCATTCAATGCCTAAGTGCTCTCCGCAGGATGATGCCGGCATAATAGCCTTTCGGTAGTCGCAGGAACGATCACACCCCGAAGCGTCGTCAGAGTGAGTGTGAACTCCCGAATTTAGAAACTGAAGATAAATTCCGCTCTGCGAGAAAATGAATGAACACAAACTTTTTGAGCGAACTTACTCGCATCCCCACTTCGAATGCGATCTCACAGACCGGATACAAACAAGACAATCAAATTTATGAAGCAGCAATGAAAGGCGGGCCTTAATTGGCCGTCAAAGCGCACTTGCATCTATCACTTTTTCCAGACGTGTTTTCCACACGTGCAAATGCGAAGAGGATACTAAAACGTTTAAGCAGAAGAAGTCAAGTCACTATTTTGCAGTGCTCCAAGGTGGCGCGCGCACTGAACTTCGGTGTAAATCAATCAAAATGAATACGCTGCGATGACTTATGGTGAATTTATATTAGTACAGAAGCGCTTTGAAATGAATAAGTTGGCGGTGATCTATTTTATACATAAGACCCTTGCTGAACACGTGATCATTGTGCCGAGAGGTGATTATTGTGATGCGAGGCCATGATCGGTTCGCTTGGCTTCTCCCGTCGCGAGGTGCAGCACGGCGATAATATCCATTTGTTTCGACGATCCTGCTTGGCTTGGTAAGGCCGGTCCATTTCGCGCAGGCGGCGCCGAAGAATCGCGAAATCGGCAATGTAGCTCCTGAAACGATCACACCGTCTCTATTGCACCAGCGCGGCCTAGCTTGGGTAGCGTAACATGCGTGAGTACCGTGTCTATCAACATTCCATCGCCCGCTCTGCCTTCCCTCAACGGCTCCGTCTTAGTGTTGATCCAATTCGACGTATGCGAAGAACTACGGCTGGATCGCCTGCAGCAGACGGTCAGTGCCCGCACCGTGAAGCAGCCGAGTATGAAGCACTCTGCACCAGCTTATGTTCGCTACCAAAGGCCGCCCGTGGTCGAACCGCTCGAACCCCTTCTTCTGGAAAGCGGTGAGCGCCTGGAAGGAGAGATAAAATACTACGACTACGGCGTCGTCAGCGTCATCTTGCAGCTTCCCTTCACGGGCGGTTGGGAAAGCTTGGTGCATCTGGCCAGCCGCTGGGTATGGGACATCGATTTTGCTTCGCGCGTAGAGCCCATCGTACGCCAGAAACTGGAACGCGCGTTGGCAGCCATGGTGAAACCCTATCCCCGCTGGCTTAGTGAGGACTATTTCATTTTCCATGTGCGCGAAGCAGCTGGAGCACCAACCGCTGCCGATCTTACCCGCGATCACGGATTGCAGATAGCCCAGGTGGTGCGCGGCGACAGGCTTAACTTGTCTACAGGCGAATGCACCGAGGTGTTACATTCGCAGATATCCTACTATACCAACGATGTAACTGTAATTGGCTGGAATGCCGCGTTTCTTTACGACAGCGCGGCTGGTGCGGAAACTGCCATTCAACTCCTCGAATATGCCAACTCGCAGCTTCTGGAATTCCGCCACTACGACGAGCTTTTGACGGGAATTCTGGACAGTGTCTACGACTCTCTGGAACTGAAGACGGGGACACTGGCGCGGTGGCGCCTGGCCCGCTCCGCAACTAACCTGCACACCGTGCTACTCGACGTGGCGGAACTCACCGAGCACGCCGACAATGCAATCAAGTTTCTCAGCGATATGTTCGCCGCGAGGCTTTACAGGTTGGCGGCAGCCAAGGTCGGCGTGCCGGATTACAAGGATCTGGTTGCGCGGAAACTGAGAACGGCCGAAGATCTGTATCACTACATGGTCGACCAGTTTAACCAGAGCCGCGCCTTCTTCCTCGAAGTCACAGTAGTCCTGATTTTATTGATCGAACTCGTTTACCTCTTCCGCGGCCGGCCTTTTTGAGAGAGATTTTTGCGACGCCAGCCGCGTGGTGGGATGGCGCTCCGGCTGGCAGACGCCGTTCGCGGCTTGACAACCGGGAATAATCCTCTCTTCCCATGCGATTGTCGAGGAAGTAGTGAACACGATGCAAATCTCACCTTGCGGGTTTTCCGGAGATCGTATTCTTTACGAATGAAAAAGTTTTGGTAAATCGATTGATTAAGGAACGTAACATCCTGGATCTATGCTCGAAAGAGTAATCATTAACTTTGCGACTTTGTTCTTTGCTATCAAGTATTCTTTCTCCCAAATCATGATAGGTTCATGCGCCAACCCAATATTTCTTCGAACATGTGGCAGCCGGGAAACGCTTCCAATATGAACGCGGATACCGCCTTCATTGGGATGGAGATGTAACTGCCATCAACACATACTTACTCATTTTTTTTCAATGCCTTAAGCTGAAGCTGGACAATTCAAGAACACGTCTAAACAACGTCCAACGAAAACCTATTGACATTCTCCGCTGGGATTCAGTACTCTTCTTTCACGAATCGCGTGGAGTGCACGCACGGGCCCAATAATCCCCCTTAGAGGGTTTGCGTGTAAGACTCAGTTATTCGCTGCTCGACCCCACTTCTTCTCTTTCTGGCTGTGGTCATTCAGACGCCGGGTGCTTGCAGTTGGAACTTCAAACTGCGGGAAAGGTAATTTACGCCACGAATCGTTTGAAAGTCCTTGGATAATCTCTGCCTTTGAAAGCCCTTGAATAGCTCGTGCCTTTGGAGCGCGCGAATGTTACGGGACCAGCATTCTGCTTTCCCGCAGATGTTGAGCCTGTGTGTTTCAATCAGGTTCCGCAAGTTGGATCCATGACGATCCAGTGCCATCCCCCACAAGGAGAAATCATGACCAGAAAAGCAAAACTCACCTCAGATATAGCGTCGGCGATCATCATCTTCGTCGGATTTGCATGCGCTCAAGAGAGACATGCACACGGACAACAAGATCCTGGCGTTCAAACCGCCAGCCGCGGCACAGGCGCGTCAATCATTGCAGCAGGTGACACAACTGGCTTCTCAACCTTTTTCACGGACGGTCTCAGTCGCTTCAA
>JBEKRS010000157.1:0-5381 GCA_049518535.1 Occallatibacter sp. | reverse complement strand
AAAAACAAAGCCCGCGCCAAATGGCGCAAGCAGCACAGCAGTTGAACCCACCGTCTATCGAACCAATCCCGTGTAAACGGCGGTTGAAAAGTGCGGCGGGTGGCGCTCGAAAAGTGCTGCACCCTCCGGGCAAAGAAGACTGGATTTGAGGGTTTTCGTCAAGCAGTTGATTTCGCTTCGAGGTAGAAGCAGCAGGAGGGGGAGCTTCGAGCCTCCAGCTCGCCCCCTCCTGCGGTCGAAGGTTCGTGAGGTTTACTTTCTTTTCAATCGGCGTTTGGCATCTGTCAGTCGATAGCTCTCGCCATTGGCTTCCAGGATATGCACGCGATGGGTCAAGCGGTCCAGCAGTGCGCCCGTCAGCCGTTCGCTGCCCAGGACTTCGGTCCATTGTTCAAAAGGCAGATTAGTGGTGACGATCAGGCTAGTACGTTCATACGCCCGGCTGACGACATCGAAAAGAAGTTCCGCACCGGTCTTGGAGAACGGGACGTAACCCAGCTCATCCAACAAGAGAACGTCCAGTCGCTCCAGTTGTTTGTGCAGCCGTTGCAGGGTCCGGGTTTCGCGTTGTTCGAGCAACTGCGTCACCAAGCCCGTGGTGGTCATGAAGCGGACTCGCTTGCCTTGGGTGCAGGCGGCGAAGCCCAGCGCACTGGCGAGGTGCGTTTTGCCGGTTCCAGGATTCCCGACCAGTAATAAATTTTCCCGTTTGCTGATATATTCACCACGCAGGAGTTCGCGCACCAGCGGTTCATTGAGTGAGGGCTGGGCGGCGAAGTCGAAGGTCTCGATGGTCTTCAAAACCGGGAAGGCGGCTTCTTTGATCCGCCGCTCGGTGGCGCGGCGTTCGCGGTCAATCAGTTCCCGTTCGGCCAGGCGTAACAGATAAGTCGGATAATCGCAGCGTTCCTGACTGCACACGGCGCCGACACTGTCGTAGTCGCGCAGGAAGGTCGGGAGTTTGAGTTCTTTCAAGTGATGCTCCAACAGGAGCACAGCCGGATTTTTGCTCATGCGACGCCTCCCACTAAGTCCATGTATGCAGCCAGGTTCGGCGCGGCCACATGTATGTGCCGCAGATGCGGATGGCCATCCAAGGAGAACAGCGTGGCACCCCAGTCTTCCCGAGGATAAAGGAACTGGGCCACGGCATCGCGGGTGATCGCCCCAACCACCAGTGCCTGTTCCACCGCCCGCCGTAATTGAGGCAAGGAATGCTTCTCCAGCAGGCGAAGCACCTTGATATACTCCCGCGTGCCCTCGCCGTCCCGTTCCGTTTCCAGGCGGCGGCGCAACAACGCAAAGCACTCCGGCAACGTCCAACCAGCCAGCGGCCGGGCGTGATCAAAGGCTCCGGGCTTGGTCTCCAGCAACGCCAGATAATGCAGCGGTTCAAAACAGACCTGCTCGTCGTCCCAGATCCGTGCATGGCGGGCGACTTCGCTGCCCTCGCCACACAACACGACGCGGTCAAAATAACCCTTGGCCACAATCGGATGATGCGCCCAGCGCACCGGCACCGAATAATCATTCCCGTCAAAACGCACCAGCGACAACGAACTGGCCGCCGTCGAAAACTTGCGGCAGGCCTCGAACGGTGTAGTCGGCAGCGGCCGGAACGCTTTTTGATCGTCCAATAACAACTGCGCCTTGGGGCCCGTCTGCCCCCGCAACCAGCGCCCTTGATCATCCTTGCAGCGGTGATACAAATGGGCGTTGAGTCCAGCCATGTCGCCGGCCAGCGGCACCGGCACAAAGTAATTCAGGCGCGTGAACTTCACCTGACCTTCCACCACGCCTTTCTCGTTGCCGCGCGCCACGCGGCAGAAGTGATGGTCAAAGAGATAATGACTTTGGAGTTGAAGAAAGCCCTGCGTCAGCCGCCGTTCCTTGCCGAGGATCTTGCTCACCGCCACCTTCGTATTGTCATAGGTGATCCGCGTGGGCACCCCTTTAAAAAACTCAAACGCCCGCACATGCCCTTCCCAAAATGTCTCGGTGCATTCGCGCTCAAACGCCATCACGAAGGTGGCGTCGCTATACGGCAAGGCCATGACGAAAAACGCCACCTTCCGTAACTGGCCATTCACTTTGGCCAGGGCGTGGCCGAAGTCCACTTGAGCCTCGCCGGGGAGATGTTGCAATGGAACAAACACCTCTTGGTTCTTCTGCGTCAGCTCGCGCACCGCGTCCTTGACCACGGTGTAGCCGCCCGTGAAACCATCCTCCCGCAGCCGTTCCCAAATCCGTTTGGCCGTGTGCCGCTGCTTGCGCGGCAGCGCCTGATCATCCTTCAAGATCTGTTTGATCCGTTCCAAGAAAGCCCCCAGCTTCTTCTTCGTCCGCGGTTTTTGTTGCCGGTAACCCGGCGGCGAACTGTGTTCCAGAATCTTCTTCAAGGTCTTCCGGTGCATCCCCGTCTGCCGCAGAATCTCCCGCCGGCTGACACCATCCACTAACACCTTTTTTCGAATGTCGGTCCAGTCTTCCATAATGCGATACATGCTTCATTGTTCATGAAGATGCCGCACTTTTGAACCGCCACGTCACACACATGACCCCGCCGCACTTTTCAGCCGCCGTTTACAGTTAGCGCCAAAGACGGAGTGGAACCGAACGGGGGGGGCGGATTCATGGTTGGCTCGTTGCCTTGGCTTTTTGCGCCCGGACGCTTTCGCCGTTGAACTCCAAAATGACGGCGTGATGGACGAGGCGGTCAATGGCCGCCATGGTGGTCATCGGGTCCTTAAAGATTTGATCCCATTGGGAGAACACCAGGTTGCTGCTGATCATCACGCTGCGCCGCTCATAGCGCTCGGCTAAAAACGTGAACAGCACCTCCATCTCGGTCTGGTCTTGCTGGACGTAGCCGAGATCGTCGAGGACAACGACCCGATAGTGATCCAACTGTTTTAGCGCTTCCTCCAAGCGCAGTTCTTTCTTGGCGGTCAACAACTGCTGTACCAGTTTGAACGTCGGCGTGAAGAGGACCGGATAGCGATGGCGCAAGACCAGCTCGCGGGCCACGGCAGCCAAAAAGTGCGTTTTTCCCCGCCCGGGCAAACCAAAGGCCAGGACGTTTTCGGCTCGTTCCACAAAGCCGCCGTCCAACAAGGTCGGCAGCAAACGTCGAATTTTCTGCGGCAGGACCGCTTCCTCCAAGTTGCCCAGCGTCTTGCCGTCAGGCAGCCCGGATTGTTTGAGCAGGCGGCTGACCCGCCGCTCTCGCCGGTCCTGGGCTTCGCTCTCACAGAGATGCTGCAAGAGCCGCCGATAACCCCAGTTTTCCCCTTCCGCCCGCTTCACGCTTGCTTCCCAAATGGCCGCCATCGTCGGCAGCCGGAAGGAGCGAAAAGCCAGGGCCAGCGCGTCAGCCGACATGGCACACCTCCATGTCCCGATTGAGCAACGCATCATAGGATTGGCATTCAGGCCGCAACTCCGCCAGTTGGATTTGGCGGCTGGGCGCCGGCAGCAACGTCTTTCGGATCTGATCGACGCTCCACGCCGGGTAAGGCGGACAAACGTATTCGACCAGCATCAGCTCGACCGCTCCGGCATCCGTCTCGGAAGTCAGCTTGAGCAAACGCAAATACTCCAGCGTGCCCCGCCGCGGGCCTTGCTCGGCAATCAAGCGATCATAAGCCTGCCGATAGGTCGGGCTTAAAAACAACTCCTCCCGGTAACGGTATTCCTCAAAGGCTCCCGGCTTGCGCAGCAGATGCTCGATCACGTGCCGATAATCCAACACCACACCCCGATCCCCGCCTTGGCGAGGCAGCGTCAATAACAACTCCCGCCCCGCATAGATCTTCAGCTCGCTTTCGTGGACCTCCACTTTGACCTCGCGCCCGATCCAGCGCGCCGGCACCGAATAGCCCACCTTCTTGACCCGGATCGTGCTGTATTTTGACACCGGGCAATAGACCTCCTCGTATTCGCTTAGCCGCGTGGGCGGCAAGGCTTTCATCGCCGCCAGCTCCCGCGCCAGCGCTTCCCCACGCCGTCCATTGGCCTGTTCCAGCGCCTTTTCATAAAACTGCTCATAGTCCGTTTCCGAGCTAAAATCGGAACTCCCACGCAAGAGCAAATGCTGTTTGAGCCGGCGCTTCAAATGGCCGTTGCTCGACTCCACGTCTCCGTTCTCGTTGGGACAGCTGATCCCAATGGTGCGCGGCGTCAAACCGTAATGCTCGCAAATCGAGACGAACTCCCGGTTAAAAACCCTCTCCTGGCCCCGCCCAATCTGGTGCGTCGCCGACGATGAATTATCAATTTGCAACTCGGCCGGCGCTTTGCCCAGTCGTTGCAGGCTCGCTTGCAGGCCGTGCCGCAACGACAACAACGACTCGGAATGGCAACGCGTGGCCCATTCCCAATTGGAATAGGGCAGCACCACGTGACACAACAAATGGTCGTAGCGCTGGCCGCCAATCGTAATCCCCAGCTCCAAGGCATGCGTCCAATCCAGTTGCATCGCCTTGCCCGCCACCCGGTCCTGCGCGAAAAACACTTCCTGGTCCGGCCCGTTTTGCAGTCGCCATTGGGCCACCCGCCGCTGGAGCGTGCGTAAATGCCGCTCCGACAGGTTCCACGGTTCCCGTCCCGCAAAATGCTCCAGCAGCGTCTTGGCTTCAAGTTCCGGCGCCTGCCGCAGCATCGCCTCGACTTGTGGCCAAATCGCCGCCAGCGGGTCCGGGCGCGTGCGCCACGTGTGTTTGACTTGCAGTCGGTCCGGCGGTTGTTGGGCCTCCAAATACTTGCGTGCGGTCGGGCGGCTGAGGTCCGCCTTCATCGCGCTGGCGGTGACGTTTTCAGTGCTTTGATATTCTTTCATGAGTCGGTGGTACTGCTGTTTTGCTATCATGGGTTGTGCGGCTTCGCGCCTGAGACCACACAGCCTCATCACGCTAAACCGCTTCCCCATCCTCCCAGAACCACCGGAAAGTTTTAATCGTCGTCACTGGAAAAGTTTAATTGTCGTTTGCCATCCTGTGCCATTTCTCAATTTGGTCAGTACCAAGTTATATTTGCAAACGACATCAATTCCGCAGGGGCGATCGACATTCAAACGCCAGATGGTAAACGACTTAGGAGCAATATTCTCGGGTTGGCCTATTATGACACGTCAACGGGTAACAGCGTAATGATCGCACAGGTTCAGAGTTCGCAGGGGGAACTGATTTCCTCCAATCAAATTCTTTTTCCTGACGCATTTTCCGGGGTAAATGCCGATGTGAGATATACTTATAAAAAGGGCGCGTTCGAGCAGGATGTGATACTCCGAGAACAACCACCGACCCCTGAATCTCTTGGATTAAATTCCGAAACCACTGAGATCGAAGTGCTTACCGCAATTATCAACCCGCCGGAGGCTAGGA
>JBEKRS010000156.1:0-5514 GCA_049518535.1 Occallatibacter sp. | reverse complement strand
CACATCGCGGACACATTGCGCGGCTGTCGAAAATACCCCGACAATAAAACCCCATTCCCGCACAATCAGCAACTTATCAGACGAACTCAAGTCTGATAAGTTGCCGATCCTGCAAGAGCAGATCTCCACCCCCCAAAAGCTCCCATGAGCAACATCGCGTCTTCGGTTTTCCGAATGGATTTGTGATCGCTTTTGTCGTTAAAGATGAGGCTAGAGCGCGAAAGGTATATAGAGAAGCTCGTATATCTTGACAAGGAAAGTCTATATATGTAGAGCTAATTCGATGAAGATTCGTAGGTCGCCCCAGACCATGATCGTACTGGCTGAGCTTTTAGATGATCCTCTCGCCTGGAAGTATGGCTACGACATCAGTCGGAGCACTGGCCTGAAATCCGGTACTTTGTATCCGATTTTGATGCGATTAGCGGAGCACGTGTTCCTGCAAACGAGTTGGGAGCTGGCGGAGGCTGGTACGCCGCCTCGCCATCTCTACAGGCTCACCAAGAGCGGTCTCCGCTACCCCAAGGAGCAATTGATTGCCGCAGAGGTTGCGATGAATCGGCCGGCATTCCGCGAGTTGAAAGCCTGATGAAGATTGTCCGAAAAGGCGCCGTCGGTGTCCTTAGAATTGTGATTCGGCTTGCCTCGCGCTCTACGCAGAACTGGGCGAAGGCAATGCTGGCCGAATTGGACTCCATCGGCAATGATTGGGATGCACTTTTTTGAGCGCTAGGGAGTGTGCACATTTTCTTTGTTCGCCAGACGGCTCACCCAATAGACCTATCCGATATTCCTGCTGCGGCGAAGGTGCTAGCGGACAGAATGAATCAGAGGACTCGGTTGGGGGAGTGTATCAGTTTCGGGGATGGCTCTATTCTTTGGAAGAGCCTTTTTGCATGCTTCTGATACTTTTGAGCAAGTCGGGTACGCTCTCATTGTCGCTGCCATGCTCTACATGCTGTTTCAGCTGTTTGCCGGCCGCCCTCGGCGGGTTCCGGCCAATGCAGATCTGAATGCTCGGACCGCGCTACACAAGTCCGAGTTAGAACGTGAGCGTGAATTCCATGGCGGCTACGGTTTCTGGTCGCGATTGGTAATCATGATGCCTGGACTCATCCTGCTTTGCGTCGACAGCATGATTGCTCATCCATTCACGACGCATAGAAAAATCGTTTTGTTAGCACTCTTCCTGGTCTTCTCCGCGCTTTCAATACCTAATAATCTAATTCGTGCGAGAAGCTACACGCGTCAACTTTATGATCTGGACAGCCTTGAATTGGAGTCAGCAACTCGGGAGCCTGGGCCTCGATTGACGAAAATGCGTGTGTCGCGATGCCATCGCATGGACAAACAAATAGAGCACAATTTTGTGCAAGACTTATTCCGGTTGGCTTGCCGACCTCACTCACCAATTACGAGTTGATCAACAACTCCGCAAAGCTTCGGCATGGAGGAGGTCCGCGTCGGGCGCAGTTGTGTCGAGTCACCCCCGTTTGCTAGTTTGGCATACATGCCGCCGCCTGTTCCCGATCAACTCAGCAGGACCATAGAGAATCTCTACCGGTCGGAATCGGGCCGGGTTCTAGCGACGCTCGTGCGTCTCCTGGGAGACTTGGACCTAGCCGAAGAGTCGATGCACGAGGCGTTCGCTGCCGCTCTGGAGTCGTGGCCGAAGGCGGGCATTCCGGACAAGCCGCGTCCCTGGCTCATTTCAACCGCGCGCTTCAAAGCTATAGACGGAATGCGCCGGCGGGCGCGCTTTGACGGGGCACAGAAAGACCTCGCGCTCTACTTCGAGGCGCAGGTCAATGATGCGGCTCACAACGAGGCGCCTAACGAGGATGAGGAAATCGAGGACGACCGCCTCCGTCTTATCTTTACCTGCTGTCATCCATCTCTGGCTCCGGAAGCGCACGTTGCCCTCACCTTGCGTGAGGTCTCCGGGCTCACAACCGAGGAGATAGCCAAGGCCTTCCTGATCACTCCGGCAACGCTGGCGCAGCGCATTGTGCGCGCAAAGGCGAAGATTCGAGAGACACCGATTCCGTACGAGGTGCCGACGCCGCAGGAATTGCCCGCGCGACTGGGCGCGGTGCTTCAGGTAATCTATCTTGTCTTTAACGAGGGTTACTCGGCTGCGGCGGGAGCGGAGGTAACGCGGGCGGAGCTAACCGGCGAGGCGATCCGATTGGGTCGCTTGCTGACCGACCTCCAACCAGAGCCGGAAGTAATTGGGCTGCTCGCCTTGATGTTGCTCCAGGAATCCCGTCACGCCGCGAGAAGCTCTCCGACCGGAGAGCTGATTTTGCTGGAGAATCAAGACCGCTCGCTCTGGAACCGCGCGCAGATCGCGGAGGGAGTGGCATTGCTCAAGAAGGCCCTGAGTTCCCGCAGCTTCGGCCCTTACACACTGCAGGCTGCGATTGCGGCCGTTCATGCGGAGGCGGAATCGGTCGCTCTGACCGACTGGCGGCAGATTGTTGCGATTTACAACCAGTTGGTACGAATTCAACCTTCGCCGGTTGTGCAGCTAAATCGTGCCGTGGCCATTGCCATGCGCGATGGTCCAGAGGCCGGTCTGGCGCATGTCGACGCGGTGTTGAAAGATGGCGAATTGGCAAATTACTACCTGGCCCATTCAGCTCGCGCGGATATGTGCCGCAGGCTCGGCAGGACCGCTGAGGCTCGGTCCTCATATGAGAAAGCTCTGGCGCTGACCCAACAAGAACCGGAGCGGCAATTTCTGCAGGAGAGGATTCGGGGGTTGGGATAAGGAATGCACGTGGGCGCTGCCATCCCCGGTCCCCCAAAGCGCCTTTGGGAACCGGGGATGGGCAATCGAGCCGTCTCTTGCATCACCTGCCGCCTTTTAATCAGTCAGGCCAGTTGAAACCCGTGTAGCCGTTTTGCGGCACCTTCATCAAACGTCAAGGTTGCCGAACAACCTCTCCAGACGCCGAGCGAGCCGATCAAGGCGTCTTCGAATGTTCCGATTCCATTTCGCAGCGAAACAACGGCGTAATAGACCTCTTGCTCATTCTGAACCTCGAGCGTATCCGCCGCTAATAGCATTTCGATATCGTTGGCAAGTTCCTGCCGGGAACGCTTGAAAAGGCTTTTGAGAACCCATACGACTTCAAGGATACTCACGAGGCTCACGAAGCCCGGTTCTTGTTCGGTCAAACGCTGTTCGATGATTTCCGTTGCACGCGCAGACTGCGTTTCATCGTCTTGCGCGAGGTAGCGCAGTAGGACGTTCGTATCGAGACCAATCATTTTCTTCGCCGGAATCTTTCGGTTGCGCCTTTTGCAATCGCCCGATCCATTTCTTCAAGAGATACCGATTGGGCCGGCTTTGGAATCATGCCCTTGAGTTTAGCAGTTGAAATCTTGGGCAGAATGATCACGCCGTCAGGGTGGAAGAAGAACTTGAACCGGTCCCCCGGCTTTATTTGCAGGCGATCACGAACCGCTTTGGGGATCGTTGCCTGCCCTTTACTACTGAGCGTAGCTTCCATGAGACGACACTCTCCTTTCTTTACATTTTATCAGAAGTAAAGATTCTCGTAGATTCCTCGCCAGAAAAAATCCTTGCACGACTTGTCGAATTCCGGTCCTGACGTTCGACTATAGGTTGAAAGCGAGGAAGCCAACGGATAGCTAAACCCAAAAACAGGCCACTCAACCATCGCTGAACACAAAGGAGATTTCGCAATGCGATTCATGGTCATCGTCAAAGCAACCCCAGAGTCAGAAAAAGAAGGCGCCCTCCCCGATCCACAGGCATTGGCCGAGATGGGCAAGTTCAACGAAGAGCTCATCAAGGCTGGCATTGTGCTCGCCATGGATGGCCTCCAACCCAGTTCCAAAGGCGCACGCGTCAAATTTTCCGGCACGTCTCGTACCGTTATCGACGGCCCATTCACCGAGGCCAAAGAGCTCATCGCCGGCTTCTGGATCTGGAAGGTCAAGTCTCTCGAAGAGGCCATCGACTGGGTCAAGCGTGCCCCCATCCGCAGCGCCACCGGCGATGCCGAAGTCGAAATTCGCCAGATATTTGAGATGGAAGACTTCGCACCCATCCTGTCCGAAGAGGAGATCCAGTACAAAATAAGGAAACGAGCTGAGCTGCCAAATCAGACCGTCAACAAATAGAGCATTTTCACGGTTAGTGCAAGGTCATAGGAAACAGACCACAGAAAACAAGGAGAAGTCATGCCACAGTATCTGGTTTGTAATTACATGCCCGACGATTTCGACCCGTCCACCATAACCGAAGCGATGATCGAAGAAATCCACGCGCTCAACCGCGAAATGATTGCTGCCGGCGTGAGGAAGTTCGCCTGCGGCATCGCCCCGCCCGCCAACGCGAAGACGCTGCGGGCCCAGCCCGACGGCAAGGTGCTCGTCACCGATGGGCCGTACACCGAGACCAAGGAGCACATGGGCGGATTTTGGATACTGGAATGCGCTAACATCAACGAGGCGCTGGCATGGGCGAAGAAAGGTGCCATTGTCTGCGACGTGGCCGGCGAGGTGCGCGAGCTTCTTTTCTTCCCGGACCCGAAGGGAGCAAAGGCATAATCTCACCCGCCGCGACTTCGGAAGGTGCACCGTCTTGACTATAGGACCAACGAGCAGCGCGAAGCTACGCCGCTGGCTCCCAACCGAAAGGGAGAGGAGAAAAACCATGAAATACATTTATTTTGGCTACTACGACAAAAGCAAATTTGATGGCATGACGGATGGCGAGCGAAACGCCGTCTTCGATACATGCTTTGAATACGACGATCATTTTCGCGCCAACGGAAACTTTGCCGGCGGAGAAGCGCTTCAGGGCCCGGAAACAGCCTTGACCCTGTCCTGGAAGAACGGCAAGGTGGCAACGACCGACGGCCCCTATGCCGAAACCAAAGAACAACTCGGCGGCATTCTCGTCCTTGAGGCGAGGGACATGAACCATGCTGTCGAGCTCATCGGCCAGCATCCGGGTCTGAGGTATGGCAACATTTTCGAGATTCGGCCAGCAGGGGACATGAACGAAATCATCAAGGCAAGCGAGCAGCGTCGGAGACAGGCCGTCGCCCGCTGAAGACGGTTCTAGTTTGTCAAGGACCGACTCGATAAAGCGCTGGCGCGCGCAATGAAAATCGCGGCCAGCGCTGCAGCAATTTCCCGCAGCGCGAACAGTCAACTGTTGCCAACAGATGGGATGAGAAGGCCGGTCTCCGGCGGGATGCGTTAAGCTTCCAAGTTTTCGACGCGCTCTAGCCGCATGAGGCGGGATCTAGGGAGATCCCGACAGCTCCAGCCCGATTCAACCATCGACTGCATTGCGAGAAGTCATATTCTTAGCCGGAAGCTGCATAATTTTTAGTCGGTTCGTTGTAATGCACCAATCGCATTTCTTGTTTGGAGAGTGAAAGGGAGCTGGCGAGACACACCCTGATGTCTCGCCAGCAAGATTCGCAATTACAGAGAGCGCAGGAAATCTAACACTTCCTGTTTTTGAGT
>JBEKRS010000155.1:0-5887 GCA_049518535.1 Occallatibacter sp. | reverse complement strand
CCTTCGCTTTCCTGCCCGGACCACTGCGGCGCTGCGCGCCGGAAGAATTTTCGATACTCCATCCCTCATAGGGAACTGTTTAGCTCCCTGCGGGAGCTATTTGGTTCTGGCAGAAACAGAACAGGTTATGAAATCGCGGGAACCTATAAGCTCCATGCGATTTCAACGAAAGGAGCGAATTGCGTATGCCAATACTGGACACCGAAATGAAGCGCCGCAAAGGCGCGGTGAAAGGCCGCGAGTGCCGTAACCATTCACTCAACACCAAGCTCACCTCTACTGAAGCTGCTGCCGTAGATGCCGCCGCGGACTCCGAAGGAAAAGCAGTTGGTGAGTGGTTGCGCGATCTGGTGCAGGGAGAACTTGCAGAAGGCAGCCGTCGATTGCAGTCCCTGGCCATTATGGGAGAAATTGCGGCACTCCGGCTTCTGCTCATCAACACACTTGAACCGCTTCTGCGTGGCGACAAGATGACGCCAACAGGGTTCAATCGTGCAGTGAAGGGCGACGGCGTAGGCTTCAGAACCATCGAATCGAAGCAGCTCATGCGCATTCCCCGGCTCGCCGAAGGTCAGCACATCGAACTGATGGGCGACACGGGCGCAGGCAAGACCCGGCTCATTATGCAGATACTTATGCAGATCAAGGAACGGGGTCACTCGGCCATCGTCTACGATCCGGCCTGCGAGTTCGTACAACGGTTCTATGACGGCAAGAACGGCGACATTATTCTCAATCCACTGGACGCCCGCTGCCCTTACTGGGGTCCGTCCGAGGAGTTGCGCCGCCGCGCCGAAGCAAAGGCGATTGCGGCCTCGCTCTATCAGCCAACCACGGACAAGAAGGGCGAGTTTTTCACTGAGACGCCGCAGAAAATCTTCGCTCATCTTCTGACCTTCGGCCCCTCGCCCGAGGAGCTTGTCGAGTGGATGGCCAACCCCGACGAGGTCGACCGCCGCGTCCAGAATACCGAGATGGCAACGATGATCGCCAAGGGCGCGCAACAGCAGCGCAACGGCGTATTGGCCTCGCTCGGCCTGATCGCCGACAGCCTGCGTATGCTGCCACGCAAAGACAACACCCGGAATCATTGGAGCGCAACCGAATGGGCTGAGAACCGGCACGGCTGGATCTTTCTGACCTCGAAACCGAGCGAGCGCGAAGCATTGCGCCCGCTGCACAGTCTGTGGATTGATCTGCTGGTTTTGCGTCTTCTCAATGAGCCGAAAGAAGGTCAACATCCGGTCTGGTTTGTGCTGGACGAACTGGCTACTTTACAACGATTGCCGCAACTCCACACCGCCATCACTGAGAACCGGAAATCGAAAAATCCGATTGTGCTTGGCTTTCAGGGAAAGGCGCAGCTTGAGTACATCTACGGCCACATGGCCGAGGTCATGCTCTCGCAGCCAGCAACGAAAATCTTTCTGAAGACCACCGAGCCGAAGGCTGCCGAGTGGGTATCGAGCGCCATCGGCAAAGTGGAAATTGAACGATTGCGGCAGACGCATTTCGATGGCAGTCGCACCGGCAAAAACTTCACGCTGGAGCGCCAGGTCGAGCCACTTGTGATGGACTCGGAAATCTCCGGCCTGCCCGACCGGCACGCCTTCCTGAAACTTGGCAACTACGTCGCCTGCTTCTCATTCGCTTACCACGATATTCCGGCAAAGCAACCGGCCTTCGTGCCACGCCCGCTGGACGACGAACTCGGCTTCGACCCAAAAACGCTGGCGAAGAAATCGGCAGAAGACGAGGTTATCGAAGAAAGCGCCGAGTCCATTCAGAGCGGCTTTTCATTGGGAGACTGAGCCATGCTGAAAATCTCGAAAGCACTTTCTGCGGGCAAGCTCGAAAACTACCACAAGCAGGAATTCACTTCGCCGGACCAGAGTTACTGGAGCCAGGGACAGACCGTGCATTGCGAATGGCAAGGTCAGCTTGCCGAGAAATACGGCCTTGCCGGGGCAGTCGCCGCCGATGAGTTTCACCGGCTCTCGGAAGGCCAGCACCCACAGACTGGCGAACAACTTGTTCAGCATCGGCAGTCCTTCGAGTACCAAGACGCCAACGGAAGAACAATCAAATCCGTCGAGCATCGCGCCGGGTGGGATGCGACCTTCAGTGCGCCGAAGTCGGTTTCGCTGACTGCCCTTGTTGGCGGCGACAGCCGGGTTCGCGATGCTCACCGCATGGCGGTCACGACCGCTCTCGGCGAGTTGGAACGGTACACGCAGGCGCGGCTCGGCGGCAATAAACACGCCGAGTCCACAGGCCAATTCATTGTCGCAAAATTCGAGCACGACACATCGCGCCCCGTCGATGGTTACGCCGCGCCGCAGCTTCACACGCACGCTGTCATCTTCAATGTCACTGAGCGCGCGGACGGAACCACGCGGGCGCTTCAGGAGCGCGGTTTCTTCGAGTCGCAGCAGTTCGCCACTGCTGTCTACCAGTCGGAGTTGACCTTCCGATTGCGCGAGTTGGGCTACGAGATTGCACCGGGCAGGAGCGGCGCACCGGAGATCAAGGGATATTCGCAGGAGTATCTTGACGCTTCGAGCCAGCGCCAAAATCAGATCCTCGCGCACATGCAGCAGAATGGTCTCTCCGGCTATGAGGCGGCAGAGATCGCCGCCCACGCAACGCGCGACAAGAAGCAGATTCAGTCGCCCGCCGAAGTGCTCGCGGCGCACCGCAAGCTGGCCGCCGAGTTCGGAAATCAGCCGAATCAGGTTGTGGCCGCAGCGCGTGAGCGTAGCCAGAAAAAATCGGCTGAGCGCGCTCCAGATAAAGCGCAGAAGGCCGCCCAGGAAGCAGTGACCTTTGCCCGCGAGCGCAGCTTCGAGCGCGAGGCTGTCACCGATGAGCGCGCCCTCTTCCGCGATGCCTTGCGACGCGGAATGGGCGACACAACCTACGCGCAAGTTCGCGCGAGTGTTGAACAGCGCTTGGCTTCCGGCGAATTTCAACTTGTCGCCGCGACGAAACACGGTTCCGCGCGGCAGTTCACAACGGCGGAGACCATCCAGGCTGAGAAGGAAATCCTACGGCAGATGCGCCAGGGGCAAGGCCGGGCCGACCAGATCATGCCTGTCCAGCAGGCCGTGGCGCATACAGCCCAATACTCAATTCTCAACTCCTCACAACGTTCGGCGGCAGAAGAAATTCTGACCTCGCGCGATAGGATACAAGGTTTGCAAGGAAGCGCCGGCGTGGGCAAAACCACGGCACTCAAAACCGTGCGTGAGGCCGCTGAACAGCGCGGGATGATTGTCGAGGGCTTCGCCCCGACCTCTCGCGCCGCTCATCAGCTCCGCGATGTCGGCATCAATGCCGATACGCTGCAAGGCTTCCTCGCCCGGCATAAGCAGCCGACATCGGAGCGCCACCTATATATGGTGGATGAATCGAGCCTCGCGAGCACCAAACAGGTGCGCGATTTCCTCGCCAAACTCGACCCCGGCGACCGAGTTCTCTTCATTGGCGACACGCGCCAGCATCAGGGTGTCGAAGCAGGGAAGCCTTTCGAACAGTTGGTTGATGCCGGAATGAACACGGCGCGACTTGATCAGATTGTCCGCCAGAAAGACCCCGAGTTGCTGTGTGCCGTTGAGCATCTATCGCGCGGCGAAGTAGTCGAAGGCGTTACGCTTCTCGAACAGCAGGGCCGCGTCACGGAGATTGCCGATCCTGAAAAGCGCATCGCCTCGATTGCCCGGAACTATGCCGACAATCCGGCCAATACCATCATCGTTTCGCCCGACAATGCTTCGCGCCGCGCGATCAACCAGGCGGTCCGCTCTGAGTTGCAGCAGCGCGGCATCGTCGAATCCGAGAATCACGCCCTGCGCGTCCTTGCTCCGCGCTCCGATATGACCGGCGCTGACCGGGCCTGGGCCGCGCGCTACGAGGTTGGCGACGTTCTCCACTACCAGCGTGGCAGCAAGACCCTCGGCCTCGAGCAGCGCAGCTATGCGCGCGTGGTCTCGACCGATCCGAAATCGAATCTGCTGACTGTCGAGAAGCCGAGCGGCCATCAGGTCACCTACGATCCGGCCCGGCTGCATGGGATCTCCGCTTATCGCGAGATCGAACGCGAATTTGCTGTGGGCGACCGGCTGCAATTCACCGCGCCCAATCGTGAACTAGGAGTCGCCAACCGTGACCTCGGAACCATCCAGAAGATCGGCGAGAGCGGCAAAATAACCGTCCACATGGACGGCGGCAAAGATAGGGCGGTCACATTCGATCCGACAGAGATGCGGCACTTCGATCACGGATACGCCGTGACCTCGCACAGCTCGCAGGGTCTCACCTCGGAGCGCGTTCTGGTCAACATGGACACCAACGTTCACCCGGAACTCATCAAGCACTTCGTCAGCACCGTGAAATGCGGCCCTCGCCCCGACAACAGCACGCTCAGCGTGCAACACGGCGCTACGCGCATCTTCCACAAAATGCCGTCCGGCGTCAGTCAGTTCCACCGTTTGATGATTACGCTCAAAGAGGCGCAAGTCGATCTGAGATTCAAGCTCGACAATCCGCTTGCTCAGCGTGGATTGCTCAATGCGCAGCCGTTCCGCCGCACGGGAGTAGTTCAGTTCTTCGGCCAGCGCAATCGCCGCCTGCAGAAGTCGAATCTCCGGTAGCACCATACCCATCCTCCAAGCCAAAGACCGAGGGCAAGTAATGGGTTTGCACCGAGCAGCAGACTGGCGATCTTTGCTGCGAGTATCGGATGCGTTCCTGAACTGCGCGCGAGGCAATAACGCTTAGCGCCGATTGTTTCTTTGGACGTTCAAGCGAAACGAACGTAACAAAAGACTGTAACCAAAGTCGGCAAGAGTTGCCTTTATGTGTTCCGTGGGCACCGCAACTGAAAGGAATTCTCTGGGGAGTGAGTAGTTGCAAAATCCGATCGTGTCAGCGATCTGTAATGAGCGTTATTCCTGATTGGAATAATGCTCTCCGTGGAATTCATTAGACTTCTGAACCGTCATGGATAAATCTTGCTGAAATGGCGATCTTGTCGCGTTGCTGACGAAAGGAGCAAAGATGCAGGACGAAATGGAACCTTGCGCAAACGAACGAGACAACGGTCTCAATGCCAAGACGTGCAGAGAGCCCTTGCTCGATAGCCATCAGGCCGCAGCATTGCTGAAAGTTCACCCGCGAACACTGCAACGGCTCGTGCATCGCGGAAAGATTCACGCGATTCAGGTCGGAAAACTCTGGCGGTTCAAGGCTTCGGCACTTGACGCGTGGATGAATCAGTAGCGCGTTCGTGACCAGTCAGTTCGCGCATTTTGCGTGCGATTTGCGGCACAAATGGCGTAACCTAGAAGTAGCCATAAGTGCCGTGAAGTCGAGGATGGAAGCCCTTGATGACACGTGCATGTTACCAATTCGGAAGTCTCACACGAAAGAAGCGGGCGAGGGGACCAGACGCCTGGGAGTTTCGGTATTACGAATCGACGGCGCAAGGAATGCGCAATCGAAAGACAGCCACCGTTGGCACCGTCGAACAGTTCAAAACCAAGGCTCTTGCAAAGAAGGCCGTTGAAGCTCTTCTCCTAAAACTCAATTCAGAAACCCCACGGCAGCGAATGGCGGTGGTGACGTTCGGCGCGATTTGCGACCGGTATCTTCTGGAAGAACTCCCTGAGAGATACTCGACCGCAAAATCATACCGCTCGAACATCAAGAACTACCTGAAACCACGCTGGGGCGATTATCTGCTCGAAAAGATCCGGCCAATGGCGGTCGAGGATTGGCTGAGAAATCTGCCGCTGGCTCCGAAGTCAAAGACGCACGTTCGGAGCGTGATGCACCTGATGTTCGAGTGCGCCACACGGTGGGAACTTTTCAATGAGCGGAGAAATCC
>JBEKRS010000154.1:0-5911 GCA_049518535.1 Occallatibacter sp. | reverse complement strand
GGATGCCGGCGGCGTCCGCGCAGCCACGATCTATTCGCTGCTCGGAACAGCCAAGCTTAACGGGCTCGATCCGGAGGTCTACCTCCGCCGCGTACTCGAAAAGATCGCCGATCACCCCATCAACCGCATCCAGGAGCTGCTGCCCCGGAACCTCACAGTTCATCAGGATGATCGCGTCGGATCTCAAGTGTCCATGTGTGGAACTCACGTGGACACTTGAGATGGGGAGTGTTGGCTAAGCCCGACTTGCCGAGTCATGGCGAAACTTCCCCCGTGCCGCATAGAATGGCGTGATGAGTGAGTTATATCGCCATCTTCTGATTCCGAAAGACCATGCGTTCGTGCCTGAACGATATCAGGTGGCAGCCTTCTTCGATGAGCTTGAGGCGGTGGGAGCGTTGACGAAAGGTTCGGACGTAAGTTGGGCGGAATGTTCCATAGGCCACCATGAGGTGCCACAAGCGCCAGACGAGAAGCGTAGAGCGCACAGAGGGCACAAAACGTGGAAAAACTTTCCACTTGGTATCCTAAAAGGACACCGAGCATTCGACGGAAATGGTGCATGCTGGGACATGAATTGCACAAGCGGGGAAGTCGTAATAAACTATCTCTCAGTGAGGGACGATTTATCACTGAGGGACAATATGGCCCACGCAACTTCAGATCTGTTCACTCCAACGGAAGCGGGAGCCGTCGCCGAAGTTCCCATGAAGGCGGTTTATAAGACGGTCGCCGAACGTCTGCCGAAAGCATCCTTGATTCAACGCTCCGGCCAGACATACCTTACGACCCAAGCCGTAATCTGCGTCCGTTTGGACTATGAGCTGCCGAAGGATGTGCCGATCAAGGTTCGCCGCTTCGTCTTCGGGAAGCTTAAAAAGGGCAGCTCTAATCGAGTAGAGTACGGCACAACGCTCTTCAGCTACATTGTGGATGCAAGACCCACGGCAAAAACGATCACAGAGCGATTGCAGCGTTACCGCAGAGCGATGAAGCTCATTGTCGAAGACCCGGAGGTTCAAGGTGGCGCCGCGACGTTCAGGGGAACGCGCCTGCTGGTTCATCACATTGCGGGACTGTTGCGGCAGGGCATTCCCGAAGCGGAGTTGCGCGAGGATTACCCGAACCTGACGCAGGAAATGATCGAGGCCGCGCGCATCTACGTGCAGGCGCACCCACGTCGGGGACGCCCGCGTAAACCAGCGTGGCGGAATGCCAAACCCTTGGCCAGCCAGCTTGTGCGGAGGCGCAGTGCGTGAGTGCGCCTCGCTTCCTCGTAGATGAGAATCTCTCCGTTCTCCTACCGGAGATCGCCCACGCCCGTGGATACGAAGCCACCCACATCAACCACTATGGGTTACGCAAATCGAAAGATTGGGAAATCCTCAAGATCGTAACCGAGGAAGACTGGATTCTGGTCACAAACAACGCCTTCGAATTCCGGGGACGTTATCGGAGACTCGAAGTGCATCCCGGTGTAGTCTTCCTCATGCTCAACACGCCGCGGCTGCAACAAATCGAGCTTTTCTCCGCAGCTTTAGATGTCGTCACCGAATTTCCCGACATGGTGAACACCGCACTTGACGTCACCTACGCGGGCGAGCACATCCGAGTGAGTCGATACGCTTTGCCCGAATAACGGGCGAATACCCCGAGGCATGCAGAACTTTCTGGCGTTAAGCCAGATGCTCTGAACTGGACAACACCTGTACCTTGCCGAGAACCTTCAGTTCAATTACTTCGACAGCCGGTTGGCGGTTTCGCACATAGGCGATCACTTCCTCCAAGCTGAGTGCCGCGAATGTCTCTGTCGAAGCAATAGACGCGCTTCCATCTTCCGCAGCCATCTCACCCTTCAGTTTAATCAAAAGCGATCTGTGCGGTTGATCCGACAACGGGAACACATCCCGATCTTTGCTCTTTGCCATAACAGACTCCCTGGGGACCAAAATTACGGCGTCCGACTCCCGACAATGGCGAATCAGACGCCGCTACAAGGCGGCTCCACCCCTGGAACCGCCGAGCCGTACAAAACAATGTGTCGCATAATACCTCTATTGTGCAGTGCGGTAGTACCATAACAGTCGGTGGCCAAAAAGGATCACATTCCTTCCCGGCGCACCGGCAAGACCCCACTTGGAGCGAAAGTGTTCTCCTATTACACCCAGGAAGAACGTCGGATGCTGGAGAAGGCGGCGAAACAGGAACGCCGCAGTCTGAGCAGTTTTGTCGCCCTCGCCGCCATTGAGCGCGCACAGCGGATTATTGCCGGTAAGTAAGCGCCAGTTCAAGCAGCCACTATTTCCGCCGAGCGATAATACTACCATTATCTAGTGTTACTTCGCCAGCATGCAGTCACAGGCTCAAGAGGCGAGCGAACTTATTCACTTGCTCAAGTCACACAAAAGCATCATTTCCAGAAATCTTCTACCTGGGCTATCCATTCCTTGAACGCCTCATGGGCATAAGCCGCATCCTGCGCGTATTGAGGAATCGCGACTCGAATCTCACTCGTGGTCCCGACGAGCACCATCACATGCAGCGCGATCATTTCCCGGACCAAATTGTAGATCAGAGCAAAGACCTCGATAGACTCCCATCGACACTCACTTAAAAACCGCTTGCTTAAAACGTGGGGAGTCCCTCCCCGACGAGCGCACGAGCGTACAGCAATAAGGAAAAAGTCCAATTTTCTTCCTTCGTCAAGTGCCCCCGCTTCAGGAAACCGTCTGGCAGAGACGGGAAGAACCCGTCAATCAAAACAGCGGAGTTGCTTCGCCAGAGCATTTTTGAAAAAAGGGAGCCTTCGTTTTTGGTAGACGGATTCGGGAAGATCGTTCAAGAGCGATATGACGAGTACATACGAGATCTGGACAACACGAGGCGTGCAATGATGCCGTGGCCAAAAAACTTCGCCGCCTACAGGAAAAAACTCATTGCCGCACTGGAAAAACAGCTTGTAGACGGGATGGGCTGATGTGGGTTTAAGGTTGGGATGCTGGCGTGTCGGTCATGCCGCGTTGGGGTTGTGGTGATGCCAACGTGGGTCCATTCAGGGTCCAATAGGCGTTTCGTCGGATTTTCTTCCGCTCTCCAACGCATTGATGAATGGGCCTAAGTTGCGGGGACTGTGTTCCGGGGCCGACTAACACTGTAGAGAGTCACCAGTTCGAATCCGACCTGACCGTGTGGGTCCGCGAAATCGGGCGGCCGGTTGGAGTGTCAACCCGACGATTCGGAATCTACAGAGGCGTGCATATACGTCCTTTCTCGCTCGTTTGCTGCGGTTCGTGAAGCTCTCCTGTTGTTCTGCGGTGCAGGCACGGCAACGATGCATCAGAGCAAAGTGGTCTTGCCCATTTCAGTCCGGACAGTGTGATTCAAGAATTGGGTTAGTAATGAACCGGGGTGCAGCCTTGTCGGACAGCATCCGAGCGGTCTACTCGCTTGCCCACTCCGGCTCGGCTGCGGGTAAAACGTCGTTCTCTCCCGCAATCCAGACATACAGCGTAGGCAACAGAAAAATACTCATGAGCGGATCGACCATGAGCCCGCCCACAATGACAATCGCAAAGGGACGCTGCGAGTCGGAGCCAATTCCGTGGGAGAGTGCGGCGGGCAGAAGGCCGAGCGTGGCCACGAGCATGGTCATCATGATGGGCCGGAGCCGCAAGACCGCTCCTTCAATGGCCGCGCTCTCAACCGTATGCCCACCAGCGCGCAATTGGTTGATGTACTCCAGCATGATGACGCCGGTTTGCACCGATACGCCAAACAATGCGAGGAAGCCCACGCTGGACGAAACACTGATGTTGGTACCTGTAACTAGCAGGGCCAGCGCTCCACCTACGGGCGCGAGAGCAACGTTAACCAGAATCAAGCCTGCCCACTTGAAGGACTTGAACATCGAATACAAAATGATCGCGATCAGTACAACTGTAAGCGGCACGATCATTGCCAAACGCTTGTCGGCGCGCTGCTTGCTCTCGTACTCACCAGCCCACACATAGTGGTATCCCTTAGGGAGAGGGACCAGCTTGTTGACCGTTGCAATCGCATTCTCGACTGTGCCTCCAAGATCGCGACCGCGAACACTGTACTTGATCGGGATATACCGCTCCTCGTGTTCGCGATAGATTTCCTCCGCACCGTCCGTTGTACCGATCGTTGTCAGTTGAGCCAGCGAAACGCGCTCACCGGTAGGAGACAGCAGCCGCACATTTTCAATCGCTTCCTTGGTGTCGCGATACGACTTTTGATACCGCAGAACAAGGTCGAACTTAGCTTCTCCTTTCAGAACCTCGCTCAGAACATTGCCACCCACCGCCGTTTGAATCGCATCCTGGATGTCGGCAACATTGATCCCAAAGCGCGCTGCAGCGTCACGATCCACAGTAAATGTGAGGTTTGGCTGACCTATGATACGAAACAATCCGAGGTCTGCCACTCCTGGAACCGTGCTCATGGCATTGACTACCTCACTGCCCTTTTGCTCCAGAGTTTTAAAGTCATCCCCATAGATTTTGACTGAGAGTTCGCCTTTTACGCCGCTGACAGCCTCTTCCATGTTGTCTTCAATCGGTTGCGAAAAGCCCCAAATTACGCCAGGAATCTTTTCCAGTTGCTGATTCATGGAGGAGATCAAGTTGTCCTTGTTCTGGTGGAAGGCCGGACGCCACTGATCTTTCGGCTTCAAATCTACGAAGTATTCTGTATCAAAGAATCCGGTCCAGTCTGTGCCGTCATCAGGGCGGCCGATTTGATCCACAACCTCGGTAACCTCAGGAAAACTTGCCAAGGCGATCCGAGCTTTATTGGAGATTGCCAGGCTCTCATCCGGCCCGGTGGAGGGAGCAAGAGTTCCGCGCACCCAGAGTGCTCCCTTATCCAGGTGAGGCAGAAACTCGGAACCGACGACGGAGGCCAATAGAAAGATTGAAAGCGCGATCGCCACGATGCTGACACCTAAGGTCAGACCGCGGTGATGAATGGCCCATTTGACGCCGTTTCTGTAGCGTGCGACCAGAAACTGCATGAGCGGGTTATGCCACTCTTTCGCGCCTTTTCTGAACAACAAGCTCGACAGCACGGGAGCAGCCACAACTGAGAAGATCAGCGCACCAAGTAAAGCGAATGCCACTGTCCATGCCAGTGGCTTGAATAGACGGCCTTCTACTGATTGCAAGGTGAAGATTGGCAGATAGGCGGTAATAATAATGGCGATAGCATAAAAGACAGGACGCTGGACTTCATGAGCAGCCTCCTTGATCTTCTGCTGGGTTGTTCTGTGGTTATCTGAGCTACTATGCAGTGGATGAACTTGCCATCTCGGTTGACGATCTGCTCGCTATGGGAAGACAGAATCGGGAAGACGCTTCAGCGCCCTTCAACATGGCCTATCTTGCGGTCCACAACAGCGGGCAGATCAATGGCGTGAGCAAACTCCATGGACAAGTGAGCAGACAGATTTTCCAGAACTTGTTTCCCCGCTGGCCTCAGGAGGAAGTCCCAATAGGGTCCGTAACCAACGGCATTCATGTGCCGACCTGGGACTCAGCCGAAGCTGATGCGCTATGGACCTCCACTTGTGGAGTGAAGCGCTGGCGTGGGGATCGTCCGGACGAAGATGATATCCGCAAAATCTCCAATCAACAGCTGTGGCAATTGCGCACAGCGGGGCGAAAAGATCTGATCGAGCAGACGCGGAAGCGATACGCTCGATCTCGTCTTTCGAGTAAGCGGAAGGTATTTTTGCTTTCTTGCAGTATCGGATTTTTGGAACAACCGTGCTTAATACTACCGTTGTAATTAAGTAGCGAGGAGCAGCAGCGACTGTTTTCGATAGTGGAAGAACAGAGCGAGGAATTGATGCCGTCGCCGCCACTCAGACCATTGCAGCAGATGGTCCAGA
>JBEKRS010000153.1:0-5914 GCA_049518535.1 Occallatibacter sp. | reverse complement strand
TGTCCATTCGCATGCGCCTGGAAAATTTTCAGGCGCAGATCGTCCTCATAGGCTCGTGCCATCTGTTGTACGTCGCGGAGTATCGCCTCTACTACCTTACACTATCCTTATTATTGCTCTAAAGTCCGGGCACGATGCGGTTCGCGATATCTTGCTTAGGATCCGCGATATCGATACCGTCGTTCGACTGTGTTGGTCCCTTAGCTGTTCACTTGCTCCGCAGGCCGCCAGCCTTGAGGAGTTGATCCAGAAGGCGCAGACCTTCGTCGCTTCTGCCAATCCCCCGAGACGTTGAAGGTCGAGGCTTCGCAACTGCAGTGCTTAGCGTTTGATGGTTCTATTCCGATCCGTCCTCGGCATATTCCTGGGGATAGGCACCTGCAGCATGCAGATCTTCGGGAATGCCATGTTCGCGCAAAAACGCCCCTGCCGAGTAGAACAGGATTCTTGCCTAGCCACCATGTAACTCGCTCTGCTCGTGGAGTGTAACCAGGGAGTCGCAAACTGCTGTGTGCAGTTGCTCCAGCGCAGCGTCCCCCATATGCCGTGTCGGTTGCGTCATAATGCCCTTTCCCAACTACTATCGGCAGTCGTCTACAAGATGTTGAGAGCAGCTATTGGGAAAGAATCGGCAATTGAATCCGTTGAGCATATTACTTCTGGTGGCCTGTAGACGGATATTGGAAGGGTGTGGATTTGGGTCAAGATTCAAAATCGTGTTTCGCCTGTCCGGTGAATATACCGCGCACGCGCTCACCCGCAAAGCCTTGTCCGCTCCGCTTAAGGGCGATCTGAATGCCATCGAGAATACTGCGAAAGCCGCAGGTTTCGTTGTTACTAGCTGTGTCGTCACACGGGCGGTACGCGAGCTATCCCGTCCGTTGTCACCCTAGCGGTTGACAGCACCGTCTACTGGATGGACCTTGGCAACAACGCAAAGTATCGGATGGTCATTGATTGCGAACGAAGTCAATGCATTGCAGGTTTGTCTGTATCCAAGTCGAACCGGGCAGCGTGCCCCGGCTTTGCAGCCAGGAAACTGAGAGAACGTCACTCGTCAGGTCGAGGCTCCCGGCTAGGCCGGCAACATTGCGGTTGTCGGGGAAAAACGCGCTCAGCGTCAGTCCCTGCAGCGAAAGACCGTCGATACCCGCATACACATCCGTGAAGCCCACCGTGGGCACGCTGGCATCCTGGATCTGGAGCGTACCGGTGACGTAACCAGTCACTTCATCCTGAACCGTGAGAGTGATATTCACACCCGGGTCGGAACTAGATACCCAAGTCCCACTGATCGCTTGCGGAGACTGCGGCGGAACGAATAACGGTGGCCACTGTCGCGGTGCGGGAGTTAGGTTGGCTGGCGTGTAGAGCAGTTTATCTAAATAGCTGCCCTGGGCTGGAACAACACCCGGGAACGGCGCGGTCGCAACCATATCATGAATCATGAAAAGAGTCGGCACCTCATTCAGCGTGACCAGTTGACCACTGAGACTCGATACGTAGTGCCAGCTTGGATCTCCCGAGCCACCCAGAATGGAACGCCAGAAAATGCTCAACACGACACTCTGTCCCACGTCATCGGTAGGAGAGTTAGTGCCGACTAAAGTGGGATCGGCCGAGCCTACCACCCAATAGGCTCCTGATGAGCCAGTGGTCGACGAATACACTCCGAAGATGCTTCCACTAAGATCCTGCTCAAGCCAGACTACTGAACCAAAGGAGTTAATCCACTTTCCAGCAACGGTCATCACAAGCCCTTTCCTTCAGTCCTTTGGGACCGAATTAGGCCCGATGTACAAGGCGGGAACCAATCGTCATAGGTTTCTTGCTGCGCGTCTGGATCAGTGCCGGGCCGTTCTTCTTATTAAACACAACCATGCCGACAGGCGACAGAGTATACCCTTGGTTGTCCACCACATCGTAAATATAGACGGTGTAAAGCTGGTCGAGCAGGACTGAGCCTACTAGGACCAGATCCGTCAGACCAAGTGGGTTAAACTGCGGGAGCGTATCTCCCTTGTCCGGACCGCCCTCAATCGTGACATTGTAGACGCTGGGAGGGACCACGATCTGGCCCTGCGTGCCGTCCTCTGTCGATCCCACTGATAGAGCGAGGTCGACTCCGGGTGATAGTGCAATTTGAGCCAGAGTCGAGTTCATAATGTCATCGTCGCCTTTGAATTGCGAAGATCCGCTATCAAGGCAAAACTGCACGTTCGTTGTCTGGTAAGAGCCGATCGAATAACTCGCGAGTGGCGTGGTCCAGATGAACTTCACCTGTGCGATTGCTGTATACGGAGTCCAGGGCATGAAGATCCCCGAGTAGGGATCGATCGCTTCCGCGTCGAAGCCGCCGAAGATGACCGACCCAGTTCGCGAGGCGGCATCGGTTCCGAAAGAGACGTAGGGAAGATTCGGATCCATCAGTCCGTCGGTCATGAACTGGGCGATCGAGAACGCCGTGGAAGGATCGGCATAGTCGCTGCCCGATGGAATACCGATGCCGCCATCCCAGTCGAGCTGTGCAAACTGGGGGCCCGAGTATTCGGAGGACAGGTACATCTCCAACGGGACCGGCGCACCCGAGGCGATCTTTACCTGATCGATGCCGGACTCGACCCACATCGAGCCCCACGGCCCAAAGCTCACCTTTTTGGGATCGCTATCGACCCACTGGAAACTGGATGAGTCCTGATAGACGAAGCGCCCGCCGCTCGAATGCTGGCAGGAGCATGGCGGGCACAGGCTGGAGGTTACCCAGATAAAGCTAGCGCCCGTATCCAGGGCGATTTTCAAGGATTGTCCAGGCGTGCCCATGAGTGCAGAGGTATACCAGGGCGAGGCGCCGTTGTTTTGGTAAAGTCCGCGAGCTAATGGCACAACCAGCGGGGGAATCGGCACCTGCGCGGACGCTGGGGTTGCGGCAGCTTCAGTGGTGGCCCGCCCCAGAAGCGTGGAGCGTGTCGAGCGCCGGGCTTGGATGAGTGGACTCAGGCCTCGCATATGGCACCTCCGTTTATACCGCGCAAGCATATCTCACATGGAATGATTTGACAACTGGAGCGACGATTGTCGCCAAAGACGTTGGTGTTTAATTAAACGGCGGCGTCCACTGACGGGCTTTCAGTCTCCACTCTCCTCGATCGCTGAAGGCGGGCGAGCGTCTCGTTCGCGCGCTGAGCGAAGAGCGGCGCGTCTTGTGCGTTCGCCGCCGCCAAACCCTTGGCGCAAGCCGCTTCGGCGGCGTTGAAGTCAGAAGGATCTATCAGGGATAACAACTCGGCCTTGGTTCGATAGAGCTCAGCCACGTACGCAAGCTCGCCTTGCGTCTTCGCGATTCCAAGGCCCTCTTCGATCGTTTTAAGTGCGTCCGGAAGAAGATCCCTTCGCCGCAGGCATTCAGCTTTAAGCAGGCAGTATAGAGTATGAGTGAACTTAACGCCGGAAGCGGCCAGACCATGCACGAAGCCATCGTCGATATCTTGTTCACCAGCCGCATCGCCCTGTAGCGCCCGTGCCCAGCCGCGGAACATAAGCCCGTAACAGCGATAAAAAGGAAAATTCCGCTGCTCGGCCAAGTCGATGAGGCGCTGGGCAAATCGTCCCGACTCTGCAGGATCGCGCAGTTGGTATTGCACCCACGCCGCGGCTTGGAGCGCGATTGCCAAGGTAAATGGGTGATCGAGCTCTTCCGCCGAGCGCAGCATTTCAGATTGGATCTGAATCGCTTCCTCGAACCGGCCGGCCAGGGATGCAAGCAGCGCGCTGAACTGATGGAAGAGGACCACATTATCCTGTCCTGACCTGGCGAGATCCGCTTGTCGCAGCGACGCGTCGATCAGCCCGTCTGTTCCTTCCAAATGGAGCTTCGTGGCGCTGAAGTCACCAGCCCAGAAGCATGTGTTCGCCAGAGAGACACGCGCTTGCAATTCGATGCTCCGGTCGCCAAGGCTTTGGGCAAGCTTGGCGCTCTCCTCAGCCAATTCACGCGCCTGACAGAAATCCAGGTTCAGCAGCCGAATAGCCCACATGCCGAAAAGGACCGGGGCCAGATGCGGGGTGGGCTTGGTGAGTCGCCTGCAGAGCTGTCTTGCCCGGCTGTAGATTGCAACCACTTCAGGAGCGTTCCAGCCACGAGTAGACTTGAGGCAGTTACTCAAGTCCACCAGCAGTTCGAGTTCAGTTTCACGCCGCTGCTCGTCGTCGGGCAGTTCTAACAACAACTCGAGCGCCTGTTCCAACTGCATTTGGCCTTCTTGATAAGCACAGGCGCGTATAGCTCGCCGGCTGGATTCTGCCAGGTATTGGATGGCCTTTGTCTCATTTCCAGCGGCACGGAAGTGACGAGCGAGTTGCAGACTTATTCTTTCGGTTTGTCCCTTGTATATCTCCTCGAGCTGATCGCCGACTTCGCCATGCAATAGCATGCGCTCTCGACGGCCTAGCTCCTTGTAGAGATATTGCTGGAAAAGCACGTGCGAGAAAAGATAATGGGCCACCCAATTCCTTCCGACTCTCTCTACGTTGCTCTCAGCGACCAGCCTATGTCGTTTTTCCAGATCTCCGGACAGCACCTTCAACAGGACGCGCTCCTCTTGCTTTTGGATGCCGGCAAGCACCTGCACGGTGAAGGTATCTCCCTCTACGCTCGCCAAAGTCAGCAGTTCGCGAAGTTCATTTGCTAAGCGAGCGATGCGCTCCTCGATAACGCCCTCAACACGCGCCGGAAGTGTACTCCAGTCCAAGGTCGAAGCCGTTATCCATGCCCCGTCCGTATCCTTGATCAGGTTCCCACGTTCCTTCAGAGTTCGCAATAACTCCACGCTGAATAGGGCCTGACCGCCGGTTACGTGATAGAACGTCTCGACAAACTCTGTGCTTAAGCGATGGGGTTCCCGATTCAAAAGAGAGGTAGTAAAGCTGCGCTCGCGTTGCTCCCCCAGATGATCCAGCTCTAAAAGCACATTGCCGTGAATTCTTTTCGTCTCGCTGATCACCGTTGCCAACGGGTGCCGCTCGCCTCCCCGTCCGAGAGCCACCTCGTGCGGCCGATATAACCCAATGATAAGGATTGGGGCGTCTTTCGCCCGCACAGCGAGATTAAACAGTAGATCGCACGAAGCGTTGTCGATCCAGTGCAGATCGTCCAGCACAATGACCATGGGATGATGCCGCGCCAAAGCGGAGATAGCAGCCCAATACTGCTGAACAATCTGCGCTTGGTCGGTAGCACTTTGATTCGTCACTTGCGACGGACTAGCTTGCTTTTCCACTGCTCTTAGTTTGTCCAGCCAACCTGCCTGTTTCGCAGCGAATCTCAGCGCAGTCACAACCGCGCTGGATCCAGGAATGAGCGTCCCGACAAGCTCAGGTGCGTACTGCACAAGCACCTCAGCCGATAACTTTGCCACATTCTGCAGCCGTGCCGCATTCCATAGCCCCGCTGTCTCCCGCCGGGCTTCGTCTGCGTGATGCGCTGTCGTAAGCTGTTCTAGCAGGCTCAGAAAGGGAAGGTATGGGTCGCTCGGGCCCGTGTGTGCGTCGCACTGGGCGCCGACAACCACCAGCTTCTCATTCGCCGTTTGCGCTTCGGCCGAAAACGCCTCAATTAACGTCGACTTTCCAGCTCCAGCGCTGCCGGAAATAAGACGTATCTGGGTTCGTCCCTCCAGCGCCTGATGGAGAGCGGCATGCAGCCAACTAACCTCTGGTTCACGGCCTACCAGCTCCATCCCCATGTCCTCCGTGGGTACTCTTTGCCGTCCATTATCACAATATCCCGAAACCGGCAGTGAGATTACCCCCGGCTGAGCCGGGGGCTTCATTTTGTGAGCCGCTCAAAGCGGCTTGAGCGGGGTCGCTAACGCGGCCCCGGTTGAGTTGGGCCACCTCTTTGGTGGCAGGTCATTTC
>JBEKRS010000152.1:0-8094 GCA_049518535.1 Occallatibacter sp. | reverse complement strand
CGCTTCAAAGGCGTGCCATCGTAAAACACGCCCCACTCCGACAAACAGATCCCATACCGCGCTACTGGGCAGATAGACACTGCGGTTCTTCCACAATCGCTATGAGCGACACACTCCTAGAGCCAACTTCCCCCGCATGTCAACTTTAGGATTGCGCTTGCCCAAGACGGCGATTGACGCTATTTCGACCCTATGCTAGGTTCATACCATGACGTTTGCGTCATACCAATGCTGTTGTTGTCGCCCCAGCTTCCTCCTGCTGGATGAGCGATTCCCGGCGCTGGCCTGAATTCTCCCGCACATTATCCAGATATTCCGGACTTCATTACCTAGCGAGTGATGTCTCTCAGGTAGGTGGGTCCAAATTCTCCTCCCGGAAGACTTTTGGTTCGTAAGAGCCGGATGCGCCCGATCTATTTGAAATGAAAATTTCTCCCCGCTACTCTCCTCGTTTCTGCAGTAGTGATAGCGGTCGATTAGCCGGTTAGTCGATCCGTTAAGTTGACCTCAACCCAAGTCAGTAACTCAAAAGGAGAGAGATATGAGCAACATCCTCCAAGAAGTGCTCGCAGCCAATGCCGCGTATAGCCGGAGCTTTGGGGACAAGGGCAGCCTCGCACTACCGCCTGCGAGGCGATTCGCAGTGCTAACGTGCATGGATGCCAGGCTCGACCCTGCCAAGTTCGCCGGGCTGTCGGAAGGCGACGCTCACGTAATCCGCAATGCAGGCGGCCGTGCGAGCGACGATGCCATCAGGTCGCTCGTGATCAGTTACAAGCTTCTCGGCACAGCGGAATTCTTCGTGATTCATCATACGGACTGCGGGATGCAGCTCTTCACCAACGACGTGATTCGAGGACTGTTGGCCAACAGCCTCGAAACGGCCGAGTTGACTGCAGATGGATTTCGCGATGTGGGCAAAGGGCCCGGATCGCGCGCCGGCGAATACATTGAGTGGCTTACTGTTGCCGATTCGCAGCAAGCGGTGATCGATGACGTTGCCCGTATTCGCAGTCATCCGCTGGTCCCGCCCTCCATTCCGGTCTATGGCTATATCTACGACGTCAGGACAGGCCAGCTTATTGAAGTGAAGGAAGCGACTCGCGAAGGCAGTCCGCACTCTGCACTCGAACCATCGGTCCGGCAAAACGCCGCAGCATAGGGATTCACCGGCAGCGCTTAAGAGCAACACTAGCGGGCCGCGAGAACGATTCGGATTCTTTTTTTAGGAGATTTCAATGTCGCAGACAACTCGCCGCATTTCTTATGACGACTGGGCCGTTCTTCTTGCGTTGGTCGCGGCTCTACTCGTCCGCATTGGCTTGATCAAAATAGTGCCTTGGTAGAGATGAGAGAGGGGAGATTTAGTATGGCTGACTCTGTTGCATTATCCCAGCCACGGAGCATTTCGTTTTCGGGAAAAGCTCTTGCGTTGATTCCCGGCATTCTGCTGCTCATAGCGGTGGGCTACGCGGGGAAATGGATTGAACAGTCCATTGCGCGATACGGCAAGGCACATCATCTTCTGTTGCCAAATATTGAGTATGTCCTTTGGGCAATCCTGATTGGCCTTGTTATCTCGAATGTTGTTGGACTGCCAGCGCTGTTCCGCCCCGGTGTGGCAACCTATGAATTTTGGTTGAAGGCCGGCATTGTTCTGCTCGGAGCCCGTTTCCTGATTGGCGACGTTCTTCGGCTGGGCGGAATCTCGCTCGGTTTGGTACTCATCGAGATAACGCTCTCCCTTGCCTTCATGACGTTCTTGGGACGCGCATTTAAGCTGAAGCCGAAACTCACTACCCTCCTCGCTGTCGGTTCGTCGATCTGCGGCGTCTCCGCGATTATTGCGGCTCAGGGCGCGATCGATGCGGACGAGGAGGATTCATCCTATGCGATCGCTGCGATCCTTGCACTCGGCGCAATTTCTCTCTTTCTCTTTCCTGTGATTGGCCACGGGCTGCACTTGAGCGATCGCGGATACGGCCTTTGGGCAGGGTTGGCCGTCGACAACACGGCCGAAGCCACCGCAGCAGGTGCTCTCTACTCCGACGCGGCCGGCAAAGTCGCCGTCCTCGCCAAGACCTGCCGCAACGCCCTGATCGGTTTTGTCGTCCTCGGGTACGCCATCTACTGGGCGTCGAAGGGCAAAGCCGAAAAGGTCACGAACAAGGTTGCTTTCCTTTGGAGCAAATTTCCGAAATTCGTTCTCGGATTTTTGGTGATCTCTCTACTGGCCTCGATTGGCTTCTTTACGAAACCCCAAATCACCGCTCTCGGCAATCTGTCTCGCTGGGCGTTTCTGCTTACCTTCGCGGGCGTGGGGCTGCGAACGAACCTGCGCGACCTCTCTAAGCAGGGAACCCGGCCTTTTCTTGTCGGCGCGATTGGCGAAGTCGTCATTGCACTTCTCACGTTGGGTTTAATTGTGGGAGCGACACAGGTCTTCCATCTCTAATTGGGTCCCAACTGCGCAGTATCGAAAGTAGATGAATCGTCATCCACTGGCTGGCCAACTTCTTTCTGGGATAGACCATCAATTTTCTCGGCGTGCCGCAAGGCCATGCCGCGAATGACCTACAAAGCGGATCTTCGATACTTCTTGCCCCAGCAGACGACCGCTCAAGTATCAGCGATAATGCGGCGTTTCAACTAATCGGTAAGCTCAACTGCTCGGGGATACTTCGCTGTTCCCAGCACTTTACGAATTTTCTCGCGAACTCGCTGACTAACTGCGAACGGTTGTCCGCCAGCGATACCAGATGCGTTTCCATGCGGATGTGCTCATCGATCAGCGGCACACATATAAAGCCTTGACTAGCCGCGGTCTCGACGCCGGCCGGATTGATCCATCCAATGAGGGAATCGTTGTTGAGCAGCGCAGCGGCCTGGGTTACATGCGTGCCGAAATGCACAATGTCCGCCTGTTTGTGCTCAGCCTCCACGCGGTGCAGGATCAGGTCGTGCAGAAAGGGATGAATGACACGCTTGAAGAAGACCCACGGGTACTCCAGGATCTCACCGAGAGTCACAGATCGTTTTGCTGCCAGAGGATGACCCTTGCGGTAAATGATCATGAAATGCTGCGTGGCGATGCAAAGAGTGGTGAGCGCCGAATTTCGCGTGGGCGATGTGACGAGCGCCAGATCGACATTCCTGTTCAGTAAATCTGTGATCAACTCCGGCGACGAGCCAGATGCGATTTCGATCGAAAGGTTCTTATAGAGCGGCAGCTCGATCGCATGAATGGTATCGATTAAATTTGACGAAAGGTAAACCGAAACGCCGATACGCAATTTGCGGAGTTCGCCATGTTTGGCGTTTTGAGCATCGTGAAGTGCGCGGTTGAAGGCATGAATCACCTCCGCTGCTCCAGATACGAAGGAGCGACCGGGCTCAGTAAACACTGCGCCGTCATGCGTTCTGTCGAAGAGACGTGCCTGTACCTGACGCTCGATGGCCTGCACTCGCTTACTCAATGCGGTTTGCGTGACGCCTACGCGCCGAGCGGCTTGAGTGAAGGTTCCTTCCTCTTGCAGGGCAACAACAATCTCAAGGTCGCGTATCTTCAGATGGGTACTCATCGCTGGCAGCCTCCTGAATTAGCCCTCGCACGGGTGCCACCAAGGCAATGGAAGCGAAGCAGCGACTTTCTTGAGATGTTTACCTTGTCTGAATCACATGTGGCCCCGTAAAACTTTTCGTTAGGATTATTGACTCATTTGGTCCAAAAAGGTTGCAGTTAGATTGACAGGAGGCGCATCTTCTTGATCCGAGCCCCAACTTAGGCAGCGAGAACTATTCCATTTCGTCATACCTAACTTCCAAAAAGTTATTGGACAAATCGGTACGCAATGCAGCAATGTGCAAGAAAGAACGGCATTCCCTGACAAGGAGCGTGCTCTCATGGAAAACTTCCCTCGTTCCCAGTCGGCTCCCCCCAAAAAGCAGCCAGTGCGCGCCACGGAAAAATTCCTCTTGAGTCGCGAGGAAGCGGCGCAGGTGCTCTCGATCAGTCAGAGGGCGCTCGATTACCTCATCGCCAATCGACGCCTGCCAACCAAACGCATCGGCGGGCGCGTCCTGATTCCGGTTGCCGATCTACGGAAGTTCGCTCGCGGCGACCATGCGGAATTGATCGTGGCTTGATCTACGGACGCAGATGATTCAGTATTGCATCAAAGCACTGGTGATTCACTACGCACAGAATAGTGGACATATTATTCAAATGCGTTCATAATACTGGACGTAGTGAGTGTGCTTTATGCCGACGCAAACATTGCCCATTTCCGTGAAAAGCGCCTTGCGCAAACTCGGCAGCGACATCCGGGATGCGCGGCTTCGCCGTCGCATTCCGGCCGCTGTAATGGCTCAGCGGGCCTACATCTCCCGCACCACTTTGTTGAATGTGGAGAAAGGCGAGCCAGGCGTTGCGATTGGAACCTATGCCGCCGTGCTGTTCGCGCTCGGAATGCTCGACCGCTTGCGCGATCTTGCCAGCGCGAAGACCGACGAGATCGGCCTCGCGCTCGAAGAAGAGCGCCTGCCCAAGCGCATTGACATGGGGCCGCGCAGAAAGGCAACTGCGCCCAAGAGTGCGCGAGGTTGAAGATGGACCAGCAGATCTTTGTCTATATGGACCTCGACAATACGCCGCACCTTCTGGGGCGTCTGTGGCTGCACGTCCGCAAGCGGGTCGAAAGCGCAACCTTTCGCTACGATGAATCGTGGTTGCGTAACCCCGTGCGATTTGCGCTGGAGCCTGCGCTCCAGATGGATACAGCACCGCACCACACCACCGAGGGAAAGAGCCTCTTCGGCGCAATCGGCGATTCAGCACCTGATCGCTGGGGCCGCGCGCTGATGATGCGCGCCGAGGCCCGCCGCGCCCGGCTTGCCAAAGAACCCGCGCGCACTCTCTGGGAGGGCGACTACCTTCTGCTGGTCGATGACGAAACGCGCCAGGGCGCTCTGCGCTTTGCCGAACAAGAGCGCGGTCCATTTCTGCGCGAGGCGGCCGATCATCGAACGCCGCCGCTTATCGAATTGCCCGCCCTGCTCGCCGCTAGCGAACACGCCTACGACAAGGCCGAGTCCGACGAAGAGCTTCGCCTGCTGCTTGCGCCCGGCTCATCGCTCGGTGGCGCGCGCCCCAAGGCTTCGGTTCGGGACAAGGACGGACAGCTCGCCATTGCAAAGTTTCCCCACCACGGCGACCGCATTCAGACGGTTTTGTGGGAAGCCCTTGCCTTTCGCCTGGCGGCTGCCGCCGGCATTCACACGGCAACCGCGCGCGTCGAGCGAGTTGCCCGCCGACCTGTTTTCCTGTTGCGCCGTTTCGACAGGAACGGCACAGCGCGGAGGCCGTTCCTCTCTGCGATGAGTATGCTTGGCGCAACCGATCACGAGACGCGCAGCTACCTCGAAATCGCCGACGCTCTTCAGCGGTACGGCGCGGCACCGACCGAAGACTTGCATGAGCTATGGCGCAGGATTGTCTTCTCGATCCTCATCTCGAATACTGACGATCATCTGCGCAATCACGGCTTCCTCTACGAGGGTAACCAAGGCTGGCGGCTGTCACCCGCCTACGACCTGAATCCTGTCCCCGTCCAATTCAAGCCGCGCATCCTGACCACACTCATCGACGAGCAGAGCGGCGAGGCTTCGATCGATCTGGCGTTGAGCGTCGCCGAATCCTTCCGGCTCAGCCCGCCCGAGGCCCGCAAGATCGTTCGGAAGGTTGCCCAGGCAGTCAGCCGGTGGCGGCAGGAGGCCGCTGCTCTGAGAATCCCGGCAGCCGAAATCGAGACTGTTTCATCGGCCTGCCGAAATCGAGACTGTTTCATCGGCCTTCGAGCACGAGGAACTAAAATGGGCTCGCAATTTGAAAAGTTTGGGCTAGAATAGCAACTGTGATCAATCAGCTTAGGTGAAGTTATGTGGATTGTGCAGGTTACATTGGATAACAGCCACCAAAACAGCCACCGGTAACGTCCGACCTCATCTTGTCGAAAAATTGGTGCATTTTGGGTACATTTTTGCCCATTACGCCTGATCATAAATCAGGTACATGCCAAGTCGATTCTAAAAGAGTTACGCGCCAGCTCTGGTGGCTGTAGTGGTGGCTGTTGGTTTGCGACTTTTTTGCATTTTTCTGCAATTTCCTGCGAAAGACGAGTCCATCACAAACCACATATATAAAAGGAGTTATGCGTGTTTTTGCAGCGCCTTGCAAGGCCCTGCAAAAGGGCAAAAAAGAGACTCGAAATCAGACGTACTCGCAAGGCTATCGGGGGTTCGAATCCCTCCCTCTCCGCCACATATTGATTATATTGATTTTAACTTGCTTGGTGTCCATAATGGTGTCCAAGGATCGCCGATTCCTGGCGATGCAAGGAGACTGGAATGCCAAGAATCCCCTCCGGCTATGGCGCGGCGCAGCGCGTCAACATCCTCAAAAAAGTGAAGACGGAAAGCGGCTGGAACCTCTTCCCTGCCGTCGTCGAATCGAACGGAAAACTGAAGGACAAGGTCCGAGTCCGCGGCAAGGTCGAGGTGCATCCCGAGGGCAGCTACTACCTGGAATGGCGCTGCGGAAAATCCCGATTCCGGCTGTTGGTCCCCGAGAAGGCCGACGTGCTCGACCTGGCGCGGAGGAAACGCTTTGAGTTGGAGGCGACGAAGGCCGGCGTTCCCGTTGCCGAGGCGGCTGACGGCTCCGGCCATGGACCGACCGTCCACGAGGCGGTTCATACGTATCTGGAGAACATCAAGCCGCCTCAGCGCGAACCCCGGACCTATGTGGCCTACCGGACCTGCCTGGAGACATTTGCTGCCAGTTGCAGAAAACAGTTCGTCGCTGACGTGAAGCGCGAGGATATGCTCGCCTTCATCCGGCATCTCTACGCGATCGGCAACGGCGCGCGGACCGCGTACAACCGCGCCGTGATTGTTGCGCAGATGTTGAAGGCGAACGAAGTGGTAAATCTGTTGCAGAAGCGCGACTGGCCCGACTACGTTGAGCCCATGCGGGCTGTCTATGAGCAAGAGGAGCTTGAGAAACTCTTTGCCGCTTGCAATCGAACCGAGCGGACCCTTTACATGACTTACCTTCTCACCGGCTTTCGGGACAAGGAAGTGCGCTACCTGACATGGCGAGATATTGATTTTCGTAACCAGGCGATCCGCGTGACTGCGAAGCTGCAGTTCGACTTCAAGCCGAAGAACAAGGAGGAGCGTGAGGTTCCGGTGCCGCAAGCCTTGCTGGATCTCCTGTTGGCGCATCGACAACAACTTGTGCCGAATGCAAACGGCTTGGTATTCCCCACTTCCAATCGCGAGCCGGACAAAAAGCACGAGAACAAACTGAAGAAGATTGCCTTTCGCGCCGGCCTCAACTGCGGCAACTGCGTTACTGCGCATGGCAATCGCTGCGCTGACGGGCCGCATTGCCGACAGTGGTTTCTGCACAAGTTCCGTCACACATTCGCGACGCGCAACCTTCAAGACTACGTATGCGACATTCGGACGCTGCAACTCTGGCTCGGGCACAGCGATCTGGCTTCGACGATGGTGTATCTCAAAGCGGTTCGCAGCAAAGATGCTCTCGAAAGGGTCAACTCAAGCCGGCTGGCGGGATTGGCTCAAGTCTGAAGGCGATGAGGAGTTCGGACTGAATGCCAGCGATTACGCGGATTGCCCAGTCAAGGATGCCCTGGAGATGCTGAGTTTCTCTGCGGCGACTGATTTCCGCCCCAGCGGATTCAATCGAGCTTCATACCAAGCGGCCAACTGTCCCGGATCGAACCGGACAGCGCCAGACAGGCGGATGGTGGGGATCTCGTTCGCAGCGGCCATACGGTAGAGCAGCGACTTGCTGAGGCCCAAAAGCTCGGAAACTTCCTGCACATTCATCACCGAGTTCCGTTGGCGCAGCGCATCGAGAATCATTTTGACCTCCATGGTCACAGTTCACTTCCCGGTGATCTAACAATGAAGCAGATACGCAGGTCCGTCCCATGAAATTTGGGAGTGCCGTTATTCCTGCGGCGAATAAAGACGCTGTTGCGGATGGGATTTTACGCTCGATCTTCG
>JBEKRS010000151.1:0-6028 GCA_049518535.1 Occallatibacter sp. | reverse complement strand
CAAGGAACTACGAGCGAGCCAGGTCTAGCACCATGGCTTTGTTCAACGATGGGATGGCAAGGAAGTCGAAGCTATCCAGACTCTTGAGTACGGGGAACTTCGCCTGGCGAACGCGGCGTTCGATGGGATTTGTTGACGTGGCCCTATGAGGCGCACAATCAAATGTCTGCATTCAATATCAAGACCGGCCACGTGATGATTGCGAATCAGAACGGCATATCCAGAAGCATCATCGACCAGGATTACGACAACTTCGCGCCCCGGGTTGGATTTGCCTACGATCTGTCGGGAAATGGCAGGGCCTCCGTTCACGGCGGATATGGTATCTTCTACTTTCCCGATTACGGAGGCATAAGCAACCAGTTAGGTCAGCAGCAGCCGTTTGCCGGCGCCAATACCTACAACGCCAGCGCTGGCTATTGCACCAGCTTAACCGGATTGGCAAACCCGGGCGGAACACCGCGTACCGCTTACAACTGCCCCTACAGTGCGGATGCAACAGCTCCCTATAATGGGGTGCCAACACCCACTTTCGTAAACTTTACTCCAGACAACCCTCCAGCCACATATAACGGAATTGCCGTCAATCAGAACAATAACCACAGCATGATCCAGCAATGGAACATCCAACTCCAACACCAACTAGGCTCGAGCAACGTGGCCAGCCTAGCGTATGTAGGCACCCATTCCAGCCGGCTCTCGACCTACTTTCCCTACAACATCTACACCATCGGCACCACAACCAAACCGTTCCCAAGCATTGGGGGCATCACGTATAACGACTACAACGGCAGTTCCAATTACAACGGACTGCAAGCGCACCTCGAGCATCAGGGTACAATTTACACGGCCACGGCATCCTACGCGTGGTCCCACGCGCTCACCAATTCAGAGACTGCATTCAGCGGCCCGTCAGTTGCCTTTGGGCCGCTCTATAACGACCCGAAGGCCAACTATGGCAATGCGGATCAAGATCAACGGCAGATCTTCAGTGGTTCCTTTGTCGCGTTTCTGCCCTTCGGACGCGGAAAAAAGTTCGCTGCGAACGCTCCCCGCGCTCTGGACGCGGTGATCGGCGGATGGCAGTTCAACACTATTCTTCTTCTTCAGACCGGGGAGCCAGTTGATATCTCCGCGGAAGGTAGCGCTCAACCCGGCAATCGGCCCGACCTTGTCAAGCCGATTAGTTACCCGAAGAGCATTAGCGGCACTTGGTTTGACACCTCATCCTTCTCCAGCGCCAATCTTCCTGTCACGCCGGCAACCGATGGATCGGGAAACTCCGTGTACACGCGCGTTGGAACGCTAGGACGGAATCAGGTCCGCGGCCCCGGCTACCGAAGGGACGACGTCAGTGTCCAGAAGAATTTCCAGCTTACCGAAGGCAAGACCCTAGAACTTCATGGCGACGCCTTCAACATAAGCAACACTCCGAACTTCAATTTTCCAGACAGCGGCGAGGGCGATGGTAATTTTGGCAAGATTACCGGACTCCACGGAAGCCCTCGTCAACTTCAGTTGGCAGCTCGCTTCGTCTTCTAACCAACTCCATCGCAGACAACACCGGCTTTTGTGTCCGGTGTTGTCTGCGTTTCGCTCCGTACTCGGCATTTAATTTCTAGACACCGAGGAGGATTGGTTTCCGCCTTATTGGGTAGGGTATCGAAACCGACCTTGTCAACGATTTGAATGCTCCAACAATCAGATCAAGACAGATAAAGGGAAATCCTTGCGAAGAATCCGCTTGTGCAACCTACTGCTCACCGCAACCACGCTCGTGTTAGCGGGCAATCTTATCGCCGTCGCGCAAAAGCCCGCTGTGCAAGGAAATCCGTTTGAACAGGGCAACTCCCCGCGCACCCATAGCACTCCAGAATGGCTCCGTCCCGCGGTCATCTATGAAGTGTTTCCTCGCTCGTTTTCTTCAGAAGGCAACCTCAATGGAGTTACGAACAGCTTAGATCGTTTGAAAGCTCTTGGTGTCACAGTCTTGTGGCTCATGCCATCCATCCAGTGGGACAACTTAAGAAACTCGGCACCAACGGCAGTCCGTACGCGGTCAGAGACTACTACGCCATTGCTCCGGACTACGGTAGCAAAGAGGATTTGCGCCGCCTGATCAATGAGGCTCATCGGCGAGATGTGAAAGTTATCCTCGATATAATAGCCGATCACACTGCCTTTGACAGCGTGATGATGGTTCATCCGGACTTTTATAAGCACGACAAGAATGGCCACCTCATCTCCCCTCACGGCTGGAATGACGTGGCCGCACTCGATTACTCGAATCCGGCGCTGCGACAATACATGATTGGCGTGCTCACGTATTGGGTAAAGAATTTCAGTGTGGACGGGTATCGCTGCGATGCGGCAGGAGAAGTGCCAACGGACTTTTGGGATCAGGCGCGCAGCGCGTTGGACCAAGTGAATCCCGATATTCTCATGCTTGCCGAGGCATCGAAGCCGGAACTTCTTCGCAGCGCCTTTCAGATCGATTATGCGTGGCCGTTGCTGTTTAAGATCGATGACGTAATCATGCATGGTTCCCCTGCCAGCGATCTACGCAAAATTTCCTGAACAAGCTTTGCATATGATGATTTCTGACGATCATGACGAAGACCGGGCAATCGTGCGCTACGGCGTTCCGGGGGCGCTGGCTGCCTCCGCTTTGATGTTCACCTTGGATGGTGTTCCCTTGCTTTACAACGGCATGGAGGTGGCAGATGCCACTCCATCGTCTGGTCCCGCACTGTTCGAGACCATGAAAATTTATTGGCAAGGGTCGGAGATACACCCGGAATTCAGGCAGTTTTACGAATTCATGATTCGATTTCGCAAGCAACATTCGGCACTCTCGCACGGCCAAGTTACATGGGTGCATAACTCCGACGAGGAACATGTCCTCAGCTATATACGCGATTCGGGAAACGAAGAACTTCTCGTGGTCATCAACCTCTCCAACACTCCTTTTCACGGGTCTGTAAAAACGTATTTGGGTCGATGGCGAGAGGTGAAAGAGCCTCTCTTCCATGATTCACAAGTAGCGATTCCATCGGTCTCATTAGATGCGTTCGAGTTCCGTATTTTTGAGAAAGAGTGAATATGAAAAGACAATTGCTCGGTATTTCACTGTCGTTAGTCGTGACGCTCGCAAATCTATTTCAGTCGGCAGGAGCCCAGCAGTTTACTCAAATACCCGGTGGGGTGAGCGCTACAAGTAAAGGTATAACGTTGCAAGTGATAGCGCTATGTGACGACGTCCTTCGAGTACGCGTATGGAAGGGTGGTGCTGTTCCGGAAGACGCTTCCTGGGCCGTCCTTGCTTCTGCCCACACCAGCAGTGTGCAGGTTGTTGCCGAGCCGAGCGGATTTGCGACTAAGCAATTGAGGGTCAGGGTCGATGACCAGCTTCGCCTTACCGTGGCGGACCTTGCGGGCAATAAACTGCAGGAGGATGCCGCACCCGTGCAGTGGGAAGGAACCAGGTTTACCGTCAGCAAAAGGCGAACATCCAATGATCACTTCTTCGGTCTCGGAGACAAGCCCGGGCCCCTTGATCGCGCAGGTGAAGCGTTTACCGTGTGGAATACCGACTCCTTCGGCTGGCAGGAGTCGACAGACCCTATCTATAAGAGCGTTCCTTTCCTTCTGGAAATGAGCCATGGACGAGCCCTGGGTGTCTTTCTCGATAACACTTGGCGTACCAATTTCGATTTCGGCCGTGCCAAGCCGACCGAATACACCTTCGGCTCAGTGAACGGACCAATCGATTATTACCTCATCTATGGTCCGGAGCCCAAGCAGGTGGTTACGAAATGGTCCTGGCTTACCGGCCCCACACCGCTACCTCCTCTGTGGTCTCTCGGCTTCCAACAGTCGCGGTACACCTATTTCCCGGAGTCGCAGCTCCGCGAGATCGCGGATCAATTCCGCAAGGATTACATCCCTTGTGATGTGCTTTGGCTGGATATTGATTTTCAACATGACAACTGACCTTTCGCGGTCAATGAGCAGGCATTTCCTGATTTCAGCGGGATGGTGCGAGATCTCGGGCGAGAGAATTTCAAACTGGTGGTCATCACAGATCTCCATGTTGCGAAACAGCCGAATGTCGCCTACGCGCCGTATGACTCGGGCATAGCTGGAGATCACTTTGTAAAGAACCCCGATGACCCCATTTACGTTGGAAAGGTGTGGCCAGGCTACGCTGTGTTTCCAGATTTTACACAGTTGCAAACCAGACAGTGGTGGGGAAGGCTCTACAAGACCTTCATCGATGAAGGGGTGGCGGGATTCTGGAACGACATGAATGAGCCATCCGTGTTCGACGGTCCCGGTAAAGCGATTCCCGACGACATGCAGCATCGAATCGACGAGCCGGGTTTTCGCAAGCGCACCGCGATCCACCCTGAGATCCACAACATCTATGGCATGCAAAACTCCCGCGGCACTTACGACGGCGAACTCGCCCTGCGGCCGAATGAGCGGCCTTTTGTTATGGCCCGTGCGAGCTTTGCACGTGGGCAGCGATACAGTGCAACATGGACCGGGGACAACAGCTCCACCTGGAATCACATGCGCATCAGCATTCCGCAGCTCATCAACCTGGGGCTCAGTGGTTTCTCTCTCCGGCGCGGACGTAGGGGGGGGTGCAGGCTCTCCACCCCCTGATCTGCTGACTAAGTGGATCGAGCTTTCTGCTTTTCAACCGATTGACCGCGATCACTCTGCAAAGGGAACGCGCATGCACGAAGTGTGGGTCGATAGGCCGGAACACGAAGCCATACGCCGCCGCTATATCAATGAGCGCTATCGGCTCATGCCCTACCTCTGCACGGTCGCCGAAGAAACATCGCACGATGGGCTACCCATTGATCGGCCGCTTTTCCTCGAGTTTCCTCACGCTATTGAGAATGGGACGCCGTTGGACTTAACCACCGGCGGAAGTGAATTTCTATTTGGCAGCCGCATCCTCGTGGCACCAACCCCTCCCCGGAAGAGATTGCCCCTTACACCGTGTGCCTTCCGCCCGGCACATGGTACGACTACTGGACGGGCGAGCGGTATACGCGTAGCAATTCCGATGGGCCACTTGACCTGGAACAGCGCGATAACGTGATTGCCAAAAGACATTGAGCATCACGCCCAAGCTGGACCAATTGCCGGTCTATGTGCGCGGCGGCAGCATTCTCCCCATAGCTCCATTGACTCAGAGCACGGCGGAAGTGCCGAGCGGGCCGCTGACTCTTCATGTCTACCCACTGACTCCGGGCCTGAATACGCCCGGCGAATCGTGCGTGGGTGAGGTATATACGGATGACGGCCACAGCTTCGATTTCCGCAGGGGCGTCTTTGCCCATATTCACTTTGCCTGCTCCATGGGAGCCGATGGTAGCGTGACTGTAACCATCGGTGAGCAGGAAGGTATCTGGAAACCATGGTGGCATGAATACCGGATAGCGGTGGTGGGCTGGACGCCGAAAAGCGGCCGCGGATTAGCGGACGGAAGCAGTACATCGCTAACTTAAGAGGGCGGTAGCTGGGGAGTTACGGTTCCTGCAAACCCGCGTGGTACGCAGCTTGAGCTGCGTTGAAACGATGAGCCGCGCTCATCCACGGCTTTGGGAAGAATTGGGATGGGGCAGTCGCTGTCAAACGTACAAATCCTTCGGTGACCAATCTCGTCTTCTATAGACGGGCGGTCCTTTGCACTGCGGTTGAATCACCGCCCGCTCGTCAGCACCACTTTTTCGCAGCCCAACATGTCGTTGGCGCATCTGGGATAAACGGAGTGCCGACCGTATCAGAGGCGCCATTTCACCCTGTCATGGGAAAAATGGAGCCTCGAGTCTGGATATCGTGTCGATTCAAGTGATCGAAGATAATTTGAATAACTACTGGATTTTCGTGAGCGCTCTCTAGACCCCATCTTGGTTTGTGGTGGTTTGTGCGGCACATTAGTGTAATGAAGCAAAGCAGCACGGAGCAATGGTCGAAATGGCGTGGGCTGGTTTCGGAACAGCTTTTA
>JBEKRS010000150.1:0-6088 GCA_049518535.1 Occallatibacter sp. | reverse complement strand
CGAACGCCGCGTTCGCCAGGCGAAGTTCCCCGTACTCAAGAGTCTGGATAGCTTCGACTTCCTTGCCATCCCATCGTTGAACAAAGCCATGGTGCTAGACCTGGCTCGCTCGTAGTTCCTTGTGCGCCGCGAAAACGCGCTGTTGTTGGGTAATAGCGGCACAGGAAAAATCCACATTGCACTGGCCCTCGGTCTGGCCGCCTGCCAGAAAGGCTATCGTGTGCGCTTCACCACGGCAGCTGCGATGGTACATGAGTTGATCGAAGCCAAGGATGAGAAGCGCCTGCTGCGTTATCAAAAGCAGATGGCCGCTTACGATTTACTAATCGTCGATGAGCTTGGCTTCGTGCCGCTTTCAAAGACCGGCGCTGAACTGCTCTTCGAGGTCTTCAGTCAGCGCTACGAGCGGGGTTCGACGCTGGTAACCAGCAACCTGCCATTCCAGGAGTGGACCGAGATACTTGGCTCTGAACGACTCACTGGCGCTCTGCTCGACCGTCTCACCCACCACGTTCACATACTGGAGATGAACGGCGACAGCTACCGCCTCAAGCAGAGCCGCAAAAAACGATCCCCACCTGCCGCACGCTAAACCCCATCCCCAGGGCCAACACGCCGCGGGGTAGAAGGGCCTCTTGAGCTACGCTCAAGAGGCCCTTCTACCCCGCAAATCCAACAACTTCGAAGCCCTCGATTGGTCTGATTTTGCTCTACCCCAGTGGCCTTGCATTACTTTGGCCTTGACAAAAGTTACTTGTTAATAGAAAAGCGAGAAGGAATTAATGCGACAGGCATTGCAAAGGACCGGTTCCATCGGTGATGGTTTTCCACTGTCGAGTTTCTTAGCAGACGATCCGGAGTGGAAAGCCAAGATGCGAAATCCCACCATGCTCAGTCAAAGAACGGAAAGACATAGGACGCCGAACCTTACAGTTACCTCTCAACTCAAAACCCTGTCTTTCGCGCTGCTTTGTTGGGCACTCTGACCGTTCCGGCCTTCGCACAGGTACCGGCTAACGGCGTCCGAATCCACTATTACAGGCCCGATGGCAACTACTCCGGATGGGCTATCTATACCTGGAATGCGTCGACTTCGACCAACACCTGGTGTTCGGGCGAAGTCCAGACTGACGGGTCCGATAGCTTCGGCATTTATTTCGATGTCCCTGTGAATCCGGCATTGGGTTCTCCTGCCGGTCAACTCGGATTCATCATCAACAACTGCAATGCCGGTGGAACGAAAGATCCCGGTATCAACCAGTATCTGCAAGTCACCGAAGATAGCCAAGGTTGGGTGGTCTCCGCGAACCCCACGGTGTTTTATTCACAGCCCACGATTGGGGACACTCCGATTCCCGCGGGCGACGCTCGAATCCACTACTTCCGCGGCGACAGCACCTATACTGGATGGGCTATCTACAGTTGGAATGCCTCCACCTCGATCAACACCTGGTGCTCAGGCGAGATACCCACCACCGGCGTCGACAACTTTGGTGTCTACTTCGACATTCCCGTAAATCCCGCCCAGGGCTCTCCCGCCGGGCAGCTCGCGTTTATCATCAACAACTGTGACAACGGACAAATCAAAGATCCTGGAGTAAACCAATATTTGCAGATAACTCAGGATAACGAGGGCTGGGTGCTCTCGGGTGACCCCACCGTTTACACGACCCAGCCGGCCACAACCGGAATTCCTCCCGGCGATGTCCGAATCCACTATTACAGGCCCGATGGCAATTATTCAGGATGGGCTATCTATACCTGGAATGCGTCTACCTTGACCAATACCTGGTGCTCCGGCGAAATCCAGAATAGCGGAACCGACGGCTTTGGCATATATTTCGATGTCCCTGTGAACCCCGCCCAAGGTTCACCTGTCGGTCAACTCGGATTCATCGTTAATAACTGCGATGATGGGGGAATCAAAGATTCCGGCCCCAATCAATATCTGGAGGTTACGCAATACAACCAGGCGTGGGTGGTTTCCGGTGACCCGAATATCTTCACGGCCCTACCCACTGCAGCCCAGATCGCCAGCGCGGGATTCTACTCGCTCGGAGCGTTTTGGATCGACCGCACCACCGTCGCGATCCCTCCCAGCGCAGCGGCGCAATCGGGTTGGACTTATTCCCTGCTTTACTCTGTCAGCGCTGATCTCTCGATCACGAGTTCTGGAACAATAGCCGGCGGAACTGCAGTACCGCTAACGCTGTCAACGAGTGGCTTCTCCACGGCAGAAGCTGCTCAATACCCGCAACTCGCCGGTTACATTGTGTTGCACCTATCACCTTTCACCTTGACCAGCACCATGAAAACGGCACTAACGGGGCAGATCGTGGTTCAGGCAACCGATTCCAATGGCAACCTGGACTACGTCTCCGGCTTGCAGGACGTGTGTGCTCGATGACCTCTTCTATTACTCTGGACCGCTTGGAATTGTATCTTCTCATGGTGCGCTCTCAATCAACCTGTGGGCTCCCACTGCGCAATCGGTTAGTTTGCTACTGTATATGCACGAAAACGATACAACTGCAGCACAGACTGTGCCCATGACCAACACAAATGGGGTGTGGTCAACGGCAGCCTAGAAATCTTGGAAAGGCCAATACTACCTCTATGACATCTTTGTTTACGTACCAGACCAGCAGCAGATTGTAGAGAACATCGTCACTGATCCCTACTCTGCCGATATCGCTTTGAACGGAGCCAAAACTCGCATCCAGGATCTCAGTGACGAATCGACCAAGCCGGCAGGGTGGGATTGGAGTTCGTCGCCTTATCTCGAGTCATTGAATGATCTCTCCATCTACGAGCTTCACGTTTTGGAGTTCAGCACGGCCGATACATCTGTGCCCGCTGCATACCAGGGAACCTATATGGCTTTCACAAACCCACGGACGATTGGCATGAACCATTTGGCGCACCTCGCCCAAGCCGGTCTAAAGGCAGTACACATCATGCCCAGCTTCCATATCGGAAGCGTCAACGAGGACAAGACCACCTGGCAATCGCCGGGCGATCTTTCTCAATACCCGCCCGACGGAACTCCGCAACAGACCGCAGTGACTGCCGTTCAAAATACAGATAATTACAACTTCGGCTACGATCCGGTCCATTACTTCACCCCGAACGGAGGCTTCGCACATAATCCGGACAGTCGAGTCATGGAATATCGAGAGATGATTATGGGACTGCATAACATCGGTCTCCGCGTTGTGCAGGATGTCGTTTTCAACCACACCTATGCCAGTGGCGAAAACATGTTCTCCGTATTGGACAAAATCGTGCCGAACTACTACTACCGTCTCAATGCAACTGGCCAGATAGATAGAGCAAGTTGCTGCTCGGATACGGCCAGCGAGCATCGCATGTTTGAGAAGCTCATGATTGACAATCTCTTCCAGAATGCCATTCAGTACAAGATCGATGGCTTTCGCTTCGACGACATGAGCCTGCATTTTGTCTATAACATGAAGCACATTCAGCAAGCATTGCAGCAACTGACTCCCGAGAAAAACGGCGTAGACGGCTCGAAGATCTATCTCTATCTCTATGGCGAGGGTTTCCAGAATCCAGAAACCGCAGCGCTGGGCGTAAATGCTACCCAGGAAAACCTCTACGGAACCGGCGTCGGCGCCTTCAATGACAGGATCTACAACGGTATTCGTGGAAGCTACTTTTATGACTCGGGCCAACAGGTACAGGGCTTTGCAACCGGCTTGTTTACCGATCCAAGCATATATACCACGATAACCGACGCCCAGAGTCCCTCTGTTCAGGCGGCCTATTTGAACTTGGACGCAGATTGGATCCGCATCGCTCTTGCCGGCGGTCTCCGTGACTTCACGTTTGCTGACAGCGCCGGCGCTACCGTGCCGGCGAGCCAGGTTCTCTTTGGTACACAACCTGCTGGGTACACGGCGAGCCCACTCGAGTCCGTAAACTACTGTTCCGTTCACGACGGTCAGACGCTCTTCGGTGCAATTCAATTGAGGTCCGCCATTCCCGGCACAACCAGTAGCGGCGGAGATTCGATCACCATGCGCACACGGCGTCAGGTGCTCGCCATGAGCCTGATCGCTTTGGGGCAGGGCGTGCCGTTCTTCTTCGGCGGGGACGACCTGCTCCGCTCAAAGGACATGGACAATAACAGTTACAACTCGGGCGACTGGTTTAACAAAGTCAACTGGACGTACCAGGGAGATCTTCCCGGTGAGACAGTGTTCGCACAAGAGTCCAACAACTGGGGGATCGGGCTGCCGCTTGCCAACGTAAACCAATCCAATTGGTCAATTATGCAGCCTCTTTTGGCCAATCCCGCCCTGACGCCATCGCCGGCAAACATATCCTCTGCCGCGGAGGCATTTCAGATGCTTCTGCGCATTCGAAATAGCTCAGGGCTATTCCATATGGCAACATTACAAGAGGTACAAAACAATCTTCATTTCCTGAACACAGGGACAACGCAGGTTCCCGGCCTCATTGTGATGAAACTCGACGCAGGGAGACAAGATTACGGCCCCTACAGTCATATCGTTGTGTTATTCAATGCTAACCTCAACACCATCAACTTTCAGTCAGATGACCTGAAGGATATTGGATTGCAATTGCACCCGCTGGAGTTGCAGTCGAGCGATCCAGCTACTCGCGCGTCGCGTGTGGATGGAAGGGCCGGAACGGCGACGGTAGAAGCTCTTACCACAGCTGTTTTTGTGTCAAAACGTTAGCGCAATAGGTTCCGAGAACTGGAGCGAACTTCCAACGTAAACCAGCGTGGATGCTCTGGAGGGGTAGAGAAGCGTGATGGACGCAGATACACGGTAATCATGAGTCCAGACTCTCTCGTTCGTAATGGGATACCGCTTCCCCCACGGTCTGTCTATGAATTGCATTTAGGTTCGTACGGAGCCGTTCTGCGTCAAGACCGCCACATATTCACAAATCCGTCGGCGCAGTTGCTTGAAAGGATAGTGCCCGCATCGGTTTGGTACATCCGTCTTCTCATTTCGCCCGCTACCGCTTTCCACCGATTGCGCAACTAATCCCTGCCCGCTACCTGTAGGGATACCGTTGGCGAAATCGGTCACATGATCCATTGTCCTAGCCGGGCGAAGGCGGAAGTTCGTGTCGCTGCCGGAGGCACTCCGGTCCAATAGTCGATCAAACGTATCCGTCAGAGTAAACCACTCTATTCGGAGCTGCTGGGAAGTGCTGAAGTGGAAGCATGAGTGAAGAGGGTGTTGGATCGGTGCGTCGGCGAAGCCGTGTGGAAGCGGATGCCCTGTCGGTGGAGTTCGAACAAAGCGGGATGGGGCGCAAGGAGTTCAGCGCAATGCGCGGGTTGAGCGTGCATACGCTGGATGCCTATCGGAAGCGTGCCCGGAAAGGCCGGCGTGGGTCACCGTTGTTGGCCGTGGAAGTCGAGCCTTCGCCCCGACCGATAACATCGGTTCCATCTTGCAGAGTGTCTGTGGTGCTGGCGAACGGACGTCGGATCGATTTCGTCGAGAGCGTCGATACGGCTTTGCTTCAAGAGCTGATAGCGGTCGCAGGCGTGATCTTCGGTGTAGGAGCGGCCACCAAGGTGTATCTGGCAGCTGGGGCGACGGATATGCGGAAGGGAGTGTGACATGAAGCTGATTCAACGATTGTCCAACATGGATTCATCATGAAGTGAACCTGCGGTTCCGTCCGCAGTAGTCTATCGGCACCGGCGCGATTGGTAACGATCAGGTCGGAAGCTGTCGAGACAATTATCCTCCGCGCAAGCGAAGGAGATTGCCGTGAGGGAATAGCCCTGGCTACCAGCGTCAAAGTGGTCAGAGGGTTAGACTGGACGACACGCCCAACATATGTGAACCGCCGCAGGCATCGTTAGCATGGACCAGCCAAAGACGCTGACAGGCTGAAGCCAAAAGGTAAAGCAGTCGGTTGACTTGATAACTCTGACAGGTCACACGGACCACTAAGGAACCTCTGATCAAGTCCGGTTTCCGCGCCGCAATTGCATAGAATTTTAGGCAGAGCGAAAACGCGATGGTCCAGATAACATTTGGCTGCCAGCCGAGTTTTGAAAAGTTTGCCCGAG
>JBEKRS010000149.1:0-6204 GCA_049518535.1 Occallatibacter sp. | reverse complement strand
TGGAGGGGACCAGGTCCCGACGCAGCGCGCAGCAAATCGAGGCCTTACTGGCCACGGCTTCGAGTTCGTAGATGCTCAGTTAGGTTTTATGCTCAATTCCCGTATCCAACGAAGGCTCCTCCGTCGAGTCGGATCGGTCCGAATGGACGGGAACTCCGCTGATAAGACCCTGAAAGTTTGTGAGGCGTTTGCCGAGGATTACCACGCCCTTGGAAGTGATTTCATATTCGCGAATATCCTTGGCATGATTCCCGCCACGCATCTTGATCACCACCATAATCTTGCGAAGCTGGCCATCGATCGATACGTATCGTAACCGGATGATGTCATCAGTCAGAAAAGAAATTGAGTAGGTACTAAACGGAAATTCGGTGAAAGATTCATCGACCTCAACAGTGCTGAGAATCGTCACGCCGATTCCCGTCAATGCGAAGATCATCCGGTAGAGTGATTCGCGGAAGTCGGCTCGGAAACCGGGTGACAGAGCCATCTCGAAGCCGGCCAGGGAATCGATCACCAGGCGCTTGGCGCCGATCTTCTGTACTGCGTCGAGAATCGACTGCATGGTTTCGTCCACCGAAAGATCGAGGGGACGGAGATAGAGGATTGTGAGCTTCCCTTCTTTCTGTGGCGTTTCCAGATCCAAGCCCAGACTGGTGGCTCGCTCCGCATACGCTTCCGGCCGTTCTTCAAAAACCGCGACAATTCCCGGCTCTCCCTGGTGTATGCCTTCTGCAATGAATTGGGTTGCCAAGACAGATTTCCCCGTTCCAGAAGACCCTGCAACGAGGACGCTGTCGCCTTCGCGCACGCCACCATCCAGCATCTTGTCCAACTCAGGAATGCCGAAGGAAAGGCGCCGATCGCAGGGCGGCTTCCTCTTGCGCGCGGTCAACCCAAACGTGCGCGAGAAGGCTTGCACTCCGGCATCGGTTATACGAAAGGTGTGCAACCCCGGCACGGAATCCTGCCCACGCAGTTTTATAACCTGCAACTTCCGCACAATTGAATTTCGTTCCGCCGTTTGGCGGAGCCAGAGCAGCCCATCGGCGACGGTAAAGATGGGATTGTCTCGCAGTTCGTCCTCCGCATATTCGCCGATCAGGAAAGTTGTAGCTTGCCAACTGGCCAGAAACAGGGCCAACCGTTGAATGAAGGATTGCAGGTCCATATCGCTTTCCGGCTTCCGAACCATGGTGCGGAAGGAGTCAACAACCACAACGGCAGGGTTGGCTTTTTCAACTTCTTTGGTGATCTCCTGTAAGACCGCACCCAGGTCTTTTTCCAGAACCACCTGACTCAGGTTGATAAAGCGGATCGACTCCGGCAGCTTCGCCGGGTCGAAGAATGTGTACTGTTGCTGGTATCGCAACATTTTTATGGCGGATTCTCCGAGAACAGTGAAGTAGAGAGCAGGACGTTCCGGGCTCGCATTGGCAAACACGAATTGGTGGGCCAGCGTCGTCTTGCCGCTTCCGGGAGCGCCCGCTACGATGTTAAACGAGAATTCGGGGAGGCCGCCGCCCACAATTTCGTCGAGGCCCGGAACTCCGGTGGGTAGCTTGTTGATCTTCACTTTGTCTTGGATGCTCACGCTTTTCTCCCTTGTTCCGAATTGCGATCGTCAAAGGTTTCGCCTGGCCACGCATTCCGCAGGAGGCTTAACGTTGAAGCTTCGCCAAGGAAAGTAAGAAGCAGGCCGAGTAAGCGGGCGATGAGAACGATTCCTCCATCGCCAGCCGGAAGCTTGTCGGCCAGATCCTTATCCATATCGATTTGAGTTTCATACTCGCCCAGGCCCTGTAAAGATCCATCCGCTGCGATCTGCACCGGCCAAAGACCGGGAGCTTCCGATTTGGCTTGCGTCAAAGCGCGGAAAGCAAGGACCTCAAAAGCCACTACTCCCGCAAATGCACTAAGGCTCTGGCGCAGCTTCTCATAGACGCGAATGGTCGCGAACACTGAAGGCTCAGAGGTCTTGCCCGCAACGACTTCGTAATCAAGAAGACGGTGGGCCAAATCTCGCATTCCTGAGGCAGCAGCCATGTTCAACCCAGCTTTGTTCACGGTAGCAGATTTCAATTGCCGCTATAGGCTTCGTAAGAGGATCAGGGTGGCGATTTGTTATTTCACAAACGCCCCCGCGTTTGGGGTGTTCGACATCAAGAGCCGCGCTGGATGTAGCGCTGGCGGAACTTAATTCATGTAGAGATTCGTTTGTAGGTCAGGTGCCTCTTCTTGCGGGCCGCCAGCCTTGCTTCGGATAAGTGTGAAAACATCCAAAACCGTCGCAATACCGCGAATGTTTCCCGCAACACTCACGAGTCCATCTTCCATGCCAGGATGTGTGTCCGCCAGGGTTTCAATCCGCTCGCTCACACTCCGCAGCCGGTCAATTTCTAGCAGAAGGTCCTCGAATGCCTCAGCCATTGGCGGAACATCGGCTGCCGATTCTTTCGCGTCCGCCGTGGTCGTGGCAACCTCCGTCCTGACCTCAACCTGAAGGCGTAGATCCTCTATCAAACGCAGCGTCGTTACCTCGCCGAGGAAAGTAAGAAACAGCCCGAGTAACTGCGCAATCAAAGTGATTCCGGCCCCGCCATCCTCATCCGTGTCTGTCTGGGATTCAACTTCGCCGAGACCGCGCAAGCCTCCGTTCGCCGTTACCTGCACAGCGCTGAGCCGGGGAGACTCCGACTTGGCCAGAGCCAGGGCACGGGAAGCGAGCGCCTGAAAACCGTCAGCGCCCACGGGTGCGCCGAGTTGCCGGCGAAGCCTCTCATAGACGCGCACAGTTGCAGGTTCGGTATGAAGGGAAGTCGTCGCCGCATCGGCTTCGGAAGCAACGAGGCTGCGGGCCAATTCGCGCGACTTATGTGGGGGAAGCATCGGTTCGGTTCTTTCTTTGCACTCTGCGCCTTCGCCTTGAGCGTGAAGCATTTATCGCTACGTCACTACCGCGGCGATTGCTCCTGTGGCGAGATTTCCGACGGGATTCAACAGACTCAATTCGGTGTCATACGATACGAAAGTACTCGACCCATCCCCGAAAAGATGAGCAATTTTGAGCAGATTGCTGCGCCGCCGACGGCACGCCATGGTAAAGTTTGGAACCGCGCAGGGTGCAAGGGATGTTTAGTCGAAAGAAGGATATCCGGCGTCCATGGGCCGTGCCTTCAGCGGATGATTGTTTACTCTTCGCGCAGCTGCTTTGTTAAACTGATGCCAATGCTGCCGCACACTCCTCCAACGGTCACCCTGAAAAGGCCGCAACCGTAAGTAGGCCCTTCAATGGTTGAACTTGAAAAGCCCCAATTCGATGTAGCCGCTTTCCTTGCAAGCGCCGGTCTGGGGAGAAGAATCATCCAATTTGCGCCCAAAGACGCATTCTTTTCGCAAGGAGATCCCGCAGACTCGATCTTTTATCTTCAGAAGGGCCGTGCAAGAGTCACGGTGGTTTCCCCAGCCGGGAAAGAAGCTACCATCACGCTTCTCTCCGCAGGCGACTTTGTGGGAGAAGAGGCGCTCGCTGCAATGGTTGGGTTGCGTTTGGCCACGGCCACTGCGATTACCGCCTGCACTACTCTCAGAATCAGCCGGGAAGAGATGATCCGTGTGATGCATGTGGAGCATGGCTTCTCAGACCTCTTTTTGAAGGTCATCTTGGAACGAAGCATGCGCATTCAGGCCGATCTGGTCGATCAGCTTTTCAACTCCAGTGAAAGGCGCCTTGCGAGGATTCTGCTGTTGATGGCCGAATTCGGCAAGCCGGGCGAACCGGAACAATACATTCCCAAGATCTCGCAGGAGACATTGGCAGAGATGATCGGCACTACCCGCTCGCGTGTCAGCTTCTTCATGAATCGATTTCGCAAGCTCGGGTTTATCGAATACAACGGGCGCATCAAGGTTCACAAGTCACTGTTGAACGCGGTCCTGCTTGACCAAATTTCCGTGCGTAATCCCGAGAGGCCAATAGGCTCGACCAGCCCACGAAGTGCCTCAAAGGCTGGCCGTCTGCGGTGAATGTAGTTCACCGCGCTCAACCTGGAATCGGCATCAGCTTTCGGTACCTACGCTGGAACTGCTTCCGGATCGGCGATCCCGTTGGCGCAGGCTCGGGAGTCCGCATAACGCTTGATCCCTCCATTACCGGACCTGAATCTTCGCGGCTTCGAACTCTCCAGACTACCGTAAGTTTTCAACTGGACAAGTCCGGGCTGGACCACCCCGGCAAGTGACTACGAGCCACGTAGAGCGGTCGGAAGGCCGCTGGTGAGCCCGGGGGTGCCAGGATTTGAATTGAAGCCAGAACGAAGTGTGCAACATTGAACAGTCCGCGTACCGCAGACCGCTCCAAGCTAATCTCAGTTTGCTGAAGAAGTGATCGGGCGCAAGAGACTGCCCAATGAGGCAGTGATTCGGATGGAAGATCCTCGTTGCAAGATTGCGGCGATTGAGATGGAAGGCCCTCGGTCCAATTACTTGCTCAGTGGAGTGGTGATTGGGATGGAAGATCCTCGATGCAAGAGCCTGCACTATCGCGTGGCGCTTGAAATGGAAGATCCTCGGTGCAAGAGAGCAACGGTTAAGATGGAAGACCCTCGCGGCAAGAGCCTGCTCATGATCTGGTGATTGAGACGACAAATGGGTCGCCGACACCCGCACATCAGGCAGGTCGGTCAAGCTCCCAATTATGGTCGCCCCAAAATGTGCGACAACTATAGTAAAAACAACTACTTTTAGATCCTATGGCGCGATCAGTCTCGCAAAGTCGGCGAGTGTTCCCCGTTCCAGCAAGCGCAAGATCCTCGGTTCACGCAGCCAGCCCAATGCGCTCAGCGAGTCGCTCCGTCGTTCTTTCTTCGTTTCGCTCGGTTGGACCACCGAGACCCGCGACCTATCAGGCAAAAGTGCTTCCCAGAAACACGGACCATCTCAATCACTTGAGTCAGTGGCGGACTGACAGTCTTGCGGAATCCGCTGGACAATCTGGTGCCTGTTTTGGTGCCTGTTCGTACCGAGATTCTGTTCATTTCTATGCAGCGTCATGCAATCTAATGTGATGGAGCATCTGCTGTATATAAAAGGGTTATGCTGGTTCCGGCGAAAATGTGCAACACCATGCAATATGCCGAAAAACAGACTCAAAATCCGCCGCCCTTCGGGGCATGGGGGTTCGACCCCCCCTCCCGGCACCAAAGCTTTAGAATCAGCAATTTAGGGGTCGTTCTAAAAGCCGTTCTAAGAAATCTCATCGCGATACTGGATTTCGCAGTATTAGCCGCTGAGGTTCAAACGAATGGCTACACCCAAGTTCACCCTGTATAAACACGTCAAACTAGACTACGGCTGGCGGTATTGTAAGGCCGCGTGGCACACCAACGGTAAAGTCAAACCCAATATTGTTCTCGTCAAAGGCATCGAAGAGACGCACCGCGAAGGCGCGTACTACCTCAGCCACAACAACGCATGGATTCCTGTTGGGGATGACGCGCTCAATGCGTCCAAAGAGCGCCTCAAGCGGCTCAACACAGCGGAGTATCACCGGCTGCATGGAACAACCGACCCTTCCCAAGAGAAGGCGCTCCAGCCAGTAGGCATCACCCTCCAGATGGCGACTGATGCGTATTTGGAAGGAATCGCGGGTCGGGTCGCTTCGCGTAACAGGCGGAAGGGGACTCTACAGTTGGCGAAGACTACCCTCAAGAAGTTTAGTGCGCACGCTAAAGTAGAGTACCTCTCCGAAATCAAGGTAGCCCATCTCGACAACTATGCCGCGTGGTGCATCACGACCGGTCGGACGCATTCGCCGCAGACTGGCCGCAACGAGTTCCTCCGTGTCAATCAATTCTTGAAGTCTTGCGGAATCGTCCTCACCAAACGGGATGGAGATAAACTTGTGCCCGTTGGGATGAAGGACGCGCCGAAGGTGCCCCAAAGAACCGGCGTCATTACGAATTCGTCTGAGGAACTTGAGAAGTTCTTCGCGGCGTGCGTTGGCTTCAAGCAAAGCTTGGCTTTTCAGATATTTCAGCGTGCCGGTCTCCGGGAGATGGAACTAGCAACGCTGCGGCCAGAGGATAACAACGTCAGCGAGCGCGAGATGAAGCGCGTCGTTTTCAATCGAAAGAATAGTCTCTTCGTTGGCAATCCACGTGGCGGCAGAACGGCTGCGATTCTGGCCAGCCCCACCAGCACTTG
>JBEKRS010000148.1:0-6318 GCA_049518535.1 Occallatibacter sp. | reverse complement strand
GGAAGAACAGCTTCGATCCGCTCCCACTGATCGTCCCGTAATCCGTAGCGATGCAAGCTCATAATGCAAAACTAAAAGCATTATGCCATCCTGCATATTACCAATTTGATGACAGACCCTAGGCATTAGGCCACCAAGGTTGAACCGATGAGCGTACGAGCCGGCAACATAGAAGACCAGAAGTCAAGAACTCCCATAAGGGAGCGTTTCGTGCGCGCCGTGGCCACAAAGAATATTTCTCGTAATCAAATTGAGCACATGCTACGCTCAATCGACCTCCACTATAGCCTCCGGGGATTTGTGCGGCGTATCCGCAATCTTCGTAGGATTCTCTCAACCAGAGTTGACAACCGGTCGCCTGTCGACGAGTTTCCAGTCCTTAGCGCTTGGATCGACATCATTGATTTCGTACTCGAAGATCCGGACAGGTTCACCGCATCCATGGGTCTCACCAGGGACGAGTCGGATGACTTCTGGAACGAAGTAGGGACTGACCCGGTACACGGGAAAATGGAGGACCATGGTCTGGAGTCGTTGCTATGGATCACCCCACCAAGTTCGGATAGTGCATCCCGCAATGTTCAATTCTCGCTGCTTCAGGCGCAAATGGTCATGGCTCAGACCTCGATTCTCGCCCAAGAGTACGGCGAAGCGAAGAGCAAAGGAGCCGAGAAGCCCGATCACCGGGTTTTCCAGTCTGTTTCTCGCGCAGCTAGAGAGGCGAAGAGGTTTGCGAGGAAGGGCTGGATTCACTCCATCGATCTGCTTCCAAATTTAATTGATCGAAAGGAATACAGAGAGAATCTGGAGGCACTCGTCGGGAAACCAAGGAATCTTCCGCATCTTGAGTTCGCAGACTCGGATGTGGCGAGTTTCCTTGATCATCTTGACAATGCTCTAGACAGGATTGCTCATTTTCTTGATCGCGGTCTCAATCCAGGAATATCCGAAAAGCGGGAATACAGCAAAGGCCTCGACATCGAACTATCGAGAACGCCCGCCGAACGGGCAAATGGGCAAGATCCTTCAGTAGCTGATTCAGAAATTGTAAGCCGATTGAAAGGCTCAGAAGATCAAAAGCGCGCTCTCGAAGATGCCGATGAATCGCCCGCCGATCACCTTCCTCGTCGCGACTTCATTCTCGTGTCGGGTTCCGCGGAGACCGCAAACTGGATCCGCGCAGCACAAGAGCGTGCGAATCAGATGCTGCCGAGAACTTACTCAGAGCCCCACCAGGCGAATTTCTCGGGCTGCTAAATGCTATCCGAGACAACTTAAACAAGCGGGAAGCGATCGAGATGGTAGCCTGGACTGAATCTCTGTTTTGGTTGTCGTGTACGCCAGAACAGGTCACAAATCTCATGGTGGGACTACCTGAAACACCAGCACCGAATTGTGATTTCTACCTCTGCCTGAAAGAAATCGATTACGACACAATGTCCATGACAACATCGGTACGCGTCCGCGCGCTCGAACCACCTTACATTAAACAGCTTGCTCCAATCCCAGAAGAGCGAGTCAAAAAGAAGTACTTCGAGCTGGAGGACATTGGCGACCTATCCAGGTGGGTTGGTTTCTTTCTTAAGCTTCGCCGTTCGGGCGGGGAGCACGACGTTCAACCAGACGCGATGCGGGAACTGGCGGTAAAGGTCTTCGCCAGAGATGCGGGTTGGTACCGGACACAGCTCGAGGGCGTCATCCAGTCTCTTGGCCAGGAGGACCGCATCACCGTATCTGGTCTAAGTCAGGTGCTTTTTCAGCGTGCCATCGAACAGGGCGACATTGTGGCGGCAGCCCTGATCACATGTCGCCACCACCGACTCGCGTCTGCACGTAAATGGTATGCAACATACTCGATCGAGCATCTACGAAGAATACATTCCGTCGCAGGTCAATGCATTCGTGCAGAAATCCAATCGTTTGGCTGGCCGACGCCTGATGAGACCGGCAAGCTTCCAGAGGATTCCGAAGCAGTTGGAAGTCGACGATGCGTCAAGGACAATGAGATGCAGAAATTCACCGGAGTTCTCAAGGAAATCGTTCGCCGAAATCTGTCGCTGAGGAACCCTCACAAAAAACTCGAAGAGTTTAGAAAGAAACATAATGCACTTACGATGCTGGCAATCTGGACAGTCGAGATTTGCGTCGGGATGCGCGGCATCAAGCATCCCTACTTTCATGCTTCGGAATACGATCAAGACACTGGGCACGGGACCTTTACGGATAAGGATCCCGGCGAAGGAATAAAATCACGCCCATTTCGGCTCCCTGAACTAGCCAAGTCAATTATGAAAGCCTACGATGCGTATCTGGCTAAGCTTCCTAAACTCGGCTTGCCCGCGCAATCGCGCTCTTTACCTTGCTACTTCATAAGGTTAACGACCGGTAAGCTCGAAACCATCCCTGTCAGTCCTTCTACAATCTCCGAAGTGATGGGCGATTGTTTTAAGTTCGCCCCGAATTGGGGGCGTCGGCTCATTAAGACGACGGCTACGGAGACCGGAATTCCGCCTGCTTTTATCGATCTCTACTGTGGTCATTTCCAGCGAGGGGAAGAAAGCTTCAACCCCTATGCAAGCATCGATCCACTCGAGTATTTCGAATCCATGGATAGGTTTCTCACGGAACGTCTGGTAGATCTCGGCCTCGAACCAATAGAACTGGAGCCCTGTCTATGACTGAGAGCCAACCTGCGGATCGATTCGTCACGATTGACGTCTTTGCCGATCTCGCCAGTCTTGACATAACGCCTTTCCAGAAGAAACACGTCGTTTACCCTTTCAAAGATTTTCTCCTGGAGCATGAGACATCTGCCGGGAATATTCTGCTGGGGCGGGGCCCTGGACCATGGTCGAAAGAAGAGATCCGGGAGCTCGAAGAACGCATTCTGAAAAACATTGAAGATGATCAGACTGTGATTCATTTCTTCCGCGTTTTGGTGAGACTGGCAAACTGTTGGAAGATTCGCTCGTCTGTCGATGCGGAAAGTCCGCGAATTGCGGTACGCGTAGGGGAGCCCAAGAATCCATATAGCGTGGATCTGGCACGCGCACTACGGCGATATAGAGACTGGGGAAATTGGATCGGATCGTTTCTAACCTCAGATATTGTTCCGACGAAGGACCACGGAATCCCGACCAAGATAGACTCGATTGCACCAGTGCTAGTCTCTGCCATCCTATACGGCGGGCTCTGGAATGCAGCATCGCTAGTAGCCCTTGTCAGGGCAATTCCAGAACTTCTTTCGTGGACAATGGCGACCATTGATGGATTGCACATCGGCCTTTCACTATCGTGGGGAGGGTCTCAAGCGAAGGAGTTTCGCTGCTGGCAGCCGGATTCGCTGACTGCGCTGTTGCTTTTGAAAACTTCGGATCAAGCAGCATCAGACCTTCTGAAGCCGGAGCCTGAGGGGCCCGCAAAAGTGCCTTCTGATGATGTCGTTCTGCAACGGATCACCGGCGAAATCGAAAAAATAGGGCAGCAAAATCACTTGCAGTCTTCGGCCTTATGCAGCCTGGATCTGCTTTTCGCGTCGACCCGCTGCATCGGGCACACGCAGATGCCGGCCGTCGTAGCTCGTTACGCGTCCCGCCAGATAATCTCTCATTCTCTCTCTCTGGAACAAATTCAGCGGATTTCCGGCTGCGAGTGGCTCTTCGGTCTGCCGTTCAAAAGCCGTCAAACCATATCCTCGGAACAGCGTGACCCTGGCAAGCCTGCAAATTCCGACACAGTTCCGGACTGGGCAACAGCCGTAAGCGACGCAATACTGGTGGGGGACATCGCCGACGCGCACAACAGAATACGAGCAATATCGGAGAGGCGGGATTTGCCGGCACTCGCGTTACGCATCGCCGATTATGCAGCTCGAGCAGTGCGGTTACGCCCAATAGTAAATGGTGAAAAGTCGGCAAAAAGATTTGCAGAACGTCTTCACCTCTTGTCATGTCGATTGCACGTGGCTTGGAGCGATGCAGATCCGGTACAGTTGTCCGACAGCAAGATCGAGAACGGTTATAAGACCATGTTGGAAGGCATCGGGAATTCGCCCAGTGCGGACAGAATTCGACGGGAGCTGATTGTCTCCGCCAAGGGCTTTCACAGCTACCTTCGCAACTGCCATGGCAAGGGACCGCTCACAAATGCTGATCTTCTCGCTCCAAGAAAACTGCTGGACCGAGTGGATGTGGATCTTATCACGATCGACGAGTACCGCGAAATACTGCACCAAATTGCACTCAGGTGGCCGGGCAGTGCGCGCGCAGATCGGCGAAACATTGCAACGATGCTCGTAGCTCTAGGCTTCCGTTCGGGCCTGAGAAGAGAGGAGGCGCGCCTTCTCCGCACGGACGATGTCTGCCTCTGGGGCGGTCGGGACGAGTTGCTTATTCGTCCGTCAGAAGACCACACATTGAAGAGTGACAGCGCTCGTCGTCGAATGCCAGTCGGGATCACAATGCCGACTGACGAACTTCAACTGCTTAGTGCATGGCATCGCCAACGAGTGGAGGAACTCTCTGGAGTAGGAGACGGATATTTGTTTGGAAGCAAGTCCTAGCGATTTGACGTAATTCCTCGGTCGATATTCAGGGCATTGAATTGCCTAATCGCGAATGTAACTGGGACTCAATTTGACGAGCATTCGACACACTATCACCACCTGAGACACGCTTTTTGCGGCTACGGCTTATTGCGCTTACTTTGGCCTAGCGGAGCGCAAACGCCTCAAGGTTTTAATTCAACTGACGCTGCTTGGCTGCGCTCCGGTGATACATTTCGCCCAGAGCAAGTCCGTAGAACTGCTGCTTACGGCTCGCGCACGGATGTGTTCTTAATGGCTCAATTGCTTGGTCATCTTAGTCCATCAACTACACTGCGATATTTCCATTTCGGCGGGGAGCTGCTCAAGATTTATCTCGATCGCTCGCCAATCATGAGGCCCGACGTGGGTGTGTTACGGTTGGCAGCCGGTGCCTCAAAAGAAGGAAAAACTGAAACGGAAGCTGCACTAGACTTGCTAAAGGCGAGGGTTAATCTCGCCCCAAGAGCTCAGCGTGAATGGGCCGGGTGGAGTAAATACATGGCGGTCCCGAACTTTGCACTGGCCCGCTTAATGCAAGCATGGGATTTCCTTCGGGTCTTGGAAGATCCCGAATCGCCTGTGTTCGATGCAGCGGAATTCGTCGGTTTACCGATCGGAGAAGCCGAGGCAATCGCTAACAATGCGAGACGTCTTCGGCTCATGCATTCAAGAAATGGAAAACCTCGGCATCGCTTCCTAGACTTTTATCCTGATCCAAAGGATAGAACCCAGGTTGATCGCTCGCTGGTACCACAGGGATCAAACGATCCAGAGGACCTCAAGATCATCGCAAGATTTGCGCCGATGATTGCGCAACTTTTTTCAAACGACGATACGCGGGAGGTGCTGCTTCGAGGATTGAAGTCTTATGTCGAATTCGCTCCACTGTCCACGAGCTATCCTGTATTTCGAAACCCCACCTCCCACGGCGAGAGCGCAAATGACTTCCTTTCCCTCCTTGACAAACTTGAGATCCCGGGAAAAGACGTTTGTTGTGTTTCGTTCGGCACCCGTGAGTCGATCACCAAGTGGCGTTCCGTGCTTGAATTACGTGGGAAAAAACCGCAGCTTGAGATGCGAAAGCCGCCACCTGGAAAGGCGACATCTTCGCCGGCTCCCCTCAGTATTGAGCCCTCGTTTAACTCGGCCCCATCTTCGTTCACCGGCTCCGGAATATTCGGCTTTCGCTTTCTATTGGTCATGTCCTATATTGTCTTTACTCATTGAAGAAAGAATTTGTTCCCAGGGTCGCGGCGACATTCTTCAGGACAGGAGAGCATCGCCGTCAAAGTGCCCCTGGGAACAAATTCGAGGCTCCGGCTCGCTAAGTGGGTCTCCTGTGCCTTATGCCTGAATTCTTTGCACCGATTAGCTGGAGCCTCCCTGGGTCAACTAGAGCTGCTGCAGTGTCCGGTGCGGCGAAAGCAGCATTTACTGCCCCTGGGAACAGATTAACTTTCAGCCTTGCAATTGTGAGAGTGAGGCTGGCAAAGCCCGGAAACCAAAAGAGATACGTAGATGCCCGAGGGGGAACGACTGCTGGCGGGGTGCAAACCGTGTCTTCGCGAACTGCTGACTTTGGCGAGCGTAGAAGGCGATACCTTCACTGTGTCTCAATGTTGGAACAGAATCGTCCAAGCGAGTTGAGAGTTAACTTACGCACTTCTTCGCGCCGATTATCCCAGCTTCCCCACGCAAACGTGTAGGGCACATACTGCGCAAAGACGCTCATC
>JBEKRS010000147.1:0-6419 GCA_049518535.1 Occallatibacter sp. | reverse complement strand
ATCGCTTGGATAGGACTTTCTTGACTTCATCCTCTACCATTACCGCGCAGAGGACTGCCAGATTATCGCTTTGCTGGCTCTCCAGCCATATCTCGCATCAAGATCGTAAACAGGCTCTTAGGCGCGAGATTCAGCGCCTTGCGGTAAGTCGCGAGTGCCTCCCCATCACGTCCTGCATTTTCTAGCAACATGCCTTGCACCTTCAGCGCCGCCACAAAATCTGGGTGCTGCTCTAGCAAGGCGTTGGTAAGCACAAGCGCCCGCGCCGGGTTTCCTTGCTCTGCCAGCGCCACAGCCTGGTTCAATTGCGCTGTCCATGCGCCTTCCGCCGTTCGGGATGGCTTCTGTGCTTGCGCGATTGCTGTAGTGCCCAGAATCGACACCGCAAAGAAAAACCGGAGACGCACGGAAATCCAGGGTCTTCCGGCCAGCGGAGTGCTTGTCTTGCATTCGGCCTCTGTGTTTTGCCGCTCTCGGGTGGCAGTCCTGTGAATGGATTCTGGAAAAGTCAAATGTATCACCGCCAGGATAAGCTTAAATTGTAGCCGTTATTGCGCCCCTGGTCGTTCAAAGCTCATAGGAGCTTCAAACACAGAGTGTAGAGGATTCTCACTGAATACGGGCTGATTACCTCGCACCAAGCCCTGAAGTCAAATCGCTCAACAATCAAGAGGTTGTCGCCGAATGCATTGGCTGGCCGCAGGCCGAACTTCGAGAATAACCTCGAAGTGTACTGCTTACTTTAGTACCGATAGACGAGCAGATTGCTCAAAGCTAATCCAGGATCGAATCCCCAACCAAGCTAGAACCCAATTGATGGTCAAGATGTGTCGCGGACAGTCGGGTTTGGCGGTAACCGTCATCACGCAGAGCTTCGTTGCTTGGGTCGAGAAAACTTCTGAGCTACAATCCGGTGTGATCGCAATAATTTGGACCGACTGCATGACTTTCGTCTGAGCCGCGGTAACGATGAACAATCATTTTTCTCTCGTACGCGAAATCTGCTATTTTTACGCTACCAATCAATTTCAAGGATAAGGAAATGTTATTCGAGACTTTTGCCCGCATAGGCCGCAGAGGATTTTTACAAGGCGGAGTCGCATTGGGCGCTCTCGCTGGTCTTCATGTTTCCGCTGAAGCAATATCCCTCAACTCCGGCGAGGAAGATCGGAAATACTGGTTGCAGCTTCTTGACAAGGTGGCCAGGCCAGTTCTAAGCGCAGCGAGTGAAAGACGGCTGAAGGAACTCATGCCGGTTGAAGCTCCGAACGGCAATCGGGCAGAGCGGATGCTGTATACCCATCTGGAAGCGCTTGGCCGCTTGCTGGCAGGAATTGCTCCCTGGCTTGAATCAGGATCCGAAGACGGGTTGGAAGGGAAGCTCCGGCATCAATATGCAGAGTGGGCGCGTGTGGCGATTCAGTCGGCTACCGATCCCGCATCGCCTGACTATATGAACTTCTGCCAGGGCGGGCAGCCCCTCGTCGACACCGCGTTTCTCGCCTTGACCATCCTGCGCGCTCCGACCGAGTTGTGGAGAAAGCTGGATAGCATGACCAAGCGCAACGTGATCGCAGCACTGGAGTCATCCAGAAAGATACAACCCCCATTCATGAACTGGTTGCTCTGCTCGGCAACTGTAGAAGCGGCCTTGTCGTTTATGGGCGTCTGGTGGGATCCGATGCGAGTCGATTATGCCATTCGCACCTTTGACACGTGGTACAAGGGGGACGGTTTCTATGGTGACGGCTCCTCTTTGCACGCGGATTACTACAACAGCTTCGTCATCCATCCGATGCTGCTGAACATTCTCGAAACCATCTCGAAATCCTCCTCTGCTTGGAACTCTTATCGCTCCGTCATGGAAGAAAGAGCACAGCGCTATGCAGCCATCCAAGAAAGACTGATTGCTTCGGATGGCAGTTTTCCGCCGCTTGGCCGGTCGTTGAGTTATCGCATCGGGGTCTTCCATCTCCTTGCAGAGATATCTCTGCGACGTCAAGAGCCGGAAGGCATTGCTCCTGGGCAGGTGCGGTCCGCGCTTACCGCTGTAATGCATCGGATGATGGAAGTTCCGGGCACATTTGACGAAGGAGGATGGCTGCGGATTGGCTTTTGCGGACATCAACCCTCGATCGCCGAGCCGTACATCTCAACAGGGAGTTGTTATCTTTGCTCCGCGGTATGGCTTCCTCTGGGCTTGCCGGAAGCAGACCCATTTTGGAAGGAACCCGCGACATCATGGACCGCCAAAAAGATCTGGGATGGCCAGGACGTGAAGATCGACCACGCCCTTGGTTGATGCGGCGCAAGCCGAGGCCGAGCCTATCGCCCGCACCATTCACGTGGTCCGTTGGTCCCGATTAATCGCGGGGCATTAGTAACTGCAACGGATTTGCGTTCTCTAGCAGATGTGCTAGCTACTGTTTAGCCGCACCACATACGATGGGCCCATCCAGGTTCAATCCAGCTACTCCTGAGCCGTCCCAACCGGATTGGTACCTCACGTAGCACTTTCACGAGTGCTTCGGCTGCGACTCGTGTTTTATTTGACGCGTGCATGGAAACGTCCACCTGGATTCCTTCTCCTTGCACTGCAGCTAGTAAGGGCGTGTGGGGCACGATCCATACTGTCTGCGTCCTTCTGGATCTCAAATCAAAGATGACAAAGACGGAGGCGCGCGATGCCCTCCGGATGGAAATCGCCAAGCAGACTGGCCAAAATCTCGGAGGGGGAGAGTTCTCAAGGACAGCTCCACGACCTTCGAGTGGTTTGTTCGCAACCGCTACTTTCCGCTTCGCAAGGGAGACTGGCGGCCGGAGACGGCGAAGGAAAAAATGGCCCAGATTGAAATTGATCTCATCGCCAAGTTTGGCGAGTATCCGCTGGACGCTTTCGATCGCTTCATGCTGCAGACGCATGTAAACGATCTCGCCCTGCGTTATTCGTAGGACCGGGTCAAGCAGGCGAGGTCCTATCTGGGATCTATCTTCGACGAAGCCATCGAGGAGGAATTCCTGACCAAAGACCCTACCCGAAAGCTGAAGATTCCCAAGAATCTTCGGCCCAAGGACAAGGCGATTCTCAGTTAGGACGAAATGTGGTTGATCCTGGCAAAAACGGCTAGGCGAGACCGAATCTTGCTCATGCTGGATATGACTGAGGCGCTTCGCCCAAGCGAATTGTTTGCTCTCCGCTGGCGTTCTTTCGATGATCAGAACACCTTGTCGATTGCCGAAACCGTCTACCGGAGGACGATCCGTCCCTTCGGGAAGACGCCTGGGAGTCTCAGCAAGGTCCATCTTCCCGATGGCATGGCGAGCGAACTCCGGCGATGGAAATTGGAGTGTAAAGACCACTCGCCGGAGGCCTTTATCTTTCAGAACGCCGACGGCGGGTTTATCGACACCGCCAACTACCGGTTCCGGGGCCTCAAGCCGCTGGCAGAGAAACTGGGAATCGAAAAGCTGAACTTCCAGATCCTGCGCTGGACGGTGGCGACGCAGGCGCAGAGGATGGGGTCGGTGAAGGATATCCAGGCTCATCTGCGACACGCAAGACCGGACACGACTGCCTACGAATACATGCAAGAACTGCCGGAAAGCGTCCAGAAAATGGTCGGATCAATGTACGCGATGCTCAAGAAAGGAGAGAAGTCTAAACAGGGAATCGAGCGTTTGCTACCAAAGCGTCTCAAGGTAAGACTATAAGTTATTGATTCTATGGTGGGCGCTGCAGGATTCGAACCTGCGACTTCCACCGTGTGAAGGTGGCACTCTACCGCTGAGTTAAGCGCCCCGGAAAAGACTGGCAAAAGGCGAGCCAGCGGGGCATCCCGTAGGTTAGAGTATCACCAGCGGAGCTTTACGGCCAACCCTTGCAATTACATCGGGGCAGCCGCAGCCACGCCCAACTGCCGATGCACTGGAGAGCAAGATCAATCCGCCATGCAGCCGGCTTCCCCCCCGACAGGGAAGCAGCGTTGACTCCGGTTCCGGCACTGGGTGCCCCCAGGCTTTCGGGGTCCGGCGTGACGGGCACGGGCCTCCGCAATTCAGGCCTCTGCGAAGCGGGATTTACTCCCATGGTGGCCGGAACGGGCGGCAACCGGCCCGGCGAGAGCCCAAATCAGCCTCCAGACAAAGATATCAGCCCTGAAAGTTCTCTTTCCCCGCAACCTTCCGGTCAAGACGGGGTTCCAGATGATATGGCAACCTTGGTCCTGAACAACCCGGCCATGGGAGCGAGTCGGGCTTTGCGGCCGGGCGAGTGGCCTAGAACGCCCGTCGACCTGGACCCTTCCAGCGACGCGGCAATCATGCTGCGCGTGGCGGCGGGCGACGAATCGGGATTCAATTACCTGGTAGAAAAATATCACCGGGCCATCATCCATTTTCTTTTTCGGATGGTGCGCAACCAGGCTATTGCCGAAGAGTTAGCGCAGGAGGCGTTTCTGCGCGTCTACCGCTCACGAGAGAGCTATCGGGCAGAGGCCAAGTTCACCACCTGGCTCTACCGGATCGCCACCAACCTGGCGGTGAACCACGCGCGCGACAACCGGCATGAGCGGGCGACACAGAGCGTTTATCTCGACGCCCCAGATGAAGAGACCGGCAGGACGCCCGATGTGGCCGACACTGAGCTTTCGGTCGAGGAGCAATTGCTGCGCGACGAGCGGATGAAGGCCATTCGCACGCACGTCATGGCTTTGCCCGAGCGCCAGCGCATGGCCGTCCTGATGCACAAGTATCAGGGGATGGACTATCGCGAGATCGGTGAGGTTCTCAAGTTGAGCGAGTCGGCGACCAAGTCGCTGCTTTTTCGCGCTTACCAGACGCTGAGGGATAAGTTGAAGGAATTTGTTTAAGTAGAAAGAGCCGGGCGACACCGGCAGGGAGTGGGGTGGTTACGATGGAGAAGATCAAAAACAATTGCACCGGAATGGACTCGAAGCTGGCCAACCTGCTGCTCGATCCAGCCGCCGTGCCTGCCAAGGTTCAATCGCATGTTGCAGGGTGTGATCGCTGCGGCCACGAGCTTGATGAGCTGCGGGCGACCATGGCTCTGCTCGATACTTGGGAGGGACCGCAGCCGAGTCCTTATTTCCTCACCCGGTTGGATGCGCGCCTAAGGGAAGAACGCGAGGCTGAACCGGCCGGCTGGCTGGCACGTAGGTTTGCCCGGCTGCGTGCCCGCTTTGCCTACGGGCCAGCAATCCATGCTCGTCCGCTGGCGGCCATGGCTCTAACCTTCATGCTCCTGGTTGGCGGCGGAGCTTATCTGGGCATCACCACCTGGGATCAGCCGCAGCCGGTTCCGGGACAGGCTGCCGTGGTGCATGACCTGCAAACCATGGACAGCAACGCCCAACTGCTGGACCAGTTGGAAACGCTCTCCAGTAGCAACGAGAGCGGGGACTAAGACATTATTCGTTGATGCGGGAGCGTGGGCGCTCCATGCTTCACACGTTTGCGAAAGAGTGGGAGACAGTTGAACGAGCGGCGGGGGCCGAGAAAGATGTTGGCCGGGGCACACAATGCGGGATCGATAGGCCGCGCGGTTTTGGCTGCGGCGATTCTATTTCTTTGTCTGCCGGCCGCCTGGGCTTATATACAGCATGCAAGCGCTCCCTCAGCCCCGCACGCGGCCGCTCGCCCACAAAACCAGCGCCAACTTGGAGCACGATTCCCGGGTCGGCAAGCCAATCCTCAACAGCGTCAAGGCTCCCCAGCAGCACCGCGTCCAGCCTATCCCGGTCCGCCTTATGCGGGACCAGGCGTCCCTCGTCCCGCTTATCCGGGTTATGCGCCGCCCGTGCAGGGCCCGCGCGGTCACTTGGCCGATTGGCTCAATCAGCACCGCAACCTTCCTCCTCAGGAGCAGGAGCGCGAGCTGCGCAACGATCCCAACTTCAGACGTCTACAGCCCGGCGTTCAGCAGCGGCTTGTCGAGCAGTTGCATCAGCTCAACCAGTTAACTCCGGAGCAGCAGCAGCGCCGGTTGGCCCGCGTCGAAGCATTGGAGCACGCTTCGCCTGAGGATCGTATGCAGGCACACACTGCCATGCGCAACTGGGCTGCCTTGCCGGTAGAACGCCAGGCGCTCATGAAGCAGGCCTTTCGCGATCTGCGCACCGTCCCGCCGGATCAGCGCCAGACCGTGCTCAACTCTGCGCGCTACCAAGGCACCTTCACCCCCGAGGAGCGCGGCATTCTCTCCGACGTCTTGCGCGTCGAGCCCTACCAGCCAGCACCCTGAGCGGCAGGTGGCTCACAAATTCCGGGTGCCCCTGTCATCCTGAGCGGCTGTGACTTTTTAAATTCTCTTGGGGATGTTTGTTTGGTTGTTGCAGAGCGATTTGAATTATAAGCAAGGGATGAGCGAAATCGGTTCATCGAAGTCCCAGTCAGCGGTTCGT
>JBEKRS010000146.1:0-6520 GCA_049518535.1 Occallatibacter sp. | reverse complement strand
TTGTTCTCCGGTGTTCCAGTTCGCTGTGTTGGTTACATCTTTATACGGACTGAAAAAGATCTGCGCGGAAGCGGTTGCGCTGCACAGCGTAACCAGGACAACAGCTAAAATCGCAGCTGCGCATGTCGAGAAAGCGAATTGCGAACGCGTTCTGTTGCAAAAAATTATCACGTTGTTCTCCTTTGGGATTTTTTGGTGAAGCGAAAGAAAGCGACCGTTTTCTCTGAGGAGGATCGCAAGTATGCAGGAAAGCCACTTTTTATGGAACTAGCAGCAGTTGGTCTTGAGCCGGAATTGAATTCAGTGCCAGTTCCCTGCTTCACCAACGATGCATGTGCGGTCGAAATACCGAACTCAGCCACGCAAAAGTTTTGAGCAGAAGGCACATCGTGCGCGCTTGGGGAAACAATCGCAGGAGGACAATTCATTCTCCGAGTCCGTAAGGCAGGCCGCGGGAAGCGGTTTGCACCTGTACACGCTGGGAATCTTGGCGACATCGGTCTTGATCACCTCGCAGTAGCTGCTGTGCGCGTCGCAGACATTCGTGCCACACTTGAATGTGCCAGGGGGCAGAGTTGTCGCATCATCGAGGACACCGCCCGCGCTCAGGGGCGATGCGCAGAGAGAAGCTAGCTGTGAAAAGCCAGATTTTCATGAGGAATATTCTCCTTTATGCCGGTGCCCCCGCCGGCAATGCCTTCGAGGCGAAGTGGCTCGGCGCCGCTTTGTATGCGCTAAAACGCCGATTCATTGGCTACGGAGATATTCCGAATCGTCAAGCGCATCTTGTGGAAAGAGTTAGGCCGTTTGATATGACTTAGAGAAAGCATCTGCAAGGAGCGGGTAGCAAGGCGAAGGAAACTGTGAACCGGAGCACGCTCTTAAAAACTTTCCTCAAAAGTCTTTCCATGATCGATCCCATCTGTGTGCGCAGCTCAGTTGGTGCTGATTTGAATTGTAAAAGTCATTAGGATCATTGCAGCTTTTAGGCTCACCAGCTACGTAAAAGACGGAATAATTTACCCTAAAGAGGGGATAATTTATCCTGCAATTGAGGTTAATCGAGGCCCGGAGCATCGTCGCGCTCAAGCCCATTCGACCTTGTCGCTGATCGGCCCGGAGCATTTTTAACCGAGGTAAATGTTTGTCTTCGGCCAGGACCATCAGCCAGATTTTTTGTTACCCGTGGTACATGACCTGGCCGAGGTCAATCCTTCTGCGGCCTTTAAGCCAAGCGACGTTCTCAGCCCGCGCAAGACACAGAACCGCGCACACATCGAACCGCATAAGCTTCCCGCACTGTTAGCTACAATGGGCACGCGGTCGTAAAGTTGGCACTAAAGCTCACGGCGTTAACCTTTGTTCGCACTCAGGAATTGCTAATGGCACCTTGGTCAGAGTTTGACCTGGGCAATGTGGTATGGAAAGTCGACGCGAATCGAAGGAAGAAAGACAGGACGCATATTGTTCCCCTTTCTCGTCAAGCCCTCACTATCCTGCGACAGTTGAAACAGATGGCAGGTCAAAAGCGTTTCGTCTTTCCTGCCCTTAACAAGCACGCCGCCAATGGAACAATTAACTGCAATTTAATACTGATTGCGCTTGCCAACTTCGGCTATAAGGACGTAATGAATGGCCACGGTTATAGGGGTTTGGCTCGCCCCATCCTCGCGGATAATAATTTTGATAAAGCGCACGTAGAATTGCAACTCGCCCACGCGAATGATGACAAAACCGAGGCTGCATGTAACCACGCCCTTTATCTTCCCAAGCGCACAGAGCTAATGCAATGGTGGGCCGATTACTTGGACACAAAATTAAACAAGGAGAAAACGAAGGTTGTTGCCATTCTCAAGACTGCATGGCCAACCCCTTCATTGGAAATTCTCCTTGCAATTCACCGTCCTCTTTGGGAACTGTCCCACCGCGGGCGAATTTCGAGTCTTTAATCATCGCCACTCAATCTGTAATTGATGATTGGGCACCCACGTTCCCTATTCAGAGCGCCACAAAGTATCGGTTACAGGCCGATTCTTTCCCTGTTCCCATATTTCAACAATGGCCGAGAGAGACGGTTGCTGAAAGGGTATCCGGGGTGTACATGGCGGGAAATACGTCAAAGTGATCCCGCCTTGGCCGGCTCGACTCGCTATTTCTGCATGCTCGTGCAATTGCCGGACGACGGCCAAGTGGAGATAAGAAGCAACTTCCGAGGTTCCGGGCGAACGACCGGCCACTCGGCTTCGACCGTGTTTTAGGCCTTCCCGACCATCCTGCTAGCACATTTCGGGTGTTGGAAAATCTTGGGACCACAGTCCAGACGGAGTACTTTCCGCACCATTTCCATGGGGGTCACTGACCGTTCAGACAGGCGGTTGGATTCGAGGGTGCGAGATCTTATACTTTCCTATATAGGTGACAATAATCGATGTCAAAGCGTGAATTCCAGACCGAAGTCAACCAGTTGCTCCAACTGATCGTCCACTCTCTCTATTCGTATCCCGAGATCTTTCTTCGCGAACTCATCTCCAACTCCTCCGACGCACTGGATAAGCTTCGCCACCTGACGCTTGTCGATGAGGCATATAAGGCGCTCCCATTCAATCCCCGGATCGACCTGGAACTTGATGAGGAGAACAATACCCTTACCGTCGCCGACACGGGCATCGGCATGAACGAGGAGGATTTGGTCTCGCATCTGGGCACCATCGCGCGCTCCGGCACCAAGAACTTTCTCTCGCAACTCTCAGGGGACGCCAAGCGGGACTCGAACCTCATCGGTCAGTTTGGCGTTGGCTTCTACAGTGCCTTCATGGTTGCCGATCGCATTGAGGTCGTTTCCCGTAAGGCTGGCGAGGATCAGGCTTGGCGTTGGGTTAGCGATGGCCAGACGGGTTTCGACATCGAACCTGCAGAGCGCGCTACCGCGGGCACAACGGTGCTTCTTCACTTCAACGACGAAGGCAAACAATATGCCAATAGCTGGCGTTTGCAGGAGATCGTAAAAAAGTATTCCAACCACATCGCTTTTCCGATCTTTCTCACCTACGACAAGAGCGAATGGAATGCAGACGAAAAGAAACCAATCAAGACCCGAACCACTGAGCAGATCAATATCGCCAGTGCCCTTTGGCGCAGGCCCAAGAATGAAATCACCGAAGACGATTACAAGGAGCTCTACAAATCGATTACAGGCGATTCAGAGGATCCTCTCTTTTGGTTTCACACCAAAGCCGAAGGAAGCCTTGAATACACCACCCTTTTCTATGTGCCTTCGAAAGCTCCCCTCGATCTCTACCAGGCTGAATACAAGGTTGGAGTCAAACTCTATGTGAAACGTGTTTTCATCATGGACGACTCCAGGGAGCTGTTGCCGCAGTATTTGCGTTTCGTTCGCGGTATCATCGACAGCGAAGATCTTCCGCTCAATGTCAGTAGGGAAATCCTTCAGCAGAACCGCGTGCTCGCCAGCATTCGGACCGCCAGCGTCAAGAAGATCCTCGCCGAGTTGAAGAGCATTGCGGCGAGTCAGCCCGATCAGTATCTCAAGTTCATCACGCAGTACAACCGCCCTCTCAAGGAGGGCCTCTACGGCGACTTTGCCAATCGCGAGGCGCTGCTGGATCTCATCCGCTTCAAGTCCACAAAGGTGGAGGGTCTCACTAGTCTCACCGACGCGAAGTCGCGCATGAATGACGGACAGAAGGCCATCTACTACATCACGGGTGGCGCCGAATCGCTACTCCGAACATCGCCGCTGCTCGAGATCTACAAGAAGAAGGATCTCGAGGTTCTCATCCTTGATGACGAGGTTGATGAGATCATTTTTTCCGGCGTCGACAAATATGGAGAAATCGACCTCAAGGCAGTGAACAAAACCTCCACCAGCGAGGACCTGAAAGACGAATCCGAACCGGACAAGGCCGAGGCTCTGAAGCCGCTGCTGCTGAAGCTGAAGGCGTTGCTTGGTGATCGTGTGAAGGACGTCCGCGTTTCCGTGCGGCTTGCAGACAGCCCCTCGTGCATCGTTTCCGATGAAGAGGAACCTTCTCTGCAAATGCAGCAAATGCTGCGTGCTATGGGCCAAAAGGAAATCCCTGCGCCAAAGCCGACGCTCGAGATCAATCCCGATCACGAAATTGTGAAGAAATTGCTTGCGCGCCCTGATGATGTCGTCGCTGAGGACGCTGCCTGGCTGCTTCTTGACCAGGCTCTTCTTATGGAAGGCGTGCCGCTTCACGACCCCAGTATCTTTGTCCGGCGTCTCAACCGCATTCTCAACCTTTCCGTTTAGGCGCTAGAAATCTGCCCGAATTCGTTCACGGGGTCCCGAAACAATGGATTGGAAACACGAAGCGGAAGTGCGTATCGAGAGCTCTGATTCGTTCCTTACGAGTCGCCATGTATCATAAGAGCATCCGAATGCATTCACAACTACATGATGACCAGGCGCGAGAGTGTTTTCGCGGGCCTATTCCGGCCGCTAGCCTTCGATGGAATATCCGGGTAGGTATGTCATAATCCCTATCGGGGGCATTGGTTCCCACACATGCTGTGACTAAAGACAACTTAACTAAAATATTTGCAATAGCTTAGCTTGTAAACTGATTCGGGTGTCATGGCAGGCCTTTACGCTACGCGGCAAACTGCACTGCGTCGTCGGGGTTTTCGCAAGAATGCTTCCCGAGCCAAGAGAGCAGTTCGGCCACGGTTTACGCGGTATGTCTGGTGCGGGTGTGTCCGGATTTGACATGATGGGCGTGGCTGCGGCCGGTGCGCGCGGCAGTTTGATTCGCGGCCAGGTCGGTTCGCGCGTGGGCATAAGAGCGGCGACGGTGAGAGGTGGCGGGGTGGAGGACAGCACCCACGCGGTTCTCGGCTGCGGCAGGGTCATCGGCGTACGTTGGATCGAGCATCGCAATGACTGCCGTCGCCCGAAGGCGATAGAGCCGGGCCCATTGACTCTGCTCGAGCGATGTCTGCACTTCATTCCAATGAGCCGGCTCGACCGTCGCGTCAGAATTGATGAGCGCGAGGAACTGGGTGAAGTGCTGGAGGTTGATGCCCATTTGATAGACGAGCTGACTCAAAGCGATCTGTTGCGGCGCTGTGAGCGCGTCGAAGTTGCGGCAATATGCCTTGGCGTTATCGATGGACTGAATGATGGCGATACGCAACAGCAGGTCGGAGTCGCTGTCGCTGATGTCGGGGGCTAGCCCTCCCATGCGGCCTCTGAACCCCTTTTTATTCCACTCGGCGATGCGGAGGCTGAAACGGTCGAGGATGGTGCGCAGACGAGCGGAGTCGAGTCCTGCGGCGCGCCAAAGCTCATCAGAAGACGGCTCGATAAACCGGTTCGGGTTGAGCGGGTCGGTCTGTGGATGATCGCGCGTGGGAAGGTCAAGGCTGAAGCCAGCTCCGATGAGCGGATGTGCAGTTCTGGGATCGGGATAGGCGGCAAGGACCCAGCCCTCATGACGGCGGTCACGGAGAATCTCCATCAGCTCAGGGACAGAAAACTTTACGTCGGAATCCTTGAAGCTGAGCAGCAGTTGCATGGCCGGCGTGATGTGCGTGGCTGCGGAGGCGGTGGAGGTTTCAGCGGACATTTGGGAAGATTGAATGGATGCAACATGCGATTGGCCAGGATCTTGGATTGGGTCTGAATGCGAGGATGGGGTTTGCGCCGCGACCGGTAGAAACGTCGCGGTGGCCAGCGTCGCGAGACTCAGAATTCTTAAAAAACTTTGCATGCGTGGAACTTTCTTCCGCCTTAGCTAATTCAAGCATCGTCTAAAATGGGCCGCGAATCAATGGCAAAAAGAGGTTACTGAGTGAATGCTCCCGTGCCAGTGCCGGGACGGGACTGATACCACTCCTCCGTCATCGAGTGACGTCCGGTTAAGGGGAGCCCGTTCGCCAGCAAGGACCGCGTCGAGTATCCTCAGGCCACTTACTCCAGTAATGTCATTCAGAACACGATGAATCCGTAGGTTCATCTGGTCCAGGGCCTTCTGTATTTGCAACACGGTCCGGCCATGCCCTTGTCGATGGCCGACTCAGGTTTGGCCGCCGCTTCCATCTGCGGATTGTTGCCATTGCTCTCGCAGCCCGTGCACGCATACTTTTTGCGCACATGATGGATTCGTTCGAAGTAGCCGGGAAGATATTCTACCTGCCAGCTTTCCTCCGTGCCGATCTCCTTGCGCTCGATGCCGCAGCATGGGCATGCCCGCTCAGTGCCACTCAATTCGTGGACCTGGGTGGTTACAGGAAGATTTTCGAAGTTGGCAAAATTGCGACGCCCCTTGCGTCGCTTCACGCGCCGAAGTTCTTCTTCCGGTTCGCTGCGCGGTGGAACGTCCTCCGGGTTAACCGGCTTCAGATCCATCTCTTCAGCGAAGTTCAGAAGCAACTGTGCCAGCTCGGCGAACGATTGCAGGCGATCGGCGCGAGGTCCATAGTACCACTTGCGATATCGATCCAGTTCCAACTGAAGCCGTAGATTTTCAACGTAGAG
>JBEKRS010000145.1:0-6700 GCA_049518535.1 Occallatibacter sp. | reverse complement strand
CATCCGCCTCCACCCGGTTCCGCCTTCGAAACGCTTTAGCAATACTGTTGGAATCCATCCCTCCACTTCAACACACCGCGAATTCAAACGGAAGAATGTGGTTCCCCGAATGGATACGATCAAGCGGCCCCTTGCTTTCTGCTTCTGAGGAACCTTCAGCCCTTCGCGGCGCCAGATTCGTTCCACACGATCCTTGCCGACCTGCCAGCCTGCCTCGCGCAGTTTGATCGTGATCCGCCGATAGCCATAACGACCATACTGGCTGGCCAGCGTGATGATGGCCGCATCTATCCAATCCGGTTTCGCTAGCACAGTTGCGGCTATATATGTCGGCACCAGCGTGAATTTCAGAATACCGGGAACCCTGTGTGCGAATTGTGTGTCTGACTCGTGCCAAGACACGTCCTATGGCACGGAAAGCAGAGCAGCTCATCATCTGGCGCGGAGGTAGTACTTGGCTCGCCCGCGTATACACGGAGAAGATCGCCAGTTGGGACGCCACAAATATCCAACAATGGGCTCGCCATGAGCTCGCGTGACTTTGATTAGCCTGCGCTAACTCTTCGTGATATTGCCTTAACGTATCTGGTTCGCAAGCTCTTTGACCGTCGCGAACTTTACGTCGTATGTGAGAGAAAGCCATTGGCGATTTTCTTCGTCGAATATCGACTTGCCGCCAGCGCTCTTGCCTTGATCTTCGGTACAGAATATGTCATTCCTGAATGCGACGTGTGCTGCCACTGAGTCTCCATCCGCCCAGTCGGCGACCGCGCGCGCAAATTCTCTATCTTCGATGGCTTCAGCCCTGCCTCCGGCCTCTTCTTGCAGAGATCGCAGCAGCGCAGATCCGACACCACGCGACTCGATTGTCTCCACAACGTCTCCCCAACGGTTGTCGCGGGCCGCCGAAGTTGGAACATCCACCTCGCCTGCAAAAATGGACAGATCGAGAAATAGAGCTGGAACGGGAATGGTCATGCGCGGAGCTCGCATGAGACGCATTCCGAGCGCAATCGCGAGTTCGAGGCGATCTTTGAGAACTCTGTGGAGACCCTGGTGTTGGTCATTGTTAGTACCAATATCTATCTTCAGCAGCGCCTGACCGCCTGTCACATTCACCACTTGCACGTCGACTTTCGGTTTGATCGATGTGAAGTAAGCCTTGCGCCCCACGCTTCTTATCGCCTCCAACGTGCCCACCGTCTCCGAGATGAAGCCTTGAATCTGCTTCGCTCGCAACGAATCATGAATAGTAACGAAGTCCGCACAGAGGGGAGTCTTACTGGCAAGGCTGGGCATGATGACCATCTGCCAGACATTACTGTCAAACGTCACCCGTAGTGGGGAAGGCATAAGAGGTGCGAACATAGCCTGTTCTCGTTTCTTCTGCAAAGGCATGGCGCAAGAGCACCTTTATCGAACTGCATTTTCTAAACGCATTACGAGACGCGTCGCGTCCGGCCAACCAGCCGAAAGGAACACATCAAGCACCGTACCAAGATTCGCGGCGTTTTCGGGTTTCGCGAGGATGTCTTTATGGTCAGGCAATACAACCTCCGTAAGCTTTACGACCTCACCGATAGCTAAGCTATCGAACTCATAACCGAAAGTGAACCCCGTCAACAGACTCGCCGTGAGGTCAAGAACCACCTCAGGATGGTATGACACGACACTGCTAAAGGTCTGCATGATGTAGTGCGTCGTGCTGGCAGCAATCGGTCGACGCTGTTCTGACCGACTCTGCTTGCAAAGGCTCTTGAACAGTGGTATGAACTCGACAAAGAGGAGCGCACGAGTCTCGTCCGATAGCACTTTAGTGTCCTCACGACGCAGATCGGGACTGATATCGAGATTCAAATACAATCTGAACCCGACCGTCTCGATCACGTTGAGTAAGTCTTTGAGAGTTTCTTGCAAACCTTCCCTTTCGGAAGAGGCAACGGTTCGCAACGACCCCAGCGTCTCCAAGATTGCACGATCCGCTGCGCTAAGCACGTCGAGAATTGTCGCTCGCGCACGTTCACGGATCGAGGCGTCAGCCGAAGTTCCACCGGGTGTCAAGGGCGGAGCAAAAGTAGACCAGTGGATAGCTGCATAGTTGTTGGGGGATTGCGTGGTTGAAGGGCCTCTGGAGCGTAGCGGAAGAGGCCCTTCAACTACGAGGCGCGTTCGGACTGAGTGAGATTAGCGTTCTGCGGATGGGACCCGTTTGCGGCGGCTTTGCTTGAGGCGATAGCTATCTGCGTTCATCTCCAGGATGTGTACATGGTGCGCGAAACACTTCGGCAACTGCCAACCGGCCAGTGGCGCGGCCTGGTCCAGCGCTCTGGTCTTCTGCTCCAGCAGGGCCAGGTAGTGCATCGGATCGAAGACCACCGTCTCGCGTTCATAGCTGCGTTCGTGCCGGGCAATCACCTCACTGCCACAGGCGATCACCACCTGATGGACGTAGCCCTTCATCCATACCTGGCGATGGCCATACTGGGTGGGCACGGAGTAGTCGTTCGACCGGTAGCGAACTAGCGATAGTGAACTGACGCGGCCTGCGATCTTCTCGCAGGCTTCATAGGGCGCTGCCGGCAGCGGCAGCATGGCCGCGTGGTCGCGCCCGAAGCGTTCGCCTATCGTATCTGTGTGCCCGAGCAACCGTCGAAGCCGCCGCTTCTGGCTCTCGGCCTCCAAACGTGTGTTCAGTTCTTCCCAACTCGACACATGCGGAATCGGAACCATGAAGTTGCGCCGTGCATAGCCGACCAACCCTTCCACCTTGCCCTTGTCGTTGCCCTTGGCCGGGCGTCCGAACTTATCGGCGAACAAATAGTAGCTCTGTAACTCGGAGAACGCCCGCGTCTTCTGCCGCTCCTCACCGCCGAGTATCCGGGCCACAGCGATCTTGCTATTGTCGTAGAGAATCCGCGTGGGAACCGCGCCGAAGTACGCAAATGCTCGCACATGGCCTTCCAGAAAACCTTCGGTGGTCTCGGCCGGAAACGTCGCCACAAAGCAGTCGTCCGAGTGTGGCAGGTCCATCGCCAGGTAATGCGCTTTCTGTTCTACGCCGGCAATCGCCACCAGTGCCTCGCCGAAGTCCACCCGCGCCTCTCCCGGCGCATGCATCAGCGGAATGAACATCTCCCGGCTGTGCAACTCCGCAGACCGCACGTAGTCCTTCACGATCGTGTAGCCGCCTGTGAAACCGTGCTCTTCCTTCAACCGCTCGAAGATCCGTTTGGCTGTGTGCCGCTGCTTCGCAGGTCGCTGCTTGTCATCTTCCAGAATGGCGTCGATCACGCCCAGCCACGGATCCAGCTTAGGACGCTTGATCGGCTGCTGGCGCTGATAGCCTGGCGGCACAGCGTACTGCAGCATCTTCCGTACCGTCTCCCGCGAAAGCCCAAACTCCCTGGCTACCGCTCGCTGACTCCGGCCCTCGACACGAACCGCCCGCCGTACACGCCCGTATATCTCCACCTGGAACATCCCTCCGGTGTTCCATGAACCACGCCACCAAGGCAACGGCTCACGAAAATAAGATCCGGCGGTGGCTTGCTTTTACTCCGCCGCAGTGCGCCGCTCACGCGGCGCACTGCGGCCTAGTTTTGCACCGGAGCGCATAAAACCAGTTGCGCAACGCCGAATCCCAGATGGAGAGAAAGATGCCTTCTGCATATGAGTTGCAGCCGCTGTCTCATTTGTGATTTGGAGCATAAGTTGTCATTTCTGTAGCCATAAGTTGTCATCGATGTCCCTATAAAGTGGCTGTGATGAGCTAAAAGCCGGAAACTGCCACAACTTTCAATGCGAATCGGGGCGAAATGCGCCTGGGTGTGCCGTACCATTTGCTAAAAGCAACCTTGCCGATTTTCGCTGGAAGTTTGCTCGGGATCGCGAGGAGCGGAGTTGTGAAATGATGCATCATCTTGGCTGCGGTGGCCAAATTATGCTCTCATTCCGATAAAAGTTCCCTCTCCGAGCAGGTGGTTTTTCGGCCAGAAGCGAACACATTCGCAAATACTGGCCGACCTTTCGGGAGCAATCTGGGCCGGCGAAGAGTGTTAGCACTCGTCGATTCCCGCTCACTTTTCACCAAGTTACACCGGGCTGGCGCTCTGGGTTTATCTCAGCTCAGCGCCTTTGATACCGATTTACCAGCGTCTGTGGGCCGCTTCAAATGCCCAATCGCCCAGTTAGGATTCCGCAGTATGCTGCCAAAACCTGCGAATGGAATTCATTTCAATCGGCTGTATTCGACGTTGGCTTGCTTCAGAATGGGAACGTCCGCATCCGCGTGTTTCCAGAGCGCGAAAAAATCTTCATATGCGGCCCGCGCTTTTGCCCGTTCACCCTCCAGGACATAAGCTTGGGCAAGTCCAAGACGCGCAAGCGCTCCGACAGGCTGATTCAACACGATTCCCAAATGATCCATGATTCTCTGAAATTCGGCTACAGCTTCCCCGCCCCGGCGCGCGGCAAGGTACGCTTCGCCTCGAGCAAAGACTGGATACATGGCTGTCCAACAATAGGTGCTGAAGGTTGACTGTCCGAGTTCGTAGGGAGCAGCTGCTCTCAGTCTCTCAATCGCCTCAGCGGGATTTCCCCTGTTGTTCGCCAGCTTTGCGCGGAGTGTTGGTAGAAAATTGAACTGTACCACCGTATCTTCCGGAAATCTTCTGGCCAAGTCGTCCGTCAGCACTTGTGCCCGGTGGTCGTCTCCCGCGTATGCGAAGGCCAGTGCAGCGCCATACTGCACGTCCCGGCCCGTGGAGCGATCAAGAGCCAAGTCCGCACTTCTCCGTGCTTCCTCCTTATCGCCAAACAAACCATCCCGCAATGCAGACACTGCCATGAATGTCGCCGCGGCTTCGTTTTTCTCCGCTCTTTGAGCGGAATCCGCAGCGCGGCGGGATAACTCGCGAGCATCCCTAAGCCGTCCGATAAAGGCGGCCGAATCGGCATCACTCGACAACATCGTCCCTTCAACTTCAGGATCACCCTCAGCCGCTTTCATCTGTCGCGCCTTTCCATCCGCATCGTTCTCTAGAAAAGCAATCTCATACAAAGGCATATAGAAATACGGGCCCATCAGCTTCCTATCCAGCGCGTGCTGGTAGATTAACTTAGCCTGGTCGATGCGATTGAGAGAGATATAGCTCAACATGGAAAGGTAATACGACGCAGAATAATCCGGATTCAAGAGGATTGCTTCAGTTCCTTCTTCAACGGATTTCTCATACTGCCCGGTGTTCGGATAGATTGACCCAGCGAGAAATGTGTGCGGCATTGCCGCCCGGGGATAAGCCTGAATCCAAACCTGGCAAGCCTGCTCTGCCTTCTCCATGTTTCCAGTGACCTGCTTGTTGAAGCGGACCATAATTAGATATTTTTCCGGCAGGCTCACCCGGTCGCGCAGTTCGTAGGCCTTGCGAGTATATTCGGCTCCGAGGGCTGGCTCTCCCGCAACGTTAGAACAGAGGCCTAACCATGCATAGGCCAGTGCGAAATTCGGATCGAGTTGGATGGCCTGCTTGAAAAACGGAATCGCGACCGAAACTCTAACCGTGGAGAGTGCTTTCATGCCCATGCTGAAGGCCTTCAACGCATCGAGGGAAGGTGTGGTGGCCTGTTCAAGTGGGGTATCGAATTGCTTCACTGTGCCCCGAGATTCTCCCAGCTTGCTGCGCATTCCAGCTGCAATCGTCCCCAAAGCATCGAGTACATGATTCTTGTCGCTGGCTTGAGCCTCGGTGCTGGCGAGCGTTTCACCGCTTGCGCAACTCACGGCTTTCACGATCAAGAGGTACTCGGTTCCAATCCTCGCAATTGAGCCTTCAAGAACAGCGGTGCTCTCAGCTCGCTGGCAGAGATCACGTGCGATTTCAGGGGTGAGCCGCGCATCGGATGGCTGGGCCATCAACTGCAGAATCTGGCGGATTCGGTCGTCGGAGACGATGCTTAAGTACGGCGATTGCTCGAGTTGTACCGACAGTCCTTGACGCAATGTATCGTCGAAGACCGTGTCGCCGGTGGAGTTGGCAAAGTCGGCGAGGACAATTGTGTCCTTCTCGGTGAGAACATGGCTTCGCTGACGCAAATACCAAGTCGTGCCGGCACCAACGGCAAGCACTACTATAGCGGCCAACAAGAACCATCCCCAAGGTTTCGTTTCCACAATCTGCACCTCTACCTTGGAATGGTTTGCCGCAACGATGCTGAGCTCCTGCTCAGGCACCAATCGCACATTCTCTGCGAAGCGGTATCCTCGGCCGGGCACCGTAAGGATGTACTGGTGATCCTGAGGGCTCTCACCCAGCGCCTTTCGCAACATGAAGATATTGCGGCTGAGGTTTGTCTCCTCGACAAACGTGTCAGGCCACACGGTCTTCATCAGATCGTCTTTCGTGACCAGCTCCCTGTTATTGCGAACCAGAACCAGGAGAATCTGAAACGTCTTCGGCTGCAAGGGGATGGGTTCACCGGCACGCAGCAGGATTTCCTTCTCGGGATCAACGCGAAAAGGGCCGAACTCATAAATTTCCCTAAGTTGTTGGCTTTCGCTTCCGGGCATCGGGGGGTCCCTCGGTCAGTTGCGCGAACGCCATACACAGAAACTGATCCAGATGCGAAAAAGTCTTGGTGGGGTAGTTCGACAAATACCGCCCCACGCACCGACGAAATGTGTGCAGCGGCAGAAAATCCATGA
>JBEKRS010000144.1:0-7088 GCA_049518535.1 Occallatibacter sp. | reverse complement strand
CTATTGGAACTGCTGGCGGTTAGAGTGGGGGTGCCGGTGAAACCGCCCGTGTCGGTAACCGTGATGGCGTCGGTGGTGCTTGCGCCTGCCGCGAGTGTTACAGCGGACGAAGCGGGAGTAAGTGTGAAGCCGCCGCCTCCGCCCGGCGCGACGCCGTTGACGGAGCAGGCCGTCCCGTTGAGCGAGAAGGCTGTGGGCGCCGCGTTGGTGGTGCCATTCCAAGTGCCGTTGAAGCCCACGCCCGGTACGCTGCCGCCGGCGGCGACGGTGCCGTTATAAGGTTCGTTATTCACAGTGACATTGGCGCCGCTCTGGGTCTCGATACCGTTCCAAAGTTGCGTAACTGTCTGCCCGTTGGCGAATGCCCAAGTCAGTGTCCAGTTCGAGATGGCCGTTGTGCCGGTGTTCTGAATGGTGACAGCCGCGCCGAAGCCTCCTGGCCACTGGCTGGAAATCGTGTAGGCGACGTTGCACGCGGTTTGAGCTATTGCAGTGGATGCCAGAACAATCGCTGCTGCCAGCATTGTTCCGCACGCACGTATGATACGGTGCTTCATAGTATGCTCCTTTTGTCTGACGCTAGCGGCCCCACCCCAACATTCGGCGGTATCCCTGGCTGGGTGACCTACCCACCATCGGCGAGAGCCTGGGCGCAGCGTGTTAGTGATAACCTTTGTCGAAGCATGAGGCGTTCGTACTCATACCCATGTCTCGTATTGAGCGATCAGCTTGATGGATATATCCTCCGAAGTTATGTCGAAAAAACACGCAGTGAAAAGCTCTGGCATATATTTAATCTGGAACCGAAGTAAATACACTCCGGTTCCAGACTAAGGAAACTTCACATTGCTACTGCGAAGTAGTGAAAGTTATCGGAGTCAAAGCCGGCGTGCAACTGGATCCACAGCTTGCCGGATACGAGAACGAGTAGATGCGCCCGTTGTTGATCAATGTATCGGTCACATCGAACACTTGTATCTCATATTGTGTTCCGCCTGCCACAGTTGGAAGGATGATGTAGTCGTCACCCAGGTCAGCATCCATCACGGCCGTTGTCCAAACTCCGTTGAGCATATACTGCACTCCATGAATTCCGTTTGGCAGGTGGGTGATAGAGATCGCCGACCAAAAAGCATTTGCACCATTAAGGAAACCAATGTTGATATCACCCGTGTAATTGGGCGCTGGCTCGAAATACCAACTAATTTGCCGGTTATTCCAGAAATTCGGATAGATAGCGCCGGCGGGCTCGCCGTTCAGTGTGTAGTTAGCCAGTTGTGCCTGCGCCTGGTCAAGGTGATAGGGATCGTCGCGGCACCAGGAGTTTTCATCCTGGCAGCTGTCCGCAACGACGGAATCGATCTCGGCGCCGTTGAATTGGTCTGGAACCCATCCCAAACCGCCACGGCAGAACGGTTCGTCCTGACTGCCATCGTTCGTGCCATTGCAGTTGCTCCCCATCGTAATATGCACCCACCGGCCACAGTTCAGTCCGTTGTTCCATATACCGATGTCGGCGGCGTTCGGCCCGGTGGTGGAGATGGGACGAGACAGTGTAAGGGTGTAGTTACCGGGATCGTTTTGGACATTGAGGGCGACAAAGTTTTGCGAATCGATATTCGCTTGCGGCACGCCGCAACCTCCATATGGGCTGCCAAGGGCACTAAACCAAGTGGAGTTACCGGTAAATATCTCTGGAGACGGTGTAGCACTTGTGACCGTGAACGGAACCGCATTGCTTGTCACGCCGTCCACAACCGCGGTCACGTTGTAGGTACCAACAGGCAGGCTAGGAACTGTAACTGCAATGGAGTCGATGGCCCATGTGGTAACTGTAGCCACGGTGGTGCCGAAGTTAATAACGCTCGATCCCTGCGTCTCGCCAAAGGACGCTCCAACGCCAGGCATGACTGTGAATGTACTGCCTGCTATTCCGGCAGCCGGGCTGACCCATGCTATCTGTATCGATGGAGCCGAACTGACGGTGAGAGCGATGGTGGTGGTAGCGGACAGGGTGCCGGATGTGGTCCCTGTAGAGGTTCCCTGGATGGTGATCGTTGCCGTTCCAATTGTGGCCGAACTGCTGGCGATCAGTGTCAGCGTGCTACTGCCAGTTGTGGGATTGGTGCCGAACGCGGCAGTTACACCGCTGGGCATTCCGGACGCGGTAAGAGTTACAGGGCCGGTGAATCCGCCTACGTCCGTAACATTAATGGTGTCGGTGCCGCCGGCATCCAGGGCGATTGTCAATGCCGACGCAGAAGGCGCTAATGTAAAGCTTCCTGTCCCCGCGGAGCCTACCGTCAGCGCGACCGAAGTAGATGCAGTCAGCGTACCGGAGGTTCCGGTAATAGTGACCGTGGACGTTCCAGCCACGGCCGTGCTGCTGGCCGCGAACGTGACCACGCTTGTAGCCGTGGCGGGGCTGGTCCCGAACGTGGCGGTTACTCCACTGGGCAAGCCAGACGCCGCCAGAGTTACAGCGCCGGTGAATCCGCCCGCGTCGTTTACCGCGATCGTGTCGGTGCCGCTGGTACCCGGAGCGACCGAGAGTGCCGTCGTCGAAGACGAAAGCGTAAAGCTAGGCGTTTGTATTGAACCGCAGGCCGTGCCGTTAATCGCGAAATTCGTGGGCACTGCGTTGGCTGCACCGTTCCAAGTCCCGTTGAATCCGACGCCGGTGAGGCTACCGCCGGCGGGAATGTTGCCGTTGTAAGACTCGTTGGTCACTGTCACATTGGCGCCGCTCTGGGTTTCAGTGCCATTCCAGAGAGACAGCACCGTCTGCCCGTTGGCGAATGTCCAGGTCAGCGTCCAGTTGCTCAGAGCTGTGGCGCTGGTGTTCTCGATGGTGATAGCCGCGCCGAAAGCAGTCGAGTTTTGCGGCGAGATGGTGTAAACGATCTGGCACGCGCCGGTGGGGCTGGTACCACTGATGGTCAGTGCGATGGTGGTGGATGCGGTTAGCGTACCCGAGGTCCCCGTGATGGTGACGCTGGAGGTTCCGGCCGCGGCCGTGCTGCTCGCTGCGAACGTAACTATGCTGGTCGCCGTGGCGGGGTTCGTGCCAAACGTTGCAGTTACACCGGTAGGCAAGCCGGACGCAGCAAGAGTTACAGCACCGGTGAATCCGCCGACATCGGTTACCATTATGGTGTCAGTGGCGCTGCTGCCGGCAGTAACTGATAGCGCGGCCGCCGAGACTGAAAGCCTAGGCCCCCCTTCAGCGGTTACTGTAAGTGCTATCGTTGTGGATGTGGTGAGTGTGCCGGAAGTACCGGTGATCGTGGCAGCGGAGGTTCCGGCCGTGGCCGTACTACTGGCCGCGAATGTGACCACACTAGCTCCAGTGGTGGGATTTGTGCCGAACGTAGCAGTCACGCCGCTAGGCAATCCGGATGCAGCGAGCGTTACGCTGCCGGTGAATGTGCCCATATCAGTTACCGCAATGGTGTCGGTGCCGCTAGCGCCTTGGGCAATCGACAGAGTCGGCGTCGAAGGTGCGAGCGTGAAGCTCCCTGTGGATGTGGAACCGCCGCAGGTCGTTCCATTCACTGCGAACGACGCAGGCGCCGCGTTGGCGACGCCGTTCCAGGTTCCGTTAAATCCTATGCCAGAGAGGCTGCCGCCGGCGGGAATGCTGCCGTTGTATGACTCGTTGGTCACCGTGACGTTTGCGCCACTCTGAGATTCCACGCCATTCCAAAGAGACGAAACTGTCTGCCCGTTGGCGAACGTCCAGGTCAACGTCCAACTGGTGAGGGCAGTTGTTCCCGTGTTCGCGATGGTGATTGCCGCCCCGAAGGCGCTGGTGTTTTGAGGTGAAATAGTGTAGACGACATTGCACGCGAATTGAGCGCGGGCTTGCGGTACAACAAGGACCAAAAACGGAGATGCGAGTACTATAAAGTACCCACTCAATCTGCGGGCGTATGCGCGCCAGCGGGAGGAATTGAGTTGCAGGGACATGGTTTCTCCTTGTACATCACACTGCTCACCTATACCCAAGGGATGAGTGCCGTTCAGCGAAGCTCGGCGGAACAGGTGGAGAAACTCGCTCCGCCCGCGCTTCTTTTTGCGTCAACTATGCGTTGCTATAATCCGCTAGTTGACTGTACAGGCCGTACCATTGAGCGAGATCGCCGTAGGTACTGCATTGGTAGTTCCGTTCCAGGTGCCGTTGAATCCCATCCCGGAATAACTTCCTCCGGCTGGAATGCTGCCGTTGTAACTCAAGTTGGTTACCGTCACATTCGCGCCGCTCTCTGTTTCCAATCCGTTCCAGAGCTGCGTAATCGTCTGCCCATTGGCATAGGCCCAGGTCAGCGTCCAACTTGTCAGGGCGGTGGTTCCCGTGTTGTTGATGGTGATAGCCGCTCCGAAGCCTCCCTGCCACTGACTGGAGATCGTGTAGTCAATGGTGCACGTTGAGGTTGGAGTCGAGGGATTGACGGTAAGGGCGATCGTAGTGGTCGCGGTCAGCGTACCGGATGTGCCGGTGATGGTCAGCGTTGAGGTTCCAGCAGCGGACGTGCTGCCAGCCGTCAGCGTAAGCACGCTGGTTCCGGTAGTGGGGTTGGTGCCGAACGCGGCAGTTACTCCGCTTGGCAAGCCGGATGCGGCTAGAGTTACACCGGCGGTGAATCCACCAACATCAGTCACCGTGATAGTATCTGTAGCGCTGCCACCCTGGGCTAGAGACAGCGTGGAGGCGGAAGGCGCAATCGTAAAACTGGAAGCTGGGCTGACAGTAAGCGCGATGGTGGTGGCTGTGGATAGGGTGCTTGAGGTTCCGGTGATTGTCACCGTTGACGTTCCGATCGTGGCTGTGCTGCTAGCCATCAGCGTCAGCACGCTGCTTCCGGTGGTGGGATTGGTGCCGAACGCGGCAGTTACTCCGCTTGGCAGACCGGATACGGTTAGAGTTGCGCTGCCGGTAAATCCGCCGGCGTCAGTTACCGCGATGGTGTCGGTTGCGGTTTGACCCTGAGTGATCGCTAGTATACTTACCGAGGGCGCGATTGTGAAGCTGGAAGCTGGGCTGACGGTGAGAGCAATGGTGGTGGCTGTGGTTACGGTGCCGGAGGTTCCGGTGATTGTCACCGTGGACGTTCCAATCGTGGCCGTGCTGCTTGCCGTCAGCGTCAGCACACTGTTCCCGGTGGTGGGATTAGTGCCGAACGCGGCAGTTACTCCGCTTGGCAGGCCGGATGCAGCTAGAGTTGCGCTGCCGGTAAATCCGCCAACGTCAGTTACCGTAATGGTGTCGGTTGCAGCTTTACCTTGGGTTATTGCCAGAGTGGACGACGCAGGTGCAAGCGTGAAGTTCCCTGTTGGCGCGGCGCCGTTCACGGTGCAACTAGTGCCATTAAGTACGAACGAGGTGGGCACTGCGTTGGTGACGTTGTTCCATGTGCCGTTGAACCCCATGCTGGAATAGCTGCCGCCAGCGGGAATGGCGGTGGTGCCGATCGCTGTCACAATTGCGCCACTCTGGGTTTCCGTGCCGCCCCAGAACTCCGAAACTGTCTGCCCATTGGCGAAGGGCCAAGTCAGCGTCCAGTTCGTTAATGTGGCCGTTCCCGTATTGTTGATAATGAGGCTCGCTCCGAAGCCGCTCGTCCATTGGCTTCCAATCGTGTAGGTGACAGTACATGCGGACACCGTGACGGTAAGAGAGATTTTGGTGGTTGACGTCAGCGTGCCGGAGGTTCCAGTAATGGTTACAGCAGATGTTCCTGCGGTAGCCGTGCCGCTAGCCACAAGAGTCAGCACGCTGCTGCCATTGGTGGGGTTAGTGGCGAATGAGGCGATTACACCGCTGGGTAGCCCGGAAACCGTCAGAGTTACTCCACCTGTGAATCCACCTTCAGGAACAATTGTGATGGTGTCGGCAGCGCTGCCGTTTTGAGGCAGCGAAAGAATGGTTGCCGAAGGAGATATCTTGAAGATTGGTGTCGCCGAGCCAAACCATTCCGGAAGTTCGATAGTCCCAGCCGGTTTGCCGTTAGGGTCGTAACTGGAATCACTCGCAGTCAGGGCCGGAACTTGCCAATTCCACCAGAAGACCCCCTTCATCCATGATGTCTGCTGACTGAAAACCGCGAAGAAGGCTTCATAGCAATCCGCTTGTTCGGTGGGGTCGTAGCCGTCGGAAAGGCTGGAGTTCCAGGGTTCTGTATTCGTGCCTGGAGTACTTTCATAGCCAAGTTCTGTAAAGATCACTGGCTTGCTGTAGGTGCTACTGAGATTTTCAAATGCGGCGACAGCATTGTAGCCGCCATTTTCAGTACTGTCAGTCCATGCGGATACTAACTGGGCGACCGTAGGATCGTCCTGGGTGGTGAGACCAACGTATCCGTCCACGCCGATGATATCGACGAGGGGCCAAAATGAGACCGTACTGAACTCGTCAGCGGGACCAGACGCATTCGCGCCATAGAGAAGCTGCCCGGAATAAACTGCTCGAATAGCAGCGATAATGTTAGCCCAGTAGGACTCGTTAGCTGCCACGCTGAGAGTCTTGTATTCGGTGCCGAAAACCAAGCCTTCTACGTTGTTCTCTTGTGCAAGCTGTGCATAGTGGACGATGAAGGTCTGGAAGCTGGCAAACCAATCTGGGACACTTGTGGGCTCAAACGCACCCCTCCAGGTTCCGTCCTCCGAGTCCACATGCGGCTTGAGAAAGACCTTCATGCCTTGGTTATGAAAACCCTGGATAGCGAAGGCAACCTGATCATCCAAAGGTGTCTTTGTAGCATCTGGCGCAATAGTAGTTGAGGTTCCGGTTTGTACATACTGGGTAACAAGCACAGATGCATAGTTGGCATTCGTCTGCACAAGCTGGTCCGTCGAGGTCGTTGCGGCGCCAGTCGCAATCGGGGGATCTTCGTAGTTCCCGTACTCGTCAAACCACCAGGAGGTGTAAACGATTCCGTTGTAGGTAAACCCGCTCTTAGTCCCCACCTGCCCCAATGCCTTCGGTATAACGCCACCGAAGCTAAGTCCGGCTATGGCTGAAAGGATGATGCACAAGCGGGCAATGTAAGTTGAAACAGGATGTGTAAGCTTCATGGCTTCACCCCCGT
>JBEKRS010000143.1:0-7343 GCA_049518535.1 Occallatibacter sp. | reverse complement strand
CCTGAGCTTATTATTCAGCCGCATTGACGGTAGTGCACCCAAGAAGATCCGGACCATCTCGCTGACCGGCGAGTTGATTCGCCGCCGGTCATGCGGATGCACATAGTCGCATTCAATCAATAAGTTATGACTCAAAGTCAACCGCTTCGAACCGAGATCGATTGGTCTCGTGAGTAGACCGTGGAGGAAACGGTACGAAGTAGCGACTTCCGATTACTGGATAATGGACGCGTTATCTTCAGATATCCAAAACTGCCTTCGTCAATGTTGATGCCTGAAACGCATCGACATGCAGTCGGTGAGAAGTATAAAAGCGCGATGGCCCTAAAAACCTGAGCGTGGCAAGCTCTAAAGGACAGAGCCATGCCACGCTTCAGAAGATTGAGCAACAAGCCGATCAATGAAATGATCCCATTCGTAAAGCTAGTTGTTTGTGATAAACAAGACGTCTCTGGAATCGTTTGACTGGAAGCCCACGTAAACTCCGCTGCCAAACGCCGTTGCTCCGGGCCCTTTAGCACCCATTTGAACACCAAGATATGCCGCGGGGCCCTGCCAGGTAGATCCATCCGTTGACGCCGTCACCAGCATCTCATTGCTCGTGTCATCCGCTCCATAGATGTAGTAGAGAACACCGTTGACGACCGCCAGAGCGGGTGCGCTGTTCCCACCCATCGATTGACCGGACAGCATCTGCGAGCTAAAGTTGACTCCATCCGACGAAGATGCAATCCAGCAATCGTTGCTTGGGTCATTTGCCCTGAAGGCGACATAGAGCTTGCCGTTGAAGACCGCCATCGCGGGATCGCTACCGATCAAGACGTTGGGTACCTGCGGTGCGGTCGGCCAGGTCACCCCATCCGACGAACAAGTTACATGCAACGTGTGGCCCGTATCGTTTGCCTGGAAGGCTGCACACAGTTGATTGTTGAAAACGGCCAGCGCGGGAGTGCCGCCCATTTGAATATTCGTATACCGGGTTGCAGTTGGAAAGGAGCTTCCATCCGACGCTGACGTAACGTAGAAGTCGTTATCTACATTCAGCCCTCGGAATGCCATAAACAGTTGGTTGTTGAACACTGCCAGTGCGGGTGCGCTGCTACTTACAAGATTCGTGTACCGAGTTGCAGATGGGAAGTTGTACCCAGTCGATGACAACGTAACATAGAGGTCGTTATTCACACCGACCCCTTGGAATGCAAGGTAAAGACTTCCATTGAAAGAGGCAAGTGCTGGCTTGGTCGCCATGATGTCGTTGGGCTGTTCGGTCGCCGGCGATGCAAACCCGCCTTGTGGGCCGTTCATGTTGCTCGGGCCAGTGTAAACGCTCCCCCCGTTATCCGGGTTACCGCCGCCGCTGTTACCGGCATAGCCCGCCTCGACGATATTCGCCTGGACCGCGTTTTCCACCGCATCCGTTGGATAGCCCGAAGTCATGGCGCCCTCAAAGAAGGAGCCTACATCCCAGTCGCTGTTATCGCCGCCGGTTCCGAGAACAATGCCGCCTTCAAGCGACATGGGAGTGTATCCGCAGCAGGGAAGAGCTCCGTTGTATTGAGTGGTGAGGCCGCCACTTTGTGCGTTCCCACTTTTCACCGCGAAGGTGGTTTGCCCGTCGTTCTTGAGCGTGGCGGTTACGAAGTCGCTGGTTTGGGGCGTAGTCGAACTGCTCCAGCCATAAATACCGTTTTCCAGGTCCGCGCCGGCCCATGGTCCTGTAGTTCCAAAGTTGACCGCATCCATGCGACCGTTGCCAGTGTCTTGGCTATTCGATTCGGCATTCCCGTAGTCGAAGCAGCACCCGTTGTTCACGTTTGTGCCGCTAGCCACCATATACATGCCCTCCGGCGAACCGCCCGTGGCAACGCCGGATGTGGCGTTGTTTCGGTAGCCAACGCCGGATGTCACATTCACGCCGTAGACCGCATTGCCGTTGACGGTGATGGGCAGCGCGTTAGCCACCGCACCGGAATCAACGTGTGGCGCCGCCCCGCCGGGCCCTGCGATTGCCAGATCATTATGGTAGGAGGATTGATCGTAGATGATCGTTATGATGCATGTCGTCCCCGCGCAGAACGAATTCTGCGCGGCGGCGTTTGCATAACTGCTCGCGGGCAATGTGCCGATGTCGATAGTAGAACCATCCGACGCACGCTGGACCTGGTATAGCCTACCGCCATAACTGCCAAACAAAGCCCGCACCGTGCTATGCGCGGCCACACATGGAGTGCCGCCGGAAGCATAGATATCGCAAACCGAAGGGATCTCGCTAGGCGGTATGTAGAAGCAGGCCTTCACGATACCAACAGCGGGATCGGGCAAGAAGACGCTATTGCTACATAAGGTACTGTTGGTGAAGGTTCCATAGTCGAAAGACCCATTTGCGCCAAAGGCTACCTGGGTGGTCCCGGAGAAGAAGCAGGTTGAGTTTTCCGGTGCGCAATAGGTGTATCCCGCTGGCCCGACGGGTGTAGGTGCGGCGGTGGTAATTTGGTAGAAGCACGCCTTCACGACACCATAATCGGGATCGGCATTGCCGAAGGCAGCAAGGGTGCAGGAGGCAGTGTCGGTGAAGGTTCCATAGTCGAAAGACCCATTTGCGCCAAAGGCTACCTGGGCCGTCCCGGAGAAGGAGCAGGTTGAGTTTTCAGGTGCGCAATAGGCGTATCCCGCTGGCCCGGTGGGTGTGGTGGTGGTGGTTTGGTAGAAGCACGCCTTCACGACACCATAATCGGGATCGACATTGCCGAAGGCAGCAAGGGTGCAGGGGGCACTACTGGTGAAGGTTCCGTAGTCGAAATCTCCGTTGGCGCCAAACGCCACCTGGGCGGCCCCTGAGAAGGAGCAGGTTGCGTTTTCAGGCGCGCAATAGGTGTATCCGGCTGGCCCAGCGGGGCCTTGCATTTCCATGGCGGCGTTCAACAAATCCAGCGCAGACGCCTGCCGCGTCGCATCGCCCGAATCAAACGGCCCCTCCCAATAGACGCCAAATTCATAGTTGGGGCCTTGGTCGTTCTGCCAGACACTGTTGGCATTGGTATCCACAAAGGCCTTATAAGTCGGACTGGAAACTGCCGTACTCAATTTGTAAAGATTGCGAATGAAGATGCCCTTAAATTGCGGCGCATCCGGTCCCGACATGGACGGCTCGTGCAAAACACCGGAAGCTGTCACAAGATTTGCCATGGCCGCGCTGGCGATCGCCTGCGCTGTGGGAAGCAAGGTGGAATCTTGATCGGCTCGGTAAAGCTCGACCAATCCCCCCAAGATAACTCCCTGGTTATAGGTCCATGTTGTTTGGCCATTATTTGTGCAAGCACTGGGATTGGTGGAATTCAGGCCGTCATTGATTAGATTTTGGGAGTTGATCATGCCGGAACCTTTGAACCATTGCCACTCTTTCTGTGCCCAGGCGAGATACTGCGCCTTCTCCGTCGCGTTGGTGGTTCGATTCGCCAACCCGGCCGCTAGTTGGAGAAAAAGTTCATTCGTGATGGCGTTCTTATAGGCGGGACTGTTGTTCCACCACACGCCGCCGCCGCAGGTGGTCGTATCCCATTGTCCGGCCAGGTCGGCGAAGATGGTTTGCGCCATCGTAAGGTAGGCCGGGTTATTGGTGAGATCGTATGCGTCCATCCATGCCAGCGCCCACCAGCCGTCGTCATCGTTCGCGCCGGTGATGAAGTTGGTGGTGCCGTTGGCATTGTTCGCGTTAGCGAATGTGTTGGCAACCGCGCTGAGATACTGGGTGGTGCTCGTCGCTCTGGAATAATCCACCAGCACGGTAATGGAATTGGCTGCGTTCCACCAGCCGGTAGGGTTGTCGTAGAGTCCGGAACTCTGGACATACCAGTTTTGCATCTGCTGCACACCGTATGCCGCCTGTTGGGAATAGGTGGAAGTTGCGGTGGTGATTTGATAGAAGCAGGCCTTCACGACACCAGGATCGGGATCGGGCGAGAAGACGGTATTGCTGCATAAGGTGCTGTTGGTGAAGGTTTGATAGTCGAAAGACCCATTGGCGCCAAAGGCCACTTGAGCGATCCCGGAGAAGGAGCAGGTTGCGTTTTCGGCCGCGCAATAGGTATATCCAGCTGGCCCAACGGGTGTGGCGGGGGTAGTGCTGCTGCCGCAAGCGGTTGGAAGGCTCCAGGGATCCCCGGTTCCGGCAGCGCCACTGTTTCCGGCTGTCGTTGGATTATTCCCCTGCGTCCAGTAGGCAGCAGTATAGTTGTTGCCATTCTCGCTTGCAGTCTGGCCCGCAGTGTAGACCGTCGTTGAATTCCAAGCCGCAGCGCATGTTTGGGCCGAGGCTATATTGGGACAACAGATCAGCAGCGCGAATGTAAAGCACACTGCCAGAATTGAATACAGCCTGCGATTCATTTTGGCTCCTTTGAGGCTCCTCGAAGGGAGCTCAGGACCGGCTTTGGCCAGTCTGGTTGGGAAAAGGACAAAACTAAGTTGGCGAAAAGCGGGAGGGTGCTCTCAACAACTCTTCTTACAAGTTGCTTCATGATCGACCTCATTTGTATACCGAACAATCGAACGTATTATTCGGAGGACCACCGGAACAAGATCCGTTCAGTACGACCTTGACCGGAACGGTATAACCATCTGCAAAACTGACGTCCCACCAATCGGTTGGACCTAGCGGATCTCCCCCCGAAGGATTCGACAGGCACGGCGACGCACCCGGAAAGCATCCGAACGTGCTTTCAAATTTGGTATCGATAGGCGGCGCGCAACCGATGCCGGCCGGACATGTAAATCCAGCGCTCGCGGGACCACCGCTCGCGCCGATTTGACAGTTCTGTCCGTTCAGATCACAGCCGAATCCCGGCCATACCCTGAGACCGGCCAGCCCCGTATCTGGAATGTTGAATACCTCCGAAGTGCCCACACCATTTAGCTGCACGAAATTCGGAGCATTGAGAGTGCCACCATTGGCCCCCAACAGCCACTGAACCCACATAGGCTGGCTGCAGCCGCTAATTACTTTCAATCGCGCGTGTGTGTTCTGTGCGCCGACATTGGCTGCCAGAATTACCACAACGAGCGCAATCAGTTTAGCTGCGACAAATCGATTGGATGCCTGATTTGTACGCCCAGAATGACGAACTTTCATACATCCTCCGGTACAAGCCATAGAACTGTAATTCTAGAAACGTTAAGAGGAGTTAAATCTACGGAAGCAGATCACTCCAAAGCGCAATTCGCCTACGGCTATGAAGCTTCTAACGTCGAATTATTCACTCCGTGATCACCAGGACCCATCAACTCCTCACAAATTGTGGCTGACAGAGAGTCGATACATCGTTGCAGGAAGTCGGAAGGGGCCGGAACGAATTCCGCCTAGCCCCTCAATGCAACAACGACTGCTACTAATTCAGCGCCCAAGTCTCGGCTGGGGTGCCGTCGCAGGTCCAGGCTTGCACCAGCGTTCCGGGTGCAGTTCCAGCGCTCTGCACGTCAAGGCAAAGGGAGGTGTTGTTTGCAGGATGAAACACATATCCGTTGCCTGCAGTCACCGCTTGCCATGCCTGAGCTGGAGATCCGTTACAAGGATCGAGTTGGACCAGCGAGCCGCTGCTAGAGCCTGAAGCAGTCATGCAGTACGGCCCGGAGGAGACTGCCAGGTTGTAATAGCCGGAAGGCACAACGTTCACGTCGCTAAAGACCCATGTTTGCGATGGGTTATTAGCTTCGAAATCAGGATAGATATCGATCGGATTTCCGGCGCCGGTTCCGCCATAGAGGTCATCCAAGCGCGAGCCAGTGGCGTTATTTGGGGTCAGGGTGTGCGCGCCGTTCAGGTTCGGAACGTTGCCGAAGGTAAGTACGATATCCGATTCCGTCGTTGCTTGCGTGGAATAGCTGCACTGGGGTGAATCGGTGGAGCTGACGTTGAGGGACCAGTTCAGATTTGGTACCCAGTTACCGTTATAGTCATAAAAGTTAGAATTGTAGACGATTTCGCCACTCGGGGGATAATCGCTGCATTGGGCGATGTAATACACTTCGAGCACCCCGCCAACCGCTCTGTTCTGCCCCCCCTGGGTTGGCTCGGCACCCAATGTCGTGGTCTGACCCGTTGTCACGTCGGTCGTCGTTACATTCCAGGAGCTACAGGAACTCGTACCCCAACTACAGTCCTGGGTAACGGTTCCCTGGATCAGGTCGCCGGGATTAACCTGAATCGCCGCGCTCTCCGCCGCAGGACTACAGCATATCCAGCTTGCAATGCCCCATCCCGTCGGATAGTCAGCGCCCCAGCCCATCACCGGCTGCATAATGTTCCCAATACCTGGGAAGAAGTAATTGACCTGGCCGTCATGGCTAGTTGGCGCCGGCGGCACAACCCAGGTGCTGGTTTCCTCGCCAAGGTTGGTTGAATAATCGTCAAGGGCGTACTCAACCCAATCCCAGTTTATATAGGGCGGCGGTGGTGTTGACGTTGCGGTTTCAAAAACCTCTCCCTTCGCGTTATAACGCGGATACTGACAGGCCGGTACATCCTCTACCGTTCCATCGGCATGTACGACCCTATTTTGCCCGGCCCTTTCGCCCTCGCGTAGGTGCTTCAAACACGAAGGATGCATATAGCCGAATGGTGTGACCACAAATTCCGGCGGTACGTTCGCCGGGCGCCCTGCCGATTGATTTTGCCCTAGAGCCGGGATGGCTATTAACAGAATCGATGAGATGAAAACACAAATAATCGGGAAAAGCTGGTTTAGTCCGCGTTTACATTCTGCATTTCTCATAACTCTCTCCTTTTCCTTTCGCCAAGATTTTCTTGGTTCAGAGCCCACTGCTCGTTGGTGTTGTAGTTGCAGGTGTGAGCCACCACCAGTGTTCCGGCGGCAGTTCCATCGCCCTCGACATCCAGGCATAGACTCAGTTGCGCTGCGACGGACTTGTTTACCGGCACTTTGAAGGTATGCAATTCCGTCGCAGCGGTGTTGAAGTACACGGAGATCGGGCAGGAGCTGCAGCTATTGACAGGCTCCCTGTGAGGTCCAAGGCTGGCCACTGCCGGCGCCGCCATTGTTGGTGGCTGGGTTTTGTCCCAGGTTCCACCAGTTGGCGAGGTAGTTGATTCCGTTTTCGCTGGCCGTCATGCCACCGGTGTAAACTTGGGTGGAACTCCAAGCCGTGTCGCATCCACTGGAGTTCCCGGAGCTGGCGATGGTTAGCGTCACGGTGGTGCTGGCTGAGAGGCTGCCGCTGGTGCCGGTGATGGTCACCGTTGACGAGCCGGTCGTCGCTGTGCTGCTCGCTGCTATCGTCAACACGCTCGAACCGGTTGTGGGATTGGTTCCGAACGACGCAGTTACACC
>JBEKRS010000142.1:0-7397 GCA_049518535.1 Occallatibacter sp. | reverse complement strand
CTCGGGCAAACTTTTCAAAACTCGGCTGGCAGCCAAATGTTATCTGGACCATCGCGTTTTCGCTCTGCCTAAAATTCTATGCAATTGCGGCGCGGAAACCGGACTTGATCAGAGGTTCCTTAAATGTGCACACTGCCCAACTAGATAGAATACATATAGAAATATGTTATCTACGATTTGATCCCGATCTAACGCGATACGGAGCACCCCAGAAGGAAAGTGAGAAAAACAGATGGCAACCCAACACAGCCTCAATGCAACAACAAAGGCACCAGGCCATTCCTGGCTGTGTCTCGCCTTATCTGGGATAGTCATGATAACCGGATGCGGCGGTGGCTCTGGCAACAGCACAACCACTTCGACTGGGCCGGATATGGGAACGCCGGCCACAGTAAGCGACAGCTACCAATACACACAGGCGAATGCCGCGAGTTCCCTTGTGTTGGGCATGAACCAAAGCCAGGCCGCCAGTGCCAGCGTGGTGCAGGAACCCAATCCCGGCTCGACCGACGCATTATGGCATTTCATCCCCATGAACAATAACGAATACAACGTCGAAAACCTGCTCACTCATCAGGTCATGGGCGTTCAAAGTGCCTCCACAGCAGCGGGAGCTCAGGTACTGCAATATGCCGATAACGGCACCAGCGACCATCTCTGGGAGTTTTACTTGCTCACGGACGGAAACTATCTGATCAAAAACGCCAACAGCGCGCTCTATCTGGAGGACACTAACTCGGGCACAACCCCTTCAGCCACAATCGACCAAGGTGCACGGCCCGCGACCGGTACCGACTGCACCTGCCAGGAGTGGAAACTGACCTCGACCGGGACATCGCCTTACACCAATCCCATCTCAGTTACCGTTTCCTACACCAGCACCGGGGATTCATCGTCCACCGGAATTCACGATCCTTCTTTGCTCAAGGCGGGCAGCACATACTACCTATTCTCGACGCATGGCACGATTCACGCTCACACGTCCATAGATCGCGTCAATTTTTCCGACGACGGCTACGCGCTTTCCTCGCTGCCTGCGTGGACGAACACTTACACCGCATCGAGCGGCGACCTATGGGCGCCCGATGCTTTGGAACACAATGGTGTGTACTGGCTCTACTACGCCGCATCCACCTTTGGTAGCAGTAACTCGACCATAGTCTCGCCACCAGCGCCAACAGTCTCCCTGGAACCTTCACCGATTCCGGCTCACCCGTCTATATCTCCGCCGATTGCTCCGGCGCCAACGCGATCGACCCCGCATTGGTCGTCGACGCCGCCGGTGACGCATGGATGGTCTTTGGCTCCTGGTCCAACGGCATCCATATAGTGCCCGTTAACAACACCACCGGGATTCCGACCGGCGCAGCCTGCACCCAACTGGCCTATCATCCTTCGGGCACTGGTCTGGAAGGGGCTTATATCTTCCCCCACGGCTCCTATTATTATCGGTTTGCTTCCATCGATAACTGCTGCGCGGGCGTATCCAGCACTTACCGCATCATCATGGGACGATCGACTTCAATTACTGGCCCTTACACAGACCACGGAGGCATGGCACTTAACTCCGGTGGCGGAGCCATTTTGCTCAGCGCCCACGGCAATATCAACGGCCCAGGCGGAGAGACAGTGCTTTCCGACACCGATGGCTACATCCTCGTCTATCACTATCACGACGGCAAAAATAATGGATACCCGGCCTTGGGCCTCAATGTTCTCGGCTGGACCTCTGACGACAGGCCCTATATTCAATAAGCACAAACGCACCAATTGTCTTTAAGGCACTCATGCGAGAGCCCCGGAGCACAGAATGATATGTCATGAAATAAAAGTAGAAACTGCTGCCAAGCAGAAGAGTTAAGAAAAACAGCTAGGCGCGGAATGGCGTGGTAACTTCCCGTGTAGCTCCCACAATCAATAATGCCTGTTACACCGCAGGTCAAACTTCAATCCGATGATAGAAACGGTATCCTTCGTCTTGGATTGATGCAAATGATTTGAGCGTAAGAATTCCCGCCTCCGATTTGGCCTGCCAACTGCTGGATCCGCTTGCAATCCGACTGGCTCCCAGTAGGTCTAATCGCCGCAGTTTCTGTGGAATTTCGCCAACGCCAAACAAAGCTAGAGGTCCATTTACAGGAGCCACCAGATTGGGATGCTGCGGATCCACGGCCTCGAGCGTTGTCGTAGCGTCAAACTCAATCTCGATCCGGTCACCGTTTCTCCATCTGCCGTCCAGTCGCGCAAAGCGGCCAGGGGTGAGATCGGCGGAGGCACGGCGTCCGTTTACTGTTACGGTGGTGTTGGGGCCCGCCCAGCCGGGGATTCTCAGGTAAATGGGAAATTCACTTACCTTATCTGTTAGAATCTCGATCTGCGAAGACAAAGCATATGGATAGTTAGTTCTCTGCGTCAGAGAGATACGCGCACCACCATGTCTCCAAGTCACACGCGAAGGTGCGTATAGGTTGACATAGATGCCATCGCGATTGTGGAAGTAGGAACTAATACCGTAGTCGGCGGTAAGCTGAGGAAAGGTGCCCGAGCAACACGGCCACTTGTCCCTGTGATATTCCTTGCTCGCTAGGTGAAGGTTGTAATCGGAGTAATAGAAGCTGCTGCCATCTTCCTTAATCGGTTTGGCGCCTAGAATGGTGTTATATAAAACGCGCTCCATGCTATCGCCATAACGGCTGTCACCCGTTACGCGCAACAAGTATCGTGTGATCTTGAAGTGGCCGTAGGCGCCACAGGGAGTCTCGAAGCCGGCGTGAGAGTGCTCCAAGCTTTCGCCTATCGCTCCGCTGCCCGGCTTCCTGAATAACTCATCGGGGCCCCATCCGCCGGTGGCAAAACTCTGTGTGGTACGCACAAACTCGAATCCATTTCGTGCGGCATGCAGATGCTTCTCGCTTCCCAGCACCAGATAGGCCTGCATTGCGCTGCTGAAGGCATTGACGTGGCTGTACGCATGTTCGCCGGGTAGAACATTTTCCCCCTCCGAGAGAGGCCCGAAATATCTATCGTCTTCAAGAAAGCGGATTGCCAGGTCGCGATAGCGGCTGCCCCCGCCTCGCCTATAGGCTAGAAAGAAGTTCTCCGGCAGCGTGTAGGTCTCATCCCAGCAGTACGCCTCATCCTTATGCGGCAGGGCATACTGTTCCGATCTCGACAACGCCTTGGGCGGTAGATGCGGCAAAACAGCATCGGTCGCCGCGTTCAGCACACCAAGGGCAACCTCGTCGGCAGCAAACTCATGAGCATCGATTAGTCCGCAACATGTTTTGTCGTAAGTATAGGCAGGTAGATGATAACTATCGTAAAACTTTGTCGTAATAGTTGGAGCGAACGCTCGCACCAGACGCCTAACTTTGGCCTGCGTCGGTTTTGCGCCCGTCACGGCATAAGCCCGAGCCAGCCCGGATAGATATTGCCCAAAGCTATGTCCCGGAATAAATCCATGAAAATTTCCATGAGGGTCAAAATCTACTGAGTTATCGTACCAACCCCCCATGTCGTCTCCTGGCGCAGGCAGTCCTGCCCTTTGCCGGAACGGCTTGAGCAGCTTATCTTCATCAAGCGCAAGAAAGAAGGCATGGTTTACATCGAACTGTTGGCGCATAGGTCCTTCCAACAACTCGACCTCGTCATACCCAAACTGATCCAGAGCCGGAGCGATCGCGATATTGGCGCCGGTTAGTCCGGTGGCGCGGGCCACTCGTGAGCTTGTAAGTGAAGCGGCAACCGCTGCGGCTCCGACTTTCAGAAAGGTTCTTCGGGTAGACTGTTTCATGCGACAACTCCTGGGCGAGATGGCACTCCAACGCCCTGCACAGCGGCCTTGCGGCGCCGTGCAGTGAGTCAAGCAACTGGGGTAGACGCAAGCACTGCCAGAAGGCCGGTGTGACCTATTAGTAGCTAAATTCGAACATATTGATCGAATAGGGCACGAAGTTATGCTCGAACTTCGGCCCGGCGATTTGGATACTGTGCTCGACTGGCACAATGACGTTGGGATTGGTGATGGTGTTAGTTGCGTTGGGCGAGTTACCGCTAAGAGTGATCAACGTTGCCTCCGGCCCGATGCTCGTCGCGCCATCGAGTTCGATGCTTAGCGGCAAAGCGTCTGAAGATGCATTCACCACTTTTACGAATAGCTTATGCCGCATTTTGTCGCGTGTTACAGACGTGTAAGTCCGCGGACCAACATTGGCCAGTGTGCTCGCCACCACTTCTGAGCCTAGATGATTGGCAAACATCACCTGTGCCCAGTAGCTGGGCGAACCGTAACTCGTCAGCGCATCGTAGCCGATCAAGTCAGTCTCCCACTGCAAGCCTCCAGGGTTCACATTCACAAATAGCGGCGCATAACTGGCCATGATCACTATGTCGCTGTTACGCTCCATGCCGGTCATCCAGGCAGAATCAGCCAGCGCCGCCTGCAGATTCGGCGTAGGCTCTCCCTCGCGCGTCGCCCATTCGCCTACAAAGATTTTTGGTCCATTACGATCAGTCTTGTCATAGTGATTCGCATCTGCGAATGATTTCTCCGCCGCCATGTAATAGTGCTCGTCAAGCACATCCGGCTTTATGCTCTTGATTGGGGCAGTGGCAATCAACTGAAGCTCCGGATAGCGCTGCTTGATCGCCTTGTAATACTGCGCGTAGCGTCCGTCGTAGGAACCTGATCTGTCGAACCAGTCCTCGTTGCCGATCTCGACGTAGTGCAGCGGAAACGGCGCTGGGTGCCCATTCTTTGCCCGTTCTGCGCCCCACTTCGTGCCGGCATCTCCGGTTACGAACTCGATTTCGTCAAGTGCATCCTGGATGTACGGTTCTAGCGCCGGGCCGGGCTCCACATGTTCTTGCATCATCGAATAGCCTGCATAGACGGCAAGTACCGGTTCGATCTTCAGGTCCTCGCACCATTCCAAAAACTCCAATAGCCCCATCCCGTCTGAAGACCGGTAACGCCAAGGACTAGGATGAGTGGGCCGGTCCACCAGCGGGCCGATGGTCTTTTTCCACTGGTAGCGCTCAGAAATGTGGTCGCCTTCCAGATAATTGCCACCGGGCAAACGCAAAAAAGCCGGATGCATGGCCGCAAGCTTTTCCATCAGGTCGATGCGGTTGCCGTAAGGGCGGTTATGATAGGTTGGCGGAAACAACGAGATTAGATTGAACCAGACCGTCGCAGGCCGCGGGATCGTTAGGATCAGATGATTGTTCGCCGTGACGGGCACTTGCTCGGTCTTGAGCGTGAAGTTATATTGCTTCCATTCGCTCGTAACTCCGGTTACCGTTGTGCTCGCCGCGGTTGCGCCTGTTTCGTCGTTCACCAGACTGACAGTGACCGGTACGCCGGTGGTATCGGTCTTCGCATAGAAAGACCCGCTGTAAGAAGTTTGCGGTCGCACCGGGATGCCCCAGAAGCCGTCGTTCTGCATGCCGGCCGGCGCAGATTCCGTCGCCGAGGTTACGCTGACCTTGATACTGCGCGGCAGAGCAGCGCTCGGCCCGTCCGTTTGGTCAGCAGAGACATCGACTACAGAGTTCCCTCGTGCCACCATCGTCCAGTGGGCAAGCGCCTGCCAGTCGCGGCCAATCGTGCGGTCGCGGACCAACTCAGCGTAGAGCCCGCCGTCGTAGGAAAAATTGATCTCCTCAGTCATCAAGCCATAAAGCATGGGACTAACTTTGGCTGTCGGGTGATCCACCTGAATCGCAAGGGAGGGGGCCTGGGCAATCGGGCTCAAAGGGAGCGCGAAAGTGGTCAGCAGAGCGAGCACAAAAGATCGTTTACACATGAGGAGACCATATTATCGCATAAGACTGTGTTTCGCAACTGCGATAACGTTTTCTCATCGGCCGTCAAACTTGAGCCTCAACCGGCCAGAGTGCTCGCCTATATTCTTGCACGAATTTGTTCTGAAGAGTCAGCATATGCAAGAAGATCGTATGTAGGACCAGACCGGCCCGGCCTTCGCATTGGCGCCACGCCGAACGCAAATCCATCGAGGCTCGGCCGTGCTCGCACCCACAGAGCGCAACAGATTTCCAGGCCCTTGAGAACGAATGTTCGCAGCTCCTTCAAAGCGTTTCTCAATAGCGTCGCGTGCGTTCCCCACCCTGCTCACCCGCTCAATCCACGCCGCCGTGCCTTGCCTATCTTGCCGACGCCGTTTACCATTGGCTGAATCTCACTCAGGCAGGTGCTACTTGTCGTCATTCTCTTCGCGTTCCTATGTCTCTGTGCTGTTTTGCGCTCTATCCGCATTTACTTCCATCCCCGTTTGCCGCGCGCAACAAGCCCTTGAGCCATGGAAGGCGCCGCACTTTTCCATCGAGCCCAAGGCCCTGTATGAAGCGGCATCGGCGGTGAGCGTGCCGGACGGCGCGAATGTTGTCCTGCTCGATGATGATCACAGTTACACCTTCGACGAGTCGGGACGCATCCAGCACGTGGCGCACTATATCTACAAGGTACTCACGCAAAAGGGAGCTGAGGGATGGGACAGTCTTTCGGTCGGCTGGGAGCCTTGGCATGAGGCGCGGCCCACCATCCGGGCAAGGGTGATTGCACCAGACTTCTCAGTGCATACGCTCGATCCGAATGCGATCACCGAGGAACCAGCCCGCGGCGGCGACTATAAGACATACAGCGATGGCAAGAGGCTGCGTGCCCCCTTTCCGGCGATCGCTCCAGGAGTTGTCGTCGAGGGGGAATACGTTGAACGCGAAACTGAGCCGTTCTTTGTGCCCGGCCATGTAGGCCGAATCATCTTTGGGCAGGAACGAGCCCCGGTCGAGCACAGCCGTGTGGTGTTTGAGGCTCCGGCCTCTCTGCCGTTGCACTTCGGAACATTGTTACTGCCCGATCTAAAGCCGCTACGAAGTGAGGCCGACGGACGAGTTACTCTCACCTTTGAGCTGGGGCATTTGGATGGCATTGAGTCGCATGATCCGAATCTTCCTCCCGATGAGGCTCGCTACCCGGAGATCGAGTTCTCGACCGGAAAGTCGTGGCAAGGAATGGCTGCCGAGTATTTGAAGATCGTCGACAGTCGCGCCAATCCTGTCGTGGTGCGGGCAATCGTCGACAAGCTGATTGCCGGCAAAAAGAATGTTGCCGAAAAAGAAAGCGCGATTTTGGACTATCTGGACCGCGAGGTTCGCTATACCGGCATCGAGTTTGGCGAGGCGGCCATCGTGCCTCACGACCCTGCCGACACGCTGAACCAGAAGTACGGCGACTGTAAGGATAAGGCCACTCTGCTATAGATTCGGCAAATAAATACTATCACTTATCATTTCTGGTTTCGTCTAAAGAAGTATGGAACGCGAAGATGCCCGTAAGTTATCTCCCGATGCGCAACATGAACGTCGCCGTCAAGTCG
>JBEKRS010000141.1:0-7538 GCA_049518535.1 Occallatibacter sp. | reverse complement strand
TGACTGGGACTTCGATGAACCGATTTCGCTCATCCCTTGCTTATAATTCAAATCGCTCTGCAACAACCAAACAAACATCCCCAAGAGAATTTAAAAAGTCACAGCCGCTCAGGGCAGGCAGTCGACTCACTACCCCCGAACTCCACCCCAAAGAGCAAAGACCGCTCGGGGCCCCGTTCGCTCAGAATGACAGCATCTGTTTTGTTATGAACTTTAGAAACAGGACACTAGCCCGATTCGATCATTTACGGCATTACGGGATCCTGATCGCATCTCGGTCTATCGCATCCTGCAGCGTTTTTTATTGGTACTCGGCTCTTTCGCGAATAAATCATCTCCAATGAGCGCATTGGGTCTTGGATGCCGATATTGAGACCAGTTCATCGCGACAGATCTGCCTCTTGGTAACCGCCCATGGCATGACAATCATACTTAAAATGGAGTTCCGCAAGATGTAGTTAGCGGAGCGCTTACACGTCGTCTTGGTCACGACTGATCTCGGCCACTTAGATAGAGTTGTCCAGCACGCCATCTCAAGCACCAAGGCATTGCACAAAGCCACTCTCTTTCTTTCGTTTACACACTATTCAAATTATTTGGCCGCCTGCCGAAACTTCTGCGCGCGCCTCGGGTCTTTAAATCACCTAGTCAAGTGTGCCACGTCAGCCTGAAAGAGATCGCATTCTCAAGTTCCCCGTTCGAGAGCCAATATCTTTGGAGGCAGTGAATGAAACACACCGCGCTGGTACTTCTCTCCTTACTGATACCGTTGGCGAATTCTATCTCTTTTATTTTCAATAGAATGGGAAACTATGTGCCTCTCAGACCCTTCGTCACCCACTCTGTGGTGTCCTCGTCGCGAACCGAGGTCTCCGAATACGCTCCCTCCGCAGTCGGAATTCTGCGCCAAAATACCTCCAAATTCAAACATCTAATCCTAGTAGCGCCATGAAGGGTTCTGGCGAAGTACAAGCTCATGGCACTCACTACCTAGTTGTTGTGGGAGAACTCTTTTGCTTCGGCACCTTCAGGGGAGTTCCATCAGGCACTCCCAACTCCACCTCGCCAATGCGCTCCAGTCCAGGGCCGGCAACTACGCTTAGGAAGATAAGTTTGCTAATTTGCCCATCCTGGGGGAGTTGAATATCGAGTTGGCCGGTTGCGGACCGCGTATCCGCGCAAGGAGAAAACGCCCGAACTTCGCCTTCTGGAGTCGTTGCAATCACCAATATAGGCTGATCCGCAGGCTTCAGTTGGCTCATGGCGGCACTCTTTTGCATGTGCTGCCAGCGCTTCACCATAAGAAAACCAGATCCCGCGGGTTGTTGTTCTCCTGCCTCAGCAGACCATCTCACTATAATTTCCTGGTGAAGAGGCACCTTAGCTTGATACGCCAATTGATCCCGGACAGCGGACAGATAGCTGGGTAGGTGAACGTCAAGACCTTGTAAGGTTTCCGGTGAAAGCCAATCGAGAGATTTTTCCAAAGGCTGAGCACTGGCATTTTGGCTGGCAGCCGTCGTTGCACAACACAGCTGGCTCAGTGCTACTAAGAACACACTAATCAAGTATTTTCGCTGCAGTCTCATTTCTTGCCTCCTTGCGACGTTGCCGTCTCTCCATGAACACTAGCATCTACCACCGCTGCAAACTCTTCCACGCTGCCAAACCCAGCGTGCCTCCGGCCGTTGATGAAAAGAGTTGGAGTAGAGTGAATCTTGTATGTACTTGCTTCGTCAATATCTCGATTCAATCGGGTCTGCGGATAGGGACTGGCCATGCACTCCTGGTATTTGTTCGAGCTGACCCCGGTAACTGCTTGCAGGAATTCTTTGATGTGTTCATCCAGGTTATCCGAAGTTGTCTCCTTTTGCTTCGCAAAAAGGAAATCCTGGAATTGCCAAAATACATCGGAATCCTGCCGGGCGACGCAGATTCCAGCACGGGCGGCATCCTTTGCCCACTTATGCATCGGCAGCGGGTTATTGCGAAAGACCAAACGCAGCTTTCCGGGATTGTCCTTCTGATATTGTTCCACCATCCGCGAGAAGGCAGCGCAATACGGGCACTGAAGATCAGAGAAAACCACTACCGTCACTGGCGCACCCTCGGGACCGCTTATCGGGGGATGATCCACTTCCGCTTCGGTGCGCAGTTGATCGTTCGTCTCCGCATCTTCCTTATCGAAATCGGTCGTCAGATCCCACAGTACCGGCGACACAAAGTGATGGTCAGGAGAAAGATACAACACTTCGTGGCCTCGGTTATGCGGCAAGGTCACGAACAGTTGCCAGTAGCAGCTTCCCGGTAACATAGCTTCGCGATCGATGATGGGCAGAACCGGCTCAGTGCCTGTCATTCGCGCTACAACCTGCAACGTATGCGTTCGCACAGCAGCATCCAGCGGGGCGCACTCGGAAGCGGTCTGAGCATTGGCAATCAGCGGTCCGGCCAGCACTGCAACAGCAAACGCAATCACGCGCCAGACGGACGATGGCTCTGCCAAACCTCCGCATTCGTTCTCGGTTCTGGTATCTGCGCGCATCCTGTGCTGCTCCCCCCCGCGATCTGTAACGAAAGTTGCCACCCACTCACTTTGCGGCTTCGGCCTGCGTCGCATAGCCCAACGAGTCCGCCGTCGCCTGCACCTGTTTCAGAAACTCGGACGCCGGCATTGCGCCATATTTCGCCAGCAATGGGTCATAAAGGTATCCGGTCGAAATAGGATTCTCGCTTGCTTCCGTCGCAGCAAGACATTTGTTCATGTTGTCGGCGCTGGCGCTGGCGGTGTGTTTCACCCAGGTAACGGTAAGCTCGTGGCACTGAGGATTTTCTTCAGCAGGAGGCTGATCGAGAGCATAGAGTCCTTGCAGCCCGTCACCTCCGGTGAGTCGGTATCCCGGACCGATCTGGACTCTGTCCTCCTCGTGAGACTTACGCAGGAACGCAACATAGGGACCCCGGCCTGTTCCCTTCCAGTCGCGGTTTCCCTGGTAGGTGATATATAGTGGCTCGTTCTCGGCCTGCCCAGAGCAATGACGACCCGACCGGTCAAATGCATAAATGTGCGTATCGCTGGCGATGGATTTCGCCTTCTGGCCAGCGCGGGGCGCTGGCGCGGGATACACTGTCCGCCATGGCGTGGGCAGAGCCACAGTCACTGTGTCCCCGGTCTTATATGAACCCTTCCAGACGCGCAGGACCGTCGCGTCGAAGTACTTGAAATAGTTGTCCCCGCCTGGAGATAGGACATCTCCGCCATAAATAGGCGAGCTGATCAAAAGCACCTCTTCGCTCTGCTCCATCAGGCTGGCCAGATTCGGCGACAAAGTCTTCTGGTCCACAGGGCGAATCTTAAAGACATAGGGGTGATACGAGTCCGACTGCAGCTGACAAAAGAGGCTAGCTGCAAGCACCTCCGGCGTTTGCGCGGCCTGGATCTCTTTCACATGCATCTCTGTGGTCGCATCCTGCGCCCACCCGCAGCCAGCCGTCGCCGCAGCGGCCAAAATTAATTTCGCGACACTTCGCATCGTGGTTTTCATAAAACCTCCTCGGCCCTCAGTCGTTTTCTCCGCTCAACGCTGCCCTGGGATCAATGCGTCCAGTTCCGCAAGGAACTTGGGCACATCCTGCTTGTCGTATGCCTTCGCCAGATCTCCTTTTTGATAGACGGGCAGAACCTTTTCGTCGTTCAGAAGAAATGCGCCCTGCACTCCACCGCCAACCAGCAAGAAGTTCGGCGTGCTCTGGCCCTCTTCCGGTGCAGAGTGCAGGAACAGGACGTAGCGCCCGCCATCTCGCAGCCGCGAGAACCCATTTACTCGCATTGCTGCCTGCGTGCCGTCGGGAAAAAGCAGCCCGCCGGCCAGCACCGAGACCCGGACTACGTCTCCTGCTTTGTGAGTCCCTTTCCAACTGCGCAGAACCTGCACATCGTATTGAGTCTGCACGCTGTCTCCCGTGGCCGAAACCCCGCCGTAGGTGATCAGGGAATGTACCAAAAGAACCTCGTCACTGCGCATCGCCAGCGAAGGCAGATCTCCTGCAAGATCGGCGGAATCAGCATCCCGCGCCTCAATGAGCTTGCCGCCCATGGCCACCGCTCTCTGATGAAGCGAGTTATCCAATTCAGTTTGGCGCCCTGCTAATTCGGATGCAGCGGTCCGAATCTCACCGATCCGCCCGGCAACCGGTTGCTGCGCTCCCACCGGGGAACAGACAACGGCGACACTCGCTATCCCAATCGCAACTGGTGACCATTTCATCACTCACTTCTCCTTAAACCCTCGTGACAAGCATGTGCTGCAAAACTCGCATGGCTCTCCGTCAGATGCAACTCTCATCACTGCTTAACGTGCCGCAATAGTACCCATCATAATAGTAATTCCCATAATAATCGCCATGGTCACATGTCCATTCATTCGCCTCCACTTCAAAGTCGTTAGAGCAATCGCATTCAATTAATGCAACGCCGTCGTCCCCACACTCCTGCGTTCCGCAGTTTGTCGTACTGGTTGACGGATCGCCGATCTGGTTACCTTCGCAATTGTATGTTGTTGTGGCCTGAGTCTCCTCGCAACTGTCGTACCAATAGTTGCCACTGGCGTCAAATTCATCGGTGTAGTCGTACGTTGGATCGTCAGTACTCGTGTAGGTTTCGCAATCGACTGTCTGATCGAACGAAGTCGAGGACGGGGAGTAATTATCGTCGCCGGAATAGGAGGCTGTGACGGTAAAGGTGTAGGGTCCGTTCTGGTCTGACGGGAGCGAAACCTGATCGGCGTTGAATGCTATCGAACAGTTGCCTAAAGTATCGATTACACAACTGCCCAAATCATTTCCCAGCGAATCCGCTAGATCGATTGTGCCCGTCGGATTCGGGAAAGTTTCCACGGGATCGTCCTGCGCGGTGACGGCGGCCTTCTTTACAGCGTTCTAACTCGCAACAGGTGAAGTCACAGCGCCGCTGAAGTCGATTTGGGGTGGCGAGCCATGGTTCCATGTGGCGTTTTGCGGAGTGTCCCCACCGGTAGTATTGCTCTGGGCCGCAACGACGGTTACAGTGCAGGTCAGGCTATTGCCCGAGTTGGCAGGATTCTGATCTGCCGAAGTCGACGGCAAATAGTTACTGTCTCCGCTGTAGGTCGCCAGCAGTGTATGTGTCCCTATATCGCTAAGGACTACGGCGATGGGTGCCTGGGGATCCGTTTGAGTCGCTGGCACCCCCCTGTCAACGACGGCGCTGGGGTGGGCGTCAGCACTATCGGGTTATCTGGGTTAGTCGTATCTGTCACCGTAATGCTGCCGGTTGGATATTTGACGTTGGCCGCCGTGGGGAAGCCTTCTTTCGCAGTAGGAGTGCCAATTAAAGGGAATTGGAGCTGAACGGTGAGGTCATTGCTGCTACCAGCTATCACCGTCGTCCCGCAAAGACCTTGGAATTTGGGGATGGTTGGCGCCTGGTAAACCACAATTAGGGCAGGCGAACCAGGGTTTGAGTCTTCCTCACTGTCGGGATCACCGTCGGCAGGGGCATACGATGCTGTCACCGAATATGGAAAGGACGATACATTCAACAGCAAGCACTCTGGTACTGGTTGTCCATTTTGCTCATTCGTGCCGCATAAGTTCAATGTGGCGCCACCCTCGGCGTCGAGGGCTTGAGTGCTGAACGGAGTTCCGTCTGGGAGAGTGTCAAAGCTTCCGGAATTTCCAGTTATTTGTTGAACTATGACAGTGCCCTGCGGGATCACTGGACTGCCCGCTGGATTGGCGACCGTAACCCCTATTCCTGGAACGCCGGCTCCATTAATCGGAACGCCTGGGGTATATCCGTACGTTGCAACAAGAGGCGGATTCTGAGACGTGGTTTCCGGATTCGTGTTTGTTAACGTCACCGTGGGGGTGTCATTAACTACTTGGAGCGTTCCATTGACAAGAGTCGCTGTGTCTACATAATTTTTACTTACGATATTGAAGCCATCCACTCCAACCGTGATGGGGTAGCTAGCCCTAATCGCTGCTGTTGCGGCATCAAAACCGTCGGGGAGCGAAAGCGTTGGTGTTCCGCTATATACCTGGTCCGGCGGGTCGTTGTTTTGTATCCCGTCGATCGTGTAGGAACTTGCAGCTGAGCTAGGTTTCGAAATTATCGATGGAACTGGGCCTCCATAGGGCATATTTACCGAATTAACAGCGGTGATCGTCAATGTTGCTGGTTGAATTGTAATCGCAACAGTTGCCGGTGCTGCACTGGAATTGCCGCCTCCCAAGTATGTTGCAGTGATGGTGGTGGGAGATCCAGCAGGAATCCCCGCTGTCGTAAAGGTTGCAACGCCACCCGCGTAAGAAACAGAAGTTTGGTCACTGATTGAAATGAGACTTATAGGAGTACTATTGAGCGAAGAGACTGCACTAAACTTCACTGATCCGGTAGTTGCAGAAGGTGTAATGCTGGCGGTGATCGTTACCTGCGTTCCATAGACAGTCGAGCCGTTCGGACCTGCAGTAGTGGTCAAAGTCATGGTGGCCGTCGGCTGGCCGACCGAGATCGCGGTCCCGAGAGTCCCCGACGAGGAGAAGTCGTTACTATCTCCGCTATATAACGCCGTGATGGTATCGGAGCCGGCCGGCAGAGTGCTCGTGGTGAAGCTGGCAATTCCATTCGTAAGAGTGGCACTGCCAAGAGACGTTGACCCGACCGTAAACGTCACACTTCCGGTAGCGATGCTCGGTGTAACGGTGACGGTTATCGTGACAGCCGTTCCGTAGGCTATCTTGCCAGTTGCGGTTGTGCTTAGAGAAATCGTCGGCGTCGTCTTGTTGACGGTCTGGGTGATGGCCAGGGAGGTGACGGGGCCGTAGCTCGCGTTACTGGCCCAGCCTGCAGTGATGGCATGGACGCCTACTGCCAATGAGTTAGTCGTGAAGGTCGCTTCGGTACCGCTGATAGTCCCAATGCCGATTGACACGCCGCCATCGTAGAAGGTGATCGTGCCCGTGGGGCCGCTGGAGATCGTCGCGGTAAAAGTCACCGAGTCGCCATATGTAGACGGCGTCCCCGATGTGGTCACGCTTAATGTTGGCAGGACCTGGAACAAAACGCCGTTGCTTGTTGAGCCGCTCACCGCGACCACCAAGTTGCCCGAAGTCGCTCCCGCCGGCACTGTCGTCACAATTGAGGTGTTGCTCCAGTTGCTGATCGAAGTTGCCGCCGTCCCATTGAACATCACCGTACTTGTGCCTTGAGTCGCACCGAAGCCGGTTCCACCTATAGTCACTGCAGTGCCTACCAAGCCAGTCGGCGGCGACACACTTTCAATAGCGAGTTTCGCGCTGCCAGCCACGAGGCGGACTCTGTTATTGAGGGTATCGGCGATATAGAGATTGGACGCAGAATCCAACACAAGGCCGCTAGGAGTATGTCGGTCATAGATTGACCGAGGTCTCGTTTTTTGGGGTTTGCGGGATTTACGATTTTGTCATGGGTCAGAACTTTTTACCGGACACGGTCAACCAGACGCTCTTGTTCCCCC
>JBEKRS010000140.1:0-7593 GCA_049518535.1 Occallatibacter sp. | reverse complement strand
CACTCAGATCAGCAGAAGCGGCGAGGGAAAAAGCCATCGCAGTGAGTATGCCATAGAAGCTGCGGAGTTATAGATCAAAAATGCGTGAGTTATCCTGCCAACTGTGGTTCCCATGTTCTCTGAGGCTGGCGCCAGTCAATACCTTCCAAAAGCATCGATAACTGCGCACGCGTCAGAGCTACGGTTCCACTCGTAGCCTGTGGCCATACGAAACGGCCGCGCTCCAATCGATTCGAAAAAGACAGAGCCCATCGCCATCGAACCATAAAAGTTTTATCAGGTCACCTCGCTTGCCGCGAAAGACAAAGACATGGCCAGAATAGGGCTGCTGTTCCAGCACCGCTTCGATCAGAGAACTGAGCCCCTGAAAGCCGCGCCGGAGATCGGTAAATCCGGCGGCGATCCAGATCCGTGTGCCTGACTTCAGTTCAATCATCGCAACAGACTCCCGAGAACGGCGCGCACAAGCGCAGGATCGACGCCGCTCTCTACGCTCACCACCGCGCGGCCTCGCAGCTCAATGCGGATCGAACCCAAAGGTGCCGCAACAGGTGCAACTTCAGGCGCCATCACGCTGCCCGGCTCTACGGCCACTGTCACCGGCAAAAGCTCAGTGCGCGGCTCGTTGGCGGCCCAACCAATACCCTTGCGGTGCTCGTACCGCCACTGGAAGACCTGGTTGGCGTTGACTCCGTTCTCCCGCGCTATGCGGGCTATCGATGCACCGGGAACGAACGTTGCCTCAACGATCCGCCGTTTCTCCTCCGCAGCGCGATGAACACGCTTCGCCCGACTGCCTCCCGTTCTAACTTCAATCGCATCGCTCACACGTAGATCGTCCTCCACTCAGACGCTCATGTCTATACGGCGAGATCCGGAAGCTTACGTCATTTCTTTACTGATCAAGTTAATAGTGAACAGTGAAGATGATCAAAGATTGATATCCATGGTCTTTGCAGGCCTCGCATCGATCAAGCATCCAGGTTTTCGCTCAGAGAAGGAATGGAGATTAGTGAAGGCGAGTGGAACAGCCTTTGTGGATCATAGCGAAAAAGTGAGTTTTCGGCAGGGTAGGGGTGGAATTGTCCCATTCCTCGTTGCGAACCTACACCAAAGTCCTCGCGTTGGATTCCGTCCAGTCTCTATTACTATCGGTCCGAATACTGATCCGCAAGCCGCTAAATTAGCACTCGAGATGTTTTTAGCAAAGAAACAGATGTTTGGCTTCCTTAAGTTGAATATCGTAAAGATTAAGGTTTCCGAGACGCCTTTACGCCCGTAAGGAACTCTGATGCGTCTCGCACATCTCGATTCTGAGATGTGTGAAACGAAGAACCCAACCCGCGCGGCCTCCGGGCGAGAGCAGTTAATCGCCTCCGCCATTCCGATCTAAAAATGCGAAACCTAGTACGCCCATAGTGAGTGGACAAAAATGGGCCACTCGCCTCATTGCAAGCTGAACGTCAGACCGGTCATCGGGAATGTCTCGGAGCCGTCGGTCGAGCAAACCTCAACGCCGTACTCCAACTGTGTCGGCACATCGGTCGACTTCACCAGCCCCTGGAAAACGAGCCAGTTCATCGCGGCCAGTATGTCCACCGACCCGGACTTGACCGTCGTGTCGCGGAAGAACATCAACTCACCGCCGTTGTTGTAGAAGTGGTATGGCACTCCGTTTAGGGTGACCGCCTGAGTGCTTTGCCCTGGCCAGTACGCTTGGGCTCCGGCCCACTCGTTCCAGATCATGATTTCGGTGCCCCAGTTGTTTAGCCACACGTCGTATGCCGCGTCCCACGAACCTGCGGACGGGTAGGCCTCGGAGAAGGTCGAAGTAATCAAGCTGTACTGTGCGATGGTCTTGGTCGGCAATCCGTTGTCCCGCCCGCCAACGTCGTACTCAGTGTCTGGATAAGTCTCGACCTGCCCTCCCACGTCCGGCTGGTTCGACACCGCGTACCAGCTAGACTGGTTGCAAACATAGATTGATTGCGGGCCATGCGATCCGGACCAAGCGTCGTTGTTGACCCACCAAAATCCAGAACTATCCAGGCCGTCTGTGCCTTCGGCATCGCTGGTCGACCAGACCGGGTTCGTGCATCCCTCACTACTCCCGGCTCCAATGGTGTAAGCAGCAGTGGCCACCGGACTGTTGGTATAGCCCGTCTTTGTCGCAATCGCTTCCAATGTCTCGCTGGAGCTAACCGTGATCGATCCGCTATAGACCGTTGATGAGGTGGTAGGAGTCGATCCGTTGGTTGTGTAGTAGATTGCCGTCCCCGCGGTAACATCGCTGATGCCAACCGACTGCGAACTGCTGTAGGTGCCTGCCGCTGGATTGAAGGTGGGAGCGGACAGTACGGTCTGTCCCGACCCTATGCTATAGGCGGCAGTAGCGATTGGACTGTTGGCATAGCCCGTTTCTGTTGCCATGGCTTGCAGTGTCATGCTGGAACTGACGGTGATCGGTCCGCTATAGACAGTCGACGAGGTGGTAGGGGTTGTACCGTCGGTCGTGTAGTAGATGGTCCCGCCAGACGTGGCATCGCTGATACTAACCGACTGCGAACTGCTGTAGTTACCGGCTGGTGGATTGAACGCAGGAACTGCTACTAGCGCTTTCATATCGACCCTGCCCGAACAGCCAATGACCAACGGACAGATTAGAGATCCTAACAAGAAAACACGAACTGAGAACATCGGTACACCTCAAAGGGGACTGAGAGGCAACCCTTGCCTGAAACTTATCCAAATGATAACCCATCTATATCGTGATCGCCGGATGATGTCACCGTTGCGCTCGCTCGTATCTGTTATACAATCCTCTACGATAAATGATTACGCTCCTCAACATCGCCCTTTTGGCCGTGGGAAGTGCCGCAACTTTAGCTGCATTTGGCGGCGAGACATGGAAAAAGGGAGAGAGCCCAATCTATAGGCGAATTACGGTCCGAGGGTGGGTTTCTCTGCTTTGCCTGGCATTGGCCCTATTCTTGGGTGTGGCAAGGGAGATTCTTGCCGCTAAGGAGAACGCGGCGGCTAAGGCTGAAGCCGATAAGGAACGTGTTTATTTAACCAACGAGCTTAATGCCGCGAAGCAGCGAGAAGAAACTTTAGACCTGCGAGTGGCAGATCTTAGCGAGATTAACAAATTAATCCGAAATCAACTCAGTGACGCGCAAACAACTCTTGGGACTGTGAAGACTAACCTGTCGACAACCACTGAGGCACTACACGACGAAAGTCTCGCTGGCCTTGTATCAAGTCTCACCACATCAGGACAATTTGTGCGCGATATGTTCCTGTACATTCCTATAACAAACAAAGTAACTTCAGGCGACGATTTTCGACACTTTCTCCTGCCGCACTTTAATAGCTTGGAGTGCAATGATCTGGTAGGTTCTGAAGTCGACCTAAGAATCACGGAGAACCAATCTGAGAGTCTTATTTACGATTCCGAAGACGGGAAGAGGACACATACTTATTATAAGGACAATCTGCCAAAAATCGATATCGTCGCCGACTTGCCTTCAGGCCCCAACCAGCCCATTTTTGCCGGGATGAAGATGCATGGACGCTATATGTATTTCGCGGGTTTTCACCCCAAAAGGCTGTTGGCTCCGCAGGTCTACTCCACTTTAGTGGCGTCCGGAACCGACGTCATAGAGATAAAGGGCTACTGGCCCAAGACCTTCAAAACGAAGGAAGAATACAAAAGTGCTGCTAAGAAATATCCCAAGGTATTTAAGAACGTAGACGAAAGCCGTCTACCTGATACAGATGTTCATTTATCTGGCGATAACACTTTGCCTATGCCGAGTGAATGCACCGAGCAGATGAACAATTATTTCAATGCCGCCTTTGAAGGCGCACAATTGACTTTGCTGCTTAAAGGCCAGGATAAAGAAAAAACTATTCCAGATCAAAATCTTACAGTATCATTCAGACTGAAAGCACAGCGAGTGGTGAAGACGATGGAGAAGAACCATGTAAGATCGGTCGCTGTACTCTTCCGAGTCGTTGCGCCACCTACTTTTGATTCGATGGACGGCGTAGACGTGCAAAAGCACGATAAGGATTGGCCACAAGAGTCACCTTAAACTCGAAGACACGCCCGGTGCCCCACCCTCGAGATAACCAGATCGATTGGGTTTGCCATCCTTCACGCATTTAGCGAACGGGTGGGAGACCTCCCCATCCGTTCCCGGATGAAGCGGAATTCAGTCCTCGGGAGTCTTCAAAGCGAGGATTTGTGGCCGCTCCACGACCGGGGCCTCGGCAAACAATTCGCTCGCTTTCGCAAATAAAAGCTTCGCCACCTCACCACTCAGATGAGCGTCTCTGGCGCTCTCGTCCGGGAACGTGTCGAAGATTCCATAGCGAGCAGGGTCGAGCTTTATCGCATACCAACTCGTCGTTCCCGTTTCCTTAAGAACAATCGGTCGCGCAGAGATCAGAAACTCCTCAACAGCATTTTCTTTCCCAGGTTTGGCACGCAGAATCACTAACAGGGCTAATTTGTCCATAGGGACCCTCTCCTCTCTTTTGTGTGAGATGCGGAAAGCCATTCAGGGCTTCAGAGAAATGGATTCTCACCTTCGGACTCGTCGCAATCTGTCTTTCAAAATCCCTCGGGGCATAGCGGTTCTCCAGTTACCGTGGAGCAAAGCGATTGCAGTCGAGCGGCTTTTTCCTTTCCGGGTCCCCGACGACAGGTCTTCACCTGTGGGGTGGTTCAGGCAAATGGCGGGAATAAGGCGGCACTGCGAGCGAACAGCGAGCGTCTGCCCCACTACAGGCGGCGGGCGGATAAAATGATCTTGAGCGGCATCGAATATTTGGCAAAAGGTGGAGCGTACAGTTGACGAAGACCGGAAAGCGAGATGAGTCTCTCGATAGCGTTTTACCGAACCGTCCGCAAATCGGTGTCTTAGCCATCCAAGGCGACTACGCCAGCCACGCGCAAGCCTTGACCAACTCTGGCGCAACTCCCCTCGAAGTCCGCAAGCCCGAGCAGCTCGCAGGCCTTGATGGCCTGATTCTCCCTGGCGGCGAATCAACAACCATGCTCCTCTTCCTGGAGAAGCACCGCTTTTTCGAGGCTTTGCAGGAGTTCTGTGCCAGCAAACCGGTCTTCGGCACCTGTGCGGGGGCCATCCTATTGGCAAAAGAGGTCTTGAATCCTGCACAGCGCAGTCTGGGCGCGCTCGATGCCGTGGTCGAGCGCAACGCTTATGGCCGCCAGATCGATTCGGCGATCGTCACCGCCGAAACCGCGCTCCCCGGCGGGCCGTTGGAGATGGTCTTCATCCGCGCCCCACGCATCGTCTGGACTGGTTCGGGTGTCGAGGTGCTGGCTGAACGCGATGGCTCTCCCGCGCTGGTCAAACAGGGCCATGTCATGGCTGCCACCTTTCATCCCGAGCTCTCCCAGGACCGCCGCGTCCACCGGCTCTTCGTTGAGGCCGTCGCCGCATCCAACAAATAGCCGGCTTACCGAAATGGGGCGTCCGCCGGCGCTTTCAGGCCTTTCCTGGGAATCGTCTGGCTGCCCGATAAAAATATCCCTGCGAAACTGGATGCGTCCAAACTAAAGTCGGAGTAATCTCATCATCACAGAGGTCCCCCATGCCCGCTACTTTTACCCGTGCACCAGCGGAAACGGAACGGAAAGAGCCAGGAATCGGCGGCAAACCTCCGGTTACCCGTCGTCCCACCGGCGGCGGCGGCGACGGAGGTGGCGACGACAACTGGAAGGGGCAGCGTGGAGGCCCGCGCGAACTTCTGTTGCGCTTTCGCTTCTTCGTCTTTTCCGCCCTCGCTGCCGACATGATCTTCTTTGGAATCCTGGTGGCTATCTTTTTCGCGCGCCAGGCGGGCACACATATGGACCCGCGCTCGCACGCCCAAATCGGCGACTGGCATCCGGTGACGCTGCCCCCCATCCTCTTTCTCAACACTGCGTTCCTGCTGCTTAGCAGTCTGACCGCGGAGTTGGCACGCCGCAATATCTTTCGTGAGATCGATGTGCTGGAGGAGTGGCTCGGATTGGGCCGGCCAGCACTCAATCGCACCCTTCCCTGGCTGGGGGCTACGTTCACGCTGGGCGCGCTCTTTCTCGCCGGGCAGTGGATAGCGTGGAAGCAACTGACGGCACAGGGCTTCGCCTTCGATCAGTTCTCCACTCCAGCGAGTTACTTCTTCTACCTCATCACTGGTCTCCACGCCGCACACCTTCTTTTAGGAGTAGCGGCTCTCGTCGTTTGCCTCAGCGCTCTGGGCTGGCTCAAGCGCGTCGAGTTCCGCCAGATCGCCGTCGACGTCACCGCCTGGTACTGGCACACTATGGGCCTGGCATGGCTGCTGCTGCTAGCCGTGCTGGCTCTGGGACAATAGATGGCTCACGGCTTGAAAGCCGAGTCAGCGACAAATAGGTAGTCTCCGAAATCCGCTTCGTTGTAGGTGTAGATGTCTGCATCTTCTATTCGATAACCAAAGCCGTTCAGCAGTTTGAACAGGTCTTCCATTTTTTGGCCTTCTGGGAGCCATAAGGGGTGTATCGCAATAATCAGAGCAGGATGATGATGGGCGAGAAGGTGTTTTGCTCCCTCGCACACCCATATTTCCGCGCCCTCGGCGTCGATCTTAATCAGGTTTGGGATAAGTCCCGATTGGACCGAAAAGGTATCCAGCGTAATAGTTTCGATCTCGATAACGGTCTTGCCTCGCGCTGAAATCTCCGGAGTGTCCGTGTCGAAAAGAGAATTCATGAAAGCGTTCCCGTCGCCAACTAAATAGAAAGGTATTCCGGTCTCATCCCTATTCGTAACTGCTTTGGGAACGATGTCTATCTGCGACAACCGGTTCATCCTTTTGTGGTACGACAAGAACTCTATCGACGACGGGGATGGTTCAAAGGCAACAACTCTGCCTACGCGTCCGGTCTTCCGCGCCGCGAGCATCGACATCCAGCCATGATGTGCGCCAACATCGAAAAAAACATCACCTTTGCGGAGACCGTTAGCGATCCAGCGGAAGACATGAGGCTCGGTGAGTCCGCGATTCAAAAGTTGAGGATGTGTCCATACTGGCCTGCCCCAAAGCATCTTGGGAGCCGGTAATCGCGTTCGCGCCAGGCTCTGCTTTAGAAACTGATGCAGTTTAGGAACATGTTTCTTGAGTAATGAGCTAAGGGTAGTTAGCACAGATCCCTCTTGGATATTCAAGATTACAGAATACAACGCATTCGCAAATCTCCTGAATGATTTTCAATGAGGTTTGATGGTAATAATTCTTTCATCCATCGTGGCCGAGTACTTCAGCAACCTGAATTCCTGTGAGACGGTGGTTAATCTCCGAGGAGCTTGAGTATTCGCAACCTATCAAACTCAACGATGGCTGAAACTCACTTAGAGAATATAGATTTGATTGTCTGACTACGTTAGCGAGGATGGAGCTCCCAGCCGCAAGTGAATTAGAGCAATAGCATCGTTACTATAATGTGCCAAAGCGGAGTCTGAACCACGCCTGAGCGTCTTGAGGAGTAATGCATGGGAGCATTTGGGTGATGGCCTGGTCGAGGGCTTGTTTGGAGCG
>JBEKRS010000139.1:0-7594 GCA_049518535.1 Occallatibacter sp. | reverse complement strand
GCTTCGCAGCCACCCTCACGGGCGACTCCGCATGACTCGGAGCCAGCGTGGTTCGCTAAACCTTCACTGTATGAAACTTTCATTCACTACACCTCGCCGATTTCTACCGGCGCACAAGGAGATTGAACGATGGAAGCACCGACTCTGATCAAACCCGCCAATGACGGCTCGAAGCGCCCTATCGCTCGCAGCCGCATCTTGTCCGCTCGATTCACTGAAGCCGAGTACGTCGCGCTTGAAACCTTCGCATGGTCGAAAAGCATGACCCTTGCCGATTGGACGCGCGATGCCCTCTTGGGGGAGATAGCCAACAAGGCTTCGGCAAACTTGGAGATGCATATCTTCACCGAACTTGTCGGCATCCAGATGTTCTTGATGGACGCCCTTGAACCGCTCTTGCGTGGCGAAAGAATGACCCCGGAACAAGTCAAGATTCTCTTCCGCCAGGTACAGACAACCAAGGCTACGAAGGCACAGGAACTTCTCGCCAAGCGCAGCCAGAAACAGGAGAAATAACCTATGCCAACCGTCCAACAGTGGGGCCGCAGGGAGTCCTTCATCTGGCCGCCGCGCGGCTATCTCTACACGCTCGGAGCGTTCTTTCTTGCCTGCATCGCGGCGGGATTCTTCGTCTACCTACGCTTTCAGTTTGGCCTACAGCCCCTGCAACGATACTACCTTCCGTATTACCTGCGCAGCATCACGGCGGGCCTCGCGCACCCGGTCAGCAAGTATGAGTTGGTCTATGTTTCTGACGGCGAAACACCGGGTCGTCCCGCGCTCGAAGCGGATGTGCAACCAGGGTCGACGATACAGTTTGCCGGCAAGCCACTACCGTTGATGGTCACACCGGGGGCCTCCGAACATGGCACCTATTTCCTTAATCGAGAAGCCCCGCGCGACTACCAGAACAAGGTACTTCACGCATGGATAGCCCACTGGATTTACGAAGATGCTTCGCTCTGCGATCTCTTCAAATTACAGCTTTACTTTGGACTCGCTGCATTCATCTTGCAGCTTCCATTTTCGATTCGCAAAGACATCGAGCGCATCAAGCAACTGCGCTATGGCCGTCGCCTGAAAGGCCCGGTTCTTCTCAATGCGAAGGAGTTTACGAAGGCCGTTTCAGGCAATGGAATTGGCATCACAACCAACGATACCAAGTTGCCACTCCGCATCCCACGCGATGCGGAGAACAAACATTTCCTGATCGTTGGCGACACAGGTTCCGGTAAGTCGAGCATCATTCGCCAGATGCTTTACCAGGTGGATGCGCGCGGCGACAGCGCCATTGTCTACGATCCTGCCTGCGAGTTCGTGAAACAGTTCTACGATCCGCACCGCGGCGACATCGTTCTCAATCCGCTCGACTCTCGAATGCCCTACTGGAATCCATCGAAGGAGTTGCGCCGTAAGGCAGAGGCCAAGGCTCTTGCGGTCTCGCTCTATCAGCCGGAGGGCGTGACGAATCGCTTTTTCGTCGAAGCTCCGCAGAAGATTTTCGCTCATCTGCTCAGTTATCTGCCCACGCCGGAGGATCTGATCAAGTGGATGTCCGACCCCGCCGAGATCGACCGCCGCGTCAAGGGCACCGAGTATTGGATGCTAATCGACCCCAAGGCTCCGCAGCAGCGAACTGGCGTGCTCGGCTCACTAAATATGAGTGCGGACAGCTTTCGGCTCTTGCCCAGGCAGGACGAGACCGCGTCTGTCTGGACAGCGACCAAATGGGCCGAGACGCGGCGCGGTTGGATCTTCATCACGTCGCGGCCAACTATGCGCGAGGCGCTCCGTCCGCTCATCAGTCTATGGATTGACACGCTGGTGTTGCGTTTGCTCAACGAGCCAATGCCGGACCAAAAGCCAGTCTGGTTTGTGATCGACGAGCTGGCCAGCCTGCAACGGTTGCCACAGCTTCACACAGCCATCACTGAGAACCGAAAATCGCAGAACCCGGTGATCCTTGGCTTTCAGGGCCGCAGTCAAATGGAGGCTCGATACGGAGAAGACTCCGAGGCCATGCTCTCGCAACCAGCTACCAAAATCTTTCTCCGCACAACCGAGCCACGCGCCGCGAAATGGGTGAGTGAGGCCATCGGGGAAGTTGAGATCGAGCGGTTGCGAGAGACCCACTACGACGGCTCCCGCGCTGGGAAGAACTTCGCGCTTGACCGGCAGACCGAGCCGCTTGTCCTGCCATCGGAAGTATCCGGCCTTGACGATCTGCGCGGCTTTCTCAAGTACGGAAACAACGTCGCCCGGTTCTCATTCCCATTCATCGCTCTCGAAGAGAAAAGCCCCGGCTTCGATGAGCGACCGATGGACGACCTGATTGTTCCGAGCACTCCACTCCCAGTAGAGCCGGAAGAGGCGCAGGGAAATCTTCAATTTCCTGATTACGAGGTTCAATCCGCCGCACACCAGATGGAGTAGACGCCATGCTGACTATTTCCAAACCACTTTCCGCAGGGCAGGCTCAGAGTTATCACGCCAAGGAATTCACCGCGAAGGAACAGAACTATTGGTCGGAGCGCGGCGTGATTCAGGGTGAATGGCAAGGCCGCCTTGCTTCGCAATTCGGACTTGCCGGAGCGGTTACGGCCGAAGACTTCGCCAAGCTCAGCCAGGGCCAGCATCCGGCCACTGGCGAACAACTCGTTCGCCAGCGCGCATCGTATGAATACCAGGATGCGGACGGCAAGACCGTCAAGACGATGGAGCATCGCGCCGGTTGGGATGCGACTTTTTCCGCGCCCAAGTCCGTTTCACTCACGGCGCTTGTCGGCGGTGACGACAACGTGCGCATGGCCCACCGCAATAGCGTGCGCGTCGCGCTGGAGCAGCTTGAAAACTACGCACAGGCTCGTATCGGCGGCAACCACGCGCCCGAAACGACCGCCAAATTCGTTGCCGCCAAATTCGAGCACGACACCGCCCGCCCGGTCGATGGATACGTTGCGCCGCAGCTTCACACACACGCTGTTGTCTTCAATGTGACCGAGCGGGACAACGGCCAATCCCGCGCCATTCAGCCGCAAAGCCTCTTTGCATCGCAACAATTCGCGACCGCAATATACCAATCGGAGCTGACGTATCAGTTGCGGCAACTCGGTTACGAAATCACTGTTGGCCGCAGCGGAGCGCCGGAGATCAAGGGCTACACGCAGGAGTATCTTGACGCATCCAGCCCCCGCAGCCAGCAGATTCGCGGGTATCTGGAGCGCACCGGACGCACTGGATCAGAGGCGGCAGAGATTGCCGCTCACTCCACCCGCGACCGCAAGGAGATTGATTCTCCCGGCGAAGTCATGGCCGCGCATCGCAAGCTCGCTGCCGACTTCGGACACCAGGCCGAAGCCGCCGTCCGCGCCGCCCGCGAACGGCTTGAGCATCAGGAGAAGCCAGTCAATACCATTGACCGCGTGCGGGAATCGCTCACGTTCGCCCGCGATAAGAACTTCGAGCGTGAAGCCGTCGTCGATGAACGCGCCCTGATCCGCGACGGCCTCCGCCGTGGCATGGGCGACATTACTTATGCCCAGGTGCGCGGCAATCTTGACGCGCGTCTTGCCTCTGGGGAATTTCAGGTCGTCGAGCGATCGCAGAGTCAGCCAGCGCGCCAGTTCACCACCGCCAAGACCATCGAGGCCGAGCATGAGATTGTCCGCCGGGTCCAGGAAGGAAAGAATCAGGTCGAGCCTGTCTTATCGCGGATGCAGGCCGTCAATGTGGCTGACCAGCATCCGCATCTCAACCGCGCACAGCAGTCTGTAGTTGAGGATGTGCTGAGTTCGCCAGATCGTATCCAGGGCATTCAAGGTTACGCTGGCGCGGGCAAGACGACAACGCTCTCTGTCGTCCGCAGCGCCGCCGAATCGCAGGGCTACACGGTCGAGGGTTTCGCCCCGACCTCACGCGCCGCTCGCCAGCTTGGGGACGCTGGCGTTGAAGCTGGAACCCTGCAAGGGTTCCTTGCCCGCTCCCCGAACCCTGCCGCGCCAGAACAAAAGCATTTCTATTTCGTCGATGAATCCAGCCTTGCCAGCACCAATCAGATGCGGGATTTTCTGTCCCGTCTTGGTTCCCAAGACCGTGTGCTCTTTATAGGTGACACGCGCCAGCATCAGGGCGTTGAAGCGGGCCGCCCGTTCGAGCAATTGCAGGAATGCACTCGGAAGCCGCCTGCATCGACCTGGTCGGCAACCAGCGCATGGGGAGCGGAGGAACGTGCATGAGCGATGAACTCTATGCCTGCATTTGCGCGGCGGAGTTTCCCGCCCAGGCATTGCTGCGATTGCGGACCGAATTGCAATCGGAGCCTGTGGTCGTACTCGATGGCCGCGCACCGCTGGAAACAGCCTGCTCATTGAATCGGTCGGCGCATCTGAAAGGCGCAGTTCCGGGAATGACGCGGCTAGAGGCCGAAGGCATTGCCGGCTTGAGGTTGCTGGCGCGCTCCGTGGAGTTAGAGTCTGCGGCGCATGCCGTATTACTGGAATGCCTATCGCAGTTCTCGCCGCGCATTGAAGAAGCGAGCGGGGCTATGACTTGCGGATTTGTTCTCGACATAGCGGGTACGCGCCTGCTCTTTGGGCCACCGGAAGCACTGGCCCAGAGGTTACGCGCGGCTCTGACCACAGCAGGATTTCGAGCTTCGATTGCTGTGAGTACGAACTTTCATGTGGCTCGTTTGAAGGCGGCGACCACACGCGGTATTACTGTGATTCCCGAAGGGCAGGAAGCAACTGCACTCGCAAAGCTCACCCTTGCCGCGTTGAATCTCGAAGAGAACCACGCGGAGACCTTTGACCTCTGGGGGATTCGCACGCTCGGAGAACTGGCCGCGCTGCCGGAGGTGGATCTGATTGCCCGGCTCGGCCAACAGTCGCGTAACTGGCGCGATCTTGCTCATGGAGTAGCGACCCACACGTTTCAACCCATCGAAGCAGAGTTCACACTGAAGGAGTTTTTCGACTTCGAGACGCCTGTCGAAGAGATGGACTCGCTGCTTTTTATTGGCGCGCGCATGATTGATTGCCTGGTTGCGCGAGCATTCACGCGGGCATTGTCGCTGGCCACTTTGACCGTTGATCTGGCCCTTGCAGGAGGGCGGCAACACAAGCGAGTGATCCGACCTGCGTTGCCTTCGATTGACCGCAAGTTCCTGCTCAAGCTGTTGCAACTAGAGATCGCTGCACACCCACCGCAGGCCGCCGTGTTGTCTTTCACGCTCACGGCAGAGGCCGGTCAATCGAGCAAGGTGCAACTCGGACTCTTTGCTCCGCAGACGCCAGAGCCATCGCGATTGGATGTAACGATTGCGCGTTTGAGGGCCATCGCCGGCGAGGATCGCGTCGGCTCGCCTGTGCTCGAAGATACGCACCGTTCAGGCAGCTTCCGCATGGAAGGCTTTTCTGTCTCCGGCGTCTCCGCTGGATCGAAGGCCAGCAGGCCGCGCATGGTACTGCGGCGAATGCGTCCTCCTGTGCCGGTGCGCGTCCAACTGCATACAACAAAGCCCGCGGCCTTTCGCGATGCAGATGGCAACCACGAGATTACCGCAGCCTATGGCCCGTGGCGCAGCAGAGGTTGTTGGTGGTCAGCCGTCGGATGGGACGAAGAAGAGTGGGACGTGTTGGCACAGGCGGGCAATGGGAACGCTGTCGCTTGCCTATTGGTGCAAGATCGCCGCAAGCGCGAGTGGCGGCTGGAAGCCTACTATGACTGATGGCTGCGAATACGTCGAGTTGCACGCAGCCAGCGCCTTCAGCTTTCTTGCCGGAGCATCGCAGCCCGAGGCGCTTGTTGAACGCGCGGCGGAACTTGACATGCCCGCCGTCGCGCTTGCCGACCGCAATGGCCTCTATGGTGTTGCGCGATTTCATACAATGGCGCAGAAGCATGGCATCAACGCGCACATTGGCGCGGAGATCGCCATTCAATCAATCGGAAACAAACTCACGCCGCCAGCTTGGTTGCCGCATCAATACCCGAACGAGCCACCGCGTTTGCTTCTGCTCTGTACATCGCAAACCGGGTATCAGAATCTCTGTCAGCTCATCACTCGCTTCAAAATGAACGAGGCTACAAAGACCGAGGGTGCAGCGACGCTTGAAGACATCGAAGAGTTCTCCGATGGATTGATCTGTCTTACCGGAGGCGATGAAGGACCGATTGCGGCTGCACTTGCACAGGGCGAACACAAGGAAGCAAGCAGGTTGATTGACCGACTCTCGGCAATCTTCGGTCACAGCAATCTCTATCTTGAACTACAGCGCCACCAGCAACGGGATGAGGAATGTCGCAATCAATCTCTGCTTCACCTTGCGGCTAGTCACCGTCTACCAGTGATCGCAACCAACGGAGTTCGTTACGCATCGGAGAAGGACAGCGAGCTTCTTGATGTATTTACCACGATCCGCCATCACACTTCGCTCGATCAAGCAGGCCGCTTGCTCACAGCGAATGAATCGCGTTCGCTGCGCTCGCCGCGTGAAATGGCCGCGCTCTTCCGTGACATTCCCGAAGCCATTGCCAACACGCACATCGTCAGCGAGCGCCTTGGCTTCGCGCTCAACAATCTTGGCTATGAATTTCCGCAGTATCCCGTTCCAGACGGCGAGACGATGGACAGCTTTCTCGATAAGCGCGTCGAGGAGGGAGTTCGCAAACGCTATGGGGTAGGAGCCAAACGATCATTGCTCGACAAGGCCCGCGTGCAAGTTCAGCACGAATTGAAGCTGATTGCAAAGCTCGGCTTCGCCGGATACTTTCTGATTGTCTGGGACATCATCCGGTACTGCCAACGCCACGGCATTCTTGTCCAGGGCCGTGGATCTGCGGCCAACTCCGCTGTCTGTTACGCGCTTGAAATCACTGCCGTCGATCCAGTCGGCATGGAGTTGCTCTTCGAGCGGTTTCTTAATGAGAACCGTGGCGAGTGGCCGGACATCGACCTTGACCTGCCATCCGGCGACCAGCGCGAACAGGTTATTCAATACATCTATGAACGGTACGGCTCACTGGGCGCGGCAATGACTGCCAACGTCATCACCTATCGCGGCCGTTCAGCGGCGCGTGAAGTGGGCAAGGCGCTCGGCTTCGAGCCAGACCAACTCGCGCGCCTCGCAAGCCTCGTCGGACACTGGGAGTGGCGCGGCGAGTACGACACAATGGCTCATCACTTTGCGCAGGCAGGCTTCGACATTCGTCATCCGCGCATCGCTCGCTATCTTGACCTCTGCCAACGTATGCAGGACTTGCCGCGTCATCTCGGCCAACATTCAGGCGGAATGGTGATCTGCGCAGGAATGCTCAATCGCGTTGTCCCCATCGAGCGCGCCTCTATGCCAGGCCGCACCGTGATCCAGTGGGACAAGGAAGATTGCGCCGACCTCGGCCTCATCAAAGTGGACTTGCTCGGCCTCGGTATGATGGCCGTGCTCAAAGATTCCATCGAACTGATCCCGCGCCATTACAACAAAGAGGTTGACCTTGCCGCGATTCCAGAAGACCCGCTTGTCTATGAGACGCTGTGCAAAGCGGACACTGTCGGAATGTTTCAAGTCGAGAGCCGGGCGCAGATGGCGTCGAT
>JBEKRS010000138.1:0-11168 GCA_049518535.1 Occallatibacter sp. | reverse complement strand
CCGCATTCATCGCTGGAGCCAGTGCTCAAGCGCACACTTGGAGTGCCGCTCTTTCAGGAACAACTTCTCCGCATGGCAATGACAGTTGCCAGCTTCACGGGAGCGGAGGCAGAAGAGCTGCGTCGCGCAGTTGGAATGCGCCGCTCGATGCAGCGAATGAAAGACCTTGAAGGCAGACTCCGCGCTGGGATGGAACGCAACGGCATTGGCCCGGAGGCCCAGGACAACATCGTACAAGGCATTTCTTCGTTTGCCATGTACGGCTTCCCGGAGTCGCACGCGGCGAGCTTCGCGCTGATCGCCTATGCCTCAGCTTTCCTCAAGGTCCACTACCTGGCGGCGTTCACTTGCGGCCTGCTCAACAACCAGCCGATGGGCTTCTACTCGCCCGCCGTGCTCATCAAAGACGCGCAGCGCCACGGCTTGCGCGTTCGCCCGATGGACGTGCAGCGTTCCGATTGGCTCTGTACATTGGAGCAAGAGCGCGATGGTTTGCTCTCGCTACGCATCGGTTTCAACTATGCCAAGGGGCTGCGGCAATCATCGGCAAATGAATTACTCGCCGCACGGAGTCAGAACGGAATCTTTCAAACCGTCGATGAACTGGCGCTTCGAGTACCCGCTCTCAACCGCGGTGAACTCGTTACGCTCGCACAAATCGGCGCGCTCAACACGCTCGGCAAAGTCGAGCATCGACGCGATGCTCTCTGGCAGGTGGAACAAGCTGGCCGTCCCGTTGGTCCTCTATTGCGAGGTGCCGACAGTGCCCGCACCGGCGATAACGTTCCAACCCCGCTACAGAAGATGACAACCGATGAGCGCCTTGCAGCTGATTACATGGGAACCGGCCTCACCACAGGCCCACACCCGATGGCCTATCACCGCGAAGCTCTCCGGCAGGACGGCATCCTGTCAGCCGAAGAACTCATGCAGAGACGCAGCAATCAACCTGCTCGCATCGGCGGCTGCGTCATCGCACGCCAGCGCCCCGGCACCGCCAAGGGATTCGTCTTTCTCTCCCTCGAAGACGAAACGGGCATCGCCAACATCATCCTCGCACCTGATGTATTCGAGCAGAACCGCATCGTTGTGACGCGCAACCGATTTCTCTTAATTGAAGGGCCGCTCCAAAATCAGGATGGAGTTGTTCACGTCAAAGCCCAACGAATTATCCCGCTCGACATCACCAGCTCCGGTATCCGATCCCATGACTTTCACTGAGCGGCAGTGCTCCCCGACCAAGCAGATAGTGCTCGCCCACATATCCAAACCGGGGCTAGAATTCGTATCAGACGGCTATGCGTAAAATCGTACATGTCGACATGGACGCGTTTTATGCGTCCGTTGAACAACGGGATGACGCGCAACTACGCGGCAAGCCCGTCGTTGTCGCGTGGCGCGGAAAGCGTTCCGTTGTTTGTGCCGCTTCGTATGAGGCCAGACGCTTCGGGATACGTTCAGCAATGCCTGCGGTTCAAGCGGAACGCTTATGCCCCGATGCAGTCTTCATTCCGCCGGATTTCCTGCGCTATCGAGCCGTATCTCGCCTTGTGCGGGAGATATTCAAGAGCCATACCGATCTTGTGGAGCCGCTTTCACTGGACGAAGCATATCTCGACGTGACCGAAAACAAGACCGGACTGCCGACCGCTACGCGAGTCGCCAGCGCGATTCGGAAGCAGATCCGCGAGGAGCTGCATCTGACGGCCTCCGCTGGTGTGGCACCCAACAAGTTTCTGGCAAAGATCGCTTCTGATTGGCGCAAGCCGGACGGTCTGTTCGTCATCCAACCGGATGAAGTAGCTACCTTTCTGCCACCTCTCACTGTCGGGCGCATCCCCGGTGTAGGCAAGGTGACAGAGGCGCGGCTTGAAAAGCTCGGAATACTGACCGTTGGTGATTTGCAGGGTCTGGAATTGTCCGCTCTCGAAAGCGCGTTCGGCAGTCATGGCTTGCGTCTCTACCAGTTGGCTCGCGGGATTGATGAGAATCCCGTCGTTCCCGACAGGCCCACGCAATCGGTCTCCGCTGAAGATACGTTTGAGCGAGACGTGCCGCTATCGGAAACGGAGCCAATGATTCGCCAGCTTGCGGAGAAGACCTGGGCGGCTTCGCGCAAGGAGTCACGAATACCTCGCACAGTGGTTCTCAAGCTCAAAACCAGCGAGTTCAAGATCCTCACTCGCAGCCGCACATCGCCGCAACCGCCCTCTTCGTGCGATGAGCTGACCAGCATCGCCCTTTCGCTTAGAGAGCGTATCAGCCTCGGTCCACGACAACGTTTCCGTCTCGTCGGTGTCGGCCTGAGCAACTTCCGCGAACCTGAAAGCGCGTCCTCGCAGCCTGATCTTTTCGAGTGACCGCGTCGAAAGAGAACTCTTGGAACAAAGTTGTAAGCCGCGCTCATCTCTGGACCTTAAAGCTCGCCAGTTCTCATTTCATGGGATGGACGGCTGGCAACAACTGAGATCCATATGTACTGAAATCGGGAAACACTGACAGACTTCCCATTAGTTATCGAGATGCTCAGCCCTCATGCCCGGCGCGTGAGCGTGCGCAGAAAGCGTTCAATCAAGGCTTCCATCAACTTGATAGCCTCTGCAAAATTCGATCATCCCCGAACTCTGCGACGTGTTTCACGCCGATTTGCTTCAGGTAAGAGTCTATTGCTCGATCATGGCTGGTAGTTATGATGATCTGGCAATTCTTCTCGCCCGCTGCGTGGCGCAGCATCTCCCTGAAGGATGTCTCTTCCACTGACTGCTGCTGCGGTTCGTCGAGCATCAGCAGGCCCGGGTGATTGCCCGTCTCTTGCGTACCGACTTCGAGTAACCCCAGAAGATATGCCCAATGAAGTCGAATCAGGTCGCTCGCGGAAACGTCGGCGCTGAGATTGACGCCCGCCACTTCCGGTTCGTAGGTGCCGGGGGAGATTTTCACCTCCGACACATCAAGGCTTCCCATTTTGTATTGCGTGAGCTGCCGGTGAAACGAATCTTGTAGAACCGAGAGCTTCTTCTGGTCTCTCTCCGATAGAGCACCCTTGGGGAGCGCTTTAAGACGCTCTTGCACTTCTAACCATCCGCTCGCTAGTTCAGCGAGTTCAGCCATATGTTCTTCGAACATCTGCTGCTGCGTCTCTACTCGATTGATCCTCTCCTGTAGACGGATGCGCTCCGAAATGGCTTCGATCGATGGTGACCCGGAGGCAGAGACCAGCGTTTCGCGTATGTCGCGAATTCGATCTCGCAACCGGGTGACTTCGGAGCGTCGCGCGCGCAAATCTTTCTGCGCCGTTTCGATATTGTTGATCGCATTGGAGTGGACCGCCGTGAACAACTGGATTTGCTCCTCGTAGAAGCTCACGTTTTGGTCGACCGTCATGGGGATGGCTCGGTTGGCGGTATCGAGAAGTGAATCCGCGAGTTCCTGATGACAGGTGGGGCAATGCCCGCTGACAACTTCGGGCTGATCGTTCGAGCCCAACTTGCGCACCTTCCGCAAGTCTTTGTACTTTCTCAAATCATCATTGATGCCGTCGATGCGCTGCTGGAGAGATTCTGCCTCAGCGCTATCGCTCTCGAACAGTTCGTAAAGGGCCGCTACGGAGTGTTCCTGCGCCGCGAGCGTTCGCTCAAGTTCGCTTAGTTCCGCGCGAATCTGCGGCTCCGCATTAATCGTCGATGGGACCTCAATTGCCTGCAAGTCAGAGTACCGCGCGCGCATAGTCTTCAGATGGTCCGCGATCGGCACCCATTTGGCTGACTGCAACACCGAAAGCGTGGGCGGGACCTCCGGTGGCCAGGAGGCGACAGGGTCTACGGGGAGGCCACGGACGGTTCCCATTACTGCCGAAGCAGATTTCTCCGTCTGCGACCTGGCGGCGGACCATTCGCGTCTCAACCGTTTAATTTCATCCTGCACCGCAATCCGTTCCAGGGCTGTAGCATAGGCATCCAACCCTAAGATAAACTCGACTGTTCGACGTCCCACGTCGCGGATACCAAGCCAAGTCGGATAGCGACCTGGAAGCCTTCCCCAGCCGAGCTTCTGCTCTACATAGACGAGTGGAAAGATCGTCTCCAGATATAGCGGGCAATCAATATCGTTAAACCTGGGAGCCATCGGCAAGTCCCACCCTATGAAATCCGTAAGCAGACGATGGAAGCCGAGTTCGCTACTGGTCGCTCCGCCTTCTCGAACAAAATAATCGCGAGCTGTGCTTAGCCCTTCTTTCTTCGTGACCGCACGACCTTCATATACGGTCATCAGGTGGCGATTGCGTTCGCCGGCGATTGCCCGCTGCACGGTCAGGAATTGCTGATGCCCATTTTCGATCTCGATGGAAACCATCGAGTCAATAACTTTGGCATTTAGCTTCTTGCCGGCTACATAGTAATCGAGATATTCCGTCATGGCGTGGGCTAGCGGAACGGCGTGGGACGGCCCTTGCATTCCTTCCATCCCAAGCGCGTACATAATCGATTGAACCACCTGCGATTTCCCAGCATAGTTTTCCGCACGAATTATATTCAGGCCGTCGTGAAAATCTTGCCGCGTCCCAAACACGCCTTGATCCGTGTTTATGTTGATAAGCAGGTGCCGTATACGCAGCATCAGAAGATTTTCACCTTAATCATCTCCGTGGCGATGCCTTCCGTGATGTCCTTGCCAATCCGTTCCAAGAAATTCCGCTCTTCGTGCATGACAGACTCATCTTTGAGAATATCTTTGATCCACCTCTGGCCTTTTGGTGTGATCTGGAGCCGGTTTCCGCCGACCCACTCAACGTACTTCTCACCCACCGCTAAATTGATGGCACGACCGAGCGCCGGTTCAAAGCGGAATTGGAAACTAAAAAGCGGCTGCTGATGCTCCCGGACTTGTTCAAACTCCGCTCGGTTCTTGGACGAACGGAGCGCCCAATTCAAAATATGCAATCGGCGGAGCGAGCTTTTACCACCCCGTGAACTAAGGTGCAGAATGAGCAACAGAGCGCCAATCTTCCAGTCAGGTCGAAGCTCGGCCGCAATCGCCATGGGGCGCCGCTTAAACCTGAACGACTGATTGCTAGCGACATTGAGGCTCTTCTCGTCCATCATTCGAACTCCAGGGGACAACGCAAAAGCCAATCCGCGACAGCTTCCCGCGCCAGAAGGTCAGCCGCGTGCGGGCTAATTCCGGAAACAGCTCTCAACTGCGATTTATATCCCGCAAGCGTTGCGTTGAAGAACTCACCAGGCACAGACGTATTGGTAACACATTCAGCTTCCAACTCGTCTTCGCGGAACGTTTTGCGCTCGATGACATTCTCATAGACATCAGGCAGATCCAGTTCCAGCCTTCCTAGTACCACCTGCCCGTTGGTGAAGTCCTTTACGATCCGGTTCAGGAATTTTCTCCGCATGTCCTCGGACTTGCCCTTCGCGATAATGATCGATTTGCGGGTCAGATTCCCGGCCATCTCCAGCCCCTTGTTGTCATCGAACCATTTCGCAACGGCGGCTACACTGTTTGGTATTTGACCTTTGACATCGAACTGATACAGATCCTGTTTGGCTAACGCTTGCGTTTCGACAGCAAATTCTTCATTCGTGATGACGGAAATCCTGAACTCCGAAGTCACGTGTTTGGGACTCTTCCTGCGCACTTCTTCCTCCTTTTTGCGCGCATGTTTTAGAAGATCTTTGTCATTCCAAAACGGAAGGACGAAGTTCCAGATCCCGATTCTGATATCCCCCATGATCTTCAGCAGTTCCTCTTCTTTCCGAAGGAGCTTGCCAATATCAGCCGTCATCTTGTTTTTCTGATGATCTAGCAGGACGCCGAAGTCGTTCCAATTCTGGCAAGCGTAGCATTGGTACGCCGTGCCGTCATGGGCGAATCCTTCAAGTCCGCAATCTCCCTTGATGTCCGCAGGAATGTGCTGGTAGCTACCAACGGGCTGCCCGTAGCGCACTTTGAGCACTTTCTGAATGTGTTTTTCCCAATCGTTGGGATCCCACGGATTCATGTCACCCGGCATACATACCTCTTGTCGTTCTCCAATGCGAATTGTCCCAATCTAGGAGGACGTGCTCAACCAACTCAATCATTAATGCAGAATCAACAATAGCCTGTCCAGGGGGTCCCATGCATCGAATTGACTTAAAGATTCGCGGTGGATCGGGTCGGAAATGGCAATGTATTTAGCCTTTCTGCCCGCAGCCCCACATCTTTGGGTGTTTGTTTTCACGATTAGTTCTCTGAAGCGCCGATCTGACCAGTTTTCCGACGACCAACTCCATTTCTTTCAAAGTCGCGAGTCGCCTCAGTTGAGAGAGGCGCGGTGTGCCCAATACTCTCTGATCGCTTCATCGCAATCGGAACCGTCATCGTTTGGTAGTTCGGGGTCGCTAGCGAATTCTTCGATAGTTTGCCTCAACAGATTCCGCACGTAATCGTGGTCCGAAATACCTTCGGGCCGCGAGTAGTCCAGCCTCTGAGGTCCAAGTTTCCCATTGAAGTCAGCCAAAAGAAAACCGAAGGGGCCGGGGATATTTCCGAATGGTTCATCGAACAGCTCGTCAAGGACATCATCCCAAACGCTCGCGCTCACCCCTAATCCTTTGAGTTGGTCGTAGACAAACGGCATCGACGATACAGTGCGGTCCATGTCCTCTGAGTCCATTCTTGGCTTTTCCTCCATTCCCGGAGTTTTCAGGCATCCGCTCTTTGGCTTCAATCATAACGCTGGGGACGCACCTGAATTCAATGCTGGCGAATTAGGCCCAGTCATTCTTGCACTGCTTCATTGCCTCTCAACACAATCGGCAATTGCAGTTGCAACGGCGCACGCTGCTCCTCGACCCGTTTCATAAAGCTGCGCACATACTCGCTGACCAATGGCGAGTTGTTGTTTGCCCGCGTCGCAAGGCGCATTTCAAGATTGATTTGGGAATCGAGAAGCGGGACGAATTTGAATTCGCTACTCGATAACTTGTCTCTGCCAGTAGGCGTAATCCAAGCCACAGTCTGGCTGTCAGTCAGCAATGCTGCAATCTGATCCTCGCTGCTGATGTAATGACGAATACTGATGGGTCCGTATTCTTCCTTGACCCGCCGCTGAATCATGTCGTGCAGATGATGATGCACGCTTCGGTTGAAGAATATCCAAGGATACGGCGCAATCTCGTTCAGCCGGACAGATGGACTGGCAGCCAATGGATGATTCTCCCGCACTGCGATCATGAATGGATTTGTTGCAACATGGACAGATGTGATCTGCGCATTCGGCGGGGGCGTTGTGACCAGAGCAAGATCAAGTTCGTGCTGTTGGACCCGCGAGATGAGATCCAGCGAGTAAGCACTGACAATTTCAATGGAGAGATTACGGTACAGACGAAGCTCGACAGAGTGCAACAACTGAATGACGGAGAGGGGATGAAACGTGGATACGCCTATTCGCAGCCTACTAGGTTCGTTACGCTTGCTCTCGTGCGCTTCGTGTACGGCCCGCCGGCATAACTGAACGATCTCCATTGCATGTGCAACGAAAGCGCGTCCGGATGCTGTAGCAACAACTCCGCCATTACCGCGCTGCGCTTTGCTGCTTGGGTCATATTGCCCTCTTCATGGAGGGCAACGACGATTTCCATATCCCGAATTCTGAATTGCCCATCGGTCATAATGGACGCACCTCGGCGCACGGATACTCCAAGGCATCACGAAGGCAAGCCGGGCGGTCCGATCACGCACAGATGCGCGCGCCCGGTAAAAACTGGCAATCTGGATTCGGGTTGTACATCCCGCGTGCATTTACTGCATATTGACGCGAAATTTTTGCTTTTGTCTCTATCTTGAGCAGAAATGACAATTTTGAGACTTCTCGGCTCAAACTTCCTGTGGATAGTCCTCCCGAACTGGCCCTCCGGTGCCAATCGCAAATCCAAAAAGTTATCGGCTACTTCCAAAAAGTTATTGGACAAGACGCGATGGTCTGTTGCACGGTTGGCAAAAGGAGCGCAAGCGCGCTTCGCCACGAGTAATCAAAGGAATCCGAAAGAGATGGGGGTGACAGTCGTCATGAACGAACGATACCTAACAGAAGTTCAAGTCTCGGAACGAACGTGCATCAGCCTTGCGACCTTACGCCGGTGGCGTCTTGAGAACCGTGGACCGAAATTCCGAAAGTTCGGATCGCTGGTTCGCTATGACGAAGAGGAGTTGAACCGTTGGGAGGAGGCTCAACCCTCTGGTGGCGACGATCCAGATCAAAGAATCAAACCACGATCCGTGCGTGGATCAGCTTTGTTAAGACGAACGGGGTGAAACAGATGCCCCGAATAATCAGGAGAACCATCACACTGCGGGAGATATAAGTGAAAGAGAGAGGGGGGGGGAAATGAATCGGAATACACTCGAAATCATGCCACAAAGAGAGTATCCTGTAATCAGGAGTACTCCGATGCCTCCAACTGTCAAAGCAAAAACAAAGCAAGTAGCGCAGCCACATACCAAGCCTCACGCTTCGTCGAAAAAGATACACAAGACGAAGTTCCAGGCCGATCTTGCGCCCTCAGAAGATCACATGGTCCGCGCACTTAAGGCGGAATTGCAGATGAGCAGCAACTCGGATTTCTTAACTGATGCGCTGACGCTCTTCCGCTGGGCAGTCTCAGAACGCAAGCGCGGACATCGCATCGTCAGCGAGAGTGCCAGCGGGGAACGAAAGGTTCTGCTGTTCCCCCGGCTGGAGCGTGTCGCTCCCGAAATCACATTACCGCACGTCGATATTCGCTGGACAGACAAAGAACTGGGCAGCCTAGCAGAGCTCGTATCCGGTCAGCCAGCCGAACCCACAGAAGCCCTTGTTCGGGCGATGAGGCGCTAACGTGTCTGTCACGATTCGTCGTCTCGAAGAATTCGATGAGGTTGCGAACTTCGATTGTGGAGACGAGCCGCTCAACAATTATCTGAAGCGCCATGCGTGGACGAATCAGCAAAAAGTGTCCATCGGCGTGACATACATCGCCGTGGACGAATCCGCGCCGCACTCCGTTCTAGGCTACTTCACACTGGCAACCTCCAGTGTCCCACGCGACCGGTTTCCCAAGAAGTTCGTGCGCGGTTTGCCGCCTTACGATCTTCCGTTGATCCTGCTTGCACGCCTTGCAGTGGATGAACGTTTCATCGGCAGAGGCCTGGGGCACGCTTTGATCTCGGAGGCACTCAAGATTACCGTGCGTGTGGCCGACGAGGTTGGCTGTCGCTGCATCGTCACCGACGCTTATCCCGATAAGACGGGTTGGTACGCACGCTACGGCTTCATTCCTGTCGAAGAAGCAGCCGTCAGCGGCCCGCAAAAGATGTTTCTTGATGTGCGCACAATCCGGCGCGCATTGTCGTTTGAATCTTCCCCTGAGGAAAGAGAATAAGCAGAAAAACAGGAGCCATTCTCATGAGCCTTTTTCAACGCGGTGATATTTGGTGGTACGAGTTCTGGTTCGCCGGGCGGCGCATCCGCGAGTCCTCGAAATCTCCCTCGAAGACTGTTGCGAAAGGCGCGGAGCAGAAGCGCAAGCGCGAACTGGAAGCAGGGTTCAACAACTTCACGGACCAGCGCCATGAACGAGTTCGTACCTTCAGTGACATGGCAGACGAGTACTTCGCTGCCTACAAATTGCGACTCCCACAGTCTGCGGTATTTGCTGAGTATGCGATCAATCATCTGAAGCGCAACCTTGGCAGTAAGATGCTGGTTGATTTCAACGAGGCGGCCGTCATTCACTACCAAAATGCGCGCCTCGGTGAGAGCGCCGCACCCAAGAGCGCCAACGAAGAAGTAGGCTTTCTGCTGCGCATCTTGGGAGACCCCGGCGACCTGCTCCGCATCCGGCTTCGCAAAAGAAAGATGCTCAAGTTGAAGGTTCGCCAGACTGTCGGAAAAGCCTACACGCAGGCGGAAAAAGACAGGATGCTGGAGGAGGCCCGCAAAGCGCGTTCACCGCACATCTTTCTCGCGTTGACGCTGGCGCTCAACGCCGGGATGCGCGATGCCGAGATCAAGACCCTGACCTGGGGACAAATCGACTTTACAAAGAATTACCTGGCCGTGGGCCGAAGCAAGACCGATGCCGGCGAGGGCCGGACGATTCCTCTGAATTCGACGCTCCTTGATGTCTTCTCAGAGTACGGCGAGTGGTACAAGGAAAAGTTCGGGAAGCCCCTCCCCGAGTGGTACGTCTTCCCCTTTGGAAAACCGAGTCCAAGGGACCCGACTCGTTCCGTCACCACGCTCAAAACGGCATGGAACAACGTGCGCGCGAATGCCAAGGTAAAGGGCCGTTGGCACGACAACCGGCACACGCTGATTACCGACCTTGCCGAAAGCGGCGCAGGCGATCAGACCATCATGGACATTGCCGGCCATGTCTCCAAACAGATGCTCAAGCACTATAGCCACATCCGCATGGAGGCAAAACGCCGTGCACTAGAATCCATTGTCAACGGAAAGCCGGACACGGTGGAATCCGACATGGGAAGGCGAGCCGAGAGGTCCCCACAGAAGTCCCCACATGGGTTGCAGAACGGCAGCAACCGGTCCAACAAGGAGCGGCCAGAGGTGATGAAGGGAAACACTCCCACCGCAGAGATTGCAGAGAATCATTGCTCAGAATCGCCCACAAATACGCAGCATTTTGATGTGGAGTACCCACAAAAGTCCCCACAGTCGGGCATTTTTGAGGATCATCGAGGAGTGAAAAGAGGTCGTAAGTCTAAGATTCTAATTGGCTCCTCAGGTAGGACTCGAACCTACAACCCTTCGGTTAACAGGGGAATTTTACGGTTTGCACCGCGTTGCACCGGATTGCACTTTCGTTGATTATAAATGGCTTACATGGACGCTCGTTGCACCGGGATGCACCCAAAAGCATGATTTCTCAATCCGAACAGCCACCAAAACAGCCACCACTACCCCCCTTCGGTGTCATAGTTAAATACAGCGGAACATGGGGTGGGAGACGATGGCAAACGCGACGATCAAGAAGCCGAAATCGATCAAAGGCGTCTACGAGATGCCGGCCGAGAGTGGCATCTGGTGGATCAACTATTACATAGAGGGCCGGCGATTCCGAGAAAAGGTCGGTCGGCGGTCGGACGCGATCACTCTCTATCAGCGTCGCAAG
>JBEKRS010000137.1:0-7816 GCA_049518535.1 Occallatibacter sp. | reverse complement strand
AGGCGCTCTGCCTCTGCCCGGCTCCGTCTACGCAACACCGTAACAACTCTGTTGGAATCCATCCTTCCACTTCACTACAGGACGATGGCAAAAGGAAGAATGGCGTTGCCCGAATGCATACAATACATCGACCGGAAATTGGACCGATCACATTTATGGGGCGGGGCGATTCATTGCATCGATTCCTGCAACTGCCACTTCCTCGGGGGCGCCGACTTGGCGTATGGGAGATCATCTCGACTCGCTTGCTCATCAGACCGACACGAATGGTAACGTCACAAGTTCGACCAACGTATCTCCATATGGACAACTGGTTGCCGACAACAGCGGTGATGAATTTCCATTCACCGACCATGAGCGTGATTCAGAAAACAGCACAGACCATACTCGCTTCCGGCATTATTCCCCGGCGCAGGGGCGTTGGATCTCTCCCGACCCATCGAATGGGAGTTATTCGCTCATCGATCCGCAGTCGCTCAATCGCTATTCGTATCTGACGAATCGCCCAATGAATAAGGTGGATAGGCTAGGTCTTGATGACGATGACGATGATGATGATAATCCACCAGGAGGTGGTACACCACCAGGAGATGGTACATCCGACCCAGTATTCGCAGACACGAATAGTACAACATCGAGCACAACTTATTACTACAATAGTGATGGAACTCTTTGGGGATCCGCTACATCCACTATACTCACGGGCGACTCCAGCCCAGATGCTGCGCCTTCTGATGGTGGATCGACTTCTATCGCATCGGGCACGGGCGGCGAGTCAATAAGCGGGGATTTATTGAGCGCATGGATGTGGTTAACGAGCCCCATAGATAAAGCGGCAACATGGGTAGATAAACATCCTCTGGTCCAAATGACAGTCATGTTGCCTACTCTCCTTGAGGGGAACGAAGCCGAACTTGATTTGTTGGAAAGCGAAGCAGAAGTTGGACAGACAGCGTTTCAGGAAGGAATTGAAACCTTTTATCGAACGATGAGTCAGGCTAACTTCGAGCAGCTACTGGATACAGGAGAGATTCCAGCAACCGGTGAGACTTTCATTACTGAAAGTCTTGAAAGAGCAAGCATGTACAATGGTGTCACCGTCCAATTTAACGTTCAACCTGGTACAACAGACTCGCTTGTGAGCATGGGGGTTAGAGACAACAGCAATCTGGTTGCGGCCACTTATGGTGACCTTCCAGCAGTGGAAAGCGGCTGGGGAGCAACAAACGCATACTTCAAGGGCGAGGACGGTTTGATCAATATCGGACTAGGACAAGGTCCTGCGTTACAGACGTTTAATGGTAACATCGTTAGCTTTCAGGCGGTTTCGAAATGATGACAGCAGAAGAACAGAATCTGTGCCTAGGTATGGTTAAGCGGCTCAATGGGATACAGAGGGTCTCAAAGGAGGAATTCTTGCGAAGATTTCCTTCAGCCGTCGAAGATGGCAGGTTGGCTTTGCACCTGCTGGAAGAATCATACCGTGCACAAGACGGGAGGGACTTGTCCTGTGCATTGATGGTTGGCTTTATGTTTGGATTTCGTCATGAGCACTTAGATATTCTGTGCCTATTGGTCGATGCAGATTGGCATAATAGTCACGAAGATGTAGTTGGAGCGTTGGACAAGTTGAGGGAGCCTGAAGCAGCAGATGCGCTTTTCCGTGCAACTCAATGGGTACCGGAATATCTCAAGTTTGACGAGAATAGGGCTTTGGCTGTAAAGGCGATTTGGGCGCTCTGGAAGTTGCAAAGCCCAGAAGCCAAAGCGAGGTTGGAGCAGATCGCAGCTTCAGAAACCCCTATTCTGCGAGAGACAGCAACAATGCTGCTGAATAAGGCAACCTGAGAAGTTCAGTCCAGGCAAATTGCTGCCATTATGGCTGCGTCAATTGGGTAGGGTCGCTCGAAGGAACTGGGTAGCAAGGGCGGGATGTCAAAGTTTTCGGCATCAGCAGCAAGCATCCGAGCAGTAGGTGTTACGTTTTCTATCTGGGCGATCCATTGGTTTACATAGCGATGAATGGCCTCGCCTGAAAGTCCCAACTGAATTGCCCTTACACCGGCTATCGGTCGCAGTCGCCAGTCTCTCTCTGGATCCCACTGAATCCTGACGGGCTTAGTTGCTAATAGATTTTTCCACTCGTCATACGAGGCGTGGACGGAAGGGGTGAATTTGGATAATACCCCATTCTTTAGCGCCCACTCGAAACCTTCCCGTGTAATGTCAATCCCAAGTACGATCTCCTGCTTCGGTTTGGTGGCGTATCCAGATCTATACATCATCCAGTTAAACGATGGCTTTATCCAGGTCATTCTTTGGAGGCTAAACGGAGGAACAAAGCGACCATACTCAATCGCGGGCAGGGCTATCTCTGGACCATATGCCTGATAGACTCGGACAGTGTGGTCCGTGTAGGCGGCTCTTATAACTTGTTCTGATACAGACATGCAATTGACTTTTCCTGACCTGTCGGTCGACTTCATCTCTTTGAGGACGAACGGAGCTGAGCCTAGGTAGTGCCCACCTTAGAACAGATTTTCTTTGATCTCTTCGGCAGCGAGGCATAAGGTGATGAAGTGCTGAACAGCGTCGCAGCGCACTCTGCGGTCGATCAGGTCGAGCGCAACGCCTCCTTTGCAACGTAGCGGATTGGCAAGCAGAGTGGCTTGTGTCTCCTCCAGTCTAAGTTGCTTGCAAAAGCGCAGGCCTAAGCGTATGCAATCGGTGTATCTCGTGGTTCTTTCTGCATCTCCGGTTTTGATTGCCAATTTTAGAGATCGCACAGCAGCTTCCATAAAGACAATGGTTGAGAACTGTGGAGCGGCTCCGGATTGCGAAAACCCTCCGACCCAACGCACGTCCTGGTGACTCTTGATCTGTAACTTCAGAAGCCAGTCCGTCTGCTCGAAGACAAAATCCGCGTATGTACGCTCTCCGGTCAAGAGAGCGATCCGAGACCAGACATCGATATGCCATCCAGCAAAGGCGGAGGTCGGAGTTGTTCTGAAGAGAAGCGCATAGGGCTGGAAGGCGCGTCTACACATCTCCAAGGCTCCCTTATTTCCCCGCTCGGCTTCCAAGGCCAGGACCAAGAGGGACTCGCCAGAATAGTAATTTGCCGCTCGTTCGCTTTCCACAGTCTCTCCGAAATGGGTGACGAAACGGCCATCGGGCTTCTGCGCTGAGACGATGCTACGGTAGAGTTGTTTGTATTCCTGAGGAAACTCCCTTTGTAAAATACCATCGCTAAGTGCTGCAGTAAGAAGCGCGGTTGCCCCAACCGGCGGAAGTTCGCCAGCCCTCTCATCCTCGTCTGGAAGTTTGCCAGCCATTTCTTCGTCTTCCGGCAGTTCTTCGGCTCTCTCCTCTTCCGAAATCTTCCCGGCTTCTTCCTGGAGAATTCTCCTGCCATCGGCTGCGAGTGACGTTAAGTTGAGCAAACCCCGCGCCATTTGCACAGTACTAGTCTTGAAGGCTTCATCGCTAGCGATGCGATGATTGCTTTGCAGAATTTGGGAGAGTGCGAACAAACATCCGGCAGAGCGGACGAGGTTTGTCTTCTTCGTTACAAATACATCAGCGATAGGATCATAGAGGTAGCCCGTGCATCCAGTTGCGTTCTGATTCCGAATAAGAAAATTGGCAGATTCTTCAATACAAGTATTCAGCGCTATCGGGAATTTGGCCTCGGCGTTAGGCGTCAGGCCAAAGAAATATGCGTTGCTAACGCTGGGCAGACAGAGCCACTGTGTCCTGCGAAGACTTACATCAGGCTGTTGCCACGCATCTCTATCCAATCCGGCTTTTTTGCACAATGCCTGGAAGAAAGCTACATCGGTCTTATACTTACTCGTAATTGCGACCGATGGCTTATAGTAGGCCAATCTGCCGCGACCCTCGATCTCCAATCCTTCGATGCCCAAAAGGAGGATATTCTTTTCCAGTCGAGCATCACGGCTAATCCCCGATGCCCCGATCTGAATCCATACTTCAAGGATTGCATCCGGCATTTCCCATCTGGTAAGAGGGCCCCCGTAGCGGCGATCCATCGCGACATGATAAACAGACTCTACGACCTGAGTGCCGAGATTTGCGCCTGGCGCTGACATCGAGCCGCGTATTCGACCAGCACATCTCAACGTAATATTGACTCGCTCGGCTGACGGAATTCCCAACTGGTCTGCATCAGACTGCAATTCCAACAACGTCTTGCCCGCAAACAGATTTGTGAGGGTGTGTCGCGCGAGATCAAGTATCTCTGCCTGCTTGCCTGCAGGGTAAGGGGAATTCGCTGGCTGTTCAACCTGTCCGCTTGCGCTCAATAAAACAGACTCTACGGCTGAATTGGTCAACTTACCCGAGGATGAGAACAATTCGTGCGGAAGAAGGACCGTGGCACTCGCCGCCACCCCCGCGGAAATGAGATCACGACGTGAGATCAAAGGCATCCATTACCTCTTACGTTCCCTTTGTATTTTACTATCGGCCGCGAGCACGACCAGCCCGAAAGAGGGTATCAGACGTGAATTACATCGCCGCACCCAAGAACAAGGCCAGAATGTTTTGTGCTCTGTGAAGAGGTGAGTGGTAAGCGCAGATGCTGATCGCGCATTCGGCTGGTATCCAGAATCTGATCGGCGTGCGCGGATGCAGCAGTTCTGCCTATTCAAATCGACCGCCAAGTGTTCACCGGCAGATAGCACTGGCGGCTGGTTGGAAGGCCTCAGTGAGATTTCTGTGAAGTGGTTCGTCAAATCGGTTGATCGGATCTTCGGCGATGCAAATCGAGACTTAAAGGTGGGAGCCTTTCGGATCCATTCCGTTCAGCTTGGCGGTTCTCGTCAGTGAGTAAACGGCGGCTGCGCGTTCGCCGCCATAGTTCGAGCCGACGATTGCGCGTACCTCTTCCGCGCTGATCCACTTATCTTCGAGGGGCGTTGGCTAGAGTCGCGGGCGAGTGGAGTATAATCTTCAATATATTATTGAAAACAAAGTAGATAATATTCGCCAACAGCCCTCATGAGGCTAGCCACACAACCCCGCATGAAAATCAACGAGAGTTGAAGTACGGTGGAGGCAGGCCGCTGGCCGGAAACGAGGCCAGGGATACATTGCGGCTATCGAGCCCGCCCAACAGCCTGACCCGGATGCCTTCTGGAACAACGCACTGTTGCCATGCCTTCGCAGGCTGAGCACGCGGAAGAGAATCGCCTCTATCCGGCATCCCGACGCTGGCGGCCAGAGGAGAGTGCGATGAAAAGACAGCGCGTGGAAGACCTTGCAGTGTTACATACGTCCTGCTGCGGCATCGACGTGCATCAGAAGAGTATCTCTGCATGCGTGTTAGCTGCGGATCGTAGCGGCAAGCTCACGAGCGAAGTGCGGCAGTTCGCCACCACGACGCGTGAGTTACTTGCCTTGACGGATTGGCTCGCAGAGCACAAAGTGACGCATGTGGCGATGGAAAGCACGGGCGTTTATTGGAAGCCGATCTTCAACCTTATCGAGGGACAGGTGGAGGTAGTGCTGGCCAACGCGGCACATCTGAAGAACGTTCCCGGCAGAAAGACCGATACAGCCGACTGCGTTTGGATCGCGACGCTGCTTCGGCACGGACTCATCAAGGCTAGCTTCGTACCTCCAAAGCCGATCCGTGAGTTGCGCGATTTGACTCGTTCGCGCACCACCCTCATGCGGGAACGTGGCGCCATCGTCAACCGCATTCAGAAGGTGCTGGAGGACGCGAACATCAAACTTGCGTCCGTAGTAACCGACATCCTCGGAGTCTCGGGCCGCGCCATGCTCAAGCACATCTGTGACGGTGAGGTTGATGCCGAAGTGCTGGCGGGCATGGCTCGCGGCAGGCTTCGGTCGAAATCGACAGCTCTGATGTTTGCGCTGGAAGGTAGAGTGTCCATCCATCATCGCTTCTTGCTGCGGCGACTGCTGGCGCAAGCCGAGTGGCTGGAAGCTGAGGTCGCCATTTTCGAGCGAGAGATCATGCGGCACGCAGCGCAATTTGCCGAGCAGGTAACTTTGCTCGACACCATTCCCGGCATCGATCGTATTGCGGCGTGTGCGTTGATCGCTGAGATCGGAACCAACATGGCACAGTTTCCCTCGGCACGGCATCTGGCCAGTTGGGCCGGACTATGCCCCGGCAACCATGAGAGCGCCGGCAAGCGTCTGTCGGGCAGAACCCGTCACGGAAGCCCGTGGCTGCGAGGCCTCATCGCTCAGGTCGCCTGGATTGCCTCGCGTGCTAAGAGTACCTATCTTGCATCCGTGTTCCGGCGCGTCATGGTGCATCGGGGCAAAAAGCGAGCTCTCATCGCGGTTGCGCACTCTGTGCTGGTTATTGCCTGGCACATGCTTACCGACCGCAGGCCCTACCAGGACCTCGGCCCCGATTACTTCGAGCGTTCCCGAGCCGAACAGATCAAACGCTACCACACCAGGAAGCTCGAACACCTCGGCTACGCAGTCACTCTCCAAACCCAGAGCGCAACAGAATAGAAAAGGAGAGATTTTCGGAAGAGTATCCACGACGGAATGAGACCCCATCGCATGACGGTCAACTCGCGCTCACCCGTCTCCAAATTGAGCCTCACGACCGGCTGGAAACTCTGCGGGGCGACGTTGTACGAAGGCGCAAAGTAGGAATCATCGAATACGCCGGTATTGTGCGCTTGCATCCACTCTGCGATGCGCTGCTTGTCCGCCCGTCTTCCGTATCGTCCGCACATCAGAACCTGCTACTCCTTTTCGGTCGCCGACTTGCGCTTCCTTATTACGGGTAGGTCTAGGTACCATTTCTCTTTAATCGGAAAGTCTTTGTCGCATCGAATGCAACGTGCGAATCGACGTACTCCGACAGAGCCGTCGGCATGAAGAGTGACACAGAGATTGGCATACGCGACCGCTCGCCAAGGAATAAGAAATCCGCCAATTTTGATTCCATTCTTTACCTTGGGAATCAGCCGCTCTCTCGTGACCGCATTGCCGGGAAGTACGAGCAATCCCCAACAATCCTGACAAATCCGTCCGGAGTCTTTGTTGGAATGCGCTAGGATATAGCGCACGAAGTCCTTCTCGTTGGCAGTGACGATGGTACGGAATCCCATCCACCCTTCATGGACGGTTTCTGGGTCTTTGGAGAACCTCGTTACATGCGCTCGCCTGAATAAAGGCAGCGCGTCCCTCACGTCCAAGTCGATGATGAACCCGCGCCAGAAGTGTTCATCTTGGCTGAGAATGTAAGCCTTGCGTCTATTTGCCATCGCTCATCCCATAACGGCGAAGATGGAGTCATTCTACCTGCTGTTCAACTTCTCTGGCACCTTCCTGAACACCCGGTTGAAAATCTCGTGGGCGAGTTCTACCGATTCCTCAATGGCCTTTCCGGTGGGTACCACCCGCACGTTGACCTGCTTCTCCCGTGCCAGCCTAATCCCCGCGATGAGGCACGCCCCGATGTAAACGAGGGAGCGGTTCAGCCGAGGCATTCCGGCGTCAGGGTCAAACATAAGCGACCTCCGGTACGGTGCTTGCGGGTGACTGACGATTGTGGACGCCATCGACGCCTACTGAATTTGTCATATGTATAGTGGCGGTCGAGACGATTTTTAGCGACAAGCCTGAAAAATAAATTTGCGGTCGCCCGTCAGGAGCCAACATACTACCGGCCTCCTGCCCGTTGCTGGCGGGTGACGAGTTGGTCGGGCCGACCGAGGAAGACTTCAGAGGGGAGGTACCGGCGCAGTTCGCCACAGAGAGGGCACGCAACGGTGATGGATTGAGATGGAAAGTCATC
>JBEKRS010000136.1:0-11128 GCA_049518535.1 Occallatibacter sp. | reverse complement strand
CGCTCCAAACAAGCCCTCGACCAGGCCATCACCCAAATGCTCCCATGCATTACTCCTCAAGACGCTCAGGCGTGGTTCAGACTCCGCTTTGGCACATTATAGTAACGATGCTATTGCTCTAGCCTCAAACTACAGACATCCGCTTCCCGCGCAGCTCTGAATAGGAACAACCTCTTGAGCCTCCACAGCTAGCGACAAGAGGGGGTTCATAGATTTGCACTACACTGGCGGTAGAACCCGCTCGCAGGATAGGCGAGGACCTTCTGTCCCATGATGGGCTCAGAAAACATAAGAGGCGCGATTGCGGCCGCGCCTCTTTGAAATGTTGGGGATTTTCTCCGCCCCACCGGGTGGTCTACTGCCGCTACCGGCTTTGCGCGAGAGGCGCGAAGTAGCCTTTGCGCGTGCGCACCTGGTAGCGCCGGTCGTTGCAGTAGAGGTAAATGGGACGAAATGCGCCGTTCTCCTTGAAGTCGGCCGGAGTATAGGCCAGCGAATACTGGCTGCGCAGCTCCTCTTCGATGGCGTGGAAGCTGTTGGACATCTCCTCAACCGAAGGCGGAAAGAAGACCTGTCCGCCGGTGGCCTCGGCCATGTCGCTAAGTACCCTGTCGCCCCGGCCACGGCTGGGCGTCCAGTTGGTGCTGATGGCGTAGATGATGGTCTCCGCCCGCTGGCATTCCTTTATGGCTTCTTCGGTGTGGACGCGGCTCTGGTTGTCGTCGCCGTCAGAGATCAGCACGATGGCCTTGCGCACCGGCTCCTGCCCGCGCGAAACATCCAGCAGCTTGTCGCGGCAAGCGGTGTAGACCGCATCGTAGAGCGCCGTGCCGCCACCGGGGCTTAGCCGGTTGATGCCCGCCTCCAGGCCGTCGATGTTGTTGGTCCAGTCCTGGGTCACAGTGGGAGTCACGTCGAAACCCATCACGAAGGCACGATCAGTCTTGGCCTTGAGTATTTCGAGCAGAAACTCTGTGGCCGACTGCTGCTCGAACTGGAAGCGCGAGCGAATCGAGGTGCTGGCGTCAATGACGATGCCCACGCGCAGCGGCAGATTGATCTGCTGGCGGAAGGACCGCACATTGGCCGGCGCCTTCTGGTCGTCGAGCAGGGCAAAGTCCTTCTGCTGCAAGTTGGGAATGTAATGCCCGTGCTTGTCGGTGACGGTGAAGATGAGGTTGACCTCATTGACGTTGAACGGGATGGTGTACCCGCCCTGATCCCCCTGCTGATCAGCGGGCTGGGCGGACGGCTGCTGGGCTGCTGGGGCGGGCGCTGGTTGAGCTGCCGGCGGGGCAGCGGGTTGCTGGGCCTGCAAGACGGACGCCGCAAAGAACACGGCAAATAGAAGACCTAAGATTGTTCTGCTCATAGCCCCTTCATCTTATCAAGATCGCCCGGTCGTGGGATCAACCCGTCAACGGCGAATATCAAACCGCGCATCTTGTTTGCAACGGCTCGCGAGGGCTATTGCACGCCCTCCAGACGATTTAAGAACGTCTCCAGCTCTACCGGTAGCGGCGCTTCCAGTTCGAGCAATTTGCCGGTGCCAGGATGGGGAAACTCGAGCCGCGCGGCGTGCAGAAAGTTTCGTCCCAACCGGAGGCGCTCCGGCTCGGCCTTCCGTCGCGCAGCCTTTGAGGTTGCCGCCTGCGCGGCTGCTTGGTCAGTGATCTGGCCCGAGCCACCGTAAAGTGTATCGCCCACCACGGGATGGCCGATGGATGCCATGTGGACACGGATCTGATGCGTCCGGCCGGTCTCGATGCGGACCTTGACCAGCGTGAACTTGCCGAAGCGGTTGGCGAGCCGCCTGACCACCTCGTAGTGGGAGACGGCCGCGCGTGCGTCCCCCTGGGGTTTGGCGGTCATGCGCGTGCGTCGCACCGGGTCGCGTCCCACGCTGACATTGATGGTGCCTTTGGCCCTTTCCACGGTTCCCTGGACGAGCGCGATATAGGTCTTCCGGATCTGGCGGCTGGAAAACATCTCGGCCAGGGCAGCATGGGCATGGTCGTTCTTCGCCACCACGATCAGGCCGCTGGTGTCTTTATCCAGCCGATGCACGATGCCGGGACGCAGGTCGCCACCGGTCGAGGAAAGTTTCTTGAATCTGTAAAGCAGTGCATTGACCAAAGTGCCGCGGTTGCGCGCGTCTTCATTCTGCCCCGCCCCAGCATGGACCATCATTCCAGCCGGCTTGTTGACCACCGCGAGATCGGCGTCCTCGAAGACTACATCCAGTGGAATGTCTTCGGCTTCGGCCTTGAGCGGCGCTGGATGCGGCTCGCCGGTAATGTCGATCCGCTCGCCGCCGCGCAGCTTGAGCGAGGCCTTTTCGCGTTTACCGTCGACCATCACATCGCCCTGCTGCATTAATAATTGAACGCGCGAACGGCTGACGCCATCGAGTTGCGCGACGAGGAACTGATCGAGCCTGTGGCCCTTGGCCTCAGCCTGTACTTCGATGGTGCGCAGTTCAGTCATTGGCGGCCTCGTCTTTCGCTCGTGGTTTGCGTTCTAACAACACCAATCCTCCAGCTACCACCAGCACTACTGCCACGGCCTGCGGGCCATCGAGCGCGCCGCCTAGCAGAGCGCCGCGTCCCTCGGGATCGCGCCAGAACTCGGTAGCAAAAACGGCCACACCCGTACCCAGGGACAATAAACCTGCCACATCGCCGGGCTGTCGCCGATGCGGCAGCCAGAACAACAAAAAAATCGAAAGGGTGAGGAAAGCCAGCGCCGCGTAAGCCTGTACCGGATGCAGCGAAACACCCAGAGGAGCGCCGCTCCAGCGCGCGGCCAGCGGGTGAGTGTAGGTAACGGCCCAGCGCGCTGCGGTCTCTGTTCCGTAGCCCGAACCGGCCAACAGAGCGCCGAACTGCTCGAAGGTCAATCCGAGAGCCAACGGCGCGGCCAGCGCATCGGCCGTAGTCCACAGCGGCAGCTTTTGCCGGCGACCATAAAAGACGGAAGCTACAGTCGCAGCCAGCGCTCCAAAGGAAGTCAGCAGCGGATGATGAATCATGGCCAGTCCCAGCATCCACATCGGATGCAAGCGGAGTTCTGTCCAATTGAGAACGATCAGCAGCAGACGCGAGGCTACAAGGGCCGAGAATAATGCCACTACGAACAGGTTCCATACCGCGCCGGTATTGAGCCCCGCAATGCGCGCGGTGCGCTGCGCCAGAAGCAGCGCCAACAGCACACCCACGGCGGCGGAGACACCATAGGCCGGAATCAGAAATGAACCGATGTGGAAGAGGACTGGATACACCAGTGTCAGCCCGACCCGCGGGGCCGTGGTAGATGCGCCGGTGAACCCTTCCTAAGAAGGTGGAGCTCTCCGCGGTTCATTAGGCATTCCGGACTGGCGGACACGGCACACAGAACCGATTGTCGAGTTGAGCCCCTGTTCAATGAATGTTGGTTCAACCAGCGTTGATCGCCCACCTGCTTTGCAGGCCGGTTTCTAATGCGGATACTATGGGTCCGCGCGAATAATTGCAAGTCTTGCGCGGAGTGCGCGGGGTGTGCTAAGGTTTTGTCCCGCCGCTTTTGGGTAGCGAGTCCCGAAATGGCGAAGGCGGTTCGCCCTCTTAATCCGTGTTGCTGGCAGACTTGTCACTGATGGTAGACTTGTCCGCCGCCGGCGCGGGCTTTCGGTTGGCCACTTCGACCGCTTGCGCAATCAACTTCTTGAGCTTGCCCTCGATATTCGCATCGCCCATATGCTGATCCTCGAGGACGCCATCGGCATCGATGGTGAACGTGGCCGGAATCGCAGTCACATTGAACTGCTTGGCGATCCTGCTATCGAAACCGCCGTCGCGATACTGCATCCACGTCATCTCATTCTTTCCGACAAAGTCTTTCCACTTGGCTTCATCGTCGTCCAGGCTGATGCTGAGCACCACGAGCGGCTGCCCATTAAATTTGCGCGCGATCTGCCGGATGTGTGGCAGGGCCTCGCGGCATGGTCCGCACCAGGTGGCCCAAAAATCAATCAGCACGACCTTACCGGCCATCCCGTCCATAGAAATGTGCTGGCTGTCGAGCGTAGTCAACGAAAAAGCTGGCGCCATCTTGGCCCACGCCAGTTCGATGCGCTCCTTGTACCGTTGGGCGCGCTCATGCAGGCGCGGATTCTGCTCGTCTTTGTCGAGAAAGGCGGCAAACTCCGCGCGCGCGGCATCGTCCTGATGCAGATGCGCCAGAGAAACGCCATTGGCATAATGCGCCAATGCGAGCTGCGGTTCCAATGCGATCGTAGCCTTCAACTCCTCGCAACTTTCACTGAAGCACTTATCCTTTTTGCTGTTGATGCCCTGGTCTTGAAGGGCAAGCGCGAGCAGGTAATGCACGCTAGCCTTTTCAACGTCGGTCCCGGCCTGCGGCAGCATCTCGCGCGCGATCTGCTCCTCATCCTTGAGGGCGCCGATCTGCCGCGCCAACTGATACGCGCGAATGAGGCACTTCTTGCAATGGCCGCCATCCTGTTTGTTGGCCTTGCGAAAGTCGTCAATTGCCGCGTCATCGTTGTGATGCTTTTCCCAGTTGATCGCCGAGGCGTAGGTCTTTCGCGCTTTCGGGTCGGTGGGTTCGCCGGGTTTCGCCACATCGCTGTTTGGCGCAGCGATGGCATGCAGGGTTGCCACAAGCGCAAGCAGCAAAAACGCCGTGACAGAAAATCTCTTGAACGTAGAAGCGGAATTCCAAAACACGTGCATCTCCTCCAAGCTCTCTTCGAGCGGCCCGGATGGAAAGATTTTCCTGTAGTAATCCTGCAGAGCTTACGACCCGGTCTTCAGTTCTTCTTCAAGGACTTCGTCCAGCAGTCCGCGCAGGTTGGTCACGCGCGCATGGCCCATCCGCGCATCCGCGCCGCCGGCTTGCTCTGCTTGCGAAAGTTCGTCGGCAAGATTCAAAGCCGCGAGCACGGCCACGCGCAGCGAGTCCACCGTGCGGCCCTGAGCGGCCACGGCGCGCATCCTCGCGTCCACCAACTCAGCCAAGCCGCGAACGTGCTCCACATTTTGGCCGGAGAGGTGATAGGTCTGATCGTAGATTGTGACGGTAACGTGGCCTGAGTGTCGTTCAGCCAAAACGGACCTCACAGTTCCAACGTATCCAGTTGCGCCAGCAGCCGCTCTACGCGCTGCCGAACATGGTCGCGCTCGGCACGCAACGTGCCCAGTTCGTTTGCGAGACGCTCGGCCAGCGGTGCCTGCTCGCGTAGTTGCGCTTCCGCCGCGTTGGCGCGCTCCTCAGCCGCGGCGCGGGCTTGCCGCTCCCGCTTCACCAGATCCACCGCGCGCTGAACTCGCTCTTCAAGCGCGGAAAAATCGTCCGTGCTAAACGCCAGAGCGCTCGGCTCCGCGACCGTCTCGGCGACCGGCTCCGCGACAGACTCCGCATCTCGCTGTTGCTGCTGCGCCTCTTCGGCAACTTCCGACTCCCATAAAGACTGTGACATCGAAACCTCCACGCGAATGCGACTTACGGGTGCAAGTATAACGCCGATCCCGCTTGTTTCAACCCTGTTTCTAGGACTAACTTCGTAGCCGCGCCCCAACCTTGCCAACAGCCTCGATCACCCGCTCCTGGAAGCTCTGCAGCTCCTCCTCGCGCAGCGTGCGATCCACGGCCTGAAAGGTCGCGCCCATCAGCAAAGAGTACTCGCCCGCGCGCAGCTTGGGATCGCGAAAGACTTCGCGCACTCGCCACTCGACCAGCTCGGGCAGCCGTAATCCAGCCACGGCTTGGTCGATCTTTTCCCAAGTAATATTCTCGTCCAATACGAGAGAAAAATCGCGCCGGACTGGCTGAAAACGCGAGATTTCTTTGGCGGACGGCTGGCGCAAAGGCAGTTTGTAGAGCCGGTCGAGAGATAACTCACCCACCAGCACCGGCTCCTTGAGCTTGCGTGAAGCGGCTTCGCGGGGATGCAGTTGGCCGAACCAGCCCACCGTGACGCCATCGACGGACACCCGCGCGACGCGATACGGATGCAGCCACTGCGGAGTCAGACCGGCCTCAGCTTCAAAGCGATCGAAGCAGATGGACCGTGAGTGGAAATGTTCCAGCAACTGCTCCACAATGCCCTTCACATCATGAAAATCGATAGCCCGTACAGCGTGCACCGAACCTTGATCCGGTAGGCTGCCTACCGCGCCGAAGGCCAGCGACGGCCGCTCGTCAACTTTTTCCACCGTGCTGTTGGAGGCTGCTCCGCTGAAGACCGAGCCTAGCTCGAACAGATGCACGTCGCTCACATCGCGGTTGAGATTGCCGGCGATCATCGCTAGCATGCCCGGCACAAGCGACGGCCGCAGTATGCCTGCCTCCTCGCTCAGCGGATTGCCGAGTGCTACCGAGAGCCCCGGTTGCGGAGCTGTCAGCGCGGCCTCGGCAGCCGAGCAGAAGGTGCTGGAAATTGCCTCATGGAATCCAGCCGCCAGCATTGTGCGCCTGATTTCCGATTCTTTCCCTGCCCAGGGCAGCGCGCGCACCCCTTCACCAAAAGCCGGCAACGTATTGCGAAAACGGTTGTATCCATAAACGCGTGCGACCTCTTCGATTAGGTCGATCTCACGCTCAAGATCGAGACGCCAACTCGGCAACATGACAAGCCATGCGGACTCGGCGGCACGCCGACTCTCCAGCCCACATCCGAGCGCCGTCAATACTGCCTCGACGGTCGCTGCAGTAATGCCCTCGTCGTCAACCGTTGCGCCCAGAATCCGGCGAACTTCGCTGAGCGCGAGCGCCACTGGCTTGCGACTAGCGGTGCGCGCTTCGATGGCAGGCACGCGCACGTCCACCAATGCGCCTTCGATTTCGCCTCCATTCGCGAGCAAAATCCTGCTCACCATGGCCGAGGCGACTGGCGCAGCATTAAAGTCGGCACCGCGTTCGAAGCGATGGCTGGCGTCGGTATGCAGCCCGTGCCGGCGCGCCGTCCGCCGCACGGCCATAGGATCAAACCACGCGGCCTCGACTAATACGTTCTTCGTCGCCGAAGTTATCATGGCGTCCCAACCACCCATTACTCCCGCCAGCCCCAGAGGCTTCACATGATCAGCTACCACTAAGTCTTCTGGGTCAAGTGTGCGCTCAACGCCGTCCAGCGTCTTGAGCTTCTCGCCTTTTTTCGCGCGTCGCAGGATGATACCGCCTTCAATTTTGTCCAGATCGAAAACATGCGTCGGCTGGCCCATTGCGAGCCACGCAAAGTTAGTCGCGTCTACTGCGTTCGATATCTGCTTTTGTTCAAGCAGCCCGAAGTAAGTGGCCACTTCCGCGCCTGGAAACCAATCTCGCGATTCGCCGATAGCGACATTGCGCAGTACCCGCGCCGTGAAGCGTCCGCAGGCATCCTCGGCCTCTATCTTGACGGAAAATGCTTTGATGGCTGGACGGGCTTCGGGCAGCTTGAAGTCGAGCGGCGGTAACTGCAGGCCATAGATCGCAGCCGCCTCGCGCGCCACGCCGTAATGGTTCATGGCATCAACGCGGTTGGTCGTGATGTCCATCTCATAGAGCGAGCCGCTGCCCGCGCCGAGATTATAGATGCCTTCGACGGCGATGCCGCGCAAGGTCAGGTCTTCGGCGAGTTGGGAGTCGTCGAGCAGCAGTCCGGGCAGGTAACTACGCAGCCATTTAGTGAGTATTTTCATAAGAATCCCTGTTAGCGAGTTAGCGCGCTAACTCGCCATCAAGCAAACTGCCCGAGGAAGCGCATATCTCCCGCATAGAACTGCCCGATCTCGCTGATGCCGTATTTCATCATGGCGATGCGCTCTACGCCCATGCCGAAGGCGAAGCCAGAAATCTTTTTCGGATCGTAGGCAGGCTGCTTTTCCGCGGCGAAGGCGAAGACCGCGGGATCCACCATGCCGCAACCTAGTAACTCTATCCAGCCCGAGGTTTTACATTTGCGGCAGCCTTTTCCTCCACAAAAAATGCAGCTAATCTGCACATCGGCGCTTGGTTCGGTGAATGGGAAGAAGGATGGAAAGAAGCGCGTCTTCACCGCCGAGCCGAAGAGCGCCTTCATGGCGTGGTCAAGCGTGCCCTTCAGGTCGCTGAAGGTGATGTTGGTGTCCACGCAGAGGCCTTCCACCTGATGAAAGATCGGCGAGTGCGTGGCATCGGCGGCGTCGTTACGGTGAACCTTGCCGGGGATGACGATGCGCACCGGCGGCGGTTGCGACTCCATGGTCCGCATCTGCACGGGAGAAGTATGGGTGCGCATCAGCAGCCGGTCGCGCTGCGGGCGACGCTCCTGGCCGGAGACGACGAGAGTATCCTGCGTGTCGCGCGCCGGATGGCCCGGCGGAAAGTTCATGCTTTCGAAGTTATAGAAGTCGGTCTCGACCTCGGGGCCAACGCCGACGGAGTAACCCAACGCCGCGAATACGCTGACGATCTCATTCAGCGTGCGGGTAATGGGATGCTCGGCTCCGGTAAGCCTCCGCGTTCCGGGCAGCGTAATGTCGATGGCCTCGGCTTTGAGCGTGGCATCGGTCGGGCCCGCGCCAAGAGCTGCATCCAGCAAGCCTTCGACGACAGGTTTCAGCGCGTTGAAGCGCACGCCTAGAGCCTTTTTGGCCTCGGCCGGCGCGGCTTTCAGCCATTGGCTGGAGATGTTTTTCAGGCGGCCCTGCTTGCTGCCCAGCCATTCCAAGCGAAAGGCTTCAACGGCAGCCTCGCTGTTGAGCCCAGCCGCTGCCTCGCGCGCTTGCCGCTCCAGTTGAGCAAAGGCCCCGTCCAGCGTGGCCTCATCAAATGCTGTCAGATTGGGGATTTCTTCGTTCATATGCGTAAAGAGAAGAATAAACTACCTGCCCGCCGCAACTTCGCTGGGCAAAAAGATGCACGAGAAGATCGCGTCCTCGCAACGTCTCATCCTGCCTAACTCGGGACACGTCAACTTTGTCGACGAACCGGTAATGTGGCGGAAAGCTGTGGAAGGATTTTTGAGGGCGAAGTAAGCAGCCCTTATGCGAAACGGCCCGGAACCTTGTGGATTCCGGGCCGTTTGATTTTGTTCACTTGAAGCGCGTTAGGCGGCTTTCTTTTCCGCTGTCAACGCGGTCTTAGCCTTTTCGACCAGAGCGGTGAAACCGGCGGCATCCTTCACGGCGATGTCGGCCAGGATCTTGCGGTCAAGCTCGATGCCAGCCTTCTTGAGGCCGTTGATTAGTTGCGAGTAACTGAAGTGGTTCAGTTTGGCGGCGGCTGAGATGCGCACTATCCACAGCGAGCGGAACTGGCGCTTCTTCTGCTTGCGGCCGGTGTAGGCAAACTTCAGGCCGCGCTCGACGGCTTCCTGGGCTGCCTGATAGAGCTTGGATTTGGTAAGGAAATAACCGCTTGCTCTTTCGAGAATTTTCTTGCGGCGGTCACTCCGCTTGGTACTGCGTTTTACGCGGGGCATATCGATTTCTCCATTTTGCGTTCGGTTATGCGGCTGGAGGCAGGAGGCCCAAACCCTTGCCGGGTCGGGCGGTAAACCTCTTCACTCGCTTTTACTAGCCTTGATCTCTCGGCGGGTCTGGACGCTCAATAACTGTCCAGCCTGTCGGGGGCCCGTGCAACGCGTTTGCTGGGGCCCTGAAGCGCCGTCTCCGTCAGGAGCCGGCTCAGCGATCAGGCGTAAGGAATCATGCGCGCTACCTTCTTGTAATCGCCGTCGGAAACCAGCAGGGTTTTGCCCAGCTTACGCTTCACTTTTGGCGATTTTGAAGTAAGGATGTGACGCGTCTTCGTCTGGCCGCGCTTGATTTTGCCGGTGCCAGTCTTGCTGAAGCGCTTCTTCGCGCCCGTATGGGTCTTCAACTTGGGCATTGTTTTCTCTTTGTCCGCCGGAGTGAATCCGTTCCATGCTTGATCACTCTGGCGCATCGCCCGTGAGACAGGCACTTCCCTGCCCTCTTAAGGCTTCAACCAGTATACAACAGAGCCTAATTCCGGGCTACGCCGTGTCCCGTTTCGGCCTCTGGTTTCAAATGGGTCAGCCTTGATCCCAAATTGCAGCGATCTCCATTGTTCGCGCGACGCCTCGAACGTAGTGTTAGGAGATGGCAGTCCTCTCTGTCGATCTCGCTTACCGCCGCTGGTCTGATCTGGGCGTCGTGGTGCTCGACCGTGTGCATTCGGCGCACTTCCCTGAGTTCTGCAGGGCCGACCTTGGCCTGGCGCTCAAGCCGTCGTTTACCCAGGCTAACGATCCCGAGCCGTCTGAGGGCCTAATCAGTTGCGAGATGATTCCCTGGAATGATTCCGGCGCCGTCGATGCCAACATTCTGGCCGGACGGCTGAACCACTTGTGTGGCGTGCGTGACATCCGGGTGCTTATGCTCGACGGCCCGCAGGCATGGAAGTCCAGCTCGAACGGGCTGGAACACTCCCGCGTGAGCGAGCGGCAACTGAACACGGCGGCCAAGACGGGTCTGCCTGGCATGGTGAAACCGGTCAGCTACCGGCCCTTTGCCGAGTTTTGTTTGGATGTCTATGATGCCCTTTGCCGGAGAGGCTGGCGGCGGCTCGAAACGAGCGACCAGCCTGGGTTGCATGCCGAGCGAGTGCTGGTCGAGAGCTATCCATGTGCGGCTTGGCGATCGCTGGGACTCAAACCTCTGCCATCGAAGCGGCGAGCGCGGATCAGCGACCTGGCTGAGGCGTTTGGCGCTCTGCGAGCCCTGGTTCCTCTCACTGTGGACCGTCCGCCGAATCACGATCAGTTGCAGGCCATCGTCGGCGGGCTGCCCGGACTGGCTCTGGAAGAGCACAACTCAGCTGGCGTGCGCATCGTCGGCAATCCTCCGCGGCGCGAGGAAGGCCATTGGCGCGAAGGCTTCATCGTGCTGCCTGTGGCTCCAATGAAGTCTCCCAGGCTGCGCTGGCTGCATTGAACGATAATTAAGTGCAAAATTGACGGTTTTGCAGGTTCTCTACTTTGGCGGAGAACGTTTTTGGAAGGTATTGATTGGAGACCCGTACTACAGTTGTAATTACAAGTGATAATCTAAAAATGCTCAGGCTGGCTCTCCGTATAGGCGATGAAGGCATCGATACAAGGTTGGAAGGGCGAGCTGGTGCGGTTGCATCAGCGGGTCGG
>JBEKRS010000135.1:0-8279 GCA_049518535.1 Occallatibacter sp. | reverse complement strand
CCGGATGCGGTCAGCGTTACGCTGCCGGTGAATCCGCCCACGTCCGTTACCGCAATTGAATCGGTGCCGCTGCTACCCTGAGCAATCGATAGAGCGGTTGGTGTTGGTGTTAGCGTGAAGCTTTCAGTTGTTGGTGAGGAGGGCGGAGTTCCCGTTCCCATGATGATACCGCGACCGTTTGTTCCCAAATAGACGGTTCCAAAAACCTGTGGATCACCGGTAATGGTCGCACCAGTGAGACCGTATTCATGCGCGGAGTCATTGATCTGGGTCCAGGTGACTCCTTCGTTGGTGGAGGCAAAGATCCCACGTACGCCACCAATCTCAGCGTTGGTGAACAATGTGGGATAGGTTGTACCGGGCGCAGCCTTGCCGAAGCCGATGATATCGGCCTGCGTCACATTCGCGAGTTTGGTGAAGCTGACGCCACCATTGGTCGAATGCCACAAACCGTAAACGTTATTAGCAACACTGCCTCCGGCAAGCCAAACATCGCCTGTGATTCCAGGCACAGCGCGCATGTTAACGGGATCTCCCGACACCGGAAGCCCCGTTGCAGCCGTAGCCGTAAAGCTTACTCCGCCGTTCACGCTTACATAGAACTGGCCATTCGCATAATCGTAGAACTGAAGCGGGTTGACACGATCCGAGGCAATTATCCCTCCCGCAGGAAGACCGGTTGAAGCTGTCCAGCTACTGCCACTAGTGGTGGAATAGAACGCGCTCATGGCGGTCGGGTTCCAGACTACTCGGCTGGCGTCCGCCGCTGCTGCGACAGTGCCACCGCCGTTTGTGGAATAACCTGGTGGGTCGACAGTTCCTGCAAACCATGCGGTCTCACTCGCACCGCCAGAGAAAGTGAAAGCGGAACTTGTTATCGCAGGGCTCGCTGTAGGGCTCCCATCGCCTACCAAGACCATGAATTGTGGTGATAACTCGGCATAGTCGATGCTTGTACGAGTCCCGAAAAATGGAATCGCGAACGGAAATGTAGGTGCCGTGGTCAGGCTAGTGTGTGCAAAACCGCCGATGTCTCCCAATGCACTATATAGATGCGCGCCACCACCAGCTGGAGGGCTAACTAAGTCAAGTACTGAGGTTTCTTCAATCCCCTGCGACGCAATTGAAAGCGCAAACTGATTGCCCGAGTCCCACTCGGTGAGGTTTTCCGTTCCCCACATCGTCATGCCAGTGCCGTAGAGCATGTGGTTGGAGTTAAACGGATCAATCGCCAAGCCGGAAACCATCCAGCCAAGTTCAGGCGCCATTATGGGCAGTATGGGGTTGGTATCGCCTTCATTCGCCCAGGGCGCAGCTGTGTCGTTCAGCGTGTACATTAAGCTGCGATCGGGATAACTCGTCCAGTTCCAAATCTGAGACCAGGTGGCACCCGAGTTGGTGCTGCGCCATAAAATGGTATCCGGCCACCAGGAGTTGAATGCTGAAACCATGATCGTGGTCGGAACCTCTGGGTCGACAGCCAGCCCGCAGTAGCCAAAATAATCAGCGCCACTGGCGGTGGTTGGAATCACCGGTGCAATCTCAGTCCACACGCCAGTTGCCGTGTTGTACTGCTGGACGTCTCCCATTGTGCCGTCGTAAGGTCCAGCTCCGTTGCTATAGGTGATATAAAGCATCCCAGTAGTCGGTGCCAGCACAGCGCGATCAGGGAAAAAGCCAGGTCCCGGTGCGTCAGAAGCAACAGACCACGTCGCACCGTTGCTGCAAGCCACGGTCCCGGTTGTCTGAGTCCCGGTCAGTGTGCAAGTTGGCTGACCGGCGAGCGCCGCCCAAGTTGTTCCACCGTTCTTAGTGACGTAGATATTCGGGCCGTCGGGTTGAGCCACACCTACATAGATAGTTTGCGTGGCTTTTCCGGACGAACCAGTCCGCGGGTCAAAGACAACCCATGCCGGCCCAATGATATCTCCGCTATAGATATTGCCCGGCTCAACCGCATAGGTTCCTGGAGCCGGGAAGCTGGTTACCTGACTCCAGGTAGCTCCTGAGTTAGTGCTCTCCCAGAGTCCGTTTCCACTTCTGGCCGCAAAGAACAAGATGCTGTTTAGATTGGGATCGATCGCCAAACGTTCGCCCATGTTACGGGCCGGCATATTCCCTCCAACTTTGAACGGCATAGGCACTTGAGTGAAAGTGCTTCCCTGGTTGTTAGAAATCAGGAGCGTCCCATTCTGGGTTGTGAAGGAGTTAGTGTAGAGGCCGGCCATTATATAGAGGTTATTGGGATTCACTGGATCGGTCGCGAGACTCTCCACACCCAACTCGTTCCAATTGGCCCAGGTCACCCAATCCATCAGTGGAACCCAGAGGCTCGTGGTTGGATTCCATCTGTAGGCGCCGCCGATGTCCGTGCGGGCATAGATGAGATTCTGCTGCGAAGGATTAAAGATGATGTTTGGAATATAGCCTCCACCACCACCCGTATAAACGTTACTCCATGTATATCCAGCAGCGTTAGCTTGCCCAAAAGCAGTATTGTCGAATGTGGTGGCCGCAATCGCACATAAGACAATCATGTGCCAAAAGGCCGTTCTTTGAAGGACTCGTCTAAACATAGTGGACATCTCATTTCCTCGCTTTCGCACGGTTATCTCATGCTGATGCCGAGGGAGCAATTGGCGATCATCTGGCTCCCTGCATTGAATGAATCTTGTTCATTGCAACGATCAAGCGGGCTAGAGAAGCCGGCTTCGTTCATATTTCGGTATTACTCCGGTTCATTGCTGTCGCTCGCTAGTTGACTGTACAAGGCGTTCCGTTAAGCGCGAACGACGTGGGTACCGTGTTGGTCGTACCGTTCCATGTACCGTTGAATCCGATGCCCGTGAGGCTGCCGGAGGCGCCGATGTTTCCGTTGTAGCTCTCGTTTTTGACCGTCACGTTTGCGCCGCTTTGTGCTTCCACGCCGTTCCACAGTGATGACACTGTCTGACCATTGGCGAACGTCCATGTCAGCGTCCAGCTGGTCAGAGCGGTTGTTCCCGTGTTGTTGATGGTGATAGCTGCGCCGAAGGCGCTCGAGTTTTGCGGTGAAATCGTGTAGTCGATGGTGCAGGTTGAGCCGCCACCGGACGCAGAAGTTACCGCACTTGCTTGAGCCGATGCCGCCGACGTGCCATCGGCATCGACCGCTTCGATCTCGTAGTAATAGGTGGTCGAAGCCGCGAGGCCGGTGTCGGAATAGCTTGTCGCCGTGATCCCGCTGGCGATCTGGTTACTCGATGATGGAGCAAATCCGCTGATTGTACTTCGGAAGACGTTGTAGGAGCTGATGGCGCAGTTTGCAGGAGGTGTATCCGCAGTCCAACTCAGATTGATGACGCTGGAGGAAGCAGCCGTTCCTGTAAGCCCGCTCGGCGCCGACGGCACCGCAGTGCAGGACGATCCGCTTCCACCGCTGCCTGCCCCTGCCGCGGCACTGACCGAATATCCACTGATGCCCAAACCCTGCCCGCCATCCCAGACCTCAAACCCATATTCAACATCGATCAACCACCATGAAGTTTCCAGGCTGCCTCGCGATACGGCGTCACTAAAAAATGGCAAAAGATTCAGGTTGCTAACAGATGTCACGGGACTTACTGCCACATAAGAAACGATGTTCCAAGAAGTCTGACGCCCTGTCCACACCTCATAACTCGCGCCATCGATTGTCGCAGTAGCCACCTCTGAGCCGAAGGGCTGCGGAGATCCTTGATGATTGATCCAGATCATAACTTCAGTGCCGTTCGGCTGTCCCGACGTGGTCGATGTCTGGTTGAACCAGATGTCGTAAGCAGCGTCATTGTTATAGCCTGATGGTTGCGTGATGGTGACGCTGGTACTTGCCGATGCTATGTTGCTTTCCTGAATGGGAAAGGGATTGGAACTCGTGCAATCGCCCCAGTGACATCCTCTGAAAATGGATGGGTATGTTGCGGGTGCGCCGTTGGTGGGTAGATTAAAATCCGCAGCCGTGAGGGCAAAGCCTACACCGCTCACCGTGGCACACTGTTCCAATGTCGAGTTCCATTCGTTGTTTTGGAAGATATACTCACCACCATCTATCGAGATAGTTCCGGTAGTGGAACACGTTGACTGAGCCACAACAGGAGCAGACATACCAAAAAGAGCAAAGCAGACTGCGAACGCAATCGCCGAGGGGTGGAATACAGACCGGTTCGTCACGAGAATCTCCTTTTGCAAGTTCTTTTTCCTGTTTCGCGATTATCGAAACATCTTCATTATCTGAATCGTCAAAGTGCGGAGCAGACAATGGTATCTGCCCCGCATTTATCTGTTCACGAGTTAGCGCCGCATAGCTTTAGTGCTAGTTGACTGTGCATGCCGTCCCGTTCAGCGCGAACGCCGTGGGTATTGCATTGGTTGAACCGTTCCAGGTTCCGTTGAATCCGATGCCGGTGAGGCTGCCACCGGCGGGAATGCTGCCGTTGTAGGGTTCGTTAGTCACCGTCACATTTGCGCCACTCTGGATTTCCACGCCGTTCCAGAGTTCTGCGACTGTTTGCCCGTTGGCGAACGTCCAGGTCAGTGTCCAACTGGTCAGGGCGGTCGTTCCCGTGTTGTCGATGGTGATGGTCGCCCCAAATGCACTTGTGTTTTGTGGTGAAATTGCGTACAAGATTGTGCACTTGGAGGTTGGGGCCGAGGGACTCACCGTAAGGGCAATGGTGGTTGTTGCAGTCACGGTGCCGGAGGTTCCGGTGATGGTGACCGTAGAAGTTCCAGCAGTAGCCGTCGCACTCGCCGTCAAGGTGAGCACGCTGGTTCCGGTGGTGGGGTTGGTACCGAACGCAGCAGTTACACCGCTAGGTAGACCAGATGCGGTGAGAGTGACACCGCCGGTGGTCCCGCTCGCTTCCGTCACTGTAATGGTGTCAGTTGCGTTAGCGCCCGGAGCAATCGACAAAGTTGCTGCCGACGCGGAAAGCGCGAGGGGCTCTACATTGGTTACGGTGAGAGTGAAAGTGATAGTAACCGGGGTCAGCGCGCCGGAAGTTCCTGTGACGGTCACTGAGGAGGTTCCAGAAGCGGCCGTTGCGCTCGCCGTCAGAGTCAGCACGCTGGAACCGGTAGTCGGATTGGTGCCGAATGCGGCGGTTACACCGCTAGGCAGCCCGGATGCGGAAAAAGTTACACTGCCGGTAAATCCGTTTACATCCGTCACGCTGATAGTTTCGGCTCCGCTTGCGCCTTGGGAGACTGTAAGGCTTGGCGCCGAAGCGGAAAGCGTAAAGCTTGACGTAGGCTTGGCAGTAATCGTGAGTGCGATTGTGGTGGTGACTGGGGTCAGTGCGCCGGAACTGCCAGTAATGGTTATCGTGGCACTTCCTTGAGGCGCCGACGCACTTGCCGTCAGAGTTAGCGCACTGGTTCCTGTGGTGGGATTAGTGCCTAACACGGCAGTTACACCACTGGGCAGGCCGGAGGCGGCCAGCGTCACGCTGCCGGTAAATCCGCCACCATCAGTCACTGTGATGGTAGCGGTGCCGCTGCTACCTTGGGCAATCGAAAGCGCCGACGCCGAAGACGCAAGGGTGAAGCTTGGCACAGGGGTTTCGCTCAGTGGGAACTGGATGCTCGCCAACTCGGATTGCTTCAGGGCGCTAACTGGCGTAGCGTCGTAGTTTCCGTCGAGCAGATCGTAGGTGTCTTCGCCGTTTAGCGCCCAATAGGTCCAATTGAGCGTCGGGTTATTTTGCAGAAAACCTACCAGGCTTTCGAACCACTGTCCCTGACTCCCGGCGGCCGTGTTTTCAATATCTGTGCTGGTATTATCTGTACCGAACTCACCTAGCCAGACCGGGGCAATGTTGTCGGCGTTGATATACCCCCAGTACTGGTTCCAGATGGCATCCAGGCTGGCGGGAGTCGTATTGCTATTGAACCATGCCTGCTGAAAGAGGTTCGGCCCATAGTCGTGTGCGGAGTATACAAGTTGGTCGGGAACGCTCAGTGTGACGGGATTAGTTGCGACACCAATAAGATTCCCACCTTGCCAGCCACAAACGCCGCTATAGCAGTCGTTGCCTTCGACAAAGATTAGAAGTTTGGGATTGATGGCCAGGATGGCGTTACCCGCCGTTTCAGCGGCCACCGGCCAGTTTTGTGTGGTAAGGCTGGTGGGGCAGCCATTGGTCGCAGTATCCCCAGTCCAGCAGGAGCCGGTCGTGGCGCCGGTTCCACTCAGATGAGGCTCATTGCGCAGATCCATGCCGATCACGGTCGGATTACCGTTGAAGGTGAACTGGCTGGCGCTATAGCGTGTTGCCATTGTCTGCCAGTCGGCTATCCAATTCGCTTGAGGATAAGCGCTGGTGTACCACAGGCCGTTAGCCTCGTTGCTCTCTCCAGCTTCGGAGCGGTGGTTGTCGAGAATCACGCGCAGACCGATCGAGCCGGCATAACTAACAATCGTATCCAAGTCCGTCAGCGCAGTCTGTCCATCGAGAGCCTGGTTGACAGGTCCACCATCGGCGAAGGTCGTGTAGTTGGTGGGAATTGGATTGCTTTCCACCATTTGATTCGAAAACGGGATACGGATCACGTTATAACCCAGGCTCTTGATAGTGTTCAAGACCGTGTGGTAGTCCTGCGCCCAAAGTCCGTGAACAAGATAGTCTGGGGTCTCAAAGCCATACCAATTGATCCCAGCCATGCGGACCTCGTCGCCATTCGAGTCGAGAATCTTGTTGCTACTTGTATGCCAGTAGCCTGCGCCTTGCGCCCACGCGCTGGAGGAGAAGAGGGCCCCTGCTAGGGCCACAAGTAGGAATGCGCTACGCGCCATCCGTTCCCGAGCTTGCGCGCGATTATGCGACTTGATGAATGTGAAAAGCATTGATTCCTCTCCATTTGTCGATCTAATTTGGGGTTAAATTACACTCGATTGCAACTGACTTCCCAACCGCGCGCTCTTATCCTTGCAAGGCATCTACCGACAACGAATAGGCTGACGCGACCAAGTACATGCCTACTTCCACAACCAATCCGATTACGTGTCGGCAGCCGTCCTGGCAAGGACCACGCGCCGGCCTTTCGAAACACTTAAGATCACAACTGGTCAAATGGCCAAGTCCATGCTGCCAGGAAACGATCTCTGGGTTTCGGGATGCATGCGGAGCGGGTCCATGGACCCGCTCCGCATGCATCCGCCAGCTAGTTAACGGTACACGCCGTTCCGTTAAGCGAGAACGCCGTTGGTATTGCGTTGGTTGTGCTGTTCCAGCTGCCGTTGAATCCCATTCCGGAGTAACTGCCTCCGGCGGGAATACTGCCGTTGTAACTCAGGTTGGTTACCGTAACATTCGCGCCGCTCTGCGTCTCCGCGCCGTTCCAGAGTTCGGTTACGGTCTGCCCATTGGCAAAGCTCCAAGTAAGCGTCCAGTTGGTCAGAGCGGTGGTTCCCGTGTTGTTGATGGTGATAGCCGCTCCAAAGCCGCCCGGCCATTGACTGTTGATCGTGTAGTCGATGGTGCACGTCGACGTGGAACCAACTGTAAGCGCGATGGTGGTGGTTGCGCTCAACGTACCAGAAGTTCCCGTGATCGTGATTGTGGAGGTTCCGGCCGTGGCCGTGGCAGCTGCAGTGAATGTGACTACACTGGTCCCGGTAGTGGGATTAGTGCCGAACGCGGCAGTTACTCCGCTCGGCAATCCGGATGCAGCAAGGGTTACACTGCCGGTGAAGCCACTTACGTCCGTGACAGTGATGGTATCGGTGCCGCTAGCGCCAAGAGCAATCGATAGAGCGGCCGCCGAAGGCTTAAGCGTGAAGCTGGGTGGCGCTGTGACGGTAAGTGTGATGGTAGTCGTTGCGGTTGCGCTCCCCGATGTTCCAGTGATGGTGATCGGATACGTCCCAGCGATGGTCGTGGAAGCTACCGCGAATGTAACTACGCTGGTCGTCGTGGCAGGGTTGGTACCGAACGTAGCAGTTACTCCGCTGGGCAAGCCGGACGCAGCAAGAGTTACACTGCCGGTGAACGGGCTAATATCCGTCACCGTAATGGTATCTGTGCCACTAGCGCCTTGAGCAATCGACAGAGTGGCCGCCGAAGGAGCAAGCGTAAAGCTCCCCGTCACAGGAGTAATGGTTAGTGAAATGGTGGTGGTTTCGGTTAGCGTGCCGGAGGTTCCAGTGATGGTCACCGTGGACGTTCCAGCCGTTGCTGTGCTGCTGGCCGTGAACGTGACCACGCTGGAACTTGTGGACGAAGCCGGACTGAACACTGCAGTTACTCCGCTGGGCAAGCCGG
>JBEKRS010000134.1:0-13509 GCA_049518535.1 Occallatibacter sp. | reverse complement strand
AATCCTGTCACCGCATCCAGCAAGACCATCGTTTGCTGAAGCAGCGGCAGTATATTGAAAATCGAAAACGTGTCCTTGGGCGTAAGAATGATTGGGACGTAGTTCGAACTGGACGCCTTGACTTTCACTTTTTCCATGGGATTGCATGAGTCTGGGATCAGCTCATGCTTCTGCCCGTGGAGAAAGATGTCTTTCATCAGTCGCCGCCATTTGGTCAGAGATTCCCATTCCTGACCGTGCTCAATCGTGTCCACAGAAACGCTTTTCAGCCATTGTTCGATGGCCAACGGCTTCATTTCTACGGCGACCTCTTGCTCCCATCGAGCAAGAAGATGCTTTTGAATGATGCCGCGCTCCGTGTTGCGTGTGTTAAAGCCCTTCGGTTTTACGGCATCATCGGCAAGAGCTACACGCATATAGTCTCTTGCGATAAAGCCGAACGTCGCTTTGCTTGCAGGTACGTTGTTGCGATTGATTTGCTCGACAAGTCCGAGTCTTACGGCCTCGTCTCTCGCCCGCCGCTCATTTGGAAAGTCCTGAACCGAGCCGACCAAAAGCGGAGTTTGTTCAACCCACTTTCCATCGGTTGAACGATGGGCGAAGTAACGCAGCTTCCAGACCATGCCGTGCTTCGTCTTCACCTTTTTGAGCGTGCCCGATTGATACCCCGTGTGCGCCATTTCACTCCTTTGGCAACAACGGAATACCGCCTAAGCACAATCATTATACCGTTTTGCCGTTTCTGAAATCCCTTGAAAAGTGCCACTCTACTTGGAATTCAGCCGCATCCACTCTGCGAGTTCTGATAGCAGAAAGCGCCATTCTTTCCTCTGTGCTGTGGGATCGACGGGATGCGCAGGAGCTGCACCGGCACGCGCCATTTCTTTCAAGCGCCGAGTTGATAGCTTTACAAAATTTGCTGCTACTTCGGGTTCGACAAAAGGCTCGAAGCCATTCGTGTCAAGCAATTGATGTTCCATTGCACCCTCCGAAAGATTGGCATCCCAATCGAGGTGGCATCAAAAGATTCAACTGGATCGATGGCCTTGGAATGCCGCAAGGACGTGGCTCATGATGGCTTGCAAACTCGCAGCGAGTCCAATGAATTCCACGGAGAGCGTTATTCCAATCAGGAATAACGCGTATGATCTTGTCTCGATATTTCGTCTGTGGCTGTATGGCTGAAAGGGATTTTTTGGGATAGCTATTTCATTTTTCTATCGAGTGGAAGGAGTCTTCTGCTCGGTTAGGTTATGCGCTGTGCGCTCCTCGGCAAGGCCCTTGCCGGCGATTCTGCTGCGGAAAAGGAACATTTTCGACCGAAGCAGTGTCTAACTCATTAGAACTGTAGCTCTTTGTTTCCCCGAGCTTCGAAGAAGTTGTCTGATTACATCAAGACGATTTTAGCGTCGATATAAGAATCAACGTAGTCAAACGCTGATCCGTTACCTGTCTTTTGTTCTCGATTCGGAGGATGGGAATGGTGCTACCGGAGATTCGACTTCTGCAGGCCGCTATAGCGCTGGCCGAAGAGCTGAACTATTCCCGTGCAGCCGCCCGGCTGTGCATCGAGCAATCGACGCTGAGCAAGCGCATCGCAGAGCTTGAATCTCAGATCAATATGCGCCTCTTCGTGCGGAACCATCAAACTGTCGAACTGACTGACGCCGGGCGGCATTTTGTGGAGGATGCTCGCAACTCCGTGTTGTACGCAGAGCGTGCCGTCGCTGACGCAAGGGCCGCGATGCAGGGAGCGGATGAGGTGCTGCACATCGGCAGATCAGCCTATGCCGATCCCTATCTGGTTGCAGCGATCCAAGCCATCCGGCTTCCGCTCTATCCTGACTTGAAGGTGAAGCTCTGGAGCAATTTCTCGCACGAACTCGCGCGCTTGGTGGCTGCCGGGAATTTGGACCTGGCATTGGTACTCGCAATCCCGGATTCGCCGTCTCTCAGTTTTCTGCCGGTCACCGAAGAGCCCGGCTATATTGCCTTGCCCCAAAGCGACGCTATTGCCGGCCGCACTGAACTCCACCTCGATGACCTGTGCGCGTACGATTGGATTCTGCCCGCGCCGCATCTCAACCCGTACATCTCCAAAATGATTCAGGATGCGGCCACCGCAAAAGGGATCGTTCCGCCCGACACGCATACCTTCACAATCGCAGAAGAGGCATCGGCGCTCATCTTGGCGTACAAGGGCGCGGCGTTTTTGACGCGCGACGCAGCTTGCCGAATCGCCTGCGATGAAATCGCCGTACGGCCACTGGCGGAAGAGGGACTGAAACTCGTCACCAGGTTGGCGATGAGGCCAGACGACAAGAAGCGGTTGACCAGCGAATTTGTTCGCGCCGCCGGGCGCAAGCTCGCCAATGTACAACTTCCGCAGCAGCAATCGTAATGTTCTCCATAGAGTGACAACGCAAGTTGGCGCTCTGGCCCGCTGGGTGGGAAGAGAGTGCCCTCCCGCAAACAGCGAGAGCGCAAACGAGGGCGGGAAGAGCGGGCCAAAAGAATGCGGAGCCTGATTGCTCAAGCTCCGCGATGGGTTTTGATTTGGTGATTATGCTGCTGCCTTCTTGATCGCCTTGCTTGGCGCTTTCGACGGCAGCTTAGACTTGGCTTTCTTTTCTGTTTTGGCTTTCTCCTTGGCCGCGAGCTCTGCCTTGACCTTGCTCGTGATCGCGGCCACGTCCACCTTGTAGAACTCAGCGGCGTCGCGCAGGGCTTTGGCTGATTCGTTGGAGCTGTGCGCCGATTGCAGCACGGTGATTGCCACCAAAACGCGGCCGATGGTGCTCTCGTCGGCTTTGCGAAGAAAGGACGCGAGCAGCTTGGCCGGGGCGTCGGCGCTGCTGTTGGCCTTGCCGATGCCGTGAATCCGCAAGAGAACCGCGAGGCGGCGCTCATCCAACGCGGCGGCAAGGCGCTCGGTGACGAAGAGAAGGTCGCGCTTCATCAGCCGGACGGGAACCGCGTCGCTGGTCGCTTTCAGGACGCGAAGGCCGGTCGCTTGGGCGATGGCTTCTTCGCGGCGGCGCTTCTCCTGCTCTGCCTTGAACTGCGCGTCGTTGGCGGTGGTGCTGCTTGCCTTCTTCGGGTGATGAATCGGGCAATCGGGATTCGCGCACACCTTGTGAATGGTGCCGATGTCGCTGCCTTCGGTAATGATGGCATCGGTGGCGAACCGGCACACCTTGAACTCAGGGCGCTGCGCGTCTTCCTTTTGTTTGGGCTTGTCGTCACGGATCGCGGTGTACTTGTTGCGCGGCAGTACGGGACTGCCATCCTTCTGCCCGCCGTATGCCGTGCTGATCTGCACAATGTTCGGCTTGGCTGCGACGGTCTTCGCCACGTGCGCCGCGAGTTTGGCGTTGTAGCAGCGGGGATCAGTGCAACGGTCGCCTTGCTTTCCGAGGTCGTCGGCAAATAACAGCTTGTTGTGGCCGGTGCGTTTGGGGCAGTCGGCGCAACTGCCCGCAGCGGCGACAAGCTGCGCATCGCGCTTGTCGAAGGGCGCGTCTTTCAGGATGAGCAGGACATTTGTCTCAATCCAGAATTGCAGGTTGCGCACGGGTAAGAGAATCCGCGCCGGATTCTGGCCGCTGTTGTAGCTCTCTTTGAAGCAAGCCGAGAGGGCTTGTTCCTGCTGGTCGTCGGGCAACTTCGCCAATAGCAGCGCATGGCCCACGCCGACCTCGTTGGCATAGAAAGCATCGACCGCTGCGGGCACAAGGTCAACCAACTTGAGGCGCGAAGCGACGAAAACCGGCGATTTGCCCACTCGTGCGCCAATCTGCTCGATGGTGTACTTCGGCTCTTCCAGCGCCAAAAGCCGCGCGAAACCTTCGGCCTCTTCCATTGGGTGAATCTCGGCGCGAATCAGGTTCTCGACAAGCTGCGCCTCCAAGACTTCGGCATCGCTCATCGGCTTGATGCGCACAGGCACGGTCTCCTGACCGGCGATCTGCGCGGCGCGATAACGCCGCGCTCCGGCCACGATCTCGAATCCGTTTTCGGTGAGTGGCCGGACAAGCAAGGGCGACAGTACGCCCTGGCTGCGGATGCTGGCTGCCAGTTCTTTGAGGCTCGTCTCGTCAAAGGCGCGGCGAGGGTTGGTCTTCGATTCGTTGAGCAGAGCGAGGGGCATCTCACGGTATTCGGTGGCATTGATGACAGTCGTTTCCATGTTCTTTGCTCCTTTCGAGCGGTTGAATGGTGAAGACACGCGGAGCAGCGACACGTCGGGCGTGGTCCGCTCCGCTAGGAGCGGATTAGCCGCGAATCGACTTGTCCGTGAAGGCTTCGAGAAAACCCTGATTGCGAAGGTTGCGGTCCCACTGCCGCGCGAACTGTTCGTGCTGATGGCAGAGGCCGGGATGGAAAGCGTAGTTTTCGCCGTCCCGGTAGCGCGAATACTGCTCGACGCCGAGATAGTCGTTTCTGAAATAGAAGGCGGATAGTGACAGGCCGCAGAGCGGCGGCTTCACCAATTCAAAGCACATCTCCGGGTCGCGCATCAGGTCGCCATTCTGTTCGCCGTAGTGCGCGATGGAGATTGCCGGATGTCCGCATGGACCCGGCTCCGGCGTTGCTTCGATGACAAGCGCCATGAATGGCGGATTTTCGATTTTGAGGTAGAGCGTGGGCCGGTAGCCTCCGGCCCGCTCCAGAATGCGAAGGATGGTTTTCATTACGCCACCTCCGCCATTTCGTTCTGCGTTTCCGTCGTCGTGACCGGCGCGGCGGACGCGCTGCCGCTCGGTTCTCCGGTGATAGCGTCGAGAATGACCGCCGATGTCCGCTGTATCACTTCAAGGCTTTCGGCCAGTAGCGCCGCGTTGCCCGCGTACATCTGGATGTAGTCCGAAGATGCCTTGCCCATTTCAAGGCCGATGGCCTGGCCCACGATGAAAGCCACGGCCTCGGCCTCGGTTTCGCGCACGGTGGCGGTAGTCTTGGTGCGCCGGTCGCTCTTATGCAATAGCTCATGAGCAACCTCATGGACCAGACAAACCAGAGTTTCGGCGGGCGATTGTCCTGGCAAAATCGCAATCTTTCCGCCGTAGCTGACGCCAAGAGCGGGCGCGATGTTCTCGGTGTATTCGAGGGCGATATTCTGCGCGTCAAGAAATGCAATCAATCGTTCGCGGTGCTCGCCGACTTCGCCGGTAATGTTGTGCTCAAATTCGGGCAGGTCAGCGCCTTCGTCTTATCTCGTGATTTGCGGCCGCGATTTTACCCGCTCGATCGGGACCGCGAAAGGGTGTACTTTCTTGATGGCAGCCGGAGAAAATGGCTGCTATGTCGATCTACAGTGTCCAGAAAACGACCGGAGGGTTGAGCACTTCGTTTCGCGTTTGCGACGCGGGAGGCGGAAGCGTTGCATCATGCGATCAGTTCCTGACTGAGCTGAGCCAACGCGATTGTTCTGTTTACACGCAGCGGGCTTATGCCATTGGTCTCGCGCATTTCTTCAACTGGCTGCATTGTTCCGGTTTTGACCCAGACCAAGTGACGCGCCAGGTCGTCGGCAACTACATTCTCGAGTTTGCTCGCGGCAGCAGACAGGGAGCAGTGATCTCGCGGTCTGCTCCTAAGCCGCGGCAGGCGCGCACCATTAACCACCGCATCAGCGTGCTCGCATCGTACTTCGATTACCGCATTCGCTGCGATACGGATGATGGCCAGGGAGCGTGGAACGGTCGCATCAACCCCGCTTCAGGAAACCCGATCGCTGAAGAACCTCGCCACGGCATGGTTGGACGCGATCTGCCTTCGCGTAAACAACAGCGCGATGGATTCCGCCGGCGGACACCACACACACTTCCTAAGCGCCTTGAACCTGTTGAGGTTGAGAAGCTGATTGACACCGCGGCCTCCTGGCGAGATAAAGCGATTCTGACGTTACTCAGCCGAACCGGGCAGCGTGTCGGCGACTGGAGCACGATCGCTGGTCGGCATGGCATTTTGGGCATGTCACTGGAAGATCTCGACCGCAAGCGGCACACGATCACGGTGCGCCTGAAGGGCGCGCGCGATGAGCATCGCGTGCCCGTGACCGATGACTTCTGGCCGCTGTTGGATAAGTATCTAAGCACCGAACGCCGCACTTCGGACGAGGTTCACTCCCTCTGGATCGCCGCCCGCAAGGGCCGCGGCAAGCCTCTCTGCTACGCAAGTTTCGAGTCGTCGCTGCGCTACATCGCTCGCAAGGCGGGCGTTAGTGTGCATCCTCATTTGTTTCGCCACACCCTGGCTCAGGGCGTGCTCGATGCGACTGGCAACATCAAGGTCGCGCAGGAGATCCTCGGCCATTCTCACCTAACCACCACAACTGACATCTATATGAAGGTTGATCAGAACGCGATGGTGAGCGCGCTGGCTCAAGCCAAGGCCAGCAGTGATCGCTCGAAGAAAGAAGTACCGCCATCGCCGGCAACTCAGTATGCCTTTGCCTACGACGATGAAACGATCTCGGAACTCGAACGAGCCATTGCGCAAGCTGCAGGTGGCGAGCCGGCCGATGGAGATTCTTGATGTCAACAAAAACATCTTCCGCGCTATGCCGCGCAGGTCGTCTTGACCTGCGCGGCATCCATCGCAATGCGGTTGATAAATTCAGCGGCACGTTGTGCATGGGCTGCTGCGGTAAACACTGCTCGATTGTCGGCCGCCAGCACTTTCAGCCAGCTTGCGATATAGGATGCATGATCCTCGCGCGGTTCAAGAGCCAGCTCCAGATCGGCGCACAGGAACGCAGCTCCGAGTTCGGCTACCAGTTCTTCGATTGCGTAACCTTCACTTCCGAACCGATGACCGCCGAAGTCTCGATCAAGCCGGCTCTTGCTGCCTGTCCAGTGAGTAAATTCGTGAGCCAGCGTCGCGTAGTAGCTATCGGCTTCCTGGAAGCTCTCGAACGCGGGCATCTGAATCGCATCGGCTGCGATGCTGTAAAACGCCCGATTGCCGCCATGCTGGATGGTTGCGCCCAGTGCCGCGAAGAAGTTATCCGCGTGTGTGATGCGGGCGACAGGGTCGAGCGACGACGCGGCCTTCGCGTAATACGTTTCCGGCAGGCCATCGATCTGCTCGACATTGAAGACAGTGTAGCCCTTCAGAAACGGAATCTCGCGATCGATCTCATCGCCGGTCTTGTCGTCGGTTTCTTTACGCGTAATGCTGTCCGCATAGACAACGAGCGAACCCTTCTCGCCCTTGCGGATATGGGCATCAAGCTCCGCGGCCTGTCTGAAGGTCATCCAGATGGGAGCAGCGAAGTTCTGCGTCATCGCACTGGCCCACAGCGAGAGCACGTTAACTCCACTGTATGGCTTCCCATTGTGACGAAGTGGACGAGTGATCCGCCCTGCCGCGTGTTCGGCATTCCACGGCTTGACCCAGGGCCTCACACCTTGTTCCAGGTGGCTGACGATCTGATTGGTGATCCGGCTGTAGATGTCCTGTTTTTCCTTGTTCTGCATTGTGTTTTCTCCTTTACGAGCGTTTTAAAAACTTCATTCCCTCGTAATTGAGAGCGGGTTTGCAGAGCGGCCCGAGCAGTCACAGGGCAGCCGGTTTGTGGCTGGCGACAGCTTCACCCTTGACGGCGGAAAGGGCTGTCTCTGCTAGCGGTTTTCGACGAGGGAATGAGGGTTTTAAACGCGGAGAGAACAAGGAGGGACGATGAACAGATACCAGCAGGCAACGGCGCTTGGCACCAAGCGCTACAACCGCAACGGGATGCTCGCGATGTGCAGCGAAATGATCTGCTTCTTTCGACTCAAGGAGGAAGACAAGTCCAAGACGCGGGGAGCATGTTGCCATCTTGCAGATGCTCTTGATAGCTGCAGCGGCTCAACACTGCAACAACGCTGGTCTGATTTCGAATCAAAGATCTGGCCACGATGGGCGGCTGGACACGATCGGCCTTGTACTCTCTGGACCTGGGGCGCACGAGTCCTGGTCCCCATGCGCATGGTCATTCCATCGATTGAGTGGCTGTCAGATGTGCGCGTCAACCAGTGGATCGTTCGTTTGCCTGAAGATCATCCTCTTCGACAGCAGCACGGCTTGCTCCTGAGAGCTACCGCTCCGATCACCTGGACATCTGCTTTTAATCGTCATCTGGCCGTTTCGAACGGGCTGCGCATCTTGCTAGCACGCGGCTACGACAGTCTTCGCCAGATTCAAGACGGTGATCTGAAGCTGCTCTCATCGCGCCGGTCGAAGGGCACGGATGCGCTCGATGCCGCGCTCTGTTCACTCGGCGTGTTTTCCAGGACACCGAAGCGAGGCTCTGCCCGCCACAACCGGCGCCGGCGACTAACAGCCTCTGAACTGGTGGAGATCGCCCGCATTCCGAAGCGCTTCCGCCAGGTCGTAGTTCTCTATCTTGAGACCTACGAAGCCCGCGTCAGCTCTGTTTACCGGACACTGCGGCATAAATCGATCGCACTTGCACACTTCTGGAACTTTATGGTGGACAAGCATCCCGATGTGAAACACTGTTCCGCCATTCTTCCGCGCCACGTCCGCGACTATATTCCTTACGCTATTGCACGCGCCCGTACTGTCCAGCGCGGCCCCGGAGCCGGCGAAGAAGTGCGTGGGACCGCATATTCATGGTTGATTGAGTTGCGAACATTCTTCTCCGACATCTGCGCTTGGGCAACTGAGCCTGATTCTCCCTTCGCCTCTTTGGCCCCCCGCACGATTCCGGTAAATCGTCACACCCTTCGCGGGTACGGCTTCGAAAAGGCACGTGAACGTACGCGTGCACGCATCACAGCAACGGTTCTCGATCTGGAACGCGAAATGCCCAAGATTCGCGCCCTTGCGCTCCAGCGATGGAAGACCGCGATGGCTGCTCCCAAGTCTCTCACCTCACGAGGTTATCCGTGGTCCGACGAGGTCGACACCTTCTGGGACTGGGCGCTGCTTGAACTGCTCGTCCAGAGCGGCTTGCGCATCGAAGAAGCCAGCGAGCTGACCACGCTTGATATTCTCAAGCGATCGCTCGCCGATGGACGCATCTATTACCTGCTTCACATCAAGCCCTCGAAGTTCGATCGTGCTCGTGTCATCCCCATTGGCGACAGCCTCGGCCGCGTCCTGGCTGAGATCATTCGGCATGTGAAGCGGTTCTATAACAGCGCTTTCGTGCCCGTTTGCGATCACTGGGATCTGCAGGAAAAGCGTCCTCGTCCGCCGGCGCCTTATCTACTACAGGGAATCCGTCATCCGAGTACTACCGGGATTGAAACCATCCGCAGCCGCATTCGCTCACTCTCCATCCAGTCTGAAGCCCGTCGCTCCGATGGCTCTCCTCTTGTATTGCTGCCGCACGACTGTCGCCGGGTCTTTGCCTCAGAACATCTGAACAACAACGTACCCGTGCATGTGATCCAAGCCCTGCTCGGCCATGCGTCCCCAGAGACTGTGATGATCTATGCCAAGCTCTATCCAAGCAAGCTCATCGAGGAGTATCGAAAAACCGTTCGCGGCCTCTACAACGCACACTACGGCGAAGAAGGTCTGAGGAACCCGACCAAAGCGGAGTGGACCGCCTTTGCGGCCAGTTGCAACCTGCGCGACATGGGAACACACCTCTGCGCTTTGCCCACCGGCGAGCACTGCCCCAGAGGCTTGGTCTGTCTCGGCTGCACCCACGCTCAGCCGAAGAAAAGCGCTGTGCCGGTATTCAGAAGGATGCTCGCCAGTCATCAACGCAGCCTCGACGCAGCGCTCGGCCACTGCGAGCCAGCGGGGCAGATTGCGGCACGCGAACTGGAGCTTGTGAGGATAAAAGGAGCGTTGCAGAGAGCCGAGGAATTGAGCGATGATGTGGCCACGGCGATCGAAGAAGTCCTGTGAATCCTCTTGCTGTGGCCTGAGCAGAAGATACTCTGCCAGCTGTTCTCCGGGAGTCCTGCCGCCGGCGCCGGTTGGAGTAATGACATCTACCGTTCCCCCCGCGGCGGGCGTTCCAGGCACCGCATGGTGTGACACTTGCAAAAGTGTCCTCATCGAGCAACAGCCACCCAGTTTCATCGACTAATATCGTGATCGTGTTCCAATAGAACTTCGCATTCCGTTCGGGAGATGTCCCGAGCGAGGGAGTATATCGTCATGCGGAATTGGTTTTTGGTTGTTCTACTTTTGGTGTTGCTGTCGGTTTCTTCACGCGTCTGCTGGGGAAAGAACGAGCGTCTCTTTACAGAGCCGAACTCAGAGCTTTTGTTCGCCTGGGACTACGGCAACCTTCTCGTCTCGACTCCCGCTGGCGATATTGACGTGCCTGGACCGGCCGGCCCCGTCGGCGGAGGGTATTTTGTCATCCCCGCCCTGGCCCCAGGCGGTGACCTAATTGCTATTGGTTTGACATTGTCGGATCACTCGGATCGCACTAAATGCGACCCGACCGTGGTTACATGCGCTCTACCCGGTACTGCGCAAAAAATGTCGGTCATGGGCGTCTATTCGATTCGCGACAAAGAGTGGAAGACGTACGGGGACTTCTGTATGTTTGGAGCAGGGTCGGCAGCGTTTTCTCCGGACGGCAGGAAGATTGCTTTTGAATCGACGATGAGATCCGCGTCTCAAAACTGCAATGCCGGATATGAACAGAAATCACTGCTGATCCTGGATCTTGCGAGTGGTCGGTTTACGCAGGTTCCCGACACCGTAGGAGTGATAGCAAACGCCAATATTAGCTGGTCCCCGGACGGAAAGTATATCGCGGTTGAATCCGCTGCGCGACGGGGGCCGAACAGCATCGTGTTGATTGAGGTGGGATCCTGGGCCCAGAAAACGATCGCGGTCGGCGGCAATCCCTCGTGGTCGCCCAAGGGCGACTGGATTGCCTATGATACTGGTCAAGGCATCGCGTCCATGATTATGCACCCGGACGGAACAGGCTCCAAAATGCTGCTCGACGCATTTGGCCGTTTCGGGGCTTGGGATGTTGATTCGGGTGCGGTATGGTCGCCCGATGAAAAGACAATCTTACTCAACGAACGAGAGGAGGGTGGCCGCGTCGAGTTGGTCAGCGTGGATCTTGATACGGGCAAAGTGAAGATAGTTTCCAAGCGCACGCCCCGCGTTTTTGGTTGGGTTCAATTAGCGAGCGACCAACGGCCAGGAGCAAGACAATGAAAGGTCTCTTTCCCACTGGCGTTGGTTTGCAAATGCAGGTTGCTTTTGCCCTCTTCATGCTTTTTCCGATTCCGGCCCGCGCCCAGGGCAATGGAACTTTTGTTGAACCAAATTCGGCGCTTTTATTCGGTAGGTATGGAAGTAGCCTCTACGTGGTCACTCCAACCAAGACAATCGAGTTGAAGAATGTTACAGAAGGCGGCAGATCCCGTGTTCCTTCGCTTGCGCGAACGCTTGATCGCATAGCCTGGAGCGTGGAAAAAGGCGACCATACTGCGATCGGCGTGTACACCGTGCGCGACCAGTCATGGAAGAGCTTTGCAGATGTCTGCTACGCCGGCGGCGGTCCAGCCGCTTTCTCACCTGATGGAACGAAGGTCGCGTTTGTCTCTATCATGCCGTTGTCGCCTGTCTCGGCCATGCCATCACCGCCCATCCATGATGTTTGTCCCACCCCCGAACAAACTGTGCTGCAGATATTCGAACTCGCTACCGGGAAAATCACCAAGCTCTCTTGCTGCGGCTGGGCGTTGCATGGGCGCCTCAGTTGGTCGCCGGACGGGAAGGAGATTGCCGTAGAGTACATGCCCCGAATCGGCCAGGGCCAGATCGCCATTGTGGAGACCGACACGGGAAAGTCAAGAATTATCGCTGACGGTGGGAATCCTTCGTGGTCGCCGAAAGGCGATTGGATTGCCTATTTCGATATGCATCTTGCGATGTGTTATGTTGTTCACCCTGATGGAACGGGCGTAAAGATTCTGCTTGACGGTGAGCACGGCTTTCGGTACCACGCGTGGGACTTCGGCGCGGTGTGGTCTCCAGATGGCCGAAAGTTGCTGCTTAATGAGGGAAACGCCTCCGAACACTTCAAGGTCGTTATGGTGGACGTAGCGACTGGCAGGGCGACTACGAAATCCAAGAATGGGCTGGCGGTCTTCGACTGGGTCCCGGATGCCAATCACTAGACGGTTTCCTTGAAATCGTTGCACAGGTCGGATGAATTGAGCAATGATGTGGCTGTTGCATCGAGGGTTGCTTGTGGCTACTCTGAGGGCAACCGAGGAGCTGATATGTCGAGATGGTTCGAAGAACATCGAATGTCGCATCACCATTTCGGTCCTTTGAGAGAACCAATCCTTCGTTTTGCGTTTATTGCTGCGATGTTCGCGGCCACGATCTCTGTTTTTCTGGTTAGTTCAAATCAGCTACATGCGCAGCCATCTCGGTCCACAGCTCAACCTGTGAATCCGCAGGAGCTGATGTGGTGGCTTCCGGCCGATACGGAGAGTGTTGTATCTGCGAGTGGCCCTTTTCTCATCCCGACTGGATCAAATGAGACCAGTAACGAGAACGACCCGGGATGGTTCACCAGGAAGACAACTCAAGCCGAAATCCGAGCTGCATTTGAAGAGCTGCCTCTCGAGGTGTTTTACGATCTTGATCTGACGGAGACGCTGAAGGACGCCACTGTGGCCTACGCGATGCAAGGCTCGCGGCGTTTCCGGGAGCCACAAGGCGACTCTGAAGTAATGGAATTCGAAGGCTGCTCCATCCTCGTTTTTGAGCGAGATCTGGGCCCATTGATTAACGCCATTCAGCAGTCGGTAGCAAAGAACGGTGCCCGCAGCGAAACGATTGGTGGAATCCGCGTTCTGATCGATCAAGAGAAGTCCGCAGGTGCTGTCGAAACTCGCCTTCTTGCAGTTCCGCGTCCGAATGTTCTGCTTGTCGCCAATAATCGCCAATACCTGGTGGAAATCCTGGCGCGCATGGCGAAGAGGAAGACCCTTCGCGCGTTCCCCAGCCGACTGCCCGAGTGGCAGTTTATGGATATCAATGCGCGGTTCTGGGGACTAAGGCACTATGACCCCACCCAGGCAAAACTGGATCCGACGTCACCCTTAGAGAAAGGTAGAACTTCTGACTCAGGCGATCCGAAGGCGATCGGTTCGCTGTTTGCGCTTGACACGAAGAATGAACAAAGCCTTGTGATCATGTTCCTCACCGGCGATGAAGCGAAAGCCAGAGCCGAAGCCAGAGCCGGCAAGGCTGTAGCCGAACCTCAAGAAGGAGTGAGCTTTGAGGTGAAGCTCCATAACCCCAAGCCGGGCGTCCTCGAACAAACCTATGCGCTCGATCGATCCAGCACGCTGGATTATTCCATTCTGGCAATTGAGTCCGCGCTCGGACGCGGGATGTATTTCTGATGAGCTTCCGACCGTCGAATTGGGCGGTTAGAATTGAGCAATGATGTAGCTGCTGCCATCGAGGGTACGCTCTGAGCATCGGCTCGCGGACCCGAACGAGCGGGTAAAATCGCGGCCACAAATCACGAGATAATCTTTCGAA
>JBEKRS010000133.1:0-8326 GCA_049518535.1 Occallatibacter sp. | reverse complement strand
CATAAGACGGTAGTGACGAAACTCAATCAAATGATGAACGGTTGCGCCAATTACTTCTGTCTCGGGCCGGTCAGCAAAGCCTATCGGGCGGCGGATCGACACACCTGTAAGCGGCTGCGTCAGTGGCTGTGCGCCAAGCACAAAAAGGCAACGCTGGCGAGCCGGAAATACTCCGGCGCCTACCTACACGATAGGTTTGGTCTGGTCCGGCTTACTGAGCGGACACGCAACTTTTCTTGGGCGAAACCGTGATGTTTCTTCCGAGAGCCGGATGCGTTAATTGCGCCTGTCCGGTTCGACGAGAGAAATGTGGAAGCGGAGCATGGCCGGGATAATGAAGTACTGGCAAACGAAAGAGCCGGAAACAGACAGGCCAAGCCTAAACCACCGCGCCACATCTCGACTCTACCGATTGCAATGCGATGTGATGCCGAACACGCCCGTTAGGTCTTCGATTGGCCTACACTGCTGCATAGGCTCCTCTCGTGGAATCTCGCTTGGAATTGCTACTTCGCCCGAATGGCAGGCAGCCTAAGTTCAACCAGTGGAGGCGACGAATTGTCCCCTCTGCAAGTGAACGATAGTCAGCACTCCCTCGATTGGACAACCCGAGCACGTCTACACCCGCGTACGGCATTGCAGACGTAAACCGCATCGGCAGATGCAAGGTCTTCCAGTCGCAACACTCTTTCAGCAGCCTCAGGCTTGATTTCGAGCAGATGCTTTCGATAAATCCCTGGAAGCAATCCACAAGCAACCGGTGGCGTGAACCATCGACCATCCTTCTCAATAAAGAAGTTGTTGATGGCCGTTTCGGTCACCTCTCCGCGCTCATTCAGGAAAAGCATATCCTCAAACCCTTGCCAGCGAGCCAGTTCGTATTGCTGGTTGTATAGTTGACGGTGCGTCGTCTTATGTCGTAAGAGTCTGTCTTCCGAAGAAACGCGAATATCGGAAACCAGTATCTTCCCGATCCCCGTCGGTATTTCCACTGGAGAGTGTGTAATTCTCACCGCGCCTGAGCGCTCTAGCAGAACTCGAACCTTGGTCCGCATCCCAGATGGAAGTTGTGTTTCTATATCATCCAGTGCGTCAAGTACGGCCTCGGAATCGAAACTAAATCCGAAGTACATTGCCGACGATTCCATCCGCTCAAGGTGGAACGGTAGAAGATTGTAACCGTCCTTCCAAAGAATACTTTCTAGCAGTTGGAATTCTTTTGGGTCGCGGGTCAGGAATTCGCATTTCAAAGAGCATTCCCTAAACTCGTCGTCTGCCTGCGAATCGATCACGATGCCGCTGCCCACACCCATTACCCCTCTGCCTTTCTCCAGGACCACGGTTCGAATGGGTACGCTGAAGACCGCCTCGCGTAATGGGGAAAGAAAACCAATTGCGCCGGTGTAAACACCGCGTGGCCCGCGCTCCAACTCTTGAATAACTTCGATCGTGCGATGTTTTGGCGCTCCGGTTACAGAACCGCAGGGAAAGAGGCTATCGAAGATATCAAAATAGTTCACTCCAGGCCGGAGCATGCCAGAAACTTCTGATGTCATCTGAAAAAGCGTTTCGTATTTCTCTACTGTGAAGAGTCGATCTACATTCACGCTTGCATACTCGCAGATACGTCCCAGGTCATTGCGCAACAAGTCCACGATCATGATGTTCTCGCTGCGATTCTTTACATCGTTTTGAAGCCAATGGGCGATGGTTTCGTCTTCTGCAGTGTCGGTACCGCGCCGCGCTGTCCCTTTCATTGGGCGCGTTATAATTCTTCTGTCCTTCAGGCGAAAGAACAGTTCCGGAGAAGACGACAAAATGTGCCAATCTTCTCCATGGAGAAACGCGGCATACTGAACCGGCTGGCTTTCGAGCATAGCCCCGAACATGGCTTGCGGAGAACCTGAAAAGTCGAACCGTGCCCTATCCGTGAAATTCACTTGATAGGTATCGCCCGCGCGAATGTACTCATGAATCGTCGCGATCTTTTCAGCATATTCTTTTTTGCCAATCTCCAAACAGAAATTGTGAATTTCAAAACGAAGGTCAGATTGAGCATCGTTCGAAGAGGACTCGTCCGGAGGCTCATCCTCAAACTCCCCAGTGCGATGGTCGAAGATGAAGGCTTTGGAATACACGCCAAACCAGGCGAGAGGCATAATCGCTGTCTGGCTGTCGCAGTGAGCCATTCCGATTAGACCTTCTCCGCACTCGTACGCGAGGAAGCCGGCGACGTATAGGCCGTCCGCCAGCGCCTCCTCGATATCGCTCATTAGTGCGGGATGGGCCGAGAGTGTCCGTATGGGGCTCGTAAACAGGTAACTACGATAGTTCTCATCATCACATCGCGCGGTTTCCAGCAACACACTGCCGGTATTCGATGCAACCAGCGTTCGGTATCGAGATGGAAATTGCGAGTAAGTCTCCAATCGGTTTTCCAATCGTAGAACTAAAGTTTATCGAACGCTGCCAGGATATCCTTGAACTTGAGATACACTGCGTTTGTACACCTGAAGCCGACAACGTTGCTCGGGTATCCGGCGGCGACCTTCACATCGGCAGAGCCATCGGCAACATTGTATTTCTCGCGAATGGTGCCATAGCGCAAAAAGTTATCAAGGATGGTCTTGGGGAAATCCCGTGCAATGCGGGCAGCGTCCTCGTGATAACCATAGCGATCGAGGCCAAAGACACCAAACCAGTTGATTGGCGCCCAGCCGAATGGAAGATCCCACTGCATGCCGGAAGCATAATCGTTGGTGACCAAGCCGCCTGAGCGCTCGAAGAGAGCTAAATGGTTATGAACAGCTGCGGCCTGTTCGCGGCCGGCAACTCCTGCCCAGAGCGGATAGAAGGTCGCGATAAAATGGTAGTGTGCGCGTTTGCCGGTCGTGAAGTTGTAGTCCAGGTAGAGGCCCTGTCTCGCGTCCCATAAATAGCGGTCGATAGCGTTCTTGCGGGTTGCAGCCCTCCTCTCCCATGCATTCACTTCGAGCTTGTGGCCGAGCAGTGAAGCGAAGTGCGCCATATCCTTCTCATACTTATAGAGCAGGCTATTGAGACAGACCGGTGCATATTGGTCTGTGGAACCGGAGAATGGACCAAATCGAAAGCTGGTGTCGAAGCCTGACTCGCGCATCGCGCGGTCGCCCCGACAATAGGCGGCGGAGAGACGATGTCCACTGACCACAGCCTGCGCGCAGATCCGGGACGCGCCAATGTCGCAGCTCGTTTTTGTCAGAGCCGCAGCTTGCTGAGGGGTCGGACTCTCGGGGCCATCCACGAGGTACTCCGGATGGTCGCCAGGATGCGCGAGCAGCCAGTGAATCACATTCGTATAGTAGCTGGAGTCATCGGACATCTCGGGCACGGGTCCTTCTCCAATGTCGCGATAACGAGCGAGCCCAGTTTTGCCTGCCTGATGGTTGGGCGATGTCCACAACGCGTAGTCGCGCTGTGCATATGCGTAGGCGCGCGCCAGCCATATGAGGTCGCGCTGCGCACCAGGAGCGGGGTTTTCGTAGACTTCCCCGATCATCGAGGACAGCAGCGGCGGCTGCGAGCGCGTGAAGTAGTAAGTGCGATTCGCGTTGAGGATTGCCCCATAGTTCTCAATCTCGAAAAAGAAGTTCTCGATCATGCCGCGTGCCAGGTTGGTCCGGTCATCCTGGATGAGACCGAGCATGATGAAGTAGCTATCCCACCCATACATCTCGTTGAAGCGGCCGCCGGGGACCACATAGGGATTGGGTAAATAGAGCAGGCCTGGCGTAGGCAGTTCATCGAAACGAATATCGCCAATGTGGTGAATCGCGCGCGGAAGATGTCCCACCTGCACATGGCAACTAGCTTGCATTGCGACAGCCGCGGGTGGCGTGGGAAAACCGGCAGGTAGATAAAGAACAGGCGTCGTCAGCACCTTGGGGTCGGCGACAGATTTGCAATCCGACATCGAGCGCGAAAGCGTGTCCCAACCTACAGCAATGTACTCACGGATGCGGGCGTCGTTGGCAGCATTGGGCACTTGCGCGGACGCAGTAAAACAGGTGACCGAAAGAATTGCCGCGATTGCGCGTTTTGCGATCATGCTCGTAGGACTCATGGAAAGGTAAGCTGAACCGGAATTTTCATTGTTCTTGCCCAGCCATCGGAGAATATACGTCCGAGTGCCGGGCCGCCATCCTCTGCCTGCGAGTGGCCAGGCAGAGGATAGTGGCGAAGTCAGTTTTACGCATGCCGGGTTCGCCGATAGGAACGACTGGATTCTTGCACTCTCTATAACGTCCTTCGGCTAACTCGCGAATGCCGGCTTTCGAGACTTAAAGTGCTTGTGCAAAGACGAACTCTTCGAGCGTCTTCATGTGCTGCAGTTGCGCATCGCTGACGCGACTATCGGTGGTGTGTTGATCGCGCCATTCGCACTCCATGGTTAGCCGCGCTTCCAGATAGTGGATGTGGCGGCGGTTTTCCTTTACCGCCTGCTCGGTCAGCGGCACGAAGTTGGCGCCTACATTGAGCAGACAAACCCTCCACCATATTACAGCACGTTGGCGTATTGCAAGGCTTGCCTCTGGTGTTTTATTGGATAGTCCCGTAGTATTTGCCCGCAATAAGTCGAAGTTATCCATGACCCGCATCGGCAGAGACGGATCCAGATCTTATGCGCAGCACATCGCTGCTTGCGCGGCTCCTTTACTTCCTAGGCCAGTATCTGATCGATGTGTTCCCTGACTGAACCGAACCGCAGCGCTTCTCGTACAACCGCTTTTCGCTCTACGCGGATCGAGTACCGCGTCGAAACAAACGCCCGCGTCCTTCGATTGACCCTTCCGGCCGTATAGCATCCAATTGAAATCGGTATTCTGAAGATGGATACCGTCGCCCATAATGAATCCCATCGATTCGAAGTCGTTCCTGACGAGCAAAAAACTGTACTTTAGCGGTATCGAAAATAATTTAGCTGAGTATGCACGCCGATACTGTTCACAAAGTCGTATGGGCTGCGCGCTGTCTTGATAGAAGCAACGGATCGTGTTATCACGATCCGCGCAACGGGCGCAAGTGCTGGCAATTAAACGAATGGTCATCGTTGTGAATAGGAAAGCAACCCGCTGACGTATGCCAGCTTCTAAATCGCACATGCCTCGGAAGAGGCATGGGTTGCGAATACTCGCAAGTTTCGGGGTTGGATGCGGGAGATGCAGTTTGGGAGGTGCAGTTTGGTTAATGCTCCATACATGTTGGGGCACGAATTTGTTGGGGCACGAATTTGCCCCGAGAATTTATGGGCAATGGTCAGGGGTAGTTGCGAACAACCAGTCCTCGTACGCTTTCGATTCGCGACAGGCAATAGCGATTATTTAGACACGAGGCAACTCTCGGAATGCAAGAATTCAGAACGACTTAACGATATAGTCCGTAATCACTTCCCGGATATGTTGCTGGTTGGCGCGGACCTTCTCCGAGAAGAATTCGATGGAATCGAAGAAAACATCTGATCGCCGAGATGCCGAAGATTGGCAAAATCGAATTGACAAGCCGCAAGGATCCAAGGGTTCTGAAATGTGTCCCACATTGCGGAGCGCAAGATCGCCGAGTTGACTTCGGGTGAACGCGAGATGATCGATCTTATATGCCAAGGTCTCAAGAAATAGGAAGTGGCCGGCCGACTGCACATTGGTTGGTCATCAGCGGCATGGTGGAGGACTCCGGAATTGCAATTAGACAATTTGTGCAAGAGCGCGATTTGCGAGGAGAAGCCAAAATGCCGGTTCCTGAACAATCCGAAGCAGATGCCAGTGCGCGAGCGGCGGTTCTACGATCTATGCTGTTGTTCGTCATCGCGCCCCTATTGCTCCCGCTCGCTATTCATGCGCAATTTAGAGCTTCCCTGCGAGGCACGTTGATCGATCCGTCTGGGGCCGTAATTCCAGGCGTGACTGTAACCTTGATTGATAAAGATACGAACGAAGTGAGAAAATCGATATCAGACGCCCAAGGTATCTACACATTTAGTGCTTTGCTTCCCGGCCACTTTCGCTTGGTGACTGAAAACCAAGGGTTCAAGAAGAAAGAAATTGCCGAGGTCGTTCTGATCCCTGAGCAACCGAACGCGCTCAACCTGCAACTTGAAGTCGGCGGTTCTCAGCAGACGGTAACCGTCAATGGTTCGTCATCACCATTGCTCGATTGCGACACACCGACAGTGAGCACCACAATCGACAGCAACGAAATTCAGCATTTTCCTTCGCTCAATCGGGACGTATTTCAATTAGCACAACTTACCCCTGGGACATTTGGTGACGGTTCGCAGGCTAGCGGCGGCGGAACGAGTGACTTGCCGGCGTTCGAGGGGCCAGGCGGATCGGCAACACAAGCAGGCGGTATCTTCCAGACAGAGAACCAACCTCAAATTCAGACTCGTGGTGGTCAGCTTGGGAACGGGATTTCTATCGATGGCATTAGCACGGTGAGCGCTGTCTGGGGTGGCGCTTCGGTCATTACACCCAGTGAAGACTCAGTGGGAGATGTGAAGATCGTCTCCAACAGTTACGATGCAGAGGTTGGGCGATTCAGCGGCGGACAAGTTCAAGTAACATCGAAGAGTGGCACTAATGCTCTCCATGGCAGCGTGTTCTTCAAAGCATCGCGTTCAGGGCTAAATGCTTATCAACGATGGAACGGCTTGGCGTCTGCCGCTGCGGATACTCCCGCTTCCAGAGGTCTGAACAGGGACGATACTGACACCAATAACGATGGTGCGAGTCTGGGTGGACCTATCTTGAGAAACAGAATTTTCGCATTCTTTAATTTTGAGCAGAGTCCGGAGTCAAACAGGCAAACGGCACAGGGATGGTATGAGACACCGCAATTCGACCAATCAGCAGCGCTTCCTGGGAGCGTTGCAGCCAAGTATCTCGGATATCCTGGCGAGGGTGTGGCCTCAAGCAGTTTAATTCAGGAGCCTTGCTCAGATATCGGGCTGACCCAAGGCGTGAATTGTGCAGAAACCTCCTCTGGTCTGGACGTGGGGTCTTCGTTGACAATCGGGCTTGGTAAGCAAGACCCCACTTACGGAGGTTCTCCAAATAGCCCTGGCGTAGGAGGAGGTCTGGAAGGCATTGCCGACCTCGGATTTTTCAATACGGTGAGTCCCACAAACAGGTCTCAGCAACAGTACAATGGACGCCTGGACGTGCAAGCTACACAGAGCGACCATTTAAGTTTTGCAATCTATTGGGTGCCGGTAACTATTACTAACTATCAGGGACCAATTCGTTCGGCAAACCTCTGGCATCACTCGCTGGTGAACGATGCATTTTCGCTCATCTGGAACCACTCATTCTCTTCCAACTTGCTCAACCAAGCGCGAGCTAACGCGGCGGTTGACGATTTAATGAGACCGCCAGCAATCCCCAAGAGCCTTTTGGTTTGCCGCAGGACAACATTGGCGGCATTGGCACTGCGAGCCCTAACTTTTCTGGAGCCCCGGGACCAAGTACCTACGATCAGTGGACCTATGACTATAACGACGTTCTTACCAAAATTCTCGGACGTCACAGCATCAAGACGGGCGTGGACCTTACACGTCTTTACTACCTGAACAACAATGTCGCTGCGGCGCGGCCGTTGTTTAGTTTCTATAGTCTTTGGGATTTTGCGAATGACGCTCCAGACAGTGAGACGGGCACGTTTGATTCGGCGACTGGCGTTCCTTCCTCTAACCGCGAAGACAACCGTGAGAATATGTGGGGTGTGTTTGTACAAGACGATTACAAAGTGCTCTCGAATTTTACCATCAATATTGGGCTTCGCTGGTCCTACTTCGGTGCATTCGACTCCAAAGAAAACAACCTGGATGTATTGCAATTTGCGGCAGGGATCGATCCGCTGAGCAGTTTGAGCGTGTCGGTGGGGCGCTCTATTCCCCACAGAGATCAAACTTTGGTCCCCAGCTTGGCTTAGCTTGGCAGCCACGGGCGTCAGCAGGTAGGCTGGTCATTCGCGGCGGCTTCGGAATTAATTACAATCAGAATGAAATCGCCATTCTATCCACAGGATTTGGCAACCCTCCTAACGTCGTAAACGCAAACTTCTGCTGCTCCACCACAACCAGCAATGCACCGGGCATCTTGTACGAACCGGCAACGAGTATCAATTCTTTCTTTGGATACGTGCCCAATCCAGCAGCCGTTACCGCATTTGGAGCGAACATCCGTATCCATTCGGGGAACCACATTCTTCCGTTTGAATTCGCGGTGTGTTGAAGTGGAGGGATGGATTCCAACAGTATTGCTAAAGCGTTTCGAAGGCGGAACCGGGTGGA
>JBEKRS010000132.1:0-8451 GCA_049518535.1 Occallatibacter sp. | reverse complement strand
GCGCCGGCGCTCCAAGGTAATGCATGCAGTTCACGATCACGGTTTCAAACCTCGAGCGCCACCCCGCGGCGGCCCTTCCATTGAAATTTCATCGCCTCCAAAAGCAACACAAAACACTCCGCATTTGGCTATTTTTGACCATAGGTAGCATCCGCGCCATGTTTGCGGAAGTAATGCCGGTTCAGTAATGCCTGAGATACGCCCGATCCGTCCGGATTCAGAAGCGTCGTGTAAAAAGCCATGCGCGCCACGGTTTCTAGAATAACGGCGTTGTGCGCGGCATCAAAGGGGGTCTTGCCCCAGCAGAACGGCGCATGTCCGGCGACCAGCACGGCGGGAATGGCGGAGGGATCCAAACCGCAAAAGCGGCGAACGATAGCCTTGCCCGTGTTCAGCACGTAGTCGCCTTCGATTTCTTCAGCGCTTAGCTCTGGGGTAACCGGCACGGGGCCATAGAAGTAGTCTGCATGAGTCGTCCCGAAGGCGGGGATGCTACGGCCGGCCTGCGCCCACCCTGTGGCAAATTCGGAGTGGGTGTGAACCACACCGCCAATTGCGGGAAATGCCCGGTAAAGTTCCAGATGGGTGTCGAGATCGGAAGAAGGTTTCAGTCGGCCTTCTATTATTTTTCCGTCAAGATCGCAGATAACCATATCCGTGGGGGTCATCTGCTCGTAGGGAACGCCGCTGGGTTTGATGGCCACTAGACCAGTTTCTCGGTCGATACCGCTGGCGTTGCCAAAAGTGTGCAGTACCAGCCCACGGCGGACGATCTCGAGATTTGCTTCAAGAACCTCAGCTTGCAAGTGCAACAATTCCATGACACTCTCCCAGAAGGCGAATGCTTGATCGCCGCCGGGCCCAGACAAGTCTATCTGTCTGCACGATTCGCCCGTTAGACAGCCAAGGTAAACCTTTTCCCGTGAGTATCACGCTAAATCTTGCTCCCATACTCTGTCAAGTTCTCCTCGAATGGAGTATTCTGTAAACGCATTCTGCAATCTGCCTATGACCGATCCAGCACCAAAGAATAAGCGTCGCTCTACGCGGAGTTCAGCGCACGTGGATATTCATACCGTGGCGCGGCTCGCCAACGTCTCCATCGCCACGGTCTCGCGCACCATCAATCACATCCCTACTGTAAACCCGAAAATGGCCAAACGGGTTTGGGAAATTATCAGAGAACTTGATTATTTACCCAATACTCAAGCCCGTTCCTTGGTTTCGGGACGCAGTCGGCTTCTCGGCCTTATTGTCTCTGAGATCACCAACCCGTTCTTCCCCGAATTGATTCAGGGATTCGAGGACGTAGCTGTGGAGCACGGATACGAAATCCTCATCGGCTCAACTAACTATGACCCCGAGCGGATGAAGCGCTGCATTCGTCGAATGGTTGAACGTAAGGCCGAAGGCGTGGCTGTGATGACCTTCGGTATTGAGGAACCGCTGCTGGAACAACTGGCGGACCGCAAGGTGCCCTTGGTGTTTGTGGATTTAGGGCCGGAGCGGCCAGGTATCAGCCTGCTGCGTGTGGACTATCATAACGGAATCCGGCAGGGCGTACAGCACTTGGCTGCTCTCGGGCATCGCGATATAGCTTTCGTGAGTGGGCCACTCCGCTTGCATTCGGCCCAGTCGCGCTTGGCTGCGTTTCAGCGCGCTACACAGGAGTGCGGCATCGCGATCGATGCAAAGCGGATCGTTGAAGGCGACCACACTATGGAAGGGGGAATGGTCGCGGCTGAGAAACTGTTGGGCGGTGCCAGGCTGCCCACGGCCGTGATGTGCTCGAACGACATGACCGCAATCGGTGTGCTGCATAAGGCATACCGCGCTGGGCTGCGCGTGCCCGATGATCTCTCAGTTATCGGCTTTGACAATATTCATATCACGCAGATGACGATTCCTCCACTGACCACCATACAGATGTCGTGCTTCGAGTTAGCTCGGTCGGCGGTCATGGCGCTGAAGGCCCACGTGGAGGGTGAACCGGCACCCAAACGCGACTATCTCATTGAGACCCGCCTCTTGGTGCGCGAATCTACAGGATTTCCAAGAGGCACCATGCTTGATCTCGGGAAAAGCAAGAGTGCTGAATCTGCCGCGCATGCCTGATCGTCGATTGTAGAACGACTTCCCGAGATAACCGGACCGGACTCGCAATTGCAGCCCTGGACATGCTGCTCGCAACCCTTCCGTCCGCCACTTTCAAGCGCGATTGCATGTGGTAACTACGTGCGGCGTTGGCACCATTTTCCAGCAGCCGGAGTAGAGACAGACGTCTCTGAATTGCAGCCTTTGGGGCTGTGTTCAAATCGACGAAGCAAAGGCGCGACGCCCGAAGCCGGACGCCGCGCCTTTGTTACTTTCGCACTTCAAAAGCCGGATCGTTGCGTCCGGGTTAGTAGTTGATCCTCAACTGGAACTGCACGTTTCTTGGGCCAAGTTGCAGGCCGCCGATCTGGCCCACACTGACATTGCTGACATTGAGGTCTGAATTCGGCCTGGTAAAGATGTGACGGTTGAAAGCATCAAACATCTCGGCACGGAAATTCGCATTGATGTTCTCATGGATGGAGAAGAACTTTGAAATGCCAAAGTCTTCGTCGGAATATCCAGGACCGCGAATGTCCGACGAGTTGCGTGGCATGGTGCCGAAACGCCATGGATTTCCTTCGCCGGAGGCTCCGACTCCACTTGGATCGCGATTGGCAAATAGGTTGGGATCGTAAAAGGCGTTGCAGTTGAAATAGCCTGTCTCGCAAGCCGTGAGGTTGCTCGCATTGTTGAAATTCAAAGGATTTTTGTATGCGGAGTTTTTCACCGGCTGGCCAGGCACGCGGTTAAAGCGAACACTGGAGTTCTTGCCGGGAATGCCGGTTGCGCCGAATATGCTGATGGGCTGTCCGCTGAGGTAGTGCTGCACGCCGCTGACGCTCCAGTGAGAGATCACTTCGCTGATCGGCCTGGGCGCGTTGCCGAGGAAATGCTTGCCTTGACCAACAGGCAGCTCGTAGATGTAGCTGACCACAAAGTTGTTGGGAACGTCCTCACTGCTGACGGCCTTTTCCCCTTTGAGGTTTTCCGGATCCTGCACCGCACCGCCGTTTTGCAGAGTGCTCCAGTAGGGCTGGATGACGTCGGCATCGGTGAGTGTCTTCGAGAACGTGTACGAGACCAGAATGTTCAGACCGTTGTGGAAACGCTGCTCCAGTTTGGCTTCCAGAGCGTTGTAGGTGGATTGTCCAAGATTTTGCAGATAGCTGTCCATGTTGATGTAGCCGACCTGCGGGAAGGGGCGCAAAGCCTGCGAGGTGGGCTCGTTTATCGGCCATGTGCAGCCTGGTACTACCGTGGAGGCTGTTGGAGCGCCGAAGCAACTAAAGTTGGCGTAGGGCAGTGCGGCGGCTGGTCCGGTCTTGGGTCCAGGATAGAAGGCCCACCAGTTCAGCCAATCACCCAAGTTCATGTACTTGTCCGGCATATCGTTCATGAAGTTGAGCATGGCGTGCAGACGGGTAGAATGCATGCCCAGATAGCCAACGTTGGCGAAGAGATTGGGCCTGATCTGATGCTGCACTTCCAACGTCCAGGTCTCAACCATCCCCGGACGCCCGTTGCTCTTGTCCACATAGTCCGCGGCGATGTTTGAGCCATCCAACTGGTTGGGATTCAGGTCGAAGGAGGTGGACAATTGAGGTAGCCCGACGGGGAGCGGGTTCCCATGATTGTCCGTGCATTGCGCAGGGGTAGACTTACTGTCGAGCGGACAGCCGCTGAGTGGGTCGCCGGCAGTGTAGTTATTCCCTTGAAGCGTGAAACCCTGCACGGTTCCCTGACCGAAATCGGCTTCGACGAGCGGACCGTAGTAGATGCCAGCGCTGCCGCGAATCACGTCCTTGTGAGAAAGAAAGTCGGGTTCCCAGGCAAAGCCGACGCGCGGTTCAAAGTTCTTCTTGTAGACGCTACCCCAGGTTTCGTTCTCGCTTCCGTTGCGGCCTGCGCCCTTGCCGGCAAAGACCAGCGCGCCAGGAATACCGCTGGCTGCCGCGTCAGCAAGAGTGGGATTCCAAATCGCGGTATCGCCGTGCGCTTCACGGCGCGGTGTCTCAAAGCTCCAACGGAGGCCAAGATTGATTGTCAGGTTCGGCTGCACTTTCCAGTCGTCCTGCGCAAAGACTGCGCCATAGTGGGTGATCCAGCGCGGTTTGTTCAGATCGACCAAGTCGTTCATATCGCCGGTTTCGCCGATGAGGAAGGCCGCAAGGGCGTTTCCGTCCTGTCCCCAGTAGTTCCAATCGGAAGCGGTCTGGTTGTCCCAATCCTGAATGCAGCCTGCGTTGCCGCTGCACGTGCCGCCGATCGACGCGACCCAGGAGTATTGGTGATACTGCGCCTCGCCGCCAACTTTGAAGCTGTGCGCGCCGTATTGCCAGTGCAGGATGTCATTGAGCGCAAGAACGTTATCGGTGTCGGTGCTGTGCTCTTGCTGGCCGATGCCGCCAAAAGCGGGGCCAAAGAGTTGAATGACCGGGAAGTCGTCGCTGCTGGCTCCGCTGTTGAGGCCCAGTTGGCTATCCCAATTGGTTCCCATTTTGGATGCCTTCGACAGATTGATGTTGTTGGAACGGTTGCCGCCGATGGTCAACGAATTGACCAGAGTCGGGGTCGCAATCCAGTCCCAGCCGGCGCGGAAGATCTTGCCGAGTTGGTCGATCGTCCCGCAACAGGTTTGAATCGGCGGCGCAAAATTTGAATTGCCGCCCGTGTCGGTATTTTCCCTGGAGCTCCAGAATCCCCAGACTTTGTTCCTGGCGCCGATATTCTGGTCGAGGCGAATGCTATAGACCGTCTGATTGATCACCCCTTCGGTCCCGGCTCCGCGATAGATGTAATTGTAGGCGCTGCTTCCGGAGACCTCTTGATTCGCCAGTGGCATCAGATACTTATTCGTGATGTTCTGGGCAATCGTGCTCGCGCGGGTGATGGGAATCTTGTTGGTCGGGGCACCTGAGGTTATGAAAGTGCCCGCGTTGTAAGTCTGCCCGAATGCGACGTAACGGCACGGCGAACCATTAAACGGAACATACTCATAGGCCGGATCGAAGATTTCGCCGTACTGCAGCGAGAAAGGTTGTCCACAGGCGTTGTTTGTGTTTGGAATCGCCGCGCCCAACGTGGACGAGAAGTCGAAGTATTGTCCATCGCTGCCCAGTTCTGCCGGTGTCGGCAGCTCACTGGTAATAGCGCCGCCGTAGTTGAAGCGCAATTGCTCCCAGTTAAAGAAGAAGAAGGTCTTGTCCGTGCCTTTGTAGAATCCAGGGATGCGAACGGGACCGCCCAGGTTGATGCCATAGTCGTTCTTGGTATCATACGGGCGTTTAAATGCCGCCTTCGCAGCCGCGGTGTTTCCTTGTTCCGCTATGTAGCCGTTGTAAAACCAGCTGTTAGCATCAAACCCGGAGTTCTTGAAGAAGTCGTAGATCGAGCCGTGGTAGTCGTTGGTGCCGCCCTTGGTGTTGTAGTTGGTAATGCCACCGGTAGTCCGGCCCAGTTGTGTAGGCAAGCCGGAGAGGCTGACGTGGAATTCATTCACCGCGTCGACCGAAGGCGAGATGATACCGAAGCTGGCGGAGCCGTTCTGCTGCCGGTTGGTCGTGATGCCGTCGATCAGGAAGTCGGTTCCTTCTTCCTGGCCGCCGTTCATCTTGAGCGAGTCGGTGGAACTGGCTTGGCCCATTCCCACAACGCCCGGTGCCAGGTATACAAGAGTTTCCAGCGAGCGCAAGGTGCCGCCGACCGCTAGGGGCAGGTTCTCTACTTGTTCAGGTTGAATTGAGGTATCGACCTCGGCGGTATCCGCCTCGAGCGCTTGCACGCCGGCAATCACGTTGATGGTTTCGGTTGTCGCGCCGATCTCGACAGTGATGTCCTCTGAGGTATTCACGCCGACCGCAACGACAACGCCATGGAGAATCGCCGTTTTGAAGCCGGATGATGTCACCGTAATGTCATAGATTCCGGTGCGGACCGACGGGAAAACATAGTAGCCACTCGACGAACTGGCCGTCGAATAGGCCGTTCCCGTAGTTGTCTCGAGAATCTCCACCCTTGCTCCCTCCACTACCTTGTTAGAGGGATCGAGGACAGTCCCAGCTATGGCGCCGGTATCGAGTTGAGCAAAGGCAGTCGCTCCACCGAAAATCAGCAGCAGAACGGTGAATGCACACCACAGTGCCAAAGGCCTATTCGCAATGCGAAAGACCTGCTTCTTGATTTCTTTCATGATTTGCCTCCTGAGCAAACGGTTACTAACTTCAATTGCTTCTCCGCCGCGTTGGTCTTGCTCGCGATTCATTTGTTGATGCGTTGGTAGAAGCTATTCTACGCCGGAACCAGCTTTGAAACCTTATCGGCTGCCGGGTTGAATTGTTCAGTTGTCAGTAGACTCGGGGATCTTTCCTGAATCGGGAATTTTCTCCGGATCCTCCACCGGAAGCACGGATCGCTCCCGGAAAATCTGTGCAGCTCGCGTATCTTGGCGCGCCTGAACTTGAGCACCTGATGCTTGACCAGCGCCTTTTCGAGCGCCGTGTGCGCCTCGTCCAGCTGTCTGGCTTGCTCATCAGCAAGCCCAAGGTTGAAATATCCTTCAGAGAACTCTGGCTGTATGCGCGTTACCTGGCGATAAGATTCGACGGCCTGGCTGAAAATTCCCGCGCTCATGGCTTTGGCGCCTTGCTGGATTGCCTGCCGAACAGGCTGGCTCTTTCCAACTTGCCCATCAGCCGCGGTCAGTGACAATCCAACCAGAGCGAAAAACAACCATACCCACCGAACCATCCGGAGATGGATGGCGGAATGGTAAAGGGAAGGTCCGAGTTGCAATCCGCAGCATTGCATTTTCTAGACCGATTCAGCAAACGTTTTCTATGGCTGGAAAAAACTTACTCTTCCTCACCTGGATTTGTCAATGACAGAATTCTGAAAACCTGTTCCGGGATTTAGTCTCCGATTCCGTCGGGCCGACGCTATTTCGCCTGCCTGATGGTTCCCAGTGCCGCGTGTGGCCAGCCATCTTTCCAGGTTAGTGTCGAGATTTGCAATGACGGTTTACCAGTTGCCGCGTCATAGGCGTGGAAGACGATAATGTCGCCCTCAGGCCGTTGCAAAACCGATTCTCCGCCTGGTCCCAGCCAGCGCTCGTTAGCCATCAGCAGCGGTGTGCCACCCCCTTGAAGCATCGAAACTCCCGCGAGATCGACATACGGCCCTGTCACTTCTTTCGATCGTCCCACCATCGTGCGGTAGTTGCTCCTTACGCCCCTGCAGCAAAGATCGAAAGAGACAAAGAGATAGTAGTAACCGCCGTGATGGACGATGAACGGCGCTTCAATGGCCTGCCAGTCCGGGGGCAGACCTGGTTTGGCCGGCTCGGGATGCTCCGGCTGTTTGCGGCCAGCCAACGCATAGGTCTTCGAGTCTGTCTCTGATAACTTGCCGGTCTGGAGGTCGATCTTCCGCAATTTGATCCCTGACCAGAAACTGCCCATGCTCAACCAAGGCTGCCCACTGCCGTCGAGCACAATATTTGGGTCGATGGCGTTGAAGTCGTCTTGTGCCGTTGAACGCAGTACCAGTCCTTCGTCCTTCCACTGGTACTTCGGGCTTGCGGGGTCAAGCGTCTCGTTCGTTGCCAGTGCAATCCCCGAGGTATTTACCCCAAACAGCGAGTAGGCATAGTACAAGTGATATTTACCGTTGAAGTAGGAGATGTCCGGAGCCCATAACTCCTTGGTGCCGGGGCTTGTCTCGTGAATCCATGCTGGAATGCTGTCGAAGACATGGCCGCACAGCTTCCAGTCGATCAGATCGCTGGAGCAACGAATCGCAAACTGCCCTCCGCCGCGAGCAAAACCCGTAGCGAACACATAATACTTGTTGCCCTCTCTGCCGATCGACGGATCGTGCGTTCCTGCGTAGTCTCCAGTCAATTGCAAGGCCCGCGGTTCCTGGCCATGAGCTGCAGGAGGCCATGGCGTGGCCGCAAGCACGCCAGCCGCGAACAGCACCGCTGAACAAAAAAAACGAGACATAATCCTTCCCCGTCCGGTTGCATCTATATTGCCCGCGAAGACCCACCGCGCAAATCTAAGTTCTGATTCGCATTGTGCAGTTGGCCGCGTCCCCCTCTTGTTATACACGCACATACTTGTCCGCCGCCGTTTATCCGGCTTCGGCAGATGTTTCTCGCGAATGACAAGAACGAACCAAAGTATAAGCTGCCTCGGTGTTAAATTGTCAATAGAGCAAACGGTTTCTGCTCGAGCTATCGAAGCTCAGATTAAGCCCACGTTTATTGCGCACGGAATGGAGGAAGGCGTTTCCCCGGCGAGATTCCTCTACGAGGGCGGCAAATTGAAGGATAAATGTGGTTTCAGTGGTCTGGTT
>JBEKRS010000131.1:0-8512 GCA_049518535.1 Occallatibacter sp. | reverse complement strand
TGTCCATTCGCATGCGCCTGGAAAATTTTCAGGCGCAGATCGTCCTCATAGGCTCGTGCCATCTGTTGTACGTCGCGGAGTATCGCCTCTACTACCTTACACTATCCTTATTATTGCTCTAAGATGCGCTGATATCAATCTTGCTGTGAGATTGTGCCCGTCGAACTTTCCTCGAACTAGGAGCGGTCGATTAGTCAGGATGCCCGCGCTGCATACCTTAGGCCGCCGTCAACCGTTCGGCTTGCACGAATCCAGAATTGGAACATCCAGCCAAGCCATTCGGTCTATGGCGTTAATTGGCCACGCGCATAGTCCAGCGAGCGGAGGGAGAGAAGGTAATCGTATCGCGCGTTGACTGCCGCAACTGCCGCTTGGGTGCTCTGCAGCTGAGCTTGGCTCAATTCGACGATAGAACTGAGTCCAAGCTTATACCTCGTTTGCGCTAGAGCAAGCGCCTGAGCGGTTTGTTGCCGGAACTGATCGGCGACCGCAATGCGGCGAAAGGCGGTTTGTGCGTTCAGAACTGCAACGCGCACGTCCCGGGCGATGTTGTCAGAGAGATCCTGTGCCTGTTTTTCCGCGGCCTTCTGACGAAGGCGGGCCTCTTGTGCCTGGGCATTGATGCGAAATCCAGTAAACAGCGGTAGGGTAAGGTTCACTCCTCCGGCGGCGTACCAGTTGGGGATGAAGACTCCATCCGGGGCGACGGGAGTGATGCCTCCGATCGCCAATGCGGAGATGGTCGGCAGATGTTGAAGCTGCTGTGCGGTAGCGAACTTCTGGTCGGCCGCGGCGGTCAAGCGAAGAGCCTGAAGATCGGGGCGCTGGGTTTGAGCGCTTGCGTTTAAAACAGCAGAGCTATCGGGCGATGGCGGTGGCGATGGTGCGTCGTCGGGGTCTTCAACGGCATGATAGAACGTGTCGGCTGGCGACGCGAGCACGGCGGCGAGAGCGGCGCTCGCGGAGGCAACTGCGTCTTCTGCGTCGAGTTGCAGGAGTTGCGCCTGGGATAGATCGGCGGAGGCAACGTTGAGATCGAGGTCGCTTTTCAAGGAGCTTTGGGTCAGTGCTGAGGTAAGGTTTCGAACATCGCCCCGCGCCGCAACCGTAGCCTTCGCTACATCGAGTAGAGACTGGGCGTCGAGCAGGCGGTAGAAGGCCTGGTCCGTTGCCAATAAGACATCCTGCTCGGTAGCGAGTGCGGTCTGGTCCTGGGCTTTCTGCTGCAGTTTGCTGGTCGCAACGAGATCGCGTGTGTGGCCGAAGTCGGTAATTAGCTGCGAGAGCGAACCGCCGGTGCCGGCATGCGTATAGAGCCGCGAATTGGTAATTCCACCAGCGCCAATGCGGCTTCCGTCTTCTGCCTTTTCCGCAGTAATGGCGACAGAGATCTGAGGCAGTTCTCCCGATCGGGCCTCACGCGTGACTTGCCCGGCAGCCAGAGCAAGAAGATGACTGGCCGTGATGCGTGGATTGTTCTTGAGTGCGATGCGCTCGGCATCGGAGCGCGCAATGGAGGTCGTGGCTGTTGCGGGATTGACGAGCGGTTGCTGTTGATTTGGAGGCGCAGCTTGAGAATGAAATGAGCCAGGGTTCGTATCTGTAGTCGCAAGCGTCGAGGAAGCAGATGAGCGCATCGGTGCTGCGAGGAGATTGTCAGCGCTATTCTGCGCCAGCGCGGACAGAGGAACAATGAATAAGAGACTGAGCAGCCAGCTTTTCATGCGGTCACCTCACTAACCCGTGGGGAATCTCCGGAAGAAGTAGTGCCGGTGTGCTCTTTGCGAGCTTCGATGCGGCGATGGATGAGCAGGTACGCGCTGGGTACGAGGAAAACCGTGACGATACCGGAGACTGTGAGGCCACCGAGAATTGCGCGGGCAAGCGGAGCGTACTGTTCGCTCCCTGCCTCGATCGCCAGGGCCATCGGGATGAGCCCAAGCACAGTGGCGAGCGTGGTCATCAGAATCGGTCGTAGGCGTACTTTGCAGGCAGTAATGATCGCCTCCTCGAGTTTGAGCCCTTGCTCGCGGAGTTGGCCCGTGAACTCGACGATCAGGATGCTGTCCGATACCACGATGCCAGTCATCATCAGAACCCCCATGAGGCTCATGATGTTGATGGTGGTCCCGGTAACAAGCAAGAAGAGGATCACGCCCGAGATCCCGGGAGGGATCGCGAGCAAGATGATTAAAGGGTCGACAAAGGACGCAAACTGCGCCATAAGGATCAGGAATACGAGCACGATCGACATGATGAGGCCAATCGCAAAGGACTTGAAGGACTCGTTCATATTATTGACGGTACCTCGCACCGTCAGAACCGTTCCATGAGGCGGGTGCATCCCCACGACGATCTTGTTTACGTCCTTGCTGATTACAGCGAGGTTCTCGGCATTGGGCATGACATAGATGTCGAAGACCCGCCGGAGCTGATAGTGATCAACTTCGGTTGGCGTGTTAATCGATCGGATCGACGCAACTGTTTCCAATGGAGTCGTGGTCTTACCATCAGCAGATCGCAGCGGAATCTGCTTGAAGTCATTCAGAGTTTGTACCTGCGTCTCCGGGTACTGCACGGTGAGCATGTAGTCGTTGCCGGTCTTCGGGTCGATCCAGTAACTTGGGGCAACCATACCGTTCGAGGTCATAGCTGTGATGACACTATCGACGATGGTCTTCGGAGTAAGGCCTTCGAGGCTTGCCTGCTGGCGATCGATATTGAGGGCGAGGCCTGGGTAATCGATGTCTTGAGGGATCAGAACATCGCTTACGCCGTGGAGCGCTCGCATCTTTTGCGCAAGCTGCTGCGCGACAAGATATCCTCCCTGCATGTCGTTGCTGCTGACCTGGATGTCAAAGGGTGCGGGAAGTCCTTGATTGACGATCGAATCGACAAGACCTCCAGACTGAAAGTAGGTTTCGATAGATGGAAGATCGTCAGCGAGCTTGGTTCGCACTCGCTGCATGTACGCAAAGCTGCTGAGACTGTGATCTTCCTTCAGGCTCACCTGGACAAACGCTGTATGCATTCCTGAGTTGGAGGTGTAGATCGCGGAAAGATCTGGTGTAACTCCGATGTTCGACACGATCATGTTGAGGTCTTTGGGAGCTACGACTTCACGCACGTCCTGTTCGACACGAGCAATGTACTGGTCGGTGAGTTCAATACGTGTGCCGGTTGGAGCCTTTACGCTGATGACAAATTGGCCAGGATCGGTGCGGGGGAAATAGGCACGGCCAAGAAACGGAGCCAAGGCAAAACTAAAGATAACGAAGATGGAAAACACGATAATTACCAGCGCAGGCCTTCCCAGACAGTAGTGGATTGTTCTGTCATAGTGCTCCTGCAGCCAGCCGAAACCTTGGTTGAAGTGATAAACGATCTTGGCAAAGATATTGGTCTGACCATGACCGCCTCTCATATGCTCGGGGACCGGATCATCCTTCGTTGCGGATTCATGCTCATTGCCGTCCTCCGTGTGCTTGATGAAGCGAGAGCAGAAGAGCGGTACCACGGTCATCGCGACGACGTAAGAACAGAAGAGTGCAATAACCACTGCAAATGCAAGAGCTGAAAACAGGTACTTACTAACACCCGTGAGCAGAAGCACGGGAAAGAAGACAATGGCTGTGCTGAACGTAGCCGCCAACACCGCGAGTTGAACCTCTTTGCCGCCCTCTTGCGAGGCTTTGATCGGATCTGCGCCTATCTCAAAGTGACGGAAAATATTCTCGAGTACCACGACCGAGTTGTCGATGAGGCGAGATAACACGAGCGCCATGCCACCAAGCACCATCGTGTTGATCGAGTCACCGAATGCGCTCAAGATCAGGAAGGTCGCGATGCACGAGATCGGGATCGACAGGAGGACCGCAACCGTGGCACGCACGTTGCCGAGAAACAGAAGGATCATGATGCCGGTCAGACAAAGGCCAATTGAACCCTCGCTGATGACGTTTTTGATTGCGGTTTTAACAAAGACTGATTGATCGAAAACGACTGCGGTCTTGAGCTGTTGCGGAATATCAAGTAGATGAGCTGTTGCCTTGCGGATACCATTGACGATAGTGATGGTGTTAGAATCACCGCCCTGTTTGAGGATTGGAATGTACACCGAGTGCTGTCCGTCGACGCGTACGATGTTGGTCTGAAGTTGGCCGCCATCGACTGCATGACCAACGTCGCCCACGAGGATCGAAGCATTGCCGACCGTCTTCAGCGGGATGCTGTTCACGGCGTCGGGCGTCGGCACCTGACTATTGGCGTAGATGTTATAGTCCTTAGGGCCAATACGGACGTCTCCGGCGGGCAGAATGAGGTTGGAATCGTTGACTGCGCGAACGACGTCCATGACGCCGAACTGCGAAGCTTGCAGCTTCAATGGATCGACATAAATCATAATCTGGCGATACGTTCCTCCGTAGGGCTGAGGGACTGAAGCGCCTGGGACATTAGCCACCTGGTTTCGAACGCTGAATTGTGCGACGTCTTTCAATTCCGTCTGATTCATTCCAGCGCCTTTCAGCGTAATCAAACACACCGGAAGATTCGCCGCATCAAAGCTGAGCACAACAGGCGGCAGAGTGCCCGGAGGCAGACGGCGCAGGTTCGCCATTGCAAGGTTCGAGATGCCGCTCACGGCTGCCGTTGGATCAGTACCGGGTTGAAAGTGGATTTTGATGAGGCTGACACCGGACATCGAGCGCGATTCAATGTGGTCGATATTGCTCCCTAGCGTAAAGAAGCGCTCGTCGCTGTCAGTAATGTCAGATTCGATCTGTTGAGGTGGCATACCAGCATAAAAGGTCGCTACGACCACGACGGGAATCTTGACGGGAGGAAAGAGATCGACGGGCATGCCTGTGATCGCCGCCACGCCAACAACGACGATAATCATGCAAGCCATGAGGATGAAGAATGGGTAACGAATCGCAAAGAAGGACATAGCTATTGACCGCCCTTCCGGTTCGTTTGTTCATAGTTCTCGAGGTCGCTCTTCGCAGGTTGCGGCGTGACTTGCTCGCCGGGTTGTAGCTCGGACTGGCCACCGATAATGATCTTGTCGCCGGGTTGGAGCCCAGACGTAACTTCCTGAGAGTTAGCCCCGCTGATCCCCAGCACAATGGACCGTTTCTGCACTCGATCGTTACTATCGACGAGCATCACGGAAGGTTGATCGCCCTGGATGATGGCGCTTGCAGGAACAATGAGTGCATCGTTTTTCTGTTCCAGATTAAAAGTCACATCCGCGTACATCCCAGGGGTGAGCGTTAGATCTGAATTTTTTACGTCAACTTCTGTCAACATCGTTCTCGTCGAGTTGGATACGTCCCGCGTGTAACGTACCACCGTTCCTGGGAACTGCTGCCCGGTTGCCTGTACATGAACAGTGACTTGCGAACCAACATACACGAGTGGCACATCCCGTTCAGGAACAGGCATGCGAAGTCTGAGCACGTCGCTCTGAGCGAGCCTGACCACGGCCTGGTTCAATTCCTCGGCTGTTCCTGCGGGAATGAGCGCGCCTGTGTCCGCATATCGCATGGTAATCACGCCGTTATAGGGGGCCGTGATGGTTGCGTATTGCTCCATGCTGCTAACCCTAAGATCCTCAGCTCGCGAAACGCCTAACTGCCCTTGCGCGGCGGCTACGGCAGATTTGGCCGCATCCACTTGTGAGGCCGCCGATCTATCTTTCGCCAGAGCATCTTCGAGCTCTTGTGCCGCAACCAGGCCTGGCTGTTCGTCGGATGCCTGCTTCAATCGCGTGTAATTGGCATGAACGGCTGCATAGGTAGCTTGTTCCCGGGCGACTTCGCTCTGGAGACGCGAGATATTTTGCTCGGTCTGAGTTATACCCGCTTTTGCACCAGCCACTTCAGCTTGCAGTTCAGGAACTTCCAACACGGCGAGTGTCTGCCCTTGATGTACGCGGTCCCCTATATCCACATAGATGTGCCGGATATAGCCAGAGACCTTTCCATGAATGTCGATCTCCTGAAATGCCTGAAACACTCCGGCGACTGTGAGCTGATTCGCGATAAAACCACTGTGGGCAGTGGCGACCGAGACGGCTGGCGGTGCTGCCTGGACGTCTCCGGCAGCTTCCGCCCTATGATGGGTATACAGAAAATAGAACGATAACAAGATTGCAGCCAAAACACCGGCAGTGATCGGGATCAGACGCTTGGTGCGCATCAGAGACCTTCCTTCGAATGGATGTATGAATTCATCCGCAGGAGAGTCTTTCTCCAGCGGTTAAGCGAGGGAGAGTCGTTCGTCTGGAGGCGGCCGAAGATAAAGAAGTGGGGCACGACTGAGTGGCGACAGGTCGACGACCGCTTCGTCGCGTAATCGAGCTATGAAATAGACTTCAGCTCTTTGGAAAAGAGAGTAAAGAATCGGGATGCCGCAAGCCACGCGAACTACGGCGCTGCCATCTATAGCATGCTCTAATGCTTGCTTCGTTGCGTCGCTGCCGCGTGTGCACACCTTAGCCGGCGAACTGTGGGATCCCGCCTTGTAGAGCGACAATTTATAACTCGTACCCCACGCAAAAACCATGAATACGAGACAGACGCAGAGGACGCTATAAAAGGAAAGCAACCTCTTAGCTTTCAAAATCCGAGTTTGGGATATGGGTTCCACACCAGCTCACTTAGACTCTACGGAGTACGCCAAGTGTTTAGACTCCCGGATGCGGGTATAGGTTGCTTCTTCTTTGATAGCATCTCGCCCAATGTGCTGCGACGATTTGCTAATCGCATGCCACGGGTTTCACTGCGATAACAAGAGTTCAAATCCCGTCGAGAACGCCAATTAAAATCAAGAGTTTATGATTAGTAAAGTCAATCGCACGAGACTTGTCAGAGAGTGACCGGAGACGTCTCTCTTCCAGTCAAGAAATTTGGTAGTCGCTTTGCCGCGGCATTTCCTCCAGCAAGCTAAGGAGATCAAATAAGGCGACGTTGGAGGGCATGCATCACTGCCTCGAGTCGATTATGCGTCCTTAGTTTCTGGTTAATGTGGTGAAGATGATTCCGAAGCGTCTGCGGGCTTATGCTAAGCGTTTTGGCAATTCTCGATGCTGTGGCACCCGCCGCAAACATCTTCAGGATTTCCAGCTCCTGCGAGGAAATAGGTGCAACCGGCGCTGCTCCGCCGATCGTGTCATCAAGCTCGGCAATCTCTTTGGAAATGGCGACCATGCGGCCGAACACCTCCTCGCGTTTCTTTTGCGCATTGATGTCACGCACCAGATGAACGAGAAGCGACTTGCCGGTCCTCCGATTCAAATAGGAAATAGACGAAAGATTAACCCAGATCCGATCCTCGCTACGGGTAGTAACATTCAAATCGAAATTCGGCAAGGGAGTCGCCGGTTCCGTGCATCGCAACGCAGCACAACCTTCATGACAGACATCCGTACCCAAAACCCCTATCCCGTGCAGAACATCGGAGCAGATCTTCCCAAGTACCTCTTCTGCATGATGACCAAAGAGCGCTTCTGCTGCATGGTTCCAGAAACAGATCTCGCCCGCCTCCCGTACGGCAAAGACCGCATCCGCTGTATTTTCGAGAAAGGCGAATAACTCCGATTCCAGCATCATTCACATACTAGAATGTTTCTTCGGATTGTGTCGGCTTTTGACGGGGCAAAATCCTGTCACTATCGAATCCCAGGAAGGAGACCATACGCTTGGTATGGGTATCATGCGTGATCTGAAGCCCGTTGCTTCCGGCCATGCGCTGGTAAGCAGAAACGCGCACTCTTCCAGCGCTTCGAGGTGAGAATATGAAAAAGCCCTGCATCTTTACGGTGGGCCATTCGACACGATCAATCGAAGAATTCTTGGAGTTATTACGAGCCCATGGCGTCAAGGAGATTGTCGACATCCGATCGATACCCAAGTCGCGCCATAACCCTCAGTTTAACGCCGATGCGCTAGAGCGTTCTCTCAAAGAGAACCACATCGAATATATACACATTAAAGAACTTGGCGGTTTACGCCATGCAAGAAAGGATTCACTCAACCTCGGATGGCGAAATACTTCATTCCGGGGTTTCGCAGATTACATGGCAACCCCGGAGTTTTCAGAAGGATTGAAAATGCTTATTGCAGTCGCAAAGGCTGGAGAAACCGCCATTATGTGCGCCGAGGCGGTGCCATGGCGCTGCCATCGATCCCTCATCGGGGATGCATTGACGAAAAAAGGATGGATAGTGCGGGATATCATGACACCAGCCGTAGCCACGAGACATCTATTGACGCCGTTCTTAAAGACAAAAAAGGGGCAGCTTATATATCCTGCAGAATCTTTACAAAACGCCTGATTTCGCAGAGCTAGAAGGGCGAACTCGCTTGCTGGAAATTGTGGTGAAACGTTTTTCCGAGCATGTCCCGCACGTAGTTGAAAGTGGCGGGCGGCGGTTAGGTTGATGTTACTACGCAGCGACCTTGGTGGAAGCAGGCTGCGCAGGGTTGAGGATGGCCTCCAAGGTCCACAG
>JBEKRS010000130.1:0-8513 GCA_049518535.1 Occallatibacter sp. | reverse complement strand
CTTCGCCAAACTCAAACTATTCCGTGCCATTGCCACTCGCTATGACAAAACCGCCAGAAATTTCTTGGCCGCCATTCACTTCGCCGCCACTCTCATCTGGTTAATTTGATGACAGACCCTAGGGTTTGCGCACGCGCACCTAACCGGTGTGCTCAACAAGAGGACGGCAAGGAGGAAACGCGTTTGCATGAATCTCCGAGGGTAGCTTATTGCGTCATCAGGACGTAGACCTCGTGTTCAATTGCGGAGATGGCGATCGGTGCAAGCTTTTCGTGCGTGAGTTGCTGGTTGAACTGCACGAGTGCACCCTGCTTCAGGGCGGCCCATTCCTTGATGCGGAGCGTGGAGGCGGCGCTCGCCTCCGCATAGACCTGGATCGCTTGCGAAGGAATAGCACGGTCGGAGCTCTCGGCCGCGTTGAGTGCACTGGTTATCTCGGAGTTCGCCTGATCCAGACCAAGGCTTCCGCCCGCGCCAGCGGTGATGGCGTCGATGGAGGCGAGCAACGCCTTCTGCTGCTGAGCGATCTGCGGATTGCTGAAGGAGTTCTTTGTGAGGTTACCCTTCACCGATCCGATCTCGGCGAGCGCGCGCCGGGCCTGGAGTGAAGCCACGAAGATCTCGTAGGTCGTCGCGAAGTTTTGCTGGAGCTCGGCCGTCGTTGCCTTGGTGCGCGGGTCCATCGTTACCGTGAGTTGCTCAGCCGGCAACGGCTTTCCGTTAACGCTCAAAACCAGCGTGTAAGTGCCGGGTGCGACCTTGGGCCCGCGCGGAATGCTGCCTTCGCCATCGTCCGGCTCTTCGCTCTCTTCAACGCCCGTTGTGCCCCAGGCAAGATTCCAGATGAAGCGGTGATGACCGGACGCCGTTTCCAATCGTTGCGGCACGGGGAACCAGCGACCGGCAATCGGCAGATCCATTTGACTCGGCTGCGCCGGAACGACCGAGGATATGTGGCGCACCATCTTGTGGTCCTTGTCGTAGACGTTCAGGTCGAGCGACTTCGCCTCGGCCGGAAGATAGTAGTCGAGGATCGCGCCGGCCGGCGGGTTCTCGGCAGTGGGCTCCTCTGGTGGGAGCGGAGTGCCGGGGAAGGTGTCGTTGTCGATGCGGATTGTGACCTCAGGCTTGTAGAGGAAGGGCGTGGCGCTTGCCGCATGCGCCGCAGCCTGACGTAACGGAGTGACATCGTCAAGAATCCAGAACGAGCGTCCGTGCGTTGCAACCACCAGGTCGTCGCCATGAATCACCATGTCGCGGATGGACGTGACCGGCAGATTCATCTGCAGCGGCAGCCAGTGGCCGCCGTCGTCGAAGGAGACATAGATGCCGAACTCGGTGCCGGCGTAGAGCAGGCCCTTCCGCTTTGGGTCCTCGCGCACAGCAATGACAAACGCTGGGTCGGCAAGCCCGGTCGTGATCGGCTGCCAAGTCTTGCCGAAGTCGGCGGTCTTGAAGAGATAGGGTGTACGGTCGTCAACGCGGTAGCGGTTGACCGCTGCATACGCAACCGCAGGGTCGAAGTGCGACGGCTCGATCAGCGAAACCCGCGTCCACAGCATGGCCGGCACTTTCATCGCCGCCGGCGTTACATCCTTCCAGGAAGCGCCGCGATCCCGCGTAACCGAGATGATACCCGTATCGCTGCCGGCCCAGATCACATCTTTGTCGAGATACGACGGCGCAACGGTAGCCAGCGTGCCATAGCCGAGTGCGATGGCGTTCTCAAGCGTTGGTGCAGGCGCCTTGCCCACAGACTTTCCGGCCGATGGATTGCCCGCCGCAGCGACTGTCGAGGTTTGCACCTTGGTCGTTCCGCCGGTCAGGTCGGGGCTGATCTCTTTCCAGTGCAGGCCGCCATCGGTGGTGCGCATCACGTACTGCGTGCCGAGGTACAGGCTCATCTTGTCGACGGACGAGAAGACCAGTGGAGGCGTCCACGGGTCGCGATATTTACGTTGATTGATCTCCGTACCGAAGACCTGCACCGGCCACGGTGACACGTCCTGCGAGAGCGAGACGCGCATATCCCAGCGCTGCACCGTCCCATAGCTTCCGCTGACGAAGATGATGTCCGGATCCTTCGGATCGACGGCGAAGTATCCGCTCTCGCTTCCGCTGGCGGGGAACCAGTCGCGCGGCGTAATCTGCCCGTGATCGGTGCGGCTGAGCACGGCAGCGCCTCCGCTATCCTGCTGCGCACCGTAGACCGTGTACGGGAATTTGTCGTCCGTGGTGACATGGTACATCTGCGCTGTTGGCTGGTTGTACCACGTCGACCACGTCTTGCCCTTGTCGAGGCTGATGGAGGTCCCCTGATCGGTGGCGAGCAGAAGCCGCGAGCCATCCTTCGGATCGACCCAGAGCTCGTGGTAATCATCGCCGCCCGGCGCTCCGCGCACGATCGTGATCGTTCTGCCGCCGTCGGTCGAGCCCATCAGCGCGATGTTCGGAACATAGATCGTGTTCGCGTCGCTGGGGTCGACCGTGATGCGGTTGAAGTACCACGCGCGACTGGTCAGGCGATCGTCGGAACTGACAAGCGACCAGTTCACGCCTCCATCGGAGCTGACGTAGAGCCCGGATTTTGCGGCTTCGATCAGCGCGTAGACACGCTGGCCATCGGAGCTAACTGCCACCCCGACACGGCCCCATGTGCCTTCGGGCAATCCGTGCCCGGTGCACACCTGCCATGTCTGTCCGCCGTCGATCGAGCGAAAGAGACCGCTTCCCTCACCCACCAGCGGCGCATAGGTGCTCCATGGCGGACGATGCGCGTTCCACAGCGAGGCAAAGAGCACATTAGGTTTGGCGGCAGCGATGGCAAGATCTGCCACGCCAACCTCCGGCCCCTTGTCGAGCACGTGCAGCCAAGTCGCACCGCCATCGGTTGATTTGTAGACGCCGCGCTCTGGGTTTGGCCCATATGCATGACCGAGCGCGCCTACATAAACGATCTCGGGATTGCCGGGATCGACAACGATCTTCGCGATCTGCCGCGTATATTTGAGTCCGATGTACTTCCACGTTTCGCCGCCATCGGTCGATTTGTAGACGCCCGCTCCGGATGCAAGGTCCGAGCGGATGTCGGTCTCGCCAGTGCCGGAGTAGATCACCTTAGGGTTCGAGGGTGCAACGGCAAGCGCGCCGACCGAAGCCACGGGCTGGCTGTCGAAGATCGGCTTCCACGTAGTGCCGGCGTTGGTCGTCTTCCAGACGCCGCCATCGACCGCGCCGAAGTAGAAGGTCGTGCCATCGCCGGGTATCCCGGTGACAGCAACCGCGCGCCCACCGCGAAACGGGCCGATCAATCGCCAGTCCATGTCGCTATACATCTGGGGTGAAACAGTCTGTGCAAGCGCCGGCATAACAGCAACAATCGAGGCGCCGGCAAGCAACGCATGCAGGAGCTTCAAGGATGTGACGTTCCAGCGTTCCATTGTCTTCCCCGAGAAGGAATATGTTTCGCGCCTAGTTTTCGTCGCCGCTTTCGGGCATGGTCTCAGGCCGCTGTTGCAGGTTGAGCTGCGAAAGGTGCGCCGCCGTCAGTTGGCTGTTCAGCTTCGGCAGGAAGCCTTGCTTCCACTTGTTCCAGCTACGCAGCGCCTCTTCGGTCTCTTCGGCCGCGTGAGCTGCGGCTTTCTGCTGTGCCGCTGTCGGTGCCGCATCCACCTGCCCCACTTGGCCGTACAGCCCAGAGTCCTCATCCGAAACATCATCGAGTCCCGGAACCTCTTCGCTCGTCGGCGACTTCTCCTTGCCGTCGAGCAGTGCTGCAAGCTGCTTATCCGACTGCTCAAGCGACTCATTTACCGCGGCGGGTGCGTCTTTCTCGAGCTTAGCAATCTGCTCGCGCAACGAGTGTGCTTCGAGCGCAGCTTCGGCGCTCGATGAAGTCAACGCTGCGAGCTTCGACTCGGCGTTATGAAGCGCCAACAGATCCGCAGGCGAAGCCTTCACGCGCGGGTCCATCTTGATGACCAGCGGCGCCGTAATTACCTTACCCCCAGCCGACAGCCGGACAGTGTAGGTCCCAGGCAGCGCCAGCGGCCCCTGCGGAGTGCGCGGCGTCCGGTGCGGCACCGCCGAGATTGGATACTCGTAACGCGTTGCCGTTGGCGTGGTCGCGCGCACATCCCACACCCAGCGATGCATGCCGGCCGAAGCAGGCAGCGTCTCCGGCATCTTCAGCCAGTAGAGCGGAATAAGCTGCTTTGCCAGTTCATCGGACGTCGCGTACGGCGGATCGGTGCTCGCGTACTTGCGCACCAGCTTGCCACTGCTATCCAGAATCTCCAGCGTCACAGTCCCGCTGAACGAGGCCGGCAGCGAATAGTCGATGATCGCGCCATCCGGGGGATTCTCGCCCTGCGGCTCGTCGATCGGCAGCGGCGTGTCCGTGTTCGTGCTGCGCCGCACGCGATACGCCGCGCCAGCCTTGAACAGCGTCACCGCATCCGCGTTGAAGCTCGCAAGCTGCCGCAACGGAGAGATTTCGTCGAGGATCCAGAACGACCGCCCATGCGTCGCGACGATCAGGTCATTCCCGTTGACCCATAGATCGCGCATCGACGTATGCGGCAGATTGAGCTGCAGCGGCTGCCAGTGGTCGCCATCGTCAATCGAAAACCACACGGCCGTCTCCGTCCCGGCAAACAGAAGACCTTTGCGAACGGGGTCTTCGCGCACCGTGTTCACCGGCGAGCCATCCGGCAAACCCGCCACGATCGACTGCCACGTCGATCCGCCATCATGCGTCCGATAGAGATAGGGGTGCAGGTCGTCGATGCGCAGCTTGCTCACCGACACATAAGCCGTCGCGTCGTCGAAGTGCGACGCCGAAATCTGCGTTACCTTGCTCCACGCCGTCACCTCGGTCGGGGTGATGTTCTTCCATCGGGCGCCATGGTCGTGTGTCGTCCACACCAGGCCATCGTCGGTCCCCGCCCACAGCACATCGACGGACTTGAACGACGGCGCAAGAGCATAGATTGCACCTCTGCGCTTCGCCTGGTCCTTATCCGGCAACGCCGCCAGCGACGCCGGCTGGCCCGAATGTTCGCGGCTCAAATCCGGGCTGATCTTCTGCCAGGTGTTCCCATAGTCTTTCGTCTCGAACAACACACTGGTCGCGGTAAACAGCAGATGCTGATCCACCGGGGAGAACATGATCGGCTCCGTGCGGTCCGCGCGAATCTCCGGGTTGCGCGTCGGCACTGGCGTAACGTTCTGCACCTGCCCGGTGATCATGTTGTACTTCGAGACCTCGGTGCGCCCGGCGCCGTAGACGATCTCCGGATGCAGCGGGTCAGGCGCAACATAGCCGTACTCGATAGCAGCGACCGGATGCCAGTCACGGAAGGTGATTGAGCCATCATTTCCCCTGCTCGACGTGCATACCGACCCGCTCTCCTGCTGGCCGGCGCACACTTGGTACGGAAACGTGTTCGTCACCGCTACATGATAAAGCTGCGCCGTCGGCTGGTTGTACCACGAACTCCAACTCTCGCCGCGGTTCACGCTCACCAGCGCCCCCTGGTCGCTCACCAGCAGGATGATCTCTGGATGCAGCGGATTGATCCAGAGGTTCTGATAGTCGTCGCCGCCCGGCGCTCCACGCAGGCTCATCCATGTGTGGCCGCCGTCGATCGAACGCTCGGTCACGATACTGGCGCTATAGACCACATCCGCGTTCTTCGGATCGACCGTCGGCTCGGGCAGGTCGCCTCCGCCAATCTTCATCGCCGGCCGCGGATCCTCCGTCACTTTGTACCAGCTTTCGCCAGCATCGTCTGACCGATAGACTCCAAGCCCGGCGCCCGAACCGTACCCGCCCTGTTTGGCCGTCGCAATCGTCGCATACAGACGGTTATCGTCGCTGGGCGAAACCGCGATATGTACCTGCACCAGGTTGTCTGGAAGCCCTTTGGTCAGCGGCTTCCAGGTATCGCCGCCATCGGTCGACTTGAACAGCCCGCCATGCGTGCCTTCATACTGATTGCCATCTTCCCACGGTCCCAGGCGCAACTCCCACAGCGACGCATACACAATGTTCGGATTCAACGGATCGAGCACGACATCATCGCCGCCAGTGTTGGCGTCCTTGTAGAGAACCTTCTTCCAGGTCGCGCCGCTGTCGCTCGAACGGAAGATGCCGCGCTCCTCATTGGGCCCATATGGATGGCCTAGCACAGCGGCATACACGCGATTCGGATCGCGCGGGTCGACCGCAAGCGCCGGAATCTGCTGTCCGTCATGCAGCCCCAGATGCTGCCACGTTTTACCCGCATCTGTCGACCGGTAGATGCCGTCGCCCACCGACAGATCCGGCCGGCGCAGCCCTTCGCCGCTGGCCACATACAAAATGTTTGAATTCGAAGGTGCAACCGCGATGGCACCAATCGACTGCGACGACTGCCCATCGAAGATCGGCTCCCACGTGCGCCCGTAGTCGGTCGACTTCCAAACGCCGCCATCCACCTGCCCCACATAAAAGACATTTGGCTCGCCGGGAATGCCCGTGGCGGCGCGCGTGCGCCCTCCACGAAACGGCCCGATCATCCGCCAATGCATGTCTAGCTTGGTTTGGGCAAAGATCTTCAACGCGCCAACAGCCGAGAAGGCGAGGCAAAGCGAGAGCAAAACAGCGGCACGGCGACCCCACATCATGGAAGACCCCCTGCAAAGGAGCTTGACTTCAGTCATCTTATACAAAGGGCCTTCCTCCTTACTCCTTCGTCCTTAAACCCAGGCGTGTCACTTTCGGATTGAGTTCCTGTAGTGTTCCTGCATGCAGGCGATCTCCTTCACCGCAGAAAACACCTTAAGCCACTGACAGCTCTCGTTTCTATCCTGAACTCCACAGAGACTGCGCATTGGATTTCATGAAGTTTGACTATTTCAATTATCCGCAGGCGCCTGCCCCGAACCTCGCTTATGAGAGCGCGTGATTCTGAAATCTGTGATAAATCACTCGTCGACGGTAGATTAGTACCGCGAAGTGTGCGTCCAGCGAAGGTTGGCATGATCAGTGGGAGCGGGTCCCACCGGGGTAAAAGTCCAAGCCCCGTAGCTTGAATAGTAGGGTGGGCGGGAAACTTCCCATTTTGAAGCCCATTGACAAAGCCATCTGAAAAGAATGGCGAGCGAGTCACCGGGCCGCAACGCAAGTGAACCCATATGGCCTCGAAAGGACAAAATCCGAAGGCCGAGCCTCCCGTTTTTGGGCGAAGGCAGCATGGAGTGTCGCACGGACTGACGCGGCACAACACTTCGGCGGGGTTGGTAGGGACGGCACGGTGACAAGGTCATGCTAAGCAACTGGAGAAGCCCTCCTCGCCCCGTCGCGAAATCGGCGGAGCAGGGAAGCCGTATAACCGGTGACACTGGGAAGTCGGTGGAAGGCGAGAGGGAATCGGCCGGGTCTGTAGTAGCGAGGAAGCGGAGTAACGTCCGTGGAGCGAAGAGGCCCCGCTGTTTGTAATGGCTCTAACAACAAGGGAGGCAAGGGTTAAATGACAAAAGCGCCCATCAATTTGCAGGGCCTGAGAAGGAGTCTATATGTCAAGGCGAAGGCTGAACCGTCTTGGCGTTTCTGGGGGTTATACGTCCATGTCTGCAAGATGGAAGCTTTGCGGGAAGCCTACCAGAGGGCGAGAAGTAATAACGGGGCACCGGGTATCGACGGAGTCATGTTTGAAGCCATCGAAGAAAGAGGAGCGCAGAGTTTTCTCAATCAGATTCGGGATGAGTTAGTAACTAACACGTATCGGCCCATGCAGGCACGGAAGAAGGAGATTCCGAAGGACGGGGGCAAAAGGGTCCGTGTCCTGTCGATTAGCGTTGCTTCGCCATAGTCTTCGATCGGGAGGGCCTATGTCGGCGTATGCTTAGCTATCCTTTACAATCTCGCAATCTCGGCCACGGCTTTCCTACTTCCCGTCGGGGTGTATTTCCTTACGCGGGCCGCGCACGTGGCTTGAGGCGCGATGGTCTTGACGCTCTTCGTGGCATGGGATGTCTCAATCGCGATTTTAAATTCGGACATATACGTGGTAGAGATAGTGATTCTGATTGGTGCGCTCACTTTGTTCCTTCATCACCTCTTTTGGCCCGTGATCGTTCGGGTGCTCTACCTGATTCAAGACTCCGGCTTGGCTGAGAATCGTAAGATTCTTCTCCCTCTGGCCTTTGGACTGGCCCTCGCCGCTCTCTTTTCTCCGCAAACGTCCCCGCTGTGATAAAGAGGCTTGTTGGCATCACGGATGCAAAGACAACTGCTCCCGTAAATCTCCATAGCGCGCAGCCAGACCCACGATCTTATTGAGTAGCGACTACGCTTAGGCCGATTGCCAAATGTGCGAATGCGTCCGGCCCGAATAGTCACGCCCCACTAGAGCAATAGCATCGTTACTATAATGTGCCAAAGCGGAGTCTGAACCACGCCTGAGCGTCTTGAGGAGTAATGCATGGGAGCATTTGGGTGATGGCCTGGTCGAGGGCTTGTTTGGAGC
>JBEKRS010000129.1:0-12192 GCA_049518535.1 Occallatibacter sp. | reverse complement strand
TGTCCATTCGCATGCGCCTAAAAAATTTTCAGGCGCAGATCGTCCTCATAGGCTCGTGCCATCTGTTGTACGTCGCGGAGTATCGCCTCTACTACCTTACACTATCCTTATTATTGCTCTAGATGTCGGTAGAGACGAGTCAATCCGCAAGGCCCACCGCTGCTTGGCATGGAGTAGGGACGCCAGCCGTCTACGATGAATCCGGTTCGGGTCACATTACTTTGAGGAGAAGCGTAAATGAAGCAGGAAGTAGTCGTAGTCATCGGCGCAGGCGGTATTGGAATGGCGATCGCTCGTCGTCAGGGTTTCGGCAAGCATATTCTCCTGGCAGACTTCAATGAGAAGCTGCTCGAATCTGCCGCGAAAGAACTTGAGTTAGCCAGCTACAAGGTAACGACGTTCAAAGTGGATGTATCATCGCGTGCGTCCGTTCGCGCCTTGGCGGATGCAGCGGGCGCGCTCGGAAGCGTGGTCAACGTCGTCAATACTGCGGGGGTCTCGCCCAACATGGCTCCGCCGGAACGGGTGCTCGCCGTGGACTTATATGGCAGTGCTGTCGTTTTCGAGGAGTTCGAACGCGTGATTGCGCAGGGAGGAGCAGGCTTGATCGTGTCGAGCATGGCTGGGCATATGTCGGCAGGACTTCCTGCGGACCAGGAACATGATTTGGCTTTTGCACCTGCGGATGAACTCTTGGGCAAGCCGTTCCTCAGCCCAGATGCTATTCCGAATTCTATGGTGGCGTACATCGTCTCGAAGCGCGCAAACCATCTGCGTGTTCAGGCATCGGCGATTAGTTGGGGCAAACGTGGCGCCCGTGTGAACTCCATAAGTCCGGGCATCATCGCTACGCCTCTCGCCCAGCACGAATTGAACTCGCCGATTGGCGACATCTACCGCGCGATGATCGATGCGTCGCCGGCCAAGCGGATGGCGTCGCCGGCGAGGTCGCTGTGGCTGCCTCGTACTTGCTCGGACCCGATGCGGGCTTCGTGACGGGCAGCGATCTTCTGATCGACGGCGGTGTGATTGCAGCGATGCTCGCCGGTCTACTGCCGAATCCCGCATAAGACAACAGAACGAATCATCACAAGCAGATTTGCAAAAGGAGAAGCAATGCAGAAGCGCACATTGGGAAAGAGCGGCCTTGAAGTTTCAGCTCTGGGCCTGGGATGCATGGGACTCAGTTTTGGCTATGGCCCGGCAACGGAACGCCAACAGGCAATCACATTGATTCGGAAAGCCTACGATAGTGGCGTGACTTTCTTCGACACCGCTGAGTGTTACGGTCCTTTTGCTAACGAGGAACTGGTCGGTGAAGCGCTGGAACCCTTTCGCAAACAGGTGGTGATAGCAACCAAGTTCGGTTTTGTGAACGGAGATTCGAAGACAGGTTTGGATAGCCGCCCGGAACGCATTCGAGAGGTTGCCGATGCGTCCTTGAAAAGACTTCGGACGGACGTCATTGATCTCTTTTACCAGCATCGTGTTGATCCCAATGTCCCTATTGAGGACGTTGCAGGAACGGTGAAAGAACTTATCGCCGAAGGCAAAGTCAAGCACTTCGGCATGTCAGAGGCTGGTGTCGAGAGCATCCGGCGTGCTCATGCGGTTCAACCCGTTGCCGCTTTGCAGAGCGAGTATTCGCTCTGGTGGCGCGAGCCGGAGAAAGAGATCCTGCCCACGCTCGAAGAGTTGGGAATCGGCTTCGTCCCCTTCAGCCCGCTCGGCAAAGGCTTTCTGACCGGAGCCATTAGTGCAACTACGACCTTTGACAGCACGGATTTCCGCAACGTGGTGCCGCGTTTCGATGCGGAGAACCGCAAGGCCAACCAGGCGCTCGTAGATGTGCTCACCAAGATCGCTGCACAAAAGGGCGTAACCAACGCGCAGATCGCTCTCGCCTGGTTGCTCGCACAGAAGCCATGGATCGTTCCCATCCCTGGAACCACCAAGCTGCATAGGCTGCAGGAGAACCTTGGCGCCGCTGCCGTGGAGTTGACCGCTAGCGATCTTGCGAAGATTGAAAGTGCAGTTTCCGGCATCGAGGTGCAGGGTGCTCGCTACCCCGCACAACTCGCAAGTCGCGTCGGCCGCTAGAGCCGGTCGTCCTCGGCAAGCACGCTTCCCGGCACAGACGCGTGCCGAGGAATGTTCTAAAGACAAGGAGATTCGCGATGGCAATCAGCGAGCAGGCACGAAAGAACCACGATGAGCTCTTCCCCGGCCACAAATCGCAGTTGGCTGTTACCGACCCGGAACTCATCGAGGTCTTTGACAACTTCGCGTTCGACGAGGTGCTGCAACACGGCGAACTGGACCGACGCACGCGCCTGATGGTGCAACTGGCATCGATGATTGCGTGTCAGGCTCTGCGCGAGTACCGCATCATGCTCGGCGCTGCGTTCATTGTCGGTGTCACTCCGGTCGAGGCAAAAGAAATCGTCTACTAGGCCGTTCCATATGTGGGCATGGCCAAGGTCTACGATTTTCTCCACGCCACGAACGAGGTGCTTAGCGAGCGCGGTGTCAAATTGCCCCTGCCGGGTCAGTCCACAACCACGCTCGAGACTCGTGCGGCAAACGGGCTCACTCTACAGAAGAGGATTGCAGGCGAAGAGGGCCTCCAAAAGATGCTCGAAGCAGCGCCTGAAGACCAGCAGCATATTTATCGCTTTCTTGCGGCGAACTGTTTTGGGGACTACATCTCACGCTCGGGCATTGACCTCGCGACCCGCGAGTTATTGACATTCAGCATGTTGATTTCCCTAGGCGGATGCGACCCTCAAGCCAAAGGACACGTATCAGGCAATCTGCGGGCGGGCAACAGCCGCGCGATGCTCATCGATGTTGTTACCCAACTTTTGCCCTTCATTGGGTATCCACGCACCCTCAATGCACTGCGCGCCATCGACGAAGTCGTGCCGTATAAAGCTGCATAGCAAACGGGAACAGAATTACAGGAGGCCGAATGATCGAACAGATAAAAACAGTGCTGGTGGTTGGCGCTACGGGCAGTATCGGTTGTCATGTTGTCGACGTTGCCCTTGAAAAGGGATTCACTGTGCGCGCGCTGGTGCGAGACCGTGCCAAGGCCCGGAAATTTCCGGCGAAAGTGCAGTTGATCGTCGGAGACGTCACCCGTCCCGAGACGCTTCCCACTGCGATGGACGGAGTCGATGCTGTTGTCTTCACGCTTGGATCGGACGGCGCTGGAAAGGTTGGCGCAGAGAACATCGACTACGGCGGCGTGCGCAATGTTCTTGCGGCACTCGGCTCTCGCCAGGTACGTGTCGCACTGATGACCTCTATTGGCGTTACGAACCGCGATGGTTCATACAACCGTTCAACCGAAGCGCACGATTGGAAGCGGCGGTCGGAGAGATTGGTACGCGCCAGCGGGTGTCCGTACACGATCGTACGTCCTGGATGGTTCGACTACAACAAAGCCGATGAGCATAAGCTTGTCTTCCTGCAAGGCGATACGCGCCAGGCCGGCAATTCCAGCGATGGCGTCATCGCACGACGCCAGATTGCGGAAGTTCTGGTCAGTAGTCTGTCGTCAGATGAGGCGCTGCGAAAAACCTTCGAACTCATCGCGACCAAAGGTGCGGCGCAGAAAAATCTCGATCCTCTGTTCGCTGCGCTCGACCCGGACCCAAACAGCAATCTGGACGGTGTGCGCGACATGCCGAACCAGCCGCTCGAAGAAGAGCCGCAGCGCGTGAAGGACGACCTACGCGCCCTGTCGGTCACCCACCGTTAGCCGCAACTCGCAGAGGCAAAGGAAGGCCCATGCAATGAAGATGTGCAAGGCGCAACTCGTGATCGCAGGTCTGTTTGTTTCGGCTCAGGCTCTTCTGGCGCAGAACGTAAAGCTGGCGAATATAGCGCTTGGCATGACCGAGACCGAAGTGAAAACGGCACTGGCCTCAAACGCACCGTTCTATGCCAATCAGGTTTCGGACTATCCCGATATGCACTACCTTGTCGCCGAAACTGAGTTGGAGTCATACGTGTTCACGTTCATCGACGGAAAAACCGCTGCCTTATCCGTCGTTCATATCCTGCCTCCGGAACAGCTCCCGTTCTTGCCTCCAGGCCAACAACCAACCGTATCTATTCTGCGCGTTCTCATCACGAAGCAAACCTGGACGCCCGCCGAAATCAACAGGGGCGATACCTGGTGGTTCAGCGACGCATCCGGCGCGCCTCTCTCCAGTACCGAGCAATGCAGGCCAGAATCAGGCGTAGCATGGTTGCCTTTCGGGCCAGTGCCAGGTGCAAAGCCGGGCGAGCCTCCGGCGAAATCGGCCAAGGGCCTCATGAAGCCGTCGTCCACCTTGTATCCATCAAATTGCGGCGTAAGTATCCATCTCAATCTGACGCCGGCGGAGAGTGAAGACTCCGTAGCCACTTCCGTTCGGTACCAGGTGCTCGACATCAAGGCGATGAACGCGTTTCTTGCAAAGCATCGACAACACTAAAATCTCCTGGCGACATACAAGGCCAATCAAAGAGACAGAGCGAGGATTGAAATGACAGATGTGATCGTAGTTATCGGGGCAGGTTCGATCGGCCAGGCAATCGTGCGGCGGGTCAGTGCAGGCAAGCACGTCTTACTGGCCGATATACGTCAGGAAAACGCTGACGCGGCGGCAAAGGTTCTTTTCGATGCCGGATTCAATGTCAGCACGGCGACAGTCGATGTTTCCTTGCGCGCCTCGGTTCATGCTCTTGTTGAGGTGGCCACCAAGCTCGGCGAAGTCTCCGGTGTGATCCATGCAGCGGGTGTTTCGCCTTCTCAGGCATCTCCGGAGACGATCCTCAAGGTAGACCTCTATGGCACAGCACTTGCGCTGGAGGAGTTCGGCAACGTCATAGCTCGCGGAGGCTCCGGTGTCGTGATCGCCTCCCAGTCTGGCCACCGCCTGGGGCCACTCTCAACTGAACAGAACGCTCTTCTCGCAACCACGCCTGTCGAGAAGCTACTCAGCCTCCCCATGCTTCAACCCGATCAAATCAAGGACTCGTTGCACGCTTACCAGATCTCAAAGCGCGGCAACTCGCTGCGTGTGATGGCAGAGGCAGTCCGTTGGGGAAAGCGCGGCGCACGTGTCAACACCATCAGCCCCGGCATCATCATCACACCCTTGGCAAACGACGAGCTGAATGGGCCGCGCGGACCGGGCTATCGGCGCATGATCGAAGTGTCTGCAACTGGACGAGCCGGCACTCCGGACGAGGTAGGGACGGTCGGTGCGCTCCTCATGGGGCGTGAAGGCACGTTCATTACCGGCAGTGACTTCCTGATGGATGGTGGAGTGACAGCAGCTTATTGGTTCGGTGAGCTCGCCCCGAAATGACGAATTACACACAGGGGAAGCGAATGTCGCGCCCTCCCCAAAGCCGCCAAGCCGCAACTGACCTCACATCGGACACGGCCTTCAAATGTGCTTGCATCATCGGCTGAAGACGCTCTGCCTAATCAGGACTCCGTCTGCTCCATTTCTGCTCCATTTGATTCCTGTAGAACAGCGCTTTCGAAAACCCCGTATTCTCTATCGCCAGAACGAGATCGGGTGAACGCCATGTTCTTTGTTTTCAATTGATCGCCACATTCCCAAGCTGAATGTCGCCGGTTCGATCCCGGTCTCCCGCTCCAAATCATTAGCTCTTTGCATCGTCAGGCTTCAAGTTTGTCCTTTTCGTATGAATGAATATGAAGGCTTTCTGTTATTGCAGTAACACCCCCGAAGAACGGTAGCTTTCTCCTCCTACCGAAGTTACAACGACCGGGAGCCCCGTCGTTTCGGTCAATATCTCTATCTCGCCGTCCTGCAGCAGGATCGTATCTTCGACCTTAGCGCCCTGCACCGAGGGGTTCCACGCGAACGCCTGCCTGTTCAAAACGACTTCCGTTCCCTTCGGCGTAGCAACCCACTCTCTCTCCCCATAGCCGGCGGCTCCGCCTTGGTGATGGAACTCTTCGGCTCCAGGAAACCCTGCTGCGACATAGGCGTCCTTGGCAACCGCGAACAATTGTTGTGCGGTGGCTTTGGCGCGCGTGGCATGCAACAATGCGGCATTGACCACGGCCGCCGCTTTAAATCCGTCTGCAAGCTCCTGCGGCATCGGACCAAAATGAACAAAGCGCGTAATGGAGACGACTAAGCCCCACTTTCGCGCGCACAGATTCACCATGCCATAACGCTCAAGGCGCCCATCCCTCGGCAGAGCATGTTTGTACTTGCGAATTCGATCATCTACTGCCATGAGCAGCACTGAAGGAAGGATGGCCTTCTGGATAAGTTGGGAAGCGGTCATTGCACTTATCTCGTGTTCCGTCACGCCGGGCTCAAGGTGCTGGACCACATCCTCGACAACACTCGCTGTCATTGCCCCCAAGGCGCGATACCGTTCGATCTCTGTTGGCTGCAACTGGCTGCGCAATTCAGCAATATCGAAGACTTCGCAGTTTGCCTCATGGGTGTCGGCACCAAGATTGCCTTTCACTGCGAGGCCATGCACTGCCTTGGCAAAATCTCCCTCCCACCACGGCAGGATGACTGGCTCAAACGGCAACCCACTGAACTCTTCATCGTGCATTCTTGGCGCTTCATTCTTGGTTGTTATATAGAAACCACTCCCATCGTTACGCACAAACACGGCGGCGCTGCCCGTCGCGGCCGGAATGGCTACGCGCATGTCCACTTGGCCTGCCGTGACCCACGCAACGTTCTCATGCCTGCTCAATAAGAGACCGGTAAGGTTATGCTTGGCCATAAACTCGATGAGCTGTTGCTTCTTGATCTTGATCTCGTCTTGAATGGGCTGCGAGGATCTCGTGCCTTGAGTTTGCTGCACTGGGTTCATTGCTCTTCTCCGTTTTGCTGCCGGGGCGAAACCGGGCCTGCGGAATTTGTTTCTCCGATGTGTTTGAGCGCCGGATAAATCGCTCGATAAAGTTTGTATCGTTGCTGAAGTTCAGCCGAGGAGCGCTTTCCGGGCTCGACTACCGACGCGATGTGTACGAACTGGGCGCAGGCGTCGTCTACCGATGGCCACAAGCCCGCGCCAACTCCGGCAAGAACCGCGGCGCCATACGCGGCGCCCTCTTCCGTCGCAAGCATCGACACCGGCTTTGCATAAACGTCAGCCTGTATCTGACGCCAAAGCTGCGAGCGCGCACCGCCCCCGCCGAGACGAATATCATCGACAGGCACGCCGATCTCCGCGAAGATCGTCAACGTGTCTTTCAAGCTGAATGCCACTCCTTCGAGAATAGCGCGGATGATATGACCGCGTCCGTGGCTGGCTGCGAGTCCGATCAGCGCGGCGCGCACCTCCGCGTCGAGATATGGCGTTCGTTCTCCCATCAAGTAAGGCGCCCACATTACGCCATCGGCTCCCGCGGGGATCGCGGAAGCTTCATGAGAAAGACGTTCGTAGGGATCGCCCGTTGCGCTGCCGACGGCTCCAAAAGTGTCGCGGAACCAGCGCAGAGAAAGGCCTGCCGCCTGGGTCACGCCCATCACGTGCCAACGCTCCGGAATTGCATGGCAGAAGGTGTGCAGGCGCCCACGCGGATCGAGGCACGGTTTGTCTGTTGCAGCGAAGACGACGCCGGAGGTTCCAATAGTCGCGCTCACGTCGCCGACTTTGACAATACCCATGCCGATCGCGCCCGCTGCCTGATCTCCCGCACCGGCTACAACCGGTGTGCCTTCGGCCAAGCCGGTTGCAAGGGCTGCGCCCGCCGTGATTTTCCCCACCACTTGCTGCGATTCAAAAAGCTGCGGCAGGCAGCGCACATCGAGGTGCGTGGCTTGCAACATCTCCTGCGACCAGCGGCGATGCGCAACATCGAGCAAAAGCGTGCCCGATGCATCCGACACGTCAGTCGCTCGCACTCCGGTCAGGCGGAAGCGCACGTAATCTTTTGGTAGAAGGAAAGAGCGAAATCTTTTCCAAATCTCCGGCTCATGGGTGCGAACCCACATCAACTTGGTCAGTGTGAAGTTAGGCAGAGCAGGGTTCGAAGTTAGTTCGACCAGTCGCCGTTTTCCGACGATTTCGTCCAGAACATTGCATTCTTCCTGGGTTCGCTGATCGCACCAAATCAGTGCAGGTCGAAGAACCTCGTCGTTCTCGTCGAGCAGAACGGCGCCGTGCATTTGCCCTGCCAGGCAAATCGCCGCGATTTCGTCTTTGGAGACCGCGTTTTCCTTCATGAGCTTGCCGAGCGCTTGCTGGCATGCGTTCCACCAGTCGTGCGGATCTTGCTCGGCCCATCCATTGCGCGGAGACGAAAACGGCGCATGCTCATGCGTCGCGGATGCGAGCAGTTCGCCCTTTTCGCCGACCAGAACCGCGCGCGTGCCGCCCGTTCCTACGTCGGTCACGTTCTTTCACCTAACTTTCTTGTTGTGTGTGGAAGAAGGACTCCCATCCGAGATAGCGGGTTGCGGCTTCGTGGATGGCTTTGGAGACGTCGCTGAAGTTGGCGGCTACGTGGTGTTCGAAGCCCTCGCGGCAGATGTAGTGCAGCAGCTTCTGCAGTTGCGGAATCTCGGCTACGCCGGCGCCGCCGAAGGTCTCCAGAGGATCGTCGGTGAACTTGCCCGGACCGGTATAGCCGCGAATCACGCCGCGGCGGTCGTCGGTCGAGTAGCGGGCATAAGTCATGGCGCCGGCCTTGACGCGGCCCACGCAGGTGCCGAAGGTATTCTCCTTGCCCACCGTGCCGGCGATGATCGCCTGATAGTCCATGGTCGGCGCCTTGGCGAAGAAATGCTTGGGCAGATTCGAGCAGTGGAAGCAGACGCACTTATCGGGATTGGAGCCGTAGTTATTATTCCAGTCCAAGAGCGCCGAGGGCGTGCCTGAGGCCAGGGCCAGCATGTACATGCTCAGCGTGCCAGGCACATCGACCTCGCAGGCCGATGGGATCAGGTTGTTACTCATCATGCTCATGATGGTGCAAGGCACCACGCCGAAGAATTCTTCCATTGAGGTCCAGCACTGCACGGCGCTAACGGTTACGTTAGTCTGCTTCATCCAGCCGTCGATCACCGCGCCCAACTTAGCCATTTTGACCAGCGCCGCGTCGGCGATTCCGGCTGTCGAGACATAACTCTTGATGGCCGCTAGCTTGGCCTGCGCCGCGTCGTCGGTATCCTTCATGCGGTTGATGCGGCCGAAGATTTCCGATAGGTCGATAGGTTCGATGGAGATGCCCGCCGTCTCGAGAATGCGCTCCGAGTAGCGCACCGTGTTGAAGGCCGCTGGACGCGCGCCGATGGCGCCGATGCGCAGGTTCTTCAGGCCCTTGACGATGCGGCAGACCGCGGAGAACCACTCCAGGTCGGCCTTGAACTCGGCCGAGCCGAGGCTCTCGGTGTGCAGCGTGGTCAGCGAATAAGGAATGCCGTACTGCATCATGTTGTTACATGCGCTCATCTTGCCGCAGAAGCTATCGCGGCGCATGGCGATGGTCATATCATCGGAGCGGTCGGGCGTTGCCTGCACTAACACCGGAACCTTCAATCCGGAGAGACGAATGGCGTCTACGATGCCGCGCTCTTCGCCGAAGTTAGGCAAGGTGACGATGATGCCGTCGATCTGCTCGGCGTGCTTTTTGAATAACTCGGCGCACTTCTGCGATTCGGCGTAGGTTTCCACCGCGCCGTACTTGGACTCCTCCGGGCTCAACACCACGGCCTGAGCGCCGGCCGCCTCCAGAACGGAGATAATCTCTTCGCGGCCGGTCTTAGCCAAATGATCCGGGAAAAATCCGCGATTGCCCACCACCACGCCAAACGTCATCTTACGGTGCGCTGCCATTTTCTCTGCTCCTTCAATGGTCGCCGTTTTACGGCAACAAAAATTGTTTTTTGTAACTGCCCAAAAACTGTTGAGCCGGCCAGCCCAGCCTACGGTACTTACTTGCTGGCGCGGGCTGGACGGAACTTGACGACATACAACGCACCGAGAATCGTCAGCAGTCCACCCCACCAGATAGGCGTATGCAAGTTAGTCAGCTCCACCAGCGGCGGATAACTCCCTGTCTGCCATTCATAGATGCCATAGCCGAGAATCAGCACACCATAGATCGATAACAGCACGCCGATGAAGAACCATATCTGAATTCCGGAACCATGCATTTGTTTCTACCCTTTCCTTTTGTCGCGGCCGGACGGGAGATCGTCTCGCATCGGGTCGTGGAATCTCTCTCGCTACCAGAACAGAATGTTGAGCGCCGCAAAGATGCACACCGCCAGTATCGCCCACAGCCACACGTTCTTGTAGAATGGCACCGGTTCTTCCTTGGGCAGAATGGTCGCGCCATAGACCAGCCCGTCCAGTTCCGCCACCGGCCTGGGTTTGGTGAACAAACTCACCACAAAGATGATGATAACTGTGGTCAGGAAAGCCCACAGCGCGCGGTAAAGGTTCTCGGCCATCGGCTTGGCATCGGGCGAAAGAGCTACCGAAGCTAACTCCGCGGGATTGAACTTGACCCACACAAACAAACTAACTGAGGTAACAATACCAATCAGCAGGCCAAGGAAACCGGCCGGCGCAGTGGCGCGCTTCCAGAACATACCCATCAGAATGGCGCCCAGCAGAGGTGCGATAAAGAAGCTGAACAACGCCTGCACATAATCCATGATGCCATGCGCATGCATCACCAGATAGGCGGCGCCAATCGACACCGCCACGCCGATCAAAATCGACAGCCTGCCCACCAGCACGTAGTGGCTGTCGGAACCGTTCTTCTTGATCAGCGGCTTGTAGATGTCGTAAGTCCACACTGTCGAGAAGGCGCTCACATTGCCCGCCATGCCGCTCATGAAGCCGGCGATCAGCGCGGTGATGCCCAGACCCAGCAGGCCTGGTCCGCAATAGCGAACCAGCATCAGCGGCAGCGCTTCGTTGTAACTGTGCAGTTCCGAACCTTCAGCGCCGCTCAACACCCTCTGCTGGTACTCCACCGGGAGAGTGGATCTGGTCTGCATCGCCGTCGAACAGGCGCTCTGCTCCTCGGCTGTACCCACAGTAGTGCAGGATTTGACCACATCCTCGCCAACCAACAGGCGGCGGCTATGATCGGGATTCTGCAATAGCACCAGGCCAAGCAGGCCGGGCAGAATAACGATAAACGGAACCGCCATCTTGAAGAACGATCCGATAATCGGAGCCATCCGCGCCGCACGCAAGTTATGCGCCGCCAGCACACGCTGCACCACAAGAAAGTCCGTGGTCCAGTAACCGAAGCTGATCACGAAGCCCAATCCGAAGACGATCCCCGTCCAATGCACACCCATCGGATTCGAGGCAAAATGGCCGGTGTCGCGCCACAGATGAAAGTAACTGTCCGTGTGCATGTTGGCGATGATCTTGGCCTTCAGCCCGCTAACTCCGCCGGCCTGCATCATGCCCAGGATCGGCACTAGAAGCGCGCCGGCCCAGATCAGCACGAACTGCAAAACCTCGTTGAAGATGGCCGAGCGCAGCCCGCCCAAACCAACATAAATGGCTACCGCGACCGAAGAAACCAAAATGCTGAAGGTGATGTTCCAACCCAAAACGACCTTCATCACCACGGCCATGGCAAACATGTTCACGCCGCTCATCAGAACCATCTCGGCCGCAAAGGAAATAGCGGCCAATATGCGAGCGTGCTCGCCGAAGCGCAGGTGCAGATAGCCAGGCACCGAGTGCGTCTTCGAGACGTAGTAAAAAGGCATCATTACCAGGCCGAGAAAGATCATGGCGGGGATGGCGCCGATCCAATACCAATGCGTGGCCAGAATGCCGTACTGATAAGCCGAGCCCGCCCAGCCCATCAGTTCCAGCGAGCCGAGGTTGGCCGAGACAAAGCTCAAACCCGCAATCCACGCGGTCATTTCCCGACCAGCCATGAAAAACTCTTCGCTGGTGTTGGACCGGCCCTTCAGGTAAAAACCGATCCAGATCACCATCCCGAAGTAGATGGCGATCACAGCGATGTCCAGGGGCCGAAGATGCGCCAATGGCGCCGCACCAAGTGCCAGAAGTGCGGCATGCGCCGGCGCTCCAAGGTAATGCATGCAGTTCACGATCACGGTTTCAAACCTCGAGCGCCACCCCGCGGCGGCCCTTCCATTGAAATTTCATCGCCTCCAAAAGCAACACAAAACACTCCGC
>JBEKRS010000128.1:0-8583 GCA_049518535.1 Occallatibacter sp. | reverse complement strand
TCGCTTGGATAGGACTTTCTTGACTTCATCCTCTACCATTACCGCGCAGAGGACTGCCAGATTATCGCTTTGCTGGCTCTCCAGCCATATCTCGCATCAAGATCGTAAACAGGCTCTTAGAAGTTAATTTACACCGAAGCGAGGTAGCTATACTCTAGCTCAATGCTTCTTTTTACCTTTTTCGTGTTACTCGTATCGCAGCTAGCTTCGATGCAGTCAGGCGCACCCGGCGCATTAACTTGCGGCGTACCATACGCCGAGACTGCCCCGCTTCGCAGCAGCGCAGGTTTCACAGCCGTACTCAAGATGCAAAGCGGAGACGCACACAGCAAGGACTACAATTTTTGTGAGACCGATTACACCCTACAGGTCACGCTTCCTGAAGGTTCGGCCAGCGCGCTTTTTGATGTTGGTCTCGTCTCTATTGCTGATTGGGATCGGCCCATCGTCTTTCGGGTCGAGGGATTTTCTCCAGACGGCCGTCATGTTTTCGTCTTAATCTCCGAAGACAAATACCCCAGCTCGGTTGATGCAATGGAATTCGACATGAGTTCCGGCGCTCGATCCAAAGAGGTGTCTCTTGATTCACATTTCACACGCCGCCTAAGCCCAGCCTGCGCCGCGACGCTGCATATTTTCGGGATCTCTTCAACAGGCCTGATGGTGCTTGGGTCAAGTGCAAAGGAGGGGTGCGCCCGCGCGGATCTTTGGCAGCTCAGACCTAACAAACCCGGAAGCGTGAAGACAGGCTACAGTGCGCCGCCCGAGTACCCCAAGCGGCTTTCACCAAGTACCAGAATAGTGGTGCTCGATCCTGGTGTTGCCGTGCAGCCCTGATCGTCGACCGTCTGCTCGCTACAGATTGAACAGCTCCCGCAACCTCCGGGTCTGTGCGCGACTCACAGGAATCTCGGTCTGGCGCTTGTCATTCATGCGCAACTGGTAACTCGACTTGAACCACGGCACCACCTCGCGAATGTGGTTGATGTTCACCACAAAGCCGCGATGGGCGCGCCAGAAGAGGGCCGGGTCGAGCTGATCGAGCAGTTCCTCAAGCGTGCGGCACTTCGACTGACCCTCGAAGCTCTGCGTGGCCACCCGAATCACGCCCTCGTCGATGGCCGCAAAACAGATCTCCGCTTGGTCGATCAAAAGCAGCCGGCTCTGCGCCTGGACAATCAACTTGGCTGGCTGAGGCGTGCGCGCGGCGCCCTGTGGACGGTTCAGCAGACGCAGTAGAGCATCGATTTGCGACTCAGGCAGCGAACCGGGCGTGCTCCCGGCCAACCGCCCTTTGACCCGCTCCACGGCTTGCTCGACGCGCGTGCGATCAAAGGGCTTCAGTAGGTAATCCACCGCGTTCACGTCGAAGGCGCGTACCGCGTATTGATCGTATGCCGTGGCAAAGACAATCTGCGGCAGCGGCTCCGCCTCTCCGTTGACGCCCGAAGCCGCCTGCGCCCTGCGCTCCATCAGCCGCTCAATCACTGCAAAGCCGTCCAGCCCCGGCATCTGAACATCCAAGAAAACCATGTCAGGATGGTGCTCCTCGATCAAGCCCACGGCCTCGATGCCGTTGGCTCCTTGCGCCACTACGTCCACCCCACCCACCTGGTCGAGCAGATACTTCAGCTCCTCGCGGGCCAGTTGTTCGTCGTCGATGATGAGCGCAGAGAGGGTCATGCACACCGAAAAAAGAACGAAACTTGATTGTAGGAAGGCAGGCTGGCCGGGTCAATTGTGGCAACTAAGCTGACAAGCCAGACGTGGGATGCGGCCTGTTAATCTGAGCGCATGGGCAGGCAGGGTCGGGAAGCGGAAAAGATCGCCAGAGTGCGCGATCGGTTGCTGGAGTGGTACGAGCAGAGCCGGCGCGACCTGCCCTGGCGGCGCAACCGGAACCCCTATTCCATATGGGTTTCGGAGATTATGCTGCAACAGACCCGCGTGGCAGTGGTGGTGGACCGCCACCAGGCTTTCATGGCGCGTTTTCCTACGCTGGAGTCGCTGGCGTCGGCGCGGGAGGACGAAGTCTTGGCCTTGTGGAGCGGGCTGGGATATTATCGTCGTGCCCGAATGCTGCACAAGGCGGCGCAGTTTATCGTCGAACACTTCGAGGGAAACATGCCGCAAACTGCGGAGGAGTTGCGCCTGCTGCCGGGCATCGGCTCTTACACAGCCGCGGCCATCGCCAGCATTGCCCACAACGAACAGGTGGCCGTGGTTGACGGCAATGTGGAACGGGTACTCTGCCGGATGGAAGGCTGGGATGCCAGCAGCCGCGTGGCCAGCGGCGCTTTGCTCAGGCGCAAGATCGAGGAGCTGGCTAACAAGCTGGTTTGCCCACTGCGACCTGGCGACTCGAATCAGGCCCTGATGGAACTGGGCGCGACCCTCTGCCTGCCGCGCAATCCGCAATGCCTCGTCTGCCCGGTGGCCGGCGACTGCAAGACCCAAGGAGAACACCGGACCGCGGCGCGGAAGCCGATGCAGAGCCGCGAGGTGGCTTACGCGCTCTCCGTGCGAACCGGACGGCAAACCAACCAATCCGGCCGTCAAGTGCTTTTGGAGCAGCGGCCACCTTCGCTGACCGTGATGCCGGGGCTGTGGGAACTGCCCACACTCAAAGAAGCAGCCGTCCCCGATGACCACCTACGCCTGACCCTGCGCCACGCCATCATGCAGGTTAATTACTATGTGCGCATCCGCGCGGTCCTTGAAGACGACATCGACGCGATAGCCGTCGCAGGCGGCGAGCGGCGTTGGGTTCCGCTGGACGAGGTGGCGGGGATGGCTCTGACCGGCCTGACCCGCAAGGTGCTTACCCGGTTGCGCCTGTTGCCCGATGTGCCGCTCAATGCCGCAACGGCTGAGGACAGCTTGCTCTGTACGGTCGATTGAAACGTTCCGGCTTGCACTTAGGCAAGCTTTCTCGCGAATCCCGATCGGCTCCCGGCGCATCGAATTTCAGGCAGGCGTTTTGCCGCGGCGGTTCGGTATCTACCTTCTGTTTCGGCGCATCTGGCACCACAATCCCACAAATCCAATTAACCCCCAGGAGGAACAATGGCAAGCAAGGCAAGCGCGATTTGGACCGGTTCACTAAAGGAAGGCAAGGGCACAATCTCGACAGCGACGGGCGTGTTGAGCAACGCAAATTACTCATTCGCCACGCGGTTTGAGGGAGCCACCTCGGGCACCACCCCCGAGGAGCTGATCGCCGCAGCCCACGCCAGCTGTTTCTCAATGGCCTTGGGCGCGCAGTTGGGCGGAGCAGGCCTGACGCCCACCAAGATTGAAACCAACGCTGCCGTCACGTTGGCCAAGGTCGGAGAAGGTTTTTCGATCACCAAGATCGCCCTCACCACCACGGCCAGCGTTCCCGGCGCGACCAAAGAGGCTTTTGACAAGGCCGCCGCTGACGCAAAATCCGGCTGCCCCATCTCGAAACTCTTCGCCAACAATACCGAAATAACCCTCGACGCCAAGCTGGTGTAAAGGCGGCGCCTCAGGGCATTCGATCTTCCCACACGCTGCATCCATTCTTGCCGCGCCTTCGCGAATCAAGTGTGCGGCAGAATGGACACGCGTTTGCAGGAACAGCGAGCGAACGTTGAATGCATTTGACACCGCGTTCCGCATTTGCGAGACTCAGAATTGCTGCGGGTTCAGCGATAAGCTGAATCTGTGTCTAGTGCCGAAGTGGCGGAATTGGCAGACGCGCGTGGTTCAGGTCCACGTACTCGCAAGGGTGTGGGGGTTCGAGTCCCTTCTTCGGCACCAAATAATTTAAAATAAAGCACTTGCGCCTGGTTTTATCGTGGTGGCGAACATGCGACGTAGCCTCTCTTAGGCCAACACTCGCCAATAAGAGAAAAACCACCCAATATGTGACCACGGACCATACATTTACCCTGACCGTGACACATGCCTGAAGATGGATCGGCAAGTTATCCTGAAGTCACCATGACATTACCCATAGAAAATGAACCTCGCGAAAACGGTGCCTTATCGCCCGAGCCAAAGGCCGCACATCGCGTAGCAGTTTTCTGCGGATCGGCCGAGGGAACCAATCCCGCATTCGCAGCCGAGGCACGCGCGCTCGGCACAGCAATCGGCACCGCCGGTCTGGGCCTTGTCTATGGTGGAGCGTGTGTAGGGCTGATGGGCACAGTCGCCGACGCAGCGCTCTCCGCCGGTGCCGAAGTGATCGGCGTGCTGCCCGCCGTGCTCACCGGCCGCGAGATCGAGCACACCGGCCTCACCACGCTCGAACTCGTTCCCTCCATGCACGTCCGCAAGGCGCGTCAGGTCGAGCTCGCCGACGCCTTTCTAGTCTTGCCCGGCGGCTACGGCACTCTGGACGAGATGGTAGAAGTGGTCACCTGGGCGCAACTAGGCCTGCACGCCAAGCCCTGCATCCTTATTAATACCGCCAGTTACTGGGACGGCTTTCTAGCCTTTCTAGATACCGCAGTGACAGCAGGATTCGTGAAGCCCAAAAACCGCAATCTAATGCGCGTAGCCGCGAATGCACAAGAAGCAGTAAATATGACGGTTGCAGACCTGCAATCGCTTTTCATCTGGTAACTGATAACCCTGCCGCAACAAACCGCAGCCGCAAGCTTTCGTCAAAGGCTTCAAAGAAATATAACTAATTGCGCGGAGGAAACGCCGCGTAGATTGCGTCAATCAGCAAATATACGCCGGAGGATGGATTCATCTCTTCCGGCTTTCCTCTGCCATCTCTTTCGTGTGTCTGAACGAGGCTGCAAGCTCTGCTTTTCGCCGCCTCTTACCAGTCTTGAACCAGCGCGTCAACATCCTGAATTTGTTTTCCTACCGTGAGGCCAAGTTCTTTGCATCGACGTTGAATCGCATCTGACGAAATCCAAGCCGTCTGGTCTGCCTTGTGCCAACATAGCCAGATTTCAAAGCAAGGATTGGAAATGGCTTTATTAATCTTTGCATCTGCTGCAGAATTGAGGGCTTCTCGGAACCCATCCCTGCATCTTTGGGTGAGTTTTACCTCGACATCAAACACGCACCATACCTGGTCGAAGGATTCCTGCTTGTTGCGCTTTCTGCGTTTCGCCGCTTCAACCATCTCCCTTGGCGTGTTCGGGATTTCCGGTGGGCAAAGTAACCGTAAGTTTTGCTCAGGAATCCTAAGTTTGCTGCGCAGAGCTCCGAGGTATTGGGGTTCTGTGCATTTCCCCTCGCACAGAACAAGTACCCTTTGCCTTTCATCCCTTGTCGGCAATGCTCTTCTTCGTCCTCTTTCGCCTCCCATCTATTTAGCCTCTTCGGCGCACTGAGAAGCTTGATCTGGATCTGCAGTTTGCAAAGCCGAGTAAAGCAGCCCGCTGTCTAAGAACGGAATTGCACCGAATCTTCCTTGGAGATAGGCCGCCTCGATGTTCTGGTCCTTACGGGGCTTGTAGTCGGCGAGCGGATACAATGCCGTGGCGCCGTCCTGATTTTTTTCGGTAAACCACACTTGGTCCCGCCTAAGTATCTTCAAATCAAGAGCACCAGTGTTGTGCGTTGTAAAGATGATTTGTGCCCCTCTCGGGTTAAGGTCCGGATCATTAAATATCTGGACCAATCGACTGACAAGATGAGGATGCATACTGGATTCCAATTTGTCAATCAAGAGGAGGGATCCGTCCTTGAGTTCGTCTAGTAGAGGCCCTAGAACCGCGAAGTACGCCAAGGTTCCCCTTGATTCTTGATTCGGCTTCAAAGTATATAACTTTCCTTCAGTGCCATGGTGCATCATCCGGACTTCTGAATGCAGGAACGAGTCACGATCCGACATTTTTCCTGCAATCTCTGGATTTGTTTCCTTGGCCGCTCGCAGCATGGCTGCAACCATTTTCTTGAAGTCCTCAGGTGCATCTTCTTCGACAACTTCAAAGTCCGCAACCCCTAAATCCGCAAAGCGCATCAGCTTTCTTACTCGATCTTTGATCTCCTCCTGTTTACATTGGTCCGCTGTGAACGGAAGCATCCGAGTGCAATCCTGTCCATTAATAATGTTGAACCGGCCAACGAACCACTTTTGTATGGTCGCTAGCCGCTCATAATTGTTCTGTGCTGCGGCAGACAAGAACAAACTGTTAGGGCGGGTTAGCTGACGGATGTTTTCGAGCGTACTTCCAGTAAGATTCCTCCCCACGAAATCCACTTCGACGCGGCCATCAATTGTTTTGCGCCGAAAGAGAGTACGTTCCTTCGGCGCGTACTCATAAAGCCACTCGTCGGAGATTGCCGTCTGATTGAATAGGAACCCATAGCGGTGTTCGACCCCATCTATTACAAAGGATGCCTCGAATTCAGTCTCACCCGACCTCGAATCCTCATCAAGCATGAATGGGTTCCAGACAGGGATCTTATCGGAGGAATCCCATCGCTTCTGTGAGACAGAAATGACGACACCAAAATCAGACATCGCATTGAGCAAATTGCTTTTGCCTGATGCGTTGGGACCATAAATTGCGGCACAACGCAACCCTGAGACGCCCTTGAGCTTGGTTTCTATCAGGCGCTTGTCCGGTTCATCAGAACGCGATCGGGTAGCGACGAGGGAAATTTTCTGCTCGTCGCGAAAAGAACGATAATTCCTACAACGGAACTCAAGTAGCATGTAAGAATGATACAGCGAAATATCGGTTTGAGTGAAAAAATCTCGCTTTGTGCTTGTTTACTGTAATTTTGTGGCGGTGGTAGACCCGACTGCCCGAATTAGGAATGGGTCGGCGCGAGCCCGTCAGCCCAGCCCGAACTCGTTTCCGACTCCCTCCACTACTCAGCATTCTGCTTCCATTTCGCCGGGTGCCCCCATCCTTGACGCAGCTCCATCGCGTCAAGGATGGGAGACCATGAACCACCCACTCGGGACTTGTCCGAATCTTCCTTACGTCAGTGCGTCATCGCCGGAGCCATCGTCCCGTCCGACCATTTGTTTGCGATTACGAACAAAATCGTCACCCGCTCTTCAGGGTCGTTCGCGGCCATCACCGGCGAGTCCGGCAAATCGGCCCCCCAACTCTTCGCCGCGTCGCCCGCAGCGAAGAACATCACATGCGGGTGCCAATTCACACCGTCGTCGCCCAGATACTGCTGCTTCGACATCATGTAGGCCATTGCTCCCGGCTCCAGGGCGGGGAGTTCTTTACGGTCCAGCGCGGAGGTGGTCGTATTGAGTATCTCCGTCCTCGACTTGCCTGCCAGCACCAGTTTGGTCTTCATCAGGTAAATCTGCAAAAACGTCTTGGCTCCCTGCGGATTGAAGCAATGGGGCGCGCGCATTTTCTGGTTCCAGAACTCCGCGTCGTCGGTGGCCTTGCCCCACGATCGCTCGACGATACAGACGAAGCCGTTATTGCCCTTCACCGCGGTCGCGTAGCCGTCCCGCCGCAGCACCATCACCTCGGCGGCGCCCGAAATAGACGCTGGAGCAGCGCTCTGGGCCAGCGCAATCTCCTCGCTCTCCGGCATCAGATACCGTTCGAGAGGGGCCATGGCCGGATACCGAGACTTCGCGATCTGCGCCTGCGCGTAGCCGTTCAGCGAAGGAAATGCGGCCTGCAAAAGGAACGCTGAAGCGATGAGCTTGATAAGAGTCTTCCGCATAGGATTCTCCAGTCAAAGCCATGTGTCAGATTTCAAACATTGGCTAGTGTCCTGTCTCTAAAGTTCATAACAAAAGAGAGAGGCTGTCATTCTGAGCGAACGGGGCCCCGAACGTTTTTCAGTTCGGAGGTGGTGAGTCGAAAGCCTGCCCTGAGCGAAGTCGAACGGGAATCTGCTTTTGTCTTTCGTGAGTTTTACAGCGGACTTTAGAGACAGGACACCAGTATGGCACAGATTCAGTCATCCTAACTCTGTTATCTCCACCAAACCAAAGGGGAAACCACGAACTTTTTCCGCCGCTCAATGCAGAGAATTACCCTCCGCCGGCGCACAATAGAAGAAGTCAGGAGAGTGGGCTTTTACTGACCACTGTCCGCTGTTCACTGTCCACTGGAGGGGCACCCCCTCCCCCCTATTTATATTTTCCAAACCTTGCACATTAATTCGGATGGGCGCTGCCTAGCCTGTCCTTCAGAGCACGCGCAGCGGGTCTCTGCGAAAATGGAAGTAGATGCTCTCTCTGCAAAATGCCGGCAAGCGATTTGGTCCACGAGTCCTCTTCCTCGAGGCCAACTGGCTGATCCGGCCCAGGGAAAAAACCGCGCTCGTCGGCGCCAACGGCACCGGAAAATCCACGCTGATGAAGGTGCTCACCGGCCTTGAGACGCTGGACTACGGCAGCCTTCAGCAAACGCGAGGCATGAGCATCGGTTACCTGCCGCAAGAGGGCTTGAGGCTCACTGGCAGAACCGTCTTCGAGGAGTGTCTGACGGTCTTCGACGACCTTCGTGATATGGCGCGCGAGGTCGAGTGGCTTGGCGGCCAACTGGCCGAACTCGATCATGAAAGCCCGGAGTATGAGGCCGCTGCGGAACGCTATTCCATGCTTCAGGAGCGATTCCATGCCCTGGACGGCTACGCGCTCGATGCGCAGGTGGGCGGCGT
>JBEKRS010000127.1:0-8725 GCA_049518535.1 Occallatibacter sp. | reverse complement strand
CCTGAGCTTATTATTCAGCCGCATTGACGGTAGTGCACCCAAGAAGATCCGGACCATCTCGCTGACCGGCGAGTTGATTCGCCGCCGGTCATGCGGATGCACATAGTCGCATTCAATCAATACTTAGTGCCAGTAAGGAAAGCTATGCTATTTGCCAGCCATCGCTGTTGCAGCGGGGGACAGAACTCCGCAGCGCGATGCACCAGCACAGGCGCAGAGCCAAGCTTGCAGACGAAGCTGGCCGCGCCGATCTTGCGGTCATGATCGCGGCTGTAGCCCATGATGACCTCTGGATCCGGAGCCCCGGTCGTGCGCTCGATGAGCAGGCCATTGGAAGCTTTGCCGTGCGCCTGATAATGTACGCCCAGAACGCGGTCGACGGGCAGGGAGGCGAAGGTGGCATGGTCGCGGACAAAGAGCCAGTTACCCATCCAAGGTGCGCGAGTATCCCCCACTTGTCCCAGGTAGACAAATGCTCCCAGCGCGGCGAGTTGTTTGGCGACTCCGTCGGCGAGAGAATCGTCGGGAACGATCGCCAACATCGGAGTCCCGGAACGCACAGCGGTCAGCACATCTTGTGCAATTTCGCCTATCACCGGCGTCGTGGGAGAAGCCTTCCCGGACGGTTGAGCTTCCAACCCGGTCTCGTCGCCAATCGCACGATCCAGCTTCGATCCCTTGACAACGCCAGAAACAACGATTAAATCATAGCGTCCATCGGCGGCGAACTCAGTTACCTCGACGCTGGCTAGTTGCGCCAATTGCCGCCGCACGGCAGGCAGCACCCCGCTGATCCCAATCGAGATCTTGCGGGCGAATGCCGGCTGCGTGTTCACAACCCATATTTCGCGAGTAAAGTCTGCTTGTGGAGCTGCGTCGCAACTGAACCGGAAACGGTAAATTCCCTTGTGAGACAAAGGCGGAGTTATGCTGCCGGTGTGAATCGTGTAACTGAATTGGTCCGAGATATAGGGCGGAGTCGGCCACGAGCCTAACTCTATGGAGTTACCCCCAGGCTCGATCATGGAAAATCGCAGCGTGCCGGAGAGAGGCTGACCGGTGTCATTGAGCAAGTAAAGATCGAAGACAGCGCACTCTCCAACCGCATAGCAAAGCTTATGCTGCTTGGCTACGGGACGAATGGGACGCAGGCTGGATGCAATTAACTCAGGATTACCTTTGAAGTTACGCAAGTTGTCGACGATGCCGGAATGATTTTCAATCGCGGTGGATTCCCACCCACTAATAACAGCGAAGTCGACCTCATCGCAAATGCGCACATTCTCCATATACTGCTGCCAGCTCTCGTAGGCCTTATCGCCCAGCGCGCTTAAAAGCCGCTCCGCAGTTGGAAAGGCTTTGCGGAAACCCCAGCGATCAAGATATTTCTCGTATGCATCGAGGATTTGCCGATGATCTTCGAGGTCGTAGCTCTTGCCGTTGCCCCCAAACTGGCCGCTCTCAATCTGGTGAATCATGAGCGTATGGTTATCGGCCACGGCACAGCCTTCCATCTCGCCGAATTCGACCAGAGCTGTTTTGAGTGGTTGGAGATATGTGTAATGCTCGCTGTCCTTGTAGAAATCGTCGTACCACTGATCGCCAGCGCCCTGATGGTTGATCCACCAATCGCCCCAAGGTTCCTCATCGCTGCGGTGCGTTTTGTCGCTGTAGGGTTCAAGCCATGCCTGGGCGGCGTTGCGTGCCACAAATCCGTCATTGAGCACCACCGAGCGGGAGGGGTCTTCCTGGTGCATAAGGCGCATTGCAGTCAATGTGTCAGGACTCTTGAGGTCGGCCCCGATCTCGTTCTGCAAGGTGTACTGGATGAGTGAAGGATGGCTGCGGAACGCCCGCACCATCGCTTTGCACTTGGCCAGCATAAACTGACGCGAAAATTGATTCGCGTTGTCGGCTGCCGGTTCCATTACCAGGCCTGCGGCATTTGTGGCTGCTCCCGCGGGCATTTTGCCGATGGATAGCTTGCCGCCGCCCGGCTCCATGTAGCGCAAAACTCCCAGCCTGTCGTGGGTGCGGAAGACATCTTCCTTGCCGACGTTGCGATGAAAGTTGAGACAATTCAACCCCAGCTTCTTAGCCTGAGTTACCTCGCGAACAGCTAGTTCAGGGGTTGGCCAGAGCCCGTTGAATCCCCAAAAGCCCCAGGAGATCGACGAGTAGAGTTTGATCCGGCGGCCGTTCAGCCGAAACACCGCATCTGTTCCGAGCCCATCCGGCGCAAACCAGCGGAATCCGAAGGCCACGGTGCGCACATCTTTCTGGTCCGCGGTTGTGGTCAGCGTCGCGCGAAGGTGATATAGAACCGGAGAGACGAGATCCCAAAGGTGAGCCTCCGGACAGTTGAGAATCGCTCGCACCGTTTGCGCCTCGCCGTCCGGGGTCGCTGCCTGAATTTCGCCGCGGCAACTGGCCAATATCTGCCTCGAGGTTGGATCGATCACCTCAAAGAGAGGCGCCTCAGTCATCGGGCCTTCTACGGATAGAAATGCGTGGATTGTCTTTGCCGCGGGGGTATTCAGTACCCAGGCATCGACGATGCGTCCTGTTAGGGGAACGCTCCGCAGGATAATCTCGCGATCCAGGCCGCCGAAGCCGTGGGAGCGATAGAGGTTGACTTGACCCCAATGAATCATTCCACCATCCACCCAGTCGTAGCGTCCGCCAGGATTGGTGATGCGAATTGCTAGCTGATTTCTCGCTCCGGGTCGCGCCGCAGAGGTCAGATCGCATTCGAATGGAAGTTCCTCCAGGATTGAGTACCCCACCAAACTTTGGTTTAGATAGACCTCCGCTCGCATGCGCGCACCGCGAATCTGCAGCAGGATGCGCTGGCCCTCCATGGATGCGGGAATCTGAATATCGCGCCACCACCACGAGACACCCCGGTATGCGCCGTTTTCCGGAATGGGGTCGTCGGCTGCATAGCGGTACTCGTCCGGCGTGTAAGGACGAGAGCCAAACTGTTTCCAGAAATGCTGCTCGACGGTGGACGGCAAAGTGACGGCCGCAGAGTGGTCGCCGTCGACTTGAGTGTCCAGCGCTTCCCACCCCCCGGTTGGAGAATTTAGAGGGAGCTTAGCCAAATCGAAGCTGTCCGGCAAATGAAGCTCGTCGTTTTCCCAACTTGCTCGTTCATCGATCCAGAGATTCCAGCCGTCGTCGGGCAGAACGATGTCATCAATGGGGTTTTCCATTGTATTGCCGCGCGCGGCCAAGACACTGCTGAAAGTCTGGCGGCCGATGGAGGTGGTGGCCAGCGTTCCGGCCGCTCCGCATTGCCGGAGAAAGAGACGTCGATTCATTTGCAATCCTCTGGGTAGCTCTATTTGCAATCTACCATGGCCCCACAGTCAAAAACTGGTATCGTGGCCAAAAAACTGGCATCGTTGCCATATTTACCTTGACAATGCTTAGAGAGACGCACTAAAAATACTTGACTTTCATTTATCGGTAAAGCTCGCAGCTAATTCGAAAATGCCGTAGCAGGCCGGCACAGCAGCAAGAAACGAAGGTTTGGCGAATCCTGCCGACGTTTCTTTTCGGATACGCAGACGGGCCTATCCCCAAAAAAACATCAGCAATACGACGCAAGATCGAAATTCATTGGAGGAATGTATGACGCAAGCTATTGAAGAAAAATCATGGAGCGCAAGGAGGCTATCGGCGGAGCCACGGCGTAGTTTCTCGCTTCGCCGGGGATGGAAATGGCTGGTTCTTTTGATCCTCGCCACGGTGGCGTCCTTCGGCGCGAAGGCGCAGATGGCCGGCACCGGAGCGATCTCGGGTACGGTAACCGATCCGTCGGGCGCCGTGATCGCAAATGCAAAGGTTACCGCAACCTCGGAAGACACAAACGTGGCCACGGTCCGGTCCACGACCAATGCGGGCGACTACAACATCACACCACTTACGCCAGGCGTGTACACCGTCACGGTGACTGCCCAGGGCTTCGAAACGTACGTACAGGAGAATGTCACTGTCAATGCTCTTTCAACCGTCACGGTCAATATGAAACTCGTTGTCGGGGCGGCTGCGGCTACGATCACCGTCAGTGCCGCGCCTCCTGTTTTGGAGACGGCCGACGCGCAGATCGGCGCAGTGATGGACAACGAGATGTACTCCAGCCTTCCGCTCTTGATGGGCGCGAGCGGCAGCCCCGATCAGCGGCGCGCCACCGACTTCGCCTATCTGATGCCGGGCGTGCAAAACACCTATGCTGCCTCAGCCGGCGGCAACCCGACCGATGCCACCGGTGCCGTCAATGGCGGCAACCCCAGTGGCGGCACTTCTGAGATTTACATCGATGGCGTCAATCTGCCCGAGGGAGATGGTGTCGGCGATCCCCGCTATACCTGGACGGCTTTTGGCGTCGACTCGATCGACCAGTTCCAGGTGGAGAGCGCAGGCTATCCGGCCCAGTATGCCGGTCAAGGCGTACAAAACTACACTGTCAAGTCCGCTGGAAACCAGATTCACGGCTCTATCTACGAGTACATACGAAACACCGCGCTCGATGCCTGGCCAGCCAGTTCCAAGATTCCTGCCGAGACGGGCCAGCAGGTGCCCCAAGGCGGAGTCTGTAGCAGCGCTGCATTGTCGGCGTCTACTCCCTGGTGCAACCTGGGCGGCGTCAAACCAATAGAACACATGAATGAAACCGGCATTGTGCTGAGTGGTCCGATCGTCAAGAACAAGCTCTTCCTGTTCTACAACTGGGGTGAATATCGCTACGCCACGGGAGGAAAACCCACAGTCCAGACGATTCCAACACTTCCAATGCTGGGTTATACCACGAGTGGAACGCTGGCCACAGTTGCCGACTACGGCGACTATGCCACGACGAATGGCAAAGCAGGATGCGTGCCCGGTTCGACCACCAATCCCTGCTACGACATCTACGATCCCGGCACACAGACTGTGTACAACTGCGTTAACGCTCAATGTCAGCGCACGTGGTTTCCTAACAATCAGATTCCTTCCAACCGAATTTCGACCGCTGCGGCTTACATCAATAAGTTCATGGAGCCCTGGTCGGCAAAAGTCGCTCAGACCGGCTTTTATAGCAACAACATCACTGTCGGCTATCCCAGTGGACTGTCCAACTGGTATCAAACAGGCCGCCTGGACTACGACCAAGGCGAGAACCATCAAGTCAGCCTGATCATTGCCTTTGGCCGCCAATCCGTCCAGGGAGGATACGACCTTACCGGTGGTGCCTCCAACTCGCTTCCGCCGCCGTTCAACACAGCTCAGTTCTATGCGCCGACGACCAACGTCGATATTCTCAGGGACACCTACACCATCAACACGCATCTGGTAAATCAGGCTGGCCTCGCGTTTGGGCGCTACAAGAGTCTGGATTCCAACCAGGATCAACAGCCCCAATACACCGCTGCTGCAATCGGCCTGCTCAACGTACCCCCGGGGCAGCCTACCATCGGCTTCCCCGGCATCTCTTTCAGTACCTCCAGCGGCGTCGATAACCCTACCAATGAGGCTGGCTATAACTGGCATGGACAGCTTCAAAATACCTACACGGCAATGGACAACCTGCAATGGCAGCACGGCAAGCACAACGTCACCTTCGGCGGGCAGTCGGTGGATGTGCAGTTCACTTCATGGGTGGAAACCGGTACCCAGCCGCTGACATACACATTTGCCGCTTCTCAAACGGAAGGTTACAACGCCGCAGGATCAGGGCTTACCACCGGCTCATCCGTTGCCAGTTATATGTTGGGTTCCGTGAACAGCAGCAGTGTCACCCTTTCTCCGGAGTGGAGTGCGCGCTGGTTAAGCCCCTCCTTCTGGGTGCAGGACGACTATAAGTTGACCTCCAAGCTTACCCTGAACCTGGGCGTGCGTTGGGACCTTTTCGGCTCCATTCATGAGGCTCATAATCAGTGGACATGGCTGAATCCGACCGGAGTCAATCTGAACACGGGGAACTATGGCGTGCTCGCCTTTGCCGGCGGTTCAGCCACCAATAGCCCTTATACCGGTTTGAAGTCGCCTTCTGCGATGTGGTACAGGAACGTTTCGCCGCGTTTCGGACTGGCTTACGCCATCGATCACAAGACAGTCATTCGGGCCAGCTACGACGTCGCTTATGCGCGTGGAGACTGGACCGCCGGTGGTGGAAGCCAGAAGTTACCTTCGCAAACGGGACTTGTCCCGGCGGCATCGGCCCCAGCTGGCCTCAGCAACGCGCCTTCTTTCTATTGGGATGCCAGCGCGTGCGCCCCCAATGCCAGTGGCCTTGCCAACGACGGTTTCACGCCCTGCGGCTGGACGGGATCGACGATTTCTCCCGCCGCTTCGATAGCTCAGCAAATTGCGGCGGGTACTATGCCCGCTGGAGCGAACTTAGCTGAGTACGGCACGTCCTATACGGCTTTGGAAAAGAATGCGAACACCGTGACGGTCGGCTACTTCGATCCGTATCTGGGATCACGCTCTCCCGAGTACATCAACTGGAGCCTTGGCATCCAGCGTGAACTTACCAGGAACATGTCCGCCACTGTCACCTATGTCGGCAGCGAAGGTCACTTCATCAATGTCTCCGGAGCTAACTACGCAAGGAACAACGGACTCCCGCAGTCCATGATTGCGCTCGCCGGATATGCTCTCCCCACCAGCGGTGCAACGACAGCAGCGCCATGCAGCGGCGCAGCTTGCCTCTATTCGCTGATTGGCCAGAAGTCGACCACAACCAACCTTGCGCTAGCAAAGTCATTCGGATTCAACCCGCCAAACCCTTACTCCAGTGCCGCTAACTTTTACAACGGCCAAAGTGTATATCAGTACTATCAACCTTTCCCGCAATACAAAACCGTCAGCGATCAAACCAGCTTTGTAGGCAATGAAAACTGGAATGCTGTCGAAGTTTCTATCCGGCAGCGTCTCTCGAACGGCCTGAACTTCATGGCCAACTACACGTGGTCGAAGGGGATCGACGACCTGGGAACCTTCCGCATCTCAGGCAATAATCGCCTCGACCGTTCTCTCTCCGCGGCCAATCAACCCCAGAGCGTGGTAGGTACTGTGGTCTATCAGCTACCTGTCGGTCGCGGCCACATGTGGGGAGATAACGTCGTGTATCGTTCCATCGCCAGCGATTGGACCGTCTCTGGCATCGGTCTCATTCACTCCGGTCTTCCGATCCTGGTGACGGGCAGCGGTTGCGCAGGCAACGGCATTCTGGGCACATGCATGCCCAGCGTCGTTCCCGGACAATCTGGACGCCAGTACAAATGGAACAAAACCCCGGGCGGCTCCGTGGTAAGCTGGGACCAGAACAACGCCAACTATATCGGGAAGGTCAGCTACGTCAATCCGAAAGCATTCCAGGTGCTTAACGGCGGTACATGCACAACTGGAACAGCAACGCCCTACCATTCACAAACCCAAGAGGCCTACTACGTCTGCAATGGTCCGGAAGATTATGCTCCCGGCACGGCAGGTCGTGTAGCGCCTATCGGTGGCCTCTATACTCAGCCCACTTATAACGTGGATATGGCTCTCAAACGGACCTTCCCGATCTATCACGAGTGGAAGTTGCAGTTCGAAGTCGATATGACCAATGTGACCAACCACGTAGTGCTCAGCGGACCAAGCAGCCTGTCGGTTTCAAACACATCTGAAAACGCCGGCAACTTTGCCGTAGTTAAGGGCGTGGCTAACTACCCACGCGATGTCCAAGGAGCGATGCGTATCAGTTGGTAGCACATCGTCTCGTCTCGATTGACCCAAGGGGCTGAGAAATCCAGCCCCTTCATATTTCGCAACCGAACTTCTCCGTAGGAAAACTCAGCGCTGCTTCAATTGGAACAAACGATTTGCATTCGGCAAACCGTCGCTTATTCAAGTAGAACCGGAGTAGCAACAACGCTGCAAAGATATAGCCGGCAGCCGATCGCAACTTCCTCTGGTGTAACCGCTACTTCGGGGCAGATACTCTCGGGTCGAGTATGGGCCGCTTCCTCAGCCCGACCGTTCGCAGTTACACTATGCAAATCCGGCCTACCCGCAAAGTCTCAATCTCTATTTCTGTGTAATGAGCAACTCGCTCATTTTCACCGACCCGAATGGCCTGGAAAGCATTTCGGTAAATGCCGTCGAAAGTACATCCCCACGGAACGAAAATCCCACTAGGTATCCCGCCCTTCAAGGATAAGGTGGCGCAGCGAGTGATCGCGATGGTGCTGGGGAGCATCTATGAATAAGACTTTTATCCTTGTCATATGGCTTCCGCCCAGGGCGGTCGACCCGTCAAGCGCTACAAGCATTGCGAGCGGGCTTCATGACCGGAGGCTTGCGGTGGGTGCTCGATGTCGACATACAAAAGTATTTCGATTCGATATCGCATTGTCATCTTCGGCGATTTCTTGACCAGCGGGTCATTGATGATCCAGCCTCAGAGCGGGAGATGGCAAACGATTTCATGAACTGCCGGATCAGAACGTCGTTCAGGTTATTGAGCATGGCCCAGAGAAAAAACAACGACGAGACCAGAGCAAACGGCGGACCCATTCCAATCGGAACGGGCTGCGCGGTATTCCCCGTTTGCTTCTGCATCTCAGATGCGGAAGCACTGCTGTCCGGCAATTTTGCAGATGGCATGGGGCAACGTATTGTGTAGCAATGAGAAAGCGGCTTTTAGGGGTGTTACCGACTTGAACTGAGATTTGGGAAACTGGGGCTTTGG
>JBEKRS010000126.1:0-8925 GCA_049518535.1 Occallatibacter sp. | reverse complement strand
CCTTCGCTTTCCTGCCCGGACCACTGCGGCGCTGCGCGCCGGAAGAATTTTCGATACTCCATCCCTCATAGGGAACTGTTTAGCTCCCTGCGGGAGCTATTTGGTTCTGGCAGAAACAGAACCGGTTATGAAATCGCGGGAACCTATAAGCTCCATGCGATTTCAACGAAAGGAGCGAATTGCGTATGCCAATACTGGACACCGAAATCAAGCGCCGCAAAGGCGCGGTGAAAGGCCGCGAGTGCCGTAACCATTCACTCAATACCAAGCTCACCGCTACCGAAGCTGCTGCCGTCGATGCCGCTGCGGGCACAGAAGGAAAAGCCGTTGGCGAGTGGTTGCGCGACCTGGTGTTGCGAGAACTTGGCCGTGGCACGAGTCAAATGCAATCCCTGGCGGCTATGGGAGAAATTGCGGCACTCCGGCTTCTGCTCATCAACACGCTAGAACCGCTCCTGCGTGGCGACAAGATGACCACGGAGCAGTTCAAGGAGATGCTTCGCTACGTGAAAGCGAACAAACGTAAGGCGGCGGAAGACGCTGTCGCCAGCTATGCGGAAAGGAGCACGGAACAGATATGAATACGACGCATTGGGGACGCAAGGAAACAATCGTTACGCCGCCGCAAGCTCCCATCTATAGCTACGCGGCCATCACGCTGACGCTGATTCTGACCGCTGGGTTTCTGCGCATCTATATAGGTGTGTTCATGTCGCCGCTCGAACGCTACGACCTCTGGCCGTACATTCAATCCGGCGCACTGGCCGGCCTGAAGCAGACCGGCCAGTACCAGCTACTCGACGTTTCGGATGAGCATCTTCATGCGCATCCTGCCGCCGCTACCGATGTGGAGCCGGGTATCACGACGATAGAATTCGCCCGGCCGCTGCCACTCCAGTTGACCACTAGCGCCCGCACTGCCGGGCTGATTTACCTCTATCGCGGACCGAAGACCAGCTACCGGAATGGCCCGCTTCATATCTATCTCCAGCAGTTCGTCTATGGCGGATACACCGTCGTTGGAGTCTTCCGCTGGCCGCTGCTCGTCGGGCTTGCCATGCTGTTAGGCGTGCTCCCGCTTGCCACCCGCAAAGACGTGGATCGGTTTCGAGAAATGAAGTACGGTCGTCTACTCAAAGGCCCGGTTCGCGTCACGCCAGCCGGATTCAATCGCGCCGTCAAGGGCGATGGAGTTGGCTTCAGAACAATCGAATCGAAGAAGCTCATGCGCATTCCCCGGCTCGCCGAGGGACAGCACATCGAGTTGATGGGCGATACTGGCGCGGGCAAGACCCGGCTCATCATGCAGATACTTATGCAGATCAAGGAGCGCGGTCACTCGGCCATTGTTTACGATCCAGCCTGCGAGTTTGTGCAGCGGTTCTATGACAACAAGAACGGCGACATTATTCTGAATCCTCTCGATGCCCGCTGTCCTTACTGGGGGCCGTCAGAGGAGTTGCGCCGCCGCGCCGAGGCCAAAGCGATTGCAGCCTCACTCTACCAGCCAACTACGGACAAGAAGGGCGAGTTCTTTACCGAGACGCCACAAAAAATCTTCGCGCATCTTCTGACCTTCGGTCCCTCGCCCGAGGAGCTTGTCGAGTGGATGGCCAACCCCGACGAGATCGACCGTCGCGTCCAAAATACAGAGATGGCGACGATGATCGCCAAGGGCGCACAGCAGCAGCGCAACGGCGTCTTGGCATCGCTCGGACTAATCGCGGACAGTCTGCGAATGCTGCCGCGCAAAGACAAAAACAGGAATCATTGGAGCGCAACCGAGTGGTCCGAGAATCGGAGAGGCTGGATATTCTTGACCTCGAAGCCCAGCGAGCGCGAGGCTCTGCGCCCGCTGCACAGTTTGTGGATTGACCTGCTCGTTTTGCGGCTCTTGAATGAACCGAAAGAAGGTCAGCATCCAGTCTGGTTTGTGCTGGACGAACTGGCCAGTCTGCAACGTCTGCCGCAACTCCACACGGCCATCACCGAGAACCGAAAATCCAAAAATCCGATTGTGCTGGGCTTTCAGGGAAAGGCGCAGCTTGAGTACATCTACGGCCACATGGCCGAAGTCATGCTCTCGCAGCCAGCGACAAAAATCTTCCTCAAAACTACTGAGCCGAAGGCCGCCGAGTGGGTATCGAGCGCCATCGGCAAAGTGGAGATTGAACGACTGCGGCAGACGCATTTCGACGGTAGCCGCACTGGGAAAAACTTCACGCTGGAGCGCCAGGTCGAGCCGCTGGTGATGGACTCGGAAATCTCAGGCTTGCCCGATCGGCACGCCTTCTTGAAGCTCGGCAACTACGTCGCCTGCTTCTCATTTGCCTACCACGACATTCCGGCAACGCAACCGGCCTTCGTGCCGCGCCCGCTTGATGACGATGAACTCGGCTTTGATCCAAAGACGTTGGCGAAGAAACCGTCAGAGCCAGGAGCAATCGAAGAGAGCGCAGAAGCCATTCAAAGCGGGTTTTCGTTAGGAGACTGAGCCATGCTGAAAATCTCAAAAGCACTTTCCGCAGGCAAACTCGAAAACTACCACAAGCAGGAATTCACTTCGCCGGACCAAAGTTATTGGAGCCAGGGCCAGACCGTGCAGGGCGAATGGCAGGGCCATCTCGCCGAGAAATACGGTCTCGCCGGAGCCGTTGGCAGCGAGGAGTTTCATCGCCTCTCGGATGGCCAGCACCCGCAGACCGGCGAGCGACTTGTTCAGCATCGGCAGTCTTTCGAGTATCAAGGAACAGACGGGAAAACAGTGAAAACCGTCGAACACCGTGCCGGGTGGGATGCGACCTTCAGTGCGCCGAAGTCGGTTTCGTTGACCGCTCTTGTTGGCGGCGACAGCCGGGTCCGCGAGGCGCACCGCATGGCGGTCACGACCGCTCTCGGCGAGTTGGAGCGGTACACGCAGGCGCGGCTCGGTGGCAATCATCCCGCAGAGTCCACCGGTCAATTCATCGTCGCGAAATTCGAGCACGACACATCGCGTCCCGTCGATGGCTACGCAGCGCCGCAGCTTCATACCCACGCTGTCATCTTCAATGTCACCGAGCGCTCCGATGGAACCACGCGAGCGCTTCAGGAACGCAGTTTCTTCGAGTCGCAGCAGTTTGCCACTGCTGTCTATCAGTCGGAGCTGACCTTCCAGTTGCGCGATCTTGGCTACGAGATCGCGCCCGGCAGAAGCGGCGCGCCGGAGATCAAGGGCTACTCACAGGAGTATCTTGACGCTTCAAGCCAGCGCCAGAATCAGATCCTTGCTCACATGCAGCAAAACGGTCTCTCCGGCTACGAGGCGGCAGAGATCGCCGCCCACGCCACGCGCGACAAGAAGCAAATTCAGTCGCCCGCTGAGGTGCTGGCGGCGCACCGCAAACTAGCCGCCGAGTTCGGCGATCAGCCGAGTCAGATAGTGGCCGCGGCGCGTGAGCGGGCTGAAAAGGAATCCTTCAAGCGTGCTCCCGAGAAAGCGCAGAAAGCCGCGCAGGAGGCCGTGACTTTTGCACGCGAACGCAGCTTCGAGCGCGAAGCTGTCACCGATGAGCGCGCCCTCTTCCGCGATGCCTTGCGGCGTGGCATGGGCGACACGACTTACACCCAGGTTCGCGCCAGCGTGGAGGCAAGATTGGCCTCCGGCGAGTTTCAGCTTGTCACTGCGACGAAGCACGGTTCCGCGCGGCAGTTCACCACGGCGGAAACCATCCATGCTGAGAAGGAAATCTTGCGGCAGATGCGCCAGGGACAAGGCCGGGCCGACCAGATCATGCCCGTTCAGCAGGCCGTGGCGCATACCGCACAATATCCGATTCTCAATTCCTCGCAACGCTCGGCGGCGGAAGAAATTCTGACCTCGCGTGACAGAATCCAAGGTCTACAAGGCAGCGCCGGCGTGGGCAAGACCACGGCGCTCAAAACCGTGCGCGAGGCCGCCGAGCAGCGCGGAATGATTGTCGAAGGCTTTGCCCCGACCTCCCGCGCCGCGCATCAACTCCGCGATGCCGGCATCAATGCCGACACCCTGCAAGGCTTCCTTGCACGCAACAGGCAGCCGACGCCGGAACGCCACCTATATATGGTGGATGAATCGAGCCTCGCCAGCACCAAGCAGGTGCGCGATTTCCTCGCCAAACTCGATCCTGGCGACCGAGTTCTCTTCATTGGCGACACGCGCCAGCATCAGGGAGTTGAAGCGGGAAAGCCCTTCGAGCAGTTGGTTGATGCCGGAATGAAAACGGCGCGACTTGATCAGATTGTCCGCCAGAAAGACCCGGAGTTGCTGCGTGCCGTCGAGCACCTGTCGCGCGGCGAAGTGGCCGAAGGCGTCGCGCTTCTCGAACAACAGGGCCGCATCACGGAGATTGCCGATCCTGAGAAGCGCATCGCTTCGATTGCCCGGAACTATGCCGACAATCCGAACAATACCATCATCGTTTCACCCGACAATGCCTCGCGTCGCGCGATCAATCAGGCGGTCCGCTCGGAGTTGCAGGAACGCGGCATCGTCGAATCCGAGAACCACGCCCTGTGCGTCCTTGCACCGCGTTCCGATATGACCGGCGCTGACCGTGCCTGGGCTGCACGCTATAAGGTTGGCGACGTGCTCCACTACCAGCGCGGATACCGTTGGCGAATTCCAAAACCTGCTGAATCAATGCCTTACACAAGCGCTCGATGATATTTCTTCCACGACCTCAAGGACCGTCATTTTCCTTAGCACTTGATTCCCAGGCGGGTTCTCCATGGCAACGTGCAGCTACCAGGCCCCATTTACGAAACAACCCAAAGTGTCACTTCAGGCTGTAAACGTCGATTGGCTCACTCCCAGTTATCTGGGTGACCAGAACCGCATTTCCCGACTGACTGATTTGGAATACCGGACGCCAGTAGGTCGTAAATGAGAGAACTCCACCATGGGCGACCGGAATATGGGGGGATCGCACGACGACTTTGCCAGTCGATAAATCCCAGATCGTAAAACGTGCATCCTCGATTTGCAACTGGCCGCGATGTTCTTCGATCTGGCAATGTTCGCAATGATTCTCCTTCCCTGTATAGGCGAGCAGAAATCGGCCATCGGCGGAAGCTGCAACTTCCCCGTTTGCCCCATTTTCTGGATCGGCGACCCGATTGGTCACTGCACCGGAATGGATATCAAACAACAAGACGGAAGGTTTGGCTTTCAGGATCACACCGTCGCCGCTAGCTGCCGCAACGGACGATTCTCCAACGAATACCGCCTGAAGGAGATCGATGCCCGTGAGAATCCGGCGAGAGACAGCGCCTGATTGTAGATCGAGAATAACCAGATCGTCATTCTTTGCCGGCGGATTGTCGAGTGAGACACGCTCAACTGCGATCACCGCGCTTGCGCCGCTGGGCGAAACGTCTATGTTCATCAATCTGCCCGGACTAATGTCTTCCGTAATATCCTCAATCTGTTTTCCCGTATCGAGATCGAAGACCTTTGTGACGCCGGTTCCATAGGGGCCAAAGAGCAGTTCAATTGCAGCGATATTGGCGTTTGCGGAACAAGCACTTGCCGTGACAACGAGAACAGAGCCCCTTTCCCTCTTGACTCCTACGGGGTATTTGTCCTTATCAAAAACAATCGTGAACTTTTGTTCATAAGTATCGCCGTCCAAAACGAAAAAGGTCCCTCCTTCGCCGTATGCGAGGAGATACTTTCCATGATCGCAGTATTGAATATGAGAATGAAAAAGGAATGAAAAACCCGACATGGATTCAGGCTCCCTCACCGTGGGCAGCGCTACGGTTGTGCGAAGTGCCGAGGTAGCCACGTCGCGCACTTCGAGTTGGTTCTCAAACGTGAATACGGTATGAAGACTCATTCCTGGCATAAGCGGCCCGTCTATATGGTCGACGCTACCGCCTTCGGTGGTCCTGAGAATTGCCACAAGGGAACCATCTGGTGAAATAGCCGCGGAATCGAGATTCCTGGTGAACGGTGCGATTTCCGTCTTTCTGAGTTTTGTTGAAGCTACAGCGGTACCCCAGCCCGGTAGAACCGTTGCCAGACACACCAGCATGGAAACGCACTTGTATTTCATTGCAAAACTAGCGAAGGACACTCCTCTCCAGGATTTTCTCTCGGACTGAGACATTGCGTCTGGCTCAACACATAACATTGATCGACCTCCACTATGGGTTGACGTGTTGATGAACATGGCGGTATCCAGAGGGAGCGTTCTCCTTCGTATAGACTTCCACGGTAATCTTGTCCCTGACTCCGTCAAATTCTCCGGTGATCACAGCCCGTCCGGGACGAAGTCCATGGATCATTCCATTGGAATCCAAGCTGATCACGGGAGCAGACTCCGGTTGCTCGATAGTGAACTTGATCTGTGTGGAGTCCGTCAAATAAAGCGGATTTTTAAGTGCCGTATACTCGACTTCCGGAGATAACCAAAACTGCCTATCCTCGTCTTTATCCTCAAGAACTATGGGAACAACAGAAAACGCTCCATTAAGTGAAAACTTCCTGAGTCCTTTGGAAGAAGGAGCCACTGTCAGAGAGTCGCCAAAATGGGCGATTCCACCATCTGCATAGAAAACAGTGATGTCAAGTTTCACTTTCCCCACTTGCAGAGGAACGATTTCTATTGTCTTTGTTGCTCCGTCATCATGGACCACATTGGCATCTCCGCTTCCGACTGCGGAGCCATCGACGGCACTTTCGTTGTCAAACGTTTCTTCCGTGTTGCCCTGCGACACGATCACAGAGACGATTTCTCCCCCAGCTACCGTCAATGGGATTCGAAGGGGTTGAGCCACTTCCACCTGGCGATCAGGTATCGTGGCCTTCAGTCTATCATCGGCGGCAAAGATATCCTTATTGTTCGCTTCAAGGTTCAATTCCCACTCGTTGAGTGCCGGCTTAAATGCAACCGCTGTTCTTGCAATTACCATATCCGTGGTTGGCGAGGAAGAGTCTTGATAGCCAAGCCAAGTCACTATCTGCCCATTAACAGAATTACTACTGTCGTTGGTGACACTCTGGTTACTCGAGTTCGGGAGAAGAGATCCAATAATTGGAATTGATGTGTGAGACAGATTCAGGAACGTATAAGACTTTGAAGGATTTCCAAAGAGCTGACTATCGACGGTAACGATCGCGTCGTTGTGCATAGGGCCTTCCGGATAGCTGAGCGGCGTAATGCTATTATTTGGATTTTCAAGATACCCCAAAATGAAGTTGAAGTCCACATCTCCATTTGGCTGCTGGATGGGAGGGGACGTCTTCCCGCTTTGAGGTGCAGGTAAGGTTGCACCAAGAAACTTGTTCAGAGACTGTCGGAGCAGGGATGGAGGTTTATGACCGTCGTCCGTAAAGTCCGATGCAATTGCAAACCACGTAGCATTCGGAATATTTGGGTCTGGCAAATTATTGAGATGGGGATTATTCGGAATGAGCGAAAACACAGCCCCGTTTTCTATCCTGTCACCCGGGAGAGCGAGCGGTTGTTTTCCGGCGCCAAAGAGCTCATTCGCCATGCAATCTTGGACGGTGTTTCCAATATGCGGGAAGCACAAAATATTCCATACCCATGCTGACTTCGCTGTGGGACTCTTTGTCTTGGTCGCGAAGTAGAAGTCCAGCCACGAAGCGAGCGCCGATCCTTCTTCTGGAGTGTCAAGCGTAATGATATCGCGGAAGGTTCCCTGATTTCGATTCCGCGGATTATTATAATAATCCGCTGTGAGTCCGCTCCCTGAGTTAGAAAAGTAGCGCGCCACTAAACCGCCCATGCTGTGGGCGACAATGTCTACTCTCCCACCGACGATATTATCGGTGTCAAGCTCCTTATAGAGGTTGGTTAGATAAGTGGATAATGCGAAGGTTGCTGTAACTTCACATCCCGTTCCGGCATTATTAGCTGTATCTGTCGGCGCATCAAACGAAAAGTACTTTGAATAGCAGATCGGCTTAACAAAAATCGGATCAGAGCTAAGCGGAGTATTGCTATTAAGGTAATTCATAGTTGACGCGAGAGTTCCCTTGCCTCCCCATAGGCCGTGAACCAGAACGACAGGGACAGGGTAAGTGACCAAACTTAAAGGCTGATTTGGCTGATCACCGCTCGGACTGATTACAGTCACGTGTGTGTCACCTAATATGGTACTCGTTGATGGAGTGCCAGCCGTCACAAGGGCGAGGGCATAATAGAATCCCCCATGCTCAATCAGCTTTGCTGAGGGAACAACAAGCGGTGGCGCACCCGAATTGGAGGGTTCCAACGGCGCAGAAGGAGTAAGAAAGGCTGAATCCCAGGCAACAGGGGTTGCTCCGTTGTCTGTGGTGAAGGTCACATCCTGATCTTTAGGAACAGGGCCAAAAACGGCGATTCCGGTCGAGGTGCCGTCCGCAATTATCCCAGCCGCGTAATTCGATTGGTCCGAAAGCGCGGAGATGACCGCATCGGGTTCGATTGTTCCCGAACTGGCCGATGAAAGCAGATAAGGATCGATGACGTAAAGCTGAGGAGCAAGAATCTGCGTAGTATACGTGGCCGCGGTGTAGTTCCCGGCCGAGCCGTTACATTGGTCGCCAATGCTCGTTGTTGGCGTTGCATTTGCAGCCATAGGGGTCGCAAAGGCCCGAGCCCCACCTTTGGCAACATAGGCGATAGTTGCCTCTCCACTCAACGCGACGCATGCCCACTCGGTGGGTTCGCTGGCCGCTGGCGCTACTTCAGCGGTGATGGTCGTGTTGTTAACTATCGGGTTGGATAGTGGCAGGTTTCTGCCGTTCACACTTACGGTGACCTGAGTTACGGGACAAGAGGTTTGGGCCGCTGCGTTGAGCGTGGTAAAGTTGGTTCCGGTAATTGTGATGGGGTAGGTCTCTCCTGCGATCCAAGTGCTGGGGGTTACCGAGTTGATGGTTGGAGTCATGCA
>JBEKRS010000125.1:0-9211 GCA_049518535.1 Occallatibacter sp. | reverse complement strand
TTCGCAGCCACCCTCACGGGCGACTCCGCATGACTCGGAGCCAGCGTGGTTCGCTAAACCTTCACTGTATGAAACTTTCATTCACTACACCTCGCCGATTTCTACCGGCGCACAAGGAGAATCACGATGACAGCAAACGCTGAAGAACAAGAACTGAAGGACCGGCTGAGCCTGATCGAGACCATGATCGCCGAGGGACGGCGCACCACCGAGAGCTGGGCCTGGACCTTCGTCTTATGGGGCGTGGCCTACTACGTTGCCATCGCCTGGACTGCTTTCAACCAATGGCCGTGGGCATGGCTAGTCACCATGGCCGGCGCGTGGGTGGTGATGTTTGCCGTTATCCGGAGAAAGAAGAGCCGGCTGGAGCCTAAGCCGCCAACCACGGTCGGCAGAGCCATCTTTTCCGTCTGGATCTGCATGGGAGTGTCGCTGACGGTTCTGTTGCCGGCCCTGGGCTTCAGCGGCAGGTTCAATCAACATATTTTTGTCGCTGTGGTCGCGGCCATGCTCGGAACTGCCAACGGAGCGTCTGGCATGATTATCCGCTGGAAGGCCCAGATTGCCAGTGCAATGCTCTGGTGGGCGGCGGCCGTGGCTGCGTGCTTTGGCTCCGATGAGCAATGCTTGATCGTGTTTCTGGTCGCCATCTTCCTCTGCCAGATCGTCTTCGGCGTGTATGCGATGAGCTGCGAAGCCCGTGAACGCAAGCAGGTCACCAGTCATGCCTGAGCTGCCGGAGCTGAATCCTGTCATTCACGGGAAGCTGCGCCTAGCCCTGCTCTCGCTGCTGAGTGGCATCGAGGAAGCGGAGTTTACCTGGCTGCGCTCGAAGACCGGCTCCACGGACGGCAATCTGGGCGCGCAACTTCAGAAGCTCGAAGAAGCCGGCTACGTTTCGGTCGAAAAGAAGTTCGTGCAACGCAAGCCGCAGACTCTCTACCGCATGACCGAAGCCGGCCGTCTCGCACTCACCGAATACGTCCATGCCTTGAAGCAACTGCTCGGCGGAGCCATCAGCGATTAGGCAATATTTGGTGAATCGGGCCGAGGCCGGAATTGGTGGGCCGAGGCCTCAACCCCCTGAAAGAATTTCATGCGAGTAAATAGCGAGCAATTGGCCGCACAGCAGGTGCCTTCAGCTCCGGCATCGAGCTACTCAAAAACTGACACCTTTACAGGTTGCGAAAAAACTCGTCCGTGCGATAGGTCTGGGCTTCAGCCCGGACACAAATGCAATTGAATCAACCGGGGGCTTTAGCCGTTGCGGCATGCTTTTCGGGCATTTCTCTCTTATACCAGCTATTTTCCGCAGCCTTTGAGGTAATGGGGGCGTGGTAGGGACAGCACTTGCGAGCTGCCCCTACCACGACCTGACTGTCGCATAAAATCCTCCTGATCGGCGCGGTTCTTCTCCAGACGCAAGAGAGGCTTGCTTAGGAAAAAGATCGGGAGGCCCGCAAAGCGAAGCCTCCCGCTTGTCTTGCTTATTGCCCTACTGCAGAATTTCGATTCCGTTAATTTCCGGATTGTCGGCTCCGCCATTGGTGAATGAAATCACGATCTGCCCCGAGCTGTTCGCGGTTGCATTGAACTGTTCGGTGACAGCCTGGTTTTGCGCGCCGGAGGTGGCAAAGATGTCGAAATCGTTCAGCACATTCGTGCCGTTGATTGCGACATTGAAGACACGGTTTCCCGCCGCGGTCCAGGTAAGCTCGGCGAAGTGCAAACGCACCGCGTAGGTCTTCCCTGCCGTAAGTCCCGGGATGGTGTAAGTGAAGGCCGAAGCCCAGCGGCAGGTCTGATAGGCAGTGGCCGGCGCCGGGTTATAGGTGTGAGTGGTATTGATTGCAGCGCTGCTGCTGAATTCGTTACCGGTGTTGAAGTCCTCATCGGCCACGAATGGCGATACCGCCGTGCTGCTGCCCGTATCGATCTCTAGGAGATCGGGCAGAGCCGAACTCAGAGAGCCCGACCCCAAAATTTCTATCCCGGCCACTTCAGGATTGTCTGCCGTGCCTTTCGTGAAGCTGATTGTGATCTGGCCTAAGTTATCGGCGGTTGCGGTGAACCGTTCAACGACGGCAATATACTGACCGCCAGCGGTTGCAAAGACGTCGAAGTTACTAAGTACAGGGGTTCCGTTGATTGCAACGTTGAATATGCGCTCACCAGATGCGGTCCAGCTGAGCTCCGCAAAGTGCAAGCGCACAGTGTAACTGGCTCCCGCAGTAAGCCCCGGGATGATGTAAGTGAACGAAGGCGCCCACCGCACGGACTGGTAGACGGCTTCAGGCGCTGCATTTGCCACGCCCGAGGTGCTGACTGCGGTCGTAGTGGAGTACTCGTTACCGTTGTTGAAAAGCTCATCGGCTACGAAGCTTCCGGTCGCCGCGCCGCCGGCATCGATCTGCAGCAGGGTGTTGCTGACCGGTTCCGGTGTGGCCGAAACCTGTGTGGAGTCTCCGCTTGTCGCTACCGAATTGGTTGCCGTCACCTGGTAGTAGTATGTGGTGCCGTTGGTCAGGCCAGTATCGGTATAGTTGGTTGCGCTGAGATTTGCGGCGATGGGTGTTCCACTTTCGCCGCCGGAACTGGTGCCACGATAGATGCTATAAGTGATGGGCGCGGTTCCCGTGCTTGCGGTCCAGGAAAGCAAAACCGATGCATTACCGGGCGTTGCAGTTAGCCCTGTGGGAATGGAAGGCGCCGTGACGCCACTTAGCGTCGTGGCGTTTGCTTGACTCGAAGATGCGGTTCCGGCGCAGTTCACCGCCTGAACGATGTAGTAGTAAGTGGTCGAGGCTGCAAGACCTGTATCGGAGTCAGTTGTTCCCGTCAACCCGCTGGCGATCTGGTTCGATGTGGATGGAGTGAATCCGGCCGAAGTGGATCGGAAGACAGAATATGTAACTCCACTTGTTGTGGATGCGGTCCAACTCAGGTTGATTTGGCTGGAGGAGACGGCCGTGGCGCTCAGACTAGTGGGAGCCACCGGTGCGCTGGCGGTGCAACTCACTGTGCCCGGAAAAACTTGGAACTCGGAGAGCTGTGCCGCGGTCCATCCCGTGTTGGCGGTGAAGACCAATTGCAGATATTGCTCGGTGGTTCCCGATGGCAGATTGAAGCTCACCGTGTTTCCTGTCGTGGGGTTGAAGGTATAGCCTGCCGAAGCAATCAGAGTGGTGTAAGTCGAGCCATTGACCGATCCCTGCACGGAGAATGTCTCGGTACGTGTGGTCCACGCGGTCGAAGGAGGTAAGTCGAGAGTTACCGATCCCAAAGGCAGTAACTGGCCGAAGTTCAGAGTGATTGTCTGCGGATAACCTGAGCCATCCAGGCTCTCCCAATACGTACTGGTGTTGCCATCGTTGACATTGGATGCCGGAAAACCCGATTCAGTACTGCTCGCAGTTGCCGTGGCGCCGGTGGAGAGGTCCGTCGTCGAAGTGTAAGCTGAGCCAATCAACGATACTCCGACCGGTGTGGTAGTGGCGCTGTTGGCGATTGCCAGACTGCCGTTCAGCGTTCCGCTAGCAGTGGGAGCGAACGTGACGGAGATGGTGCACGAGGCACCCGCCGCCAGTGTACTGCCGCAGGTGTTCGTTTCTGTGAAGCCGCTAGTGGTTTCAATTGATACGCCGGTGAGCGCGGCTGCGCCTACTGGGTTGGTTAGGGTCACGCTCTGCGCCGCAGATGTCGATCCCACAAGTAGATAACCGAAAGATAGGCTAGTAGGACTAACTTGGGGCGGTGTAATGGGAGTATTCCCGCCTGTGCTGCCGACAAGTTGAACGACCGTCGCATTACCGGCGCTGTTGGGAATCGTCAAAGTACCTGGAGTGATTCCCGATCCGCCTGCAGCGAAGGTTACATCGACCAGACACCATCCCGGCTCGCTTGCGCCGCCAAACTCAGCGGCTGCCAATGAGCTGCCGCAGGGATAAGTTGGATCCGGAACGACTGAGTAACCGCTGCTGGCGGAGATAGCGCCCAGCGTCGTTGTCTGATAGGCGGCATTGATGACCGCAATCTGTTTGGTGAGGGGTGCACCTTCGGTCGTCTGGAAAGTGACTATATCTGGATAGACCCACAGCGGGGCTGCCGCTGGGACATTGCAAACTTGGGTAGCTGACCAGCCAGTGTCACCTGTCGCATCCAGTGTGAAACCGGAGTCGCATCCAAGGTTTAAGAAACCGCCGCCGGTCGCAGGCACACCGGTCGCGGTCGTATTGGTGACTGTGGCCGAGCCCGGTCCTTGTGCATGAACAACAAATGTTCCAACGTTTGTGACCGTATCGTCATTGATAGTGACGTCGGTGGTGTTATTCGGCCCTAGGAACATATACGCCGAATACGGGCTATTCTGGATGGTGTTGCCGGACAGGTTCACTGCCGATTCCATGTTGCCATCGAGAGGCCAGAACCAAATGGCGCCCACTCCAAAGTAAAATCCAGGATCGAACTGTCCGCAGCGCTCCAACTCGTTATTTTCGATAGTGACTGGGCCGGTGTCAGCGACGGCGCTGAATCGCAGGCCGTCATGAATACAGCTGCCTCTGGTAACTGGGTCCTCCAATAAGTTATTGCTGATGATGTCACCGCTACCAGAGCCATAAATAGCAATGTTGTTTGCCAGTCCAGGAGAAATAACCGTGTTTTGGTTCAGAGTGATGTTGGTATCACCTGCATTTTCCGCCCACATGGCCATGCCATCGTCTTGCGTATTGCGGAAAAATGAGTTTTCGATCGTCGCGGAGGAAATCGCGCCGCTGGCGGCATTGAAGTTGATTCCATCCGCCTTCAGATCCATGATGCGCATGTTGTTAAAGGTGAGGTTGGTTGCCGGACCCACAATCCATGCGCCAACCTTTGTGTTCTGAATCCAAACGTTGGAGACGGTCGAGTTGCTGAGGCCGCCATTGAAGCCATTCACGGAGCCGTCGCTGTCGTTACGCACAGCAACGTTGCCAAAAATGGCCAGGTTGGAAATGTTCACGTTCGTACTCGCCGGGGATATCTGGCCGGCGAACTCGACGTTGCTTCCGGTGAGCACCGTGTACCACTCACCCGCTCCTTCAATTGAGACATTATTGACATTCAATGGATTGCTGATGGTGTAAGTGCCGGTTGGCAAATAAACAACCTGGCCGGAGGTCTCCGCAGCATTGATAGCGTTCTGAAGCGCGGTGGTTGCGTCCCGGACTCCAGTGTTATCGGCGCTATAGGGAGCTTGAGTTACATTGATCGAGTTTGCCGGCGCGGCAATGGCAGTCGGCACCACCTCGAAATCTGCGGTATTGATTAGGTACCAGGGAGAATTATCTCCTGCATCAATCTGCAGCGTGACGACAGTTCCTTTCGGCAGTGTCGAGGAGAACATATAGCGCACATCGTTGTAGAAATCATGAGGCGCTAAGGCCCCTGGCATTCCTATGCCTGGAGTCTTGGTAAACTGATACGCGCCATATAGCCAGCTATATGCCGATGTGAGCGACAACGACGTGGCAAGCGAGCTATTCACGTAAAGGCTAAGGGGCTCGGTGATGCCGTTCCCGGCTGGCGCATCGGGGATTGCGTAGTGCACTGTGATCGCATTGGCCGGAGCTGTGAGAGTGAACGAGATGTATTTTCCCTGTCCGATCAGCAAAACCGCCTGGCGCCCTGTCGCTTCTGAGGCAAGCGTGCCGAAGTAATAGTTGGGACCGATCACGGTGCCGTTAGTCGTCACACCTGCGCTAGTTGCGGCGTTGAACTCAACGAATGGTACCGGAGCACCGGCCGTCTGAGCATGCGCAAATGGAGAAATTCCGAGGAGCACTACCAGCAACAGACTCATGCACAGCGACATCACGACATTGAAACTGCGCAGTCGGTAACGGATATCGGGCATTTCTTGAGGGAAGACCATTTCTTGTGCCACGATCTTCTGAGGGCTGAGGGGTGAGAAGTGTGGGAAGAACATGAAAGAGCTTACATTTCGAAGCACTAACGCGGGGGAGAACATAATTGCTACCTCGGATTGAATTTGGAATGAAAATTCGCACAAAGAACGTGTGAGCACATTTAAGGTGAGAAATAGACAACCTGTAAGGTCCTTACAGTAAAACTTTAATTCCTTACAGTACCGCGCTGAACCTTTACGCAGCCCTTTCTGCAGTGGCAGGCTACAGATTGCGAAGAATCGCGTGGTCATTAGCGCCCAGTTGCAGAGAGTCTTGTTACTGCGGATGCGGCTGGAGCGCTGTCCGCCGCACAAAAGATGGAGACCCGATCGAAGCTGACCGTTGCATTGTGTTGAAATGTACGTTCAAGGCGGGAAGGGTTGCAAAAGCGTCACTATCTCATTTCGAGGCGAGGTCGCCGTACCAATAGGCTGCTGTTACTCCGCCATCCATGAGGAAGTCGCTTCCAGTGATAAAGGCGCCATCAGGACCCATGAGGAGCGCGCCAACAGTCCCTACCTCGTCCGGTGTACCGGCGCGTCCAGCCGCTGACACTTCGATCATGCGCCGATAGCCGGGACCGCGAGGTCCCTTGAGCTCATCGTTGGCGAGTGGAGTGATGATGATGCCAGGACTGATCGTGTTGACCCGCGCGCCCCGCTTTCCCCATCGGACTGCCTCGGCCATCACGCGCAGGGAATTGCCGCGCTTCGATATCTGGTAAGCGTGCAGGGAATCCTTGATTTGATCCGGCTGAAGCATGGGCAGGCTGAGTAACTCTTCGACCGGAGTGGTGGCGAGTAGAGCGTTCTGTTCCGTCGAGAGCGGCCCGAGGCGATGACCGGACTGGGACGCAATGACGATGCCGGAGCCTCCGCGAGCGATGGCGGTTCCGAACTCCTCCAGCACAAGAGCAGTGCCATAGAGATCGACCTTGAGGATCGTCTCCGGAGATGCTTGAGAAGGCGAAACGCCCGCGGCATGGATGACACCGGAGACTTCGCCGAGTTTGGTGGCCGCCTCAACGAGAGCATGTACCGAGGCACGCGAGGAAACATCGACCGCCGCCGTGCTAACCTTGAAACCAGCATCAAAAAGAACCTTTGCCGCCGCATCGGCGTTTTCCTGACGTATATCTGCCAGTAGTACATGCTTGCCTGCACTGACCCGCCGCACGATTGCCTGGCCGATCGATCCTGCTCCGATGACTACGATCACATTTGTCATTTCAATTCTCATTCTTTCACTTTCATTGGGCATGTATGTCGCTCGAAGGATCTAGTGTTGTCGATGCGTCGCAAGAAACGCATTCGTCGACTTGATGGCGAGCACCTGGTACCGAACGGCCTAGCTTAACTCGGTGTTCTTTCATTTCACGCTGCTATAGTCCTTATCGCTGACAGGCTCTAACTAAATTGTCTTTCCCTTTTGAGTCGGTGTAACTGCTATATAGGCAAAGCTGCTTCCCGGTGCTGCCCCGTGCCAATGCTCGACACCCGGAGCGCATTTGATTACATCTCCCTTGTGGACCACGTGGATCGGCTTTCCCCGTTCCTGATAGTAGCCAATGCCTTCGGTGACCAGCAGAACCTGGCCGCCCGGATGAATATGCCAATCCAGCTTTGCACCGGCATCATAAACGGCTTGAGCGATACTGGGATCGAACGTACTATCTCCGACGTTTAACTCGTTAAGCCAAATATTTCCCGTGTGATTCTTAGCGGTGGATAGCTCGCCTTTTGGAAAAGTTGAATCCACCGTTTGCGATTGGGCTTGGAAGATGAATAAAAGGCTCACCGCGAAGGCAATGACTTGAAGTCTCGTTCTCATGTTTTTTAGCTTCTCCTTTGATGCCTTTTCCTTCGGTACGTGCTGCCAATTCGATGTCATTGATGCCATTTCAGCGAGTCTGGGCTAGGATTGTTCGCCCGGCTTCGTTAATCCTTGCGCTTCCAACCACCAGTAAAACCCGTAGGGCCATTGACCACTTGTTTTGCCTTGCTCTCGCACTCGAAATCAGCACTCAAAGCCCGGTCATCTTTAACGCGGCCTCAGGAAGGCGGGCTCCTTCGAGCTTCAGCTTGGAAGACGCTTCGTCGATTTGCTTGAGATCGTTTTCGGTCAGCTCAACATACAATGCGCCGAGATTCTCCTCACGCCGATGCAGCTTGGTAGTTCCTGGGATGGGCATGATCCACGGCTTCTGCGCCAGCAGCCAGGCGAGCGCGACTTGTGCCGGCGTCGCGCCCTTGTGCTCCGCGACGCTCTTGACCAGTTCGACCAAAACCATGTTGGCCTTGCGCGCCTCGGGCAAAAACCGTGGCACCATGTTCCGGAAGTCGGTGGGATCAAACTTTGTGTGCTCGTCGATCTTGCCAGTCAGGAATCCGGCACCGAGCGGGCTGAACGGAACGAAGCCGATACCAAGCTCTTCCAGAGCCGGCAGAAGCTCAGCTTCAGGGCCGCGGTAGAAGAGCGAGTATTCGCTCTGCACTGCGGTAACCGGCTGGACCGCGTGTGCGCGGCGAATGGTCTGAACCGCTGCCTCCGACATGCCGAAGTGCTTCACCTTGCCCTCGGCAATCAACTCCTTGACTGCTGCCGCCACATCTTCTATCGGCACGTCAGGGTCAACGCGGTGTTGATAAAAGAGATCGATATGGTCGGTCCGCAAACGCTTCAGGCTGGCGTCTGCCACTGCTTTAATGTGCTCGGGGCGGCTATTGGTGCCGCCAGTGCGTTTGCCAGTTTCAAGATCGATGTCGAAGCCGAACTTGGTGGCAATCGTTACCTTGTCGCGGATCGGCTGGAGCGCCTCGCCCACCAGTTCTTCGTTTGCGAATGGCCCGTAGGCTTCGGCCGTGTCGAAGTGGGTGACGCCAAGGTCAAGTGCGGCTCGAATCAGCCGGATCATATCGCCCTTGTCGGCTGCGGGGCCATAGGCCGAGCTCATGCCCATGCATCCAAGGCCAAGAGCAGAGACTTCCAGTCCGGAGTTACCTAGTTTTCGCGTTTGCATCATTTATCTCCAATTGCAGTTTAGGCAGAACTGATCGCGGGACGTTATCCCGATTCTGCCGATATTTTGCCTAATTCTCTTGCTCGCCAGCCTTTGAGCTGGCAGGGACATTGAGGAACAGCTATTCTAGGGTCTGTCATCAAATTGGTAATATGCAGGATGGCATAATGCTTTTAGTTTTGCATTATGAGCTTGCATCGCTACGGATTACGGGACGATCAGTGGGAGCGGATCGAAGCTGTTCTTC
>JBEKRS010000124.1:0-9341 GCA_049518535.1 Occallatibacter sp. | reverse complement strand
TTTGCCCGAAAACGCAGCGGGTCAGCTTCTGCATTCTCCGTTTCGAGGCTTGCTCGACGTTTACTCACATTGCAACCTACATGCTCACCGAGCCGCTTAAACGGCCCTTTACATCGAAGGCTCCGACAGCTTTGCTACCTCCACGGCCGCTTCGATTGTTACCGAGCGCAACGAGCCAGTTCCCGGGTGGGTCTACCTCCCACTCAAAAGCACCGGCTTTCACGGCGCTCGCGCTTATGGGATAGTAGAGGGCCGTGAAGCATACGCCTGCGCTGAATGAGCGCTTTGCCCTGTTCGTACCGGCGGACCTCCGTTTCCAGAGAGAGGAGGTAAGGCTTACAAAAAACGCGCATACTCCCCTTGCACTTCTACAGGGAGTCGATGTACAGTTCTGTAGAAGTGCAAGGGGAGACTGTGATAAACCCGCATATCGATCTTCCGCAAGGCACGCTGGATTTGCTCATCCTGAGAACACTTGTCTTGGAGCCCCAGCACGGCTGGGCCATCTCGGAGCGGGTTCAACAGATATCGAGTGACGTACTGAGGATCCAGCAAGGTTCCCTGTATCCGGCTCTGCACCGGTTGGAACGCCGTGGCTGGATCAAGGCCACTTGGGGCACCTCTGAGAACAATCGCCGCGCGAAATACTATGAGCTTACTCGCAGCGGTATGAAGCAGCTTGAAGTGGAGACTGAAAGCTGGCGAAAGCTGACGCTAGCGGTCGCCCAGATTCTTGAGAGCGTGTGAGGTTGCGCAAATGTTCAACGACCTGCGGATTCGCCTGCGTTCGTTCTTTCGTAAAGCTGCCGCAGAGGCGGAGTTGAAGGACGAGCTTCGTTTCCATCTCGACAACGAGGCTGAGAAATACAAGCGCACCGGCATGGCCGACGAAGAAGCGAAGCGGTGCGCGCGCCTTGCTTTTGGCGGGGAAGAGCAGGTAAAGCAGGACTGCCGCGACGCACGCGGAACCCGAATGGCGGAGACGGTCATCCAGGATATTCGTTACGCGCTCCGATCCATGCGCAAGAACCCCGGCTTCTTTGCCATTGCTGCACTGACGCTGGCCCTTGGCATTGGCTCGAGCATCGCCGTCTTCAGCCTGGTGAATGCGATCCTGCTCAAGCCGCTGCCTTATCCAAACGCAGGGCAGGTCGTAATGATCTGGCGTCAAGGTCCGCTTGCGGGAATCGGCGACATGCCATTTTCTCCGGGAGAGTACTGCATTCTGGCCCGTTCGGAAACAGTCTTTCAGAACCTGGGAGCCTTCAAAAAGGACTCCTTCAATCTAACCGGTGTGAGCGATCCGGAACTTCTTGAAGGTGTGCGGGTAACAGCCGGATTCTTTCCCACGCTGGGTGTGGCGCCCGCGTTGGGCCGCACGTTTACTGAAGAAGAAGACCACGCCGGCCGTGAACTAGTGGTTGTGTTGAGCAATCGCCTGTGGCGAACCCGCTTTGGGGCCGATCCCGGCATCGTGGGCAAAACCGTGCACTTGAATGGTTCTTCATATTCTGTCATCGGTGTCATGCCGCCAAACTTCCTGTTTCCCAATCAGGAAGGCATCCCTCCCATACTCGATCTGCCCCGGGAGACCCAACTCTGGGTACCGTTAGCCCTGCCCGCAAACCCTCGTGGCGCCAATGAACTGGGAGTCATTGGACAACTCAGGACGGGCGTAAGCTTGACCGGCGTTGAGCAGGATCTGGAGAATTTCGAAGCAGTTAGGGAGAGGCAGATTCCACAGGAAAAAAACTGGTCCTCGCACGCGGTTCCGCTGATGCGGCAAACAGCGTCGGATGCGCGCCTTCCCCTGCTGTTGCTGCTTGGAGCCGTAAGTGTGGTGCTGCTGATTGCCTGCGCCAATGTGGCCGGACTCACGTTGAATCGCTCTTTGGGGCGCCGTCGCGAACTCACCCTGCGAGGAGCGCTGGGCGCCGTCCGCAGCCGCATCGTTCAGCAGCTCATGACGGAGAGCTTGATACTGGCATTTATCGGTGGAGGGCTGGGCATCCTGCTGGCGGAGTTGAGTCTCCTGATGGTGAAGCACTTTGCTTCCGGCGCGATTCCCCATCTGCATGAGACTGGGCTCGATCTGCGCGTCATCACATTTGCGGTTGGTGTCACGCTCGCCACCGGGCTGCTCTTCGGGCTGGCGCCGGCCATGGGAGCCACGCGAATGAACATGGTGGAAGCACTGAAGGCGGGTGGCCAGCGGTCAGGCGGCAGCGCCACTGCGCCAAAGATGCGCAATGCTTTGATCATCGTTCAGGTTGCGATGGCCATGGTGCTGGTGATCGCCGCGGGACTGCTGGTGCGTACGTTCTATTCCATGCTGCGCGCCGACGCCGGGTTTGATGCCACGCGCGTTGTCACGTTCGAACTCCCATTGCCAACTCCGAAATACGCGGATACCGCGCGCATGGCCGACCTCTATCTCCAGGTGCTCTTGCGCCTCCAGTCCATTCCGTCGGTTCGTGGCGCGGGATTTGCTTCGGTGGTTCCCATGGGAGGAGCGCCGGACGGAACAGTCATCCGCATGCCGGAGCATCCATCCGCGAATAGCTCTGAGAAACCTTTTGCAAATTACGCCTTCATCTCGCCGGGCTACTTTGCCGCCATCGCCGCGCCTTTGCTGCGCGGGCGAGACATCAACGACGCGGACACGCTGAATGCTGTGCCGGTAACCATTATCAACGCGGCGATGGCGAGGAAATTCTTTCCCGGCGAAGATCCGATTGGCAAGCAGGTGGGGGTCGGAATGACCAGAATCCCTGTGAGAATAATCGTTGGCGTGGTTGCAGATACCAAACAGGCATCCCTGCGTGAACAGCCCGATCCCGAGATGTTCGTGCCCGCAACGCAGAACGAGATCAAGGTGTGGCCATCGATGCAGACCATGCAGTTCGCAGTGCGCACGAGAATCGATGACGCATCCATCGCCGAAAGCGTGCGCCAGGCTGTCCATACCGTCGACCCGGATCTGCCGGTGGCAAAGTTCTCGACGCTCACCACCCTGGTTAATACATCCATGACAGCCGACCGGTTTTCAGTAATACTCGTTGGCGCATTGGGCATGCTGGCGCTGATTTTGGCCTCTGTCGGCATGTATGGTGTTATCTCATACTCTGTCCTGCAGCGCATGCCGGAGATCGGCCTGCGCATGGCTCTTGGAGCAAAGCGAAGCCAGGTCTTCGCGATGATCCTTCGCAACGGAGGCCGTTTGGCCATCGCCGGAGTCACAATTGGACTGATTGCAGCACTCGCCGCCACCCGGCTCATGGCACGCTTTCTCTTTGGAGTGCAACCAACCGACCCGTTTACGTTTGCGGTGGTTTCCTTTCTTCTGATCCTAGTGGCACTTCTGGCCAGCTACCTCCCAGCCCGTAGAGCCATGAAACTCGATCCCATGATCATACTGCGTTACGAGTAGCCCTTCACACCAGCTCTCAAACTCTTCTCCGAAATCTTGTTGGAATCGCGCAGAATCGTCGATGCGGTCACCTACTTCCGAATTACTACCCGAATGTCGCCCAGCGTGCGGGTTTCCAACATCGCCTACCAGCGCATTATTTCCGGCAGGATGGGTAGGGTCTATTCCCAGTTTCACAGGCAGCCCATTTACGAGGCATTGGCTCATCAGGACGGCATTCATCTGCTCAGTCGCAGCACTCAGAACGGTGTCAAGCAGTGCACCGTGGCGCAGTTGATGCGGAGCCCTCCGCAAGCACTCTGCGCGCAGATGTCCGTTGGGGATGCAGTCGAACAGACCCGACCCGATCGCTTCCGCATCTAGCCGGTCGCCGACAAGGGGTACTTTTTCAGAATCCTGAACAGAGAAGACCTTGAGCGTGCCTTAATCGACGGTAACAAAGAGCATCCACTGACAAGCCTAGCGGATACCCTTCATATTCCGCACGTCCACACCGATCAACCCTTGTATCTGGCGCTCGAACGCATGAGCAAGCACCGTCCCGATGTCTTGCCGGTCGTTCATCAGGCGGATCTTCACAAGTTGGAAGGCGTCGTAACCCTGCCCGATGTGTTGGATACCTATGGCATCGACCGCTTCGGATTAGAGGAGCTGGAGATGACAGCTCATCCCTGCCCCGCGTGTTGTAAACCCCATCGGCGCTTCATGCGGTAACAGGGAAAGGAAGTACGACCGATGGGGTCGTGAAATATAGTTCAATTTGGGAGTTCTAAGCACTCGATATTCGGCGGCACGTTGGCCGAGAAGTGCGTGGCGCGATGCAGAGCAAACCGAATCCAGAGTTTGACGCCGAATGTATCCGTCGCATCCAGGCCGGCGAGAAACATCTCTTTCATGAGCTTATCCGCCCTTGCGAAAAGCCGGTCTACTTTCTGTTGCTCTCTCTATTGCGAAATGAAACCGAAGCCGAAGATGCCGCCCAGGAAACGGCGATCAAGGTTTATCGCAACTTGCATCTCTTTCGTGGGGAGTCCCAGTTTCGTACCTGGGTGCTGTCCATTGCTCGGAATGAAGGCTTGGCCCGCCTGCGAAAGACCGAACGCCGCCGCGAAGACTCGCTCGACGCCATGACTGAGAACTCCGGAGACTTTACCCCGGCAGCTTTAACCAGTTGGCGTGAGGTGCCCGCCGAAGAGCTTGAGCGGCAGGAGGTTCGCACCTTGATTCGGCAGGCGATTGACGGCTTGCCAGAGATTTACCGTAACGTCATGCTGTTAAGAGACATCGAAGAGATGGACGTGCGTGAAACTGCGACTGCACTCGAGATCGGCGAAGCTGCCGTAAAGGTGCGCCTGCACCGGGCGCGTGCCATGATGCAGCGCGCACTGGCGCCACGATTGAGAGAGAACACACCCCATCGCAAGAAGCTGTTTGGGTGGCTTTAATGAGGATCGACTGCAAACACGTCTGGAAGCACATCTCCGCATACATTGATGGAGACGTGGACGCGTCCCTGCGCGCGGAAATCGACAAGCATCTCGAAACTTGCGAGATTTGCTCTGCGGTGCTGGACTCGACGCGGAATTTAGTCATTTTGGTTGCCGACGATCGCATATTTGAACTGCCCGCAGGATTCAGCGAGCGCTTGCACGCGCGGCTGGACCGGGAGATCAGCTTGGAAGGTGATTAGGCTACACTCTGAAGCGGCCCGCGCCAGCATGGATAAGTGGCTATGAGTTGCGCTGAGTGACAGTCGTTTGAGTTGGCGGATCGCGATGAAGGATTGCGTGAGTCCAAACCTCAAACCCGACCAGCACCAGCGTCAAAATTGCCATCGCTGCCTGCAGCCGCTCCGACAAGCGCTGCTTTTTGCTCAATTCGCGTCGCCGCCATTGCGCTTCGGGTCGGTCGCGTTGCCTTCGCACCCAGGCAAGCACAGTTAGATTGATCACCGCACCCACAACCGCGATCACCAGCATGGGAATGCGGATGGAGTCGCGATGTAGCGGGACGAGAGGCGCGGCGATGCTGCCAGCAGCGAGGGCCGCCAGGCCAATCCCTACGCGAATGCTATTCACGGTGAACACGGCTGTGCAGAGGCTCTGCAGCAGGGCCATTGTCACGCTGGCGCCGGTCACAATGCCCATTCTCTTCGAAGTCTCCAATCGGCCCCCCGAGTCGCCTGGTCAATCCGGACTCGCCCCCGGCTAAGACAGGTTATCGCACCCGAGTTCGTCGGCCAAAATCGGGACCCAACTCATGCATGCGCCTCGACTCCGCGCATTTCGTATAAATATTCACCATTCTTTGCCGCTTTGCCTGTAACCATTTTTTCGTTCAGTCACTCCAAGAGTTTGTACGCCGCATTCTGCGGGGCGGGCCACTGATCCCCCTGCTTCCCCTCAATCGCGGAGACCCTCCGCTCAACCTACGCCTGACGAGGTCAACAATGAAGAACCAATGGAATGCGCTGCTTCTCTCTGCTGCGCTGGCTGGTCTCACCGGAGGATCCGCGGTAGCCGCCCACGCCCAGAACGCCACCAACTCCACCAACGTAAAGGTCGCCAAAGCCGGGCTTCGCTACGTCGGCTACGGCCAGTCTACCGACAAGCACTCCTGTAAGGGCAAGAACGACTGCAAAGGCAAAGGCGGGTGCAAAACCGGCGACAACGGCTGCAAAGGCAAGAACAGCTGCAAGGGCAAGGGCGGCTGTGCCACCGATGGTTCAAAACCACCCCACGCGTTCGTCGCATAATCCCCTCGGGGACTGGCGGCGAAAGTCGGCTTATGCGATTGAGCTTTCCGGTCCCCGCATCCTTTCGGCGTTTCATCAACCATTGACCGCTGTTCACTGACCACTTTCTTATGCCCGGCAATCAATTCAATGCGTATCAGGACCACGGCGTCGGAATCGGACTCCGCATCCCGCACTATGACCACATCTTTTCGTGCAAGCCTGTGGTCGACTGGTTCGAAATCATCTCAGAGAATTTCATGATTGACGCTGGCCGACCGCTCGCTGTGCTCGATCAGATTCTCGAACGCTACCGCGTAGTGCAGCATGGCGTCTCCATGTACTTCGGCTCCGTGACCGAACCGGACCCGGAACACCTGCGTCGTTTGAAGCAGCTCGTCCGCCGCACCAAAACTCCGTGGTTGAGCGATCACCTCTGCTGGGGCAGCGTCGACGGAACCTACACCCACGATCTGCTCCCACTGCCCTACACATGGGAGGCAGTCAAACGCACCGTCGAGCGCGTGCGCAAGGTCCAGGACTATCTTGAGATCCCCGTCGCTGTCGAGAATGTCAGCTCGTATGCCGAGTTCACGGGGTCTGAGATGACCGAGTGGGAGTTTCTCACCGAAGTCGTCGAGCGCGCCGACTGCGGAATTCTTCTTGACGTGAACAACATCTACGTCTCGTCGATGAACCACGAGTTCAATCCGCTGGATTATGTGAACGCCGTTCCGGCGCTTCGCGTGGCGCAGATTCACATCGCCGGACACTCGAAGTATGAGAAGTACATTCTCGATACGCACGACCATCCAGTGATCGATCCGGTCTGGAATCTCTACGCGCGCGCGATCGAACGCTGCGGCCCGACGCCGACGCTGCTCGAATGGGACGATCGCATTCCCACATTCGATGAAGTGCATGCGGAGGCGAAAAAGGCAGAGCGCTATCTTAACCAAACCGCATCGGAAGTGGCGGAGGCGGTGCGATGAGTCATCACTCCGGAACGCAGCCACCGATGGACCTGCGCACCCTGCAGCGCGAGATGGCTGCCGCCGTGATGAAGCCGCTCACCAGCAACGAGAGAATGTGCTCACGCGCGGCGGATGGCCGGCCGATGGATGAAGTTGCGGAGTCGTTTATCGCACCAAACAGCCGTCTTAGCGCCTTCGAACGCCTCGAGATCTACAACCGCCAATACTGGTTCCGTGTTCTTGGTGCGTTGGCGGAGGATTTTGCAGCGCTGCGTGCCGTTGTAGGCCCGCGCCGATTTGAAACCATCTCCGTCGCCTATCTCACCGCCCATCCAAGCCGCTCGTTCACGCTGCGCAATCTTGGCTCGCATCTTCCGGAATGGCTCGCCGCGCATCCCGAACTCGCAGGGCGGCGTCATCGTCTGGCTCTCGACGTTGCCCGCATCGAGTGGGCCTTTGTAGAGGCATTTGACTCCGCTCAGCGCGAGCCGCTGACCGCGGAACAGATTGCGACCCTCGACGGCGATTCGCGTCTGGCACTGCAGCCGCATCTGCAACTGATCGCACTCAGTTTTCCGGCGGACGATCTCGTGCTTGACTTGCACAAGCAGCAGAAGCGCCAGACGAGTGAAGCTGGCGTCAAGCACGAAGACAGTGCCGAGCAGCCCCTCGAATCGCCGCGACTCCGCCCGCACGCTAACTGGCTCGCTGCGCACCGCGTTGACTTGAGTGTCTACTATCGCCGCCTTGAGCGCGAAGAGTTCCAGATGCTCGCCGCAATTCGCCAGGGCCTCACACTCGCCCATGCCATTGAGGCCGGCTTTGCCGGTTCCCGCATTCCCGCGAAGCGCCAGGCGCAGAAGGTGCAGTCCTGGTTCGGCACGTGGGCGGAGCTCGGCTGGATCTGTGTACCCGAACTCGAATCTCTAATCAAAGCGTGAGCGGAGTTTAGGATTGAACTTTTTGCGCCCTGTTGGGTGTAGGTATCCCCCGAATTGAATTCACTTGAAAGCGGATTTCGCTGCCAGATTGAGGAGATTGTATGCAAAAGATTACCGGAATGATCGGGACCTTGTATTCTCGCGTGGCTCGCGTACTCGGCTTTCTGCAAAGCCCGCTGCTGCTCGCCATTCGCCTCTATTGGGGTTGGCAATTTGCGCAGGACGGCTGGGGGAAACTCACCCACTTGAGCCGCGTCGCCAGCTACTTCGCCTCGCTGAACCTTCCCGCACCCACCACCACCGCGCTCTTTGTTTCCCTCGTTGAACTCGTTGGCGGCATTCTCTTCGCTTCTGGCGTCGCCTCGCGTCTCGTGTCGCTCGTTCTCTTTTTCAATATGACGGTGGCCTACCTCAGTGTGCCCGACGATCGCATCAACTTTTCGCACATCCTGTCGAACCCAACCGATTTCTACGATGCGACGCCCTATACGTATTGGTTCGCCGCACTGCTGATCCTTATCCTCGGTCCCGGCCTGATCGCGGCTGATACCTGGCTTGCCCGGCTGTTTTCCGTCAAGCAGAACGCCTGAAAACGAACGCCTTTCACAACATACTCGTTCCGATGATCGGCCGCTATGCAAACCGGTGAGTCGATTGAAGACGAGACCCTCGCGCGGCCAGCGTTCTTCATTCATGCAAAAAGGAAAGCTGCAACCCAGCGCGAAAGGGAACAAGGCCGGCTCATTGATGTTTTAGCGATCCAGGGAAAATCCCGCGCGGCGATTCTTCTGCCGACAGGACTCCGTTGACTCTGTGCAGAAGGGCTTCTCCTTGCCGTAGCTGATGACGCGGAGGCGACTTGCCGCCACTCCGGTATTTACCAACGCCTTCTCAACGGATTCGGCCCGGTTTTGACCCAGAACGAGGTTGTACTCAGTCGAGCCGCGCTCGTCGCAGTACCCCCCAATGAGAACCATTACGTCCGGTGACTGGTAAAAAATGGGAGGTTCTGCTCAATGGGTGACAGACCCACTCAGCGAAGCCGATTACTCACGAAATGTCGCCATGGCGATTGAAATCCCGTGCACTACAGTCGGGCTGGGTTCGGAAGAGGCTCCCGGAGCCTGCGGCGTTTGAATACTAGGGTCTGTCATCAAATTAACCAGATGAGAGTGGCGGCGAAGTGAATGGCGGCCAAGAAATTTCTGGCGGTTTTGTCATAGCGAGTGGCAATGGCACGGAATAGTTTGAGTTTGGCGAAG
>JBEKRS010000123.1:0-9644 GCA_049518535.1 Occallatibacter sp. | reverse complement strand
AACCAGACCACTGAAACCACATTTATCCTTCAATTTGCCGCCCTCGTAGAGGAATCTCGCCGGGGAAACGCCTTCCTCCATTCCGTGCGCAATAAACGTGGGCTTAATCTGAGCTTCGATAGATAATGCGAAACCGAGTTCCTTGCGATTTTAGTAAGTACAAAATCCGAGTAATTACTTGCGGGCATAACTTAATGCCACAAAGAGAGAGAATATTCGCGCCACTTACGGAGAATGGGTATGTCCGAAAATTTGAGGGGCACTCGGATGTCAACGATTGCATGCAAGGAAGGGACGGTGAACAGCGGAGGAGGACTTGTCCCTTCACCCCAGCAAGCAAAGATCGCTTGCTGGGGACTTCGAACCTAAGACGCGCGGCACCGTTCGCCAGATTAATTTTAATCGAGCTAAGTGAAAAAACTTCAGCCGAGTATTGCAGCCAAGTCCGCCTCCGGCGTGGTGATCGGCATCAGATTGTAATTTTCACTGAGCAGCTTCAGCACCGCAGGCGACAGGAATGCCGGCAGCGTGGGACCGATGCGAACGTTGCGAACCCCCATCCACAGCAGCGTAAGCAGAATGGCGACAGCCTTCTGTTCATACCAGCTCAGCACCAGCGAAAGTGGAAGCTCGTTCACTCCGCAATTGAAGGCGCCGGCCAGAGCCTGGGCAATCTTCAAGGCCGAATAGGCATCGTTACACTGGCCCAAGTCGAGCAGACGGGGCAGCCCGCCAAGGGTGCCGAACTTCTGTTTGTTGAAGCGGAACTTACCGCAGGCGAGAGTCAGGATGATGCAATCCTGCGGCACCTTTTCAGCTAGCTCGGTGTAATAGTTGCGTCCGGAGCGGGCTCCGTCGCAGCCACCGATCAGGAAGAAGTGCCGCAGCGCACCTGACTTTAAGGCATCGATGACCGTGCCGGCGACGCGCAGTACAGCATCGTGGCCAAAACCAACGGTGATGCTGTCGACGGGGCCGTCCTCTGCAAAGCCGGGAGCCGCGAGAGCAGCGGCAATCACCGGAGCAAAGTCAGTGCCGGAAATGTGCTCGACAGCGGGCCAGGCGACTGCGCCGCAGGTAAAGATGCGTGCACGATAACTCTCCTTGGGCTTTTGGATGCAATTGGAGGTCATCAGCACAGCGCCGGGGAAGGCATCGAACTCATCCGCCTGATCGACCCATGACCCGCCGTAGTTACCTGCGAGGTGCTTGAATGCCTTGAGCTTGGGGTAACCGTGTGCGGGCAGCATCTCGCCGTGGGTATAGATATTGATACCCAGTCCCTCGGTCTGCAACAGTAACTGATAGAGGTCGTGTAAGTCATGGCCGGATACCAAAATAGCCTTGCCCTTCAATGGGTGCAGTCGTACTGAGGCTGGAGCCGGCGCGCCAAACGTCTCGATATGCGCGTGGTCGAGCTGCTCCATGACGCCGTAATTCACCTCGCCGACCTTGAGCGCCAGCGCAAGCAGCTCGTTCTGAGTGTGCTTTTCGGTGAGAGCTGCCAGTATCTCGTAGATGGTCGCATAGGACGCAAGAGCGCTCGAACCCATCATCATGGCGTGGTAAGCATAGGCGGCAACGCCTTTCACGCCATAAACTACTAACTCTTCCAGGTTTTTGATTTCCTTGCCGTCGGTCAGAAATGCCGAGGGAATGAGCCGCTCGCGTCCCTGAGCCAGAAGCGCTTCGCGGGTTGCGGCGGGCTGCCAAGCTGCAGGACCGGACAAAGGCTGTGAAGCTGCACCTGCCTTGGCCGCGGCCTTTTCATATAATGTGCGTGCCTGATCGCGGATGGAGACGGCCTGATATATCAGCTCAGCAACCGAATCTTCATCGAAGTTCACATTGGTCAGCGTCGCAAAAAGCGCCTTGATCGTGAAAGCATCGATCTCCGCATCGGCCGCGCCCAGTTCGCTCGCGCGATGCGCGTACTGGCTCACGCCCTTGAGTGCGTGGATCAACAGATCCTGAAGCGTAGCGGTGTTTTCATCTTTGCCGCAAACACCGACCACCTCGCAACCCTTGCCCTGCGAGGTCTGTTCACACTGGTAGCAAAACATTCTGCTTCTCCTCCTGGTTTTGAATAACCCGTCCAAGGACAGGGTAGGTCTCAACGCAGGAAAGAGAAGCGACTAAAGTCACAGTCGAGTGCGGATATTTCTGCTCCCTGATTTTGCTGCCAGAGATGCCGGTTTGATTTCATTTGGGTCTTGCTATGAAGTCTACAGTATTCGTTTGTTGCCTGAGCTTGCGGAAACAATATAGTGGGCGAGCTGTTCGGGTTCAGACGGCTCGCCGATTCGGTGCGCTAGTGATGTTCTTGTTACTGCGAGCGGACGATTGTCATATAGATACCTGGGTTTGTGGGGAGCGCAGTTGCTGGTCCGGGTAGCGGTGTGAGGGCTCCATTTGTTGGGTTCACGCTGAATCCCGCCATAGTGTAGACATTTGGCCCCGTGGGAGTAGTTGGGGCCGATTCAGGGACATAGACATATTTCACTGCCGGATCGATGGTTGGAATGGTGCTCGGAATGTTGGTATAGGCGGCTGTAAGTGAAAGCGAGCCGGTGTTCGGGTCGATCGCATAGGCGCTAATGTCGTTTGTACTCGGCCCTCCGGGAGTGCTCGGGTATATCACGCCCGAGATGTAAAGGAAGTTGCCATTCGGCGACATGGTGAAGGGTTATCTTCGATTAGTCCTGACCAATCGCCTTGTGGCAAGTTTTCCCGACAGCTCGACCCCGCTTCAGGTGATTGCCGCCCTTCGCTGGCTACCCTTGAGGTATTGGCATGGCGTTACTAACTGAGATATAACCGACGGATTGGCGACAACACGCCAACAACCGCGTCTATAAGCGCAGAACATGCGACTGCTCTGTTTTGTCTCCTGATACGGATACCCGCGATCCATTTCTGCTAAATCAGAATTCCTTGCAAGGCATAAGCGATCAAGTGAACTCCGACCGCGTTTCAGGACAAGTGTTGTTCCAAGATGACGTTCATGCAATTTCTGCTGACAAGTCTTCCGCTTCTCCCGGTGAACTCAAAAAATACGAACACCGCAGAGTACTGGTGGCTGGAACAGTAGCGGCAAAAGGAGATATTCCAATCGACAATCTTCGGGTGCACGTTCGTGCAAAATTGATGCCGCACGAAAGGTCGAGCGCTAGTCGTTGGCGGCTACTACAGCACGGGTTCCCCTAGTGCGACGCGGAGTGCGCACGGGTTGCGGGCGGAAGACGGTGTCCTTGGGGAGGGTGCCGTTGAGTGCGTCGGTGTAGGAACGGATCGCTTCTATAGCAGGGGCGATGACAGCGAGATAGTCGGGAGCCTTGGCAGTGCGGAAGTGACGGACCTGGCTCTCAAGACGGTCGGCGATGCCTTCCCACATTTCAGCTTCGTTCTGTAGGGTGTGTTGGAAGAGCAGGTCAACGGACTCGGTCCATTGGGCAATGGAGACGTCGACGAGAAGAGAGAGGCGAAGGCAGCGAACGATGTCGACGATCGGGAGCAGGTGTTCAAAAAGCAGACGCTCCTTGGGACGGCGCGAGCGCAGGTGGGACCACTCTACGAGGCCACCGATAAAGGGTGCGGCGCGCGCGACCTTGGAAAGCCAGCGTGCCCATGCACGGCGGCCTGAAGGGTCGGGAGCAACGCTGAGGATGCGGTCGATTTCGCGGCGCCACTCAGCGCGGATCTCATAGAGCTCGTTCTGGAAGGTGTCGAGTAGATGGTTGCGCGCGCCGTAGGGAAGCGTGCGCAGGAGCTCGCCGCTCTTGACATATATGCGTTCGAGTTTGGCGATGCGGTCGTTGTGACGGCCCCTGAGCAGGCCTTCTATGCTGGTTTCAATGCTGCGGAGGCGGCCTAGCGTTTCACGCGAGACGACCATGTAGGCAAGGGAGACGACCAGAGCGCTGACGTTGGCGAGTGTGCCCAGGACCTCGCCGCTGCCGGAGGCAATTTCAACAAAACGGCCGGAACGGCCCTGTAGCTCGGGTAGCCATCGGCCAGCCGCGCCGTGGATCGGGATCGTGACTTCGCCCTCTTGTGCGAGCTGTAAGCCGCGGCCCCCGAAGCGGAGGATGATGTCCATGCCGCCAATGCGCTTGCCCGCTTCAATAGAGCGGATGGCGAAGTTGGCGCCCCGGCCGAGAAGGCCGAGATTCAGGGTCTCGCGTCCGAATTCGAGTACAGCTTCGTTAAGGCCGTCGCCTTCGAGGGCCTGCTTGAAGCGGATAAGGGTGAGAGGCGAGGGCGGGGCGTTCTGTACGACCGGAGATGGGACGAGCCCAGTCTGGACCGCTGGAGCTTCTTGGGTGAGCCGAACGACCGGCGCATGACGGCGATGGATAAGGAAGAGGACAAATCCTGCGAGGAAAAAAATCAGGCCCACGCCGAAGGTGATCAGGGAGAGGAGGAACAGGTGTCCGTCGGACGGCATGGCGTGCGCTCCCACTGTCTGAAGTCGAAAGATGGGCCCTTCCGCTAATGTAGCGGGAAATATGAAAAGCGGCAAGGATACTTTCTGGTTTTAGCAGTTGAACTTCGGAAATGTCCAAGGGATCGGCTTTGGGGTGCGATGGGTCTGCGGTTCATTGCTCAGAGATGAGCGCGGTTAGAGTACATATCGATAGTTAGGAAAGTGTTTGAAATTAGGAAAGCATTTGAAAATTGCTATTCTATTTATTTTCAGCGAGTTGATGCAGTTTTCAAGTGGTAATGGATTGACGGAATTCTGCATCATTCATGAGACGATTTCAGTTCTTGCCCGGATTATATTCCTTATGATATATTCTATATGAAATATATGAAACGAGCCATTGCACAGCAATCTGTCAGTCTTTGGGAAATCGCCGTACTCTCCTCCCTGCGCGAGAGCTCGATGCATCCGTACGAGATTCAGAAGCTGCTGCACGAGCGTGGCAAGGATGAAGTGCTGGCGCTCAAGCTCAGCTCGCTTTATCACGCCATCAACCGGCTGCTGCGTGCGCAACTCATTGAGACGGTCGGCACCAGGAGGAATGGACGGCGGCCGGAGCGCACCACGTATCGGATCACGCCAGCCGGTGAGCAGGCTTTGACCAGTTGGCTGCGGCAGTTGATTGCCGAACCAAAGCTCGAGCCCTCGGAGTTCACGGCATGCCTCAGTTTCCTGGTCTATCTGACCCCGCATGATGCCACGACGCAGCTCGAAGCACGAGCCGCACGACTTGATAAGGAGATTTCCGAAATCAATCGAAACATGGCATCGATTGTCGCTGTGGTTGGGCGGATCAACCTGATCGAAGAGGAGTACCGGCGGGCCATGCGCCAAGCCGAACTGGAATGGATTCGGGGCCTCACCGCGGAATTGCTCTCGGGCAAGCTGCGTTGGGACCTGGAGGAAATTCTTCAAGCAATCCGAGCGGCAAAGATGGCCGCAGAAGTATCTCAGGAGGATGTTTCATGAAGATCGCGCTTGCAGTAATTGCCGCAGGTTTGACCTCCGCAGGAGCATTGATGCCGCAAACGGGCAGCCCCTCTTCTGTCGCAGAGGTTCCGGCGGGGGATCGTCAAATCCTGATGCCTGGCTCACCCTTTGGCATCGCGGCCGGTTTCCTTTATGGATACCAGGGGGTGAAGCCCTATGAGTTCATGACCGAAGTCCGGCAACTTGGCTCCGGTTTTAGCAAAATCTACCTGTTCTGGAACCAAATCGAGCCCGCGAAGGGCCAGTATGACTGGACTGCGGTGGACAAGTATCTGGATCAGCTCCATTCGCCCGAAGAGGGGCTGATCTCGCTGTTCTCTTCCTCGCAGTGGGCTACGGTTCAACCAGCCTCGCTGCTGCCGCCTTCACCGGCAAAGAATGCAGATGACTACTACCACTTTGTCTACGAGACGGTTCGGCATTGCAAAGGACGCGTCCGATATTGGGAGAATGACGCCGAGCCCAACAGCCATCTGTATTGGGCGAGCACGCAGGAACAATTTGTCGCCGAACTCAGGACTTTCTACCACGCGGTGAAAGACGCGGATCCCTCGGCTGTGGTCGTTGTCGGCGGCTACGACGGGAACTTCGGCCCTCCTTGCGCTTTTCAGTTTCCCAATCAGCAGGCGGGACTCGACTTCTTTGACTATGTTCTGAAGAACGGGCCCGATGCATTCGACGTCTTCGATCTTCGGCTTTATGGAGACCCCTATACCATCGTGGCTCGGGTCGACTTCATGCGCCAGAAGATGCTGGCGCTGGGCTATGACAAGCCAATCATCTGCACAGAGTACGGCGGTCCCAACCTTTTTGAATTTCATGAAAATCATCAATATATCCCGCTCCTTGCTTCGTGGATGCAGACTGTCACCTCGACCAGTGGTCCTGAACCGGGTGCGAGCTCAGCGACGAATCCGATGGCCGAACTTTATGCGAAGATGAATACTCTGGCGCCCCAGACCCAGATGTTTATGCAGGGATGCCCGCCGGAACTAGATGCGAAGTACCAGCGCATTCAGGCACGCGGAGTCATCATGCGCAACCTGTTCGCGCTCGCAGCGGGCGTGCAAAAAACCGTCTACTGGTATCTGCCGGAATCTCCCGCGGCCGGGGACGACCGCTTCAACTTCATGAACCTGATGTACGGGAAAATTGGTCTCATTGAATTTCACGATGGGGTCTTCTCCAATAGGTACCCTGGGGCCGAAGCGTTCCGTCGAATGACCGGGTTCCTGCAAGGCGTGCAGCAAGTGAAGAGAATCGAGGTCCCCGGCGAACCTTCCATCTTCCTGTTCGCAGTCGATCGCGGAAAACGCGGCTCGGCTTACGTGGTGTGGGAACGCCGGGACGCGTTCACTGGGGAAGATTCGCCGGCGATCTCGTTCGGATGGCCTTGGCCATATCCGGCAGCGAGCGCCGTTGACACTTTCGGTCAGTCTATTCCGACCACGATCAGCCACGGGAAGCTACAACTCGCCGTATCCCTGACACCCATATTCATCGAGGCTGGCCGCTAGCGCAGCAAGTGTCGGGAGCGGCTGGCATGATTCCGATTTACTGGTCGGCCAGTCTGGCTCCCGCCGGAAATAGTTCTCTCAACCCCGGGAGTCTCGTCACAGTCGATGCAACAGATGCATATTCTGCATTTCATGGGTTCTTGCCGAGATAGATCCCCTGAAGCCAAGGCGACTGAAATCTCCTGCCCTCCAGCCGAGCTGCGGAGGCGGGAATCGAAGAACAACTGATACCGTCGGGCGTGGTAATGCCGGACAGAGAGACAACGTCGGAGTTGATCTCGGGCGAGTAGTAATCGTTCACCGTGCCGCCGCCCGGTCCGGCCACTGAAGAATATGCCGGATGCTTGTCCGACCGTGCGGTATATGCTCCTGTTGTGCTACCAATCGGTGTCAGTGCTTTAGGTGACGGCCGCAGAGGCTGCGACCGCAAAAGATGCGACCAGGGGATGAGGGTCCGCATACTTACCTACTGGGGCGCGAGGCTGGCAGCTGCAGATCTCAAAGTTGGTTGCACATTGATCAAATCTCGGTGAATGTACGCGACGACGCATCGGGCGGTGCATCTGTCGCCGAACTGGCCGGATTTGCAGAGAATTCATGGGGAATTTACTCAACATTTTCGATTGAGGCTTGATATATGGCTGGAGGTTCCCCCCTTGAAAATCCGTAAGCCCTTGACGATAATTTTGGCCCTTGCTGCATTCTTCGCTTCAATTTGTATCAGCGGCACTAACGCGGCTCAACCCGCGGGAAGTGGAAACATCAGGCATGTGCTGCTGATCAGCGTAGACGGCATGCACGCCGTTGACTTTCTGAATTGCGCGCAAGGCGTAAGCGGCGTGAACAACGGCGAGCCGTATTGTCCAACGCTAGCGCGGCTGGCTCAGCATGGAATAAACTACGTTGCGACTTCGTCGTCGAAGCCCTCCGACTCGTTTCCCGGACTTGCAGCGTTAGTTACAGGCGGATCGCCGAAGTCGACCGGGCTCTATTACGACGTAGCGTACGACCGCTCGCTTGATGCTCCGCTCATAACAACGGGCACGGGACTCGCGGGTGGACCATGCACCCCGTTTGCCTCGCCCACCGGCACAACTACCGACAATGACCAAGGCATCGACATCGACGACACCAAGTTGAATGGTGGCGCACCGGGAGCGGCACCCACCGAAGGCGGCATCGCGTCTCTTGATCCGAGAAAACTCGTCCGCAACCCGGCGCAAGGCTGCTCGCCGGTCTATCCCTGGGACTTTGTGCGGACCAACACCATCTTCAGCGTAGTTCACGCCGCAGGCGGTTATACCGCATGGATCGATAAGCATCCATCGTACTCATTTGTCGCCGGGCCGGGCGGAACGGGCTTAAATGACTACTACTCGCCTGAAGTCGACTCGAACGTGATTGCGCTGCCCGGCGTCACTACAGCCGAAGGTGTCGCCTGCGATCCAATCCGCGACACAACCAACACGTCGTCGTGGACGAATAGCTTCGAAAACATCCAGTGCTATGACGCCCTGAAAGTGAAAGCGTTGTTGAACGAAATTAGCGGCAAAACGCACAATGGCCAACCGGCCAAAATTCCGGCAATTTTCGGAATGAACTTCCAGGCAGTTTACTTTGGCGAGAGCCTGAGCGAGCCCGGCGTAGCGAACGGCGGCTATTTAAATGCGGCTGCAGTGCCCGGCGATGAGCTACTGCAGGAAACCAAATTTGTCGACACTTCGATCAGCGATGTCGTCACCGCTCTGAAGGACAATGGAATCTACGACAGCACCCTGATCATCATCACTGCAAAGCACGGGGATTCTCCGATCGATCCGAATCTTTACGTAGCCGACGGCACAAGCACTCCAGCCACGCTTCTTGCCGCTGCCGGCTACATTCCGTTTTCTGAATCGCCGCTGAATCCTACGGGTATTGGCGCCACCGAAGATGATGTTTCAGTGCTCTGGCTGATTCCCGGATCGAGCATTCCCGACGCCGTCAAGATCCTTGAGAACAATGCCGCCGCGATTGGTCTTGGTCAGATCTATTACGGCCCCACACTTGCGCTTAACTACGGCGTGGGTGGTCTGGGGCATGGCCTCGACCCGCGCTCGCCGGACATCATTGTGACGCCGAATATCGGAGTCACCTACACAGGCAGCACAACCATGATTGGCGATCACGGCGGCTTCGCCCATGACGATACGAATGTCATGCTGTTGGTTGCCAACCCGCTCTTTTCTGCGCAAACCGTTTTCTCCGGAACCACGACCATGCAGGTAGCGCCGACGATACTCAAGGCTCTCGGTCTCGATCCGGGAAAGCTCGACGCAGTCAAAATCGAAGGAACTGGGATTCTTCCCGAAGTTGCCGCGCAACTTAATCAGAGATAAGCGGGATGGGCGCAGAATCGTCAATGCGCTCGTCGACGGCAGATAAATATCGAAATATCGTCCAGTGGCGCCGGACCTTACCGAGATCCGTGCGGTTCCTGTGTCCTGTTTCTAAAGTCCGTTGTAAAACTCATGAAAGACAAAAGCAGGTCCTTCGGCTGGGCTCAGAGGCTGTGACTAAATTCATCTGGTGCGTTTTTTTGCGTGCAGTTGGGTTTGATGTTCAGCTTTGGGAAGTGGGGAAGATGGGCAGCGTCGAGGTCAGGTTGGCAG
>JBEKRS010000122.1:0-9861 GCA_049518535.1 Occallatibacter sp. | reverse complement strand
TTCGCCAAACTCAAACTATTCCGTGCCATTGCCACTCGCTATGACAAAACCGCCAGAAATTTCCTGGCCGCCATTCACTTCGCTGCCACTCTCATCTGGTTAATTTGATGACAGACCCTAGAGCCATTTCCTCGATTTTCAGACTCGCCATCGCGATCATGCCGACCAAAGAACCGGCCGCAACGATGTACCAGCAGAAACCGAATGTACCTGTCAAATCAACGGACCACCCGACAACCACAGGGCAAATTATTGACGCGAATTGAAAAATCAGGTTTGTCGTGCCGATGGCCGACCCTGCCCATTGCTTGCCGGAAACATCGGTGATTAGGATGTTCAAAGGCGAATTGACCATGTAGGACACATATCCGAGGACAAAACCAAGGCCAAGCAGGATTTCAAATTGCTGGATTTGGCCAAAAATGAGCGTCAGAGGGACCTGGCAAAAGAACGCGGCAATGATCAGCCTGCGCATTTTCCCAAAAAATCTGACCCAGAAAACGGAAGTTAACGGAGCCAGCACGGCTCCGCATCCATAGGCCACTATGATTGCACTCGAGGCGCCGCCCGTGAAGCCGAGCTGCTTGAAATAGGCATTCGCCCACGTCGCGAGGCCCAATTCCGCCCACATCAGGCAGAAAAGCGGTCAACGAGAGCGTCAAGAGAGTCTCGCTGGTGAAAACAACTTTCAGACCACCCAAAGGATTACCGCTACTTTTCTCAGCCATTGTCGAAGTTCGGACGAACAGCAACGCCAGGATGCCGACAATAATGGAAACGATGCCGATGATCTCGAAGACTGCTTTCCAGCCGAACGCTCGATTGACGGCGGGAACGAAAAAGTTGGACAGCAACAAACCCATCGACGGAGCCGCCATCAGAACACCCCACGCGATTACCCGTTGCTTGGTGGGGAACCACTCCGTCAAAGCACGGGAAGCCGCTGCAATGTCGGCGCCAGCGAATAAGCCGATCACGAAGCGCATCCAAAACCCGCTGGAATAGCTGGTCATATACCGCATCATCAACATCGCGATGCCGGGAACAATGAGGCTGCCCGCCAGAATTCCACGCGGGCCAAGGCGATCGGCCAAAACTCCTGCGGGAACTTGGGTGATAATGTAGCCGAAGTAGAAGGCGGACATAAAAGATCCGGCTTGCGCGGCAGACAAGTGAAACAGGGGGCGCATAACTGGAATCAGTGGAGGCCAGCTGAACCTGGTTACGAATGTGAACAGAAAACTTAACGCAGCCAGGGTCAAAATGACCCATCGGTAACTGCTTACAGTCTGCGTCGTGCCGGTGTCGACCGGGTTGTTCATTCGTACTGCAGTGAACATGTTTCCCAATTCTCCCAACCTTATGCGGTACTGCAATGTTCCTGCAAACGCAAACAGGAAACAGAGCAGATGTTAGCTTATGATTTCTTCCCAAAGTTGAGCGGTACAGCGAATTGGTCGCGCATTCGGTGACCCGCGTCCTATGAACTATTCATGTTTCGGCGAGCGCGGACTGGAATCGCCTAAAGCGCTTGTTCTACTTCACTTGAATGGTTTTCAGATAGCGCGTCAGATTGCTGATCCTCAGTTGCTGATTCTCGGGGTTGGGCTGATCCAGCTTGCCGAGAATCGGCCCCCAAATGGGCATCTCAGGCGTACCATGCGATGGTATCTTCGTGCCGAGCCGGAGCACCGCCGCGATGTGATTGTCAGGAAATTGTCCGTTGTTGTTCTTACTTAACATCGTCAAATCGGCCGGAGGTGACTTGAGCGAAGAGGCAACGGGGCCATGCCCCTTGCCGTTCATGCCATGACATGGTGCGCAGTAGTTAGTGAACATCTGCTTGCCGCTGGCGGCCGTGGTCTTGTTGACCGGAATGGTCACGTTCGAGTTAGATTGCGAGTAGCCCATGTCCACCACAACTGCTGCGGTCATGACTGCAAATACGAAACGCTTCATCATAAACCCTCCATTTTGGAACTTGACTTCAGGGAAACCGTTACTCCGTTGTTGTATCAATCTGGCTAAAGAACGCGATACATAGCCAAATGCCTTCCAGCACTTACTGACGACAAGGAAAAGGGAAGATACTCCCAGTTAGAACAGTTGGATATTCCTTGCTAACGAATCGCGCACCCTATCCCCCGCCTAGTCCGCATCTCTGCACACCCGGTCCAGCGCCTTGGCCTTCGGCGACTAGTCTTGATCACCGGGCGGCGATACCGCACCGCATTCCTCCCTTCTTCACTCACGTACTCGGCCAATTGCGAGCCCATTCCCTCCCAACCGTTCAACAAGCCCGCCAAATTATCCGTCATCAGCTCCGGTTTCACAAACACCTCTTAATGCTCCTTTGCATCCGCTTCCCATCTAATCAAAGTCCGAAACATTGCAGCAATGACCATTACAGATTAGAGAAGGACCTGGGCCAGTGAACGCGCGTTCTCCTGAAGAATGGGAAGAAAGCGCTCAACCATTTCAGGCAACGTGGCGCGGGCCGCATGGATCCCGATATTCATTGCTGCAATCGCACGACCGTTGCGCGTACGCACCGGAACCGCAATGGAGCGCAGACCCAATTCGAGCTCTTCATCAACGACGGCATAGCTGTCCAACCTAACGCGAAGAAGAATCTCCTTCAGTCGTTTCTTGTCGGTAGCAGTTTTCGGAGTATGAACTGTTGCTATGACACGCTTGAGATAAGCGTCAAGCCGATCATCCGGCAAGGCCGCTAGCAACACACGTCCCATGGATGTGCAGTACGCTGGGAGACGGCTTCCGACTGACAGTCCAACCGACATGACACGGTTCGCCGTCGAGCGCGCGATGTAGACGATCTCGTCCCCATCGGCGACACTCAGCGAACTCGATTCATGTACAACTTCCGTTATGTGTTCCAGCAGTGGCTGCGCCAAAATCGGTAAGGGGGTCGACGAGAGATAGGAAAAACCGAGCTTAAGTACGTGCGTAGTTAGACGGTACACGTGGCCATCCGATTCAGCATAGCCGAGCACTTGCAATGTCATCAGCAGACGGCGCACGGCGGCTCTTGAAAGATCCGTTCGACGCGCTATGTCTGCAACCGACTGGCCCACCGTGTGCCCCTCGAATGCCCGAATGACCTGTAGCCCACGAGCCAGGGAAAGCACAAAATCCGGATCTCCCTCAAAGGCCGAGAAACCTCTCACTCTCCCGTCACCGCTGCTTGCGGCCTCGGCTTTCTTTCTAACGCTTGGCACCATTCCTCCCAGGAGAAGCTCGTAAATTATCTTTAATGGCGATAATCGCACATTAGTCGATACAAATGCAATATTCTATTGACATTGATTATACCCAACAATATTATATTTCTCGCACATTTCTACGATAATCGCATATCCATGTGCGATTATCGTACATGGAAAAGATCGCTTCCTCGACGACCGTTTCAATGTTCTGATCGCATAAGGAGTGATGATGAAGGTTTACAAAGCTTCCCTGGCTCTGCTTACCATCGCCATGCTCACCGGCTCTACGTTGCCTGCATTTGCACAGGCCACAAATGCTCAAGCCCAATTGAATGGTTTTGTGCACGATCCCCAAGGAAACGTAATCGTAAAAGCTACGGTGACGCTGCATGATGTGGATACCAACCACATTTATGCGGCCGTCACAAACGACAGGGGCTATTACGCCCTCACGAATATTCCGCCGGCCAGATACGAGCTGACGGCATTCTACATTGGCTTTGCCGACTACAAACAGAACGGCATTGAACTGAATGTGGGACAGGTAGCAACGATCGATCTCACCTTGCCCATATCTGCCGTTGGCGAGCGGGTCATTGTCAACATGGAAATGCCTGCGATTGAGCCAACCCGCACTGAAGTAAGCGGCGTAGTGGGCACTGAGCAAATCTCTGCACTTCCCATAAGTGGTCGTCTCTTCGCCGATTTTGCACTGCTTAGTCCGGGCGTGGCGACGGGGCGCCCCAGTTTGCAGTCGACCTTTACCGACCCTGCTACTACACGCATTTCTTTCGGGGGGCAGCGCGACTTGAACAACATGGTCACCGTTGATGGTGCAGATAACATCAACACCGCCACCGGATCACAGCGGGCTACTCCTTCTCAGGAAGCCGTTAGCGAATTCCGGGTCGTAAACAACAGCTTCGGCGCGGAATATGGTCGAGCGCTTGGAGGCATTTTCAATATCGTCACTAAGTCCGGGGGTAACACACTCCACGGCTCGTTCTATGAGTATCTGCAGAACAATAGCCTAGACGCCGATTCCCCCTTGGCTGTAAAAGGTTTCACCAGACTGCAGCAAAATCAATTCGGTACTACCATGGGCGGCCCATTGAAAAAGGACAGACTGTTTTCATTTGCCAACTACGAAGGACAGCGACGAGGCCAATCGCCCACCTACCCCGCCGTTCTAGTTGATAATCTGGATGCAATCAACACCGTCAAGACCAGCTTTGGCCTAACTCCTGAAAATCTGAACGTCCTGCAAACGGCCGATATGGACAATGGATTCCTGAAGTTCGATTACTCATTGAGCGATGCGAACCGGATTTCCGCGCGCTATTCCATCCAGGATGCGCGCGACTCCGACATGTTAGTCGGATCAACGCTGGACGGAGGCGGCATCGGTGCCCCGAGCAGCGGTCACAATGGATCTTTGCGGGACCAGGCGTTTGTCTCCACCTTGACTTCGGTTCTTTCCCAGTCAGCTGTAAACTCGGTGCTCGTGCAGTGGGCGCGCCGTAACTACGGATTTCCCGGAGTTACTGGCGAGCCCAACCTGGACGTGCCGAATCTCTTGCTCTTCGGGCATAACTTCGGTGCCTTCGACCGCTACAATGAGTCGCGTATTCAACTTTCCGACACGTTCACTTTGTGAAGGGAAGGCACTCTGCAAGCGCGGGCTTTGACTCCAACTTTATTCACAACTTCGTGATCTGGCCTGGTTTCACTCCTTCACGCAACATATTTCCGAGTCTCGGCGATCTGCTTGCGTCTGGCCAATCAGGCTGGGGCTCAACGCCATGCCCGGCGCCACTCACCGGACTGGTTGCTCCCTGTATTGCAGCGTTCTTCTGGGGCGCGCCGATCGGATCGGGACCCTTCAATCCGAACGAACCATCACCTGCCGTGCCCACCAACTGGCAGAATGCATACCTTCCGTCGTTGACCGACGATTTCAACATTAGCCTACAGCATGGCGAATTCGGTCTGTTTGCGTAGGACCAGTTTCGAGTTACATCTAAATTCACTGTGAATTATGGAGTTCGCTGGGACGTTGAGACCGGCCTCGGCAAATATGTAAATCCAGATTACGGCAGTATCCAGCCTCGTGTTGGCGTTGCCTATGCACCCGACTCCAAGACAGTCGTCCGTGCTGGATACGGTCTGTTCTACGATACCTACAGTCTCACCTTTTTCTTCGTTGCCGGTCCGCAACGCCAACCCGCCATTCCCGGTCTGCCCACCGCTAAAAACCAGCAGACAGGCACATATCTATTGAATACTCTGGTCATTCCCACGCCCTGCGTGCTCGCCGGTTGTCCCGCCAGCCCCTATGGCGCAAACACTCCGCCGCGGACTGTGATTCCTCCCTTGGTCGACACGGCATTCGAGAACCTGATTACGTCCAAATCGTTTCCCAACAATTCACCCTATGCCCAGGGGGGAACATCCGTAGACCAAAACCTCCGCGAGCCATATTCCGAACAGTCCAGCTTGCAGATTGATCGGGAGTTGGGCCAAGGATTCTCTGTCAGCGCGGGATATCTGTGGGTAGCCGGTCATATGTTAGTCCGCCCCATCGACCTCAACGTCGACCCGCCAATCGGCCAGGAAACGGGCACAAACAAAGACATCTACGCCTTTGGACTGTTGGAGCCCTCCATCCCCGCGCCGCCAGGCGGAGAGCCGGGAACGAACGGCATCTTTTACTACACAGACTCAACAGGTAACTCCGTATACAATGGCGTGACCCTGGAGGCAACAGAAAAGCGGGGGCAGTATTTCCGGCTCAATGCAAATTACACCTTTTCAAAAACCTTTGACAATGGTACATTCACAACATTTGTCAGCACGCCTCAGTCTAACTACCAGAGGAACCTGGAGCGCGCACTTTCAAATCAGGATGTGCGTCACCGTTTTATTGCCAACTTTGTGGTGGATGCGCCGGAGCGCTCCTTTGCAAGAAACTTCGAATTCAGCAGTATCGTAACGGTTCAAACGCCGCGGCCCTTCACGCTCTTCGTCGGATTCGACGCCAACAACGATGGCAATCCGGTAACTGACAGGGTGGGCTCGTCGGGACGAAACACCTATTTTGGCGACGGCCTGCGCTCATGGGATCTTCGTCTTTCACGCAATTTCACTCTTCCAGCAGAAAAGGCGAAACTTCAGATCGCAGCAGATGGTTTCAACGTTTTCAATCATGCGAATATCGACGAAGTGTACTCCGTCTATGGCGCTCCCGATTCCATCGGACCTGTGCCGCACCATTACAAGGACGGCGTCACGAGTGCTGCTAATCCCTATTTTGGAACGCCAAGAACCGCATTCAACCCCAGACAACTCCAGATTTCGGCAAAGCTCACGTTTTGAGTCCATGGACGCATGAGATTGTTATCGATTGCGTCAAGTGTGACCGATCTCGGCCGTAGAACCAAAGAGTGCTCAAGTCGATTTCAGGAGGAAACGTAAAGCCTGCCATGGCGGAAATTACTTCGTTGCGCGAAGCTATTGCTGGATTAGTTGGAGATGGAAGTCAGGTGGCAATGGAAGGTTTCACCCATCTGATTCCGTTCGCAGCGGGCCATGAGATCGTCCGGCAGGGCAAGCGCGATCTGAAGCTGGTGCGGATGATCCCGGACCTGATTTACGACCAGTTGATCGGCATGGGCCTGGCATCCAGTCTCACATTCTCCTGGGGCGGCAACCCCAGTGTAGGTTCGTTGCATCGGTTCCGTGATGCAATCCAATCCGGCTGGCCGAGGCCGCTCGACATCGAGGAACACAGCCATGCAGATATGGCCGCTCGTTATCAAGCGGGCGCATCAAGGTTGCCTTTTTCTGTGATGCGTGGATATGTGGGCTCAGATCTTCCACGGCACAACAAAAACATCCGCTTTCTCGACTGCCCTTTTACCGGCGAACAACTGGCTGTATCGCCAGCTCTCAATCCCGACATTGCCATATTGCATGCCCAGAAGGCGGACTGGAAAGGCAACGTGCTGGTTCACGGAATTGTAGGAATACAAAAGGAAGCCGCGCTGGCCTCAAAGAAAGTAATCGTCACAGTGGAAGAAATTGTCAAAGAGTTGAATGCGCCGATGAACGCATGTGTATTGCCCGGCTGGGTCATAACATGTATCTGCGAAGTTCCGGGTGGCGCGCATCCATCCTATGCTCACGGTTATTACGCGCGCGATAACGCGTTTTGTACGGCGTGGGACACAATTTCCAGCGACCGGGAGACTTTTCTTGGGTGGATGAATCGTCACATCGTCGGTACATCCGATTTCGCTGAGTTTCGGCAAAGCATTGCGGCTGACAGACGCAACTGACCAACGCGGCGGCGAAAAGGAGACGACTGAAGATGCCTAAAGCCGGATACACGCCGGAGGAAATGATGACCGTGGCAGCTGCGCGCAAACTCACGGGACGCGCGGTCTGCTTCGTTGGCATTGGGTTGCCGAGCGCGGCAGCCAACCTGGCACGGATCACGCACGCTCCTGAAGTTGTGCTGATTTACGAGTCCGGCACGATTGGCGCCAAGCCTCATGTTTTGCCGCTTTCCATCGGAGACGGTGAGTTGGCTGACACTGCCGACACCGTCGTCTCCGTTCCTGAGATTTTTCGCTACTGGCTCCAGGGCGGACGTGTCGACGTGGGGTTTCTCGGCGCTGCGCAAATCGACAAATATGGGCAAATCAACACAACGATCATAGGCGGAAGTTACGAGAAACCGAAGGTTCGCCTGCCCGGAGCAGGCGGAGATCCAGAGATTGCAACGTCTGCCAAAGAGGTCTGGATCGTGCTCAATCACAGCAAGCGAAACTTCGTCGACAAGTTAGCCTTCGTCACCTCGTCGGGATATACAACCAATCCAGAAGAGAATTCTGGTGCGCGGGGGCGCGGCCCCACTACAGTAATCACCGATCTTGGAGTAATGGATTCGGATCCTCGGACCCATGAACTTATACTGATGGCATTGCATCCAGGAGTCGAGTTACAAGAAGTTACTGATAAGACCCGATGGGACTTAAAGGCTGCAGAGGAGTTAGAACGGACTGCGGCGCCGACCGAATACGAGTTGCGGGCACTCAGGGATCTGCACCATCGCACATCCATTGCACACGGAGCCCCGGCTAGCGGCGGATAGCCCTTATACAAAATAAGAGGAGCATCATGCCAGAGTCCCTTATTTGCGATGCAATCCGAACACCGTTCGGCCGCTTCGGCGGTGCCCTGGCTGGCATACGGGCGGACGACCTGGCCGCTGCGCCGCTTATGGCGTTGATCGCGCGGAATCGCGGTGTCGATTGGGCGGCGGTTGATGATGTTATCTTGGGCTGCGCGAATCAATCCGGCGAGGATAATCGCAATGTAGCCCGCATGGCGCTTCTGTTAGCAGAGTTACCAGAGAGTGTGCCGGGAAGCACAGTCAATCGTCTCTGCGGTTCGAGCCTGGATGCAATTTCTATTGCTGCGCGCTCAATCAAGAGCGGCGAGGCGGATTTGTTGATTGCGGGTGGAGTTGAAAGCATGTTCCGTGCACCGTTTGTTATGGGAAAGGCAGAGACGGCGTTCTCGCGGACCATGAAGCTCGAAGATACAACCATGGGATGGCGGCTTATAAATCCCGTGATGAAGGCAAGATACGGCGTCGATACTATGCCTGAGACCGCGGAGAACGTGGCCGCTGAGTTTCATGTGTCGCGTGAAGATCAAGATATGTTTGCCTTTCGCAGCCAGCGGCGGACAGTCGAGGCGATGGGCAAGGGATTACTGGCTGAGGAGATTGCGCCGGTGAAGGTGCTGCAAAACACGGGCTCCGCAGTACAAGTTGCGATAGATGAACAACCGCGCTCTGACACGACGCTGGATGCTCTGGCCAAACTTAAGCCGGTGGTGAGACCCGACGGGTGCGTCACGGCGGGTAACTCCTCCGGTATTAATGATGGTGCCGTGGCGTTGTTGATTGCATCTGAAAAAGGGGCAAGGCGGCACGGTTTGACGCCGCGCGTTCGGATACTAGCCGCCGCTAACATGGGCATAGCTCCGCGGATCATGGGTATGGGACCGGTGCCGGCCACACGCAAGGTACTCGCCAAAGCAGGGCTTGCACTTAGTCAGATAGATGTGATCGAGTTAAATGAGGCTTTCGCGTCACAGTCGTTGGCCGTGCTTCGCGAGCTAGGCTTGCCGGACGACGCGGCGCACGTAAATCCGAATGGTGGCGCAATTGCTCTAGGGCACCCTCTAGGAGCCAGCGGCGGGCGTCTGGTAACTACTGCCATGTATCAGCTCGCACGCAGCCGAGGACGCTTCGCACTCTGCACCATGTGCATCGGCGTGGGTCAAGGCATCGCGACCATTATTGAGGCGGTCTGAGTTACAACGAAAGGTGGGTACTGGTAAATGAACGTCATCCCCTATCGAAAGCCTTATCCCGGCACGCAGCCTGAGTATTTGCATCCGACGTATACCTCGTCCGTTCGCCGTTCGCCGACACAGCCTTCTCTTGTGGATAAGTATGCGCAATATGCAGTGTTTATGCGGTCCTGAGTGACTCTTTTGGTTCTTCCACCGGAGGCTTGCGATACCACTTCCGCCGCTCGGTCTCGGCCAGATCAATGCC
>JBEKRS010000121.1:0-9872 GCA_049518535.1 Occallatibacter sp. | reverse complement strand
AGAAGTCCTTCAATACGCTCCCACTGGTCGTCCCGTAATCCGTAGCGATGCAAACTCATAATGCAAAACTAAAAGCATTATGCCATCCTGCATATTACCAATTTGATGACAGACCCTAAGACATGAGCTCAACTTCCGGTTTGTCGATATCTTATCCGTTCACGGATGAAAGACGGAATGCAATTGTTACAGAGAACCTGGATTGGCTGACTCGCGGTAAGCTACGGGATTGCCATTGTTACTGAAAATGACAACTTCTCCAAATGATTCAGTGCGCGGGTTCTCTCCATATTTGTGCAGTTTTTCAGCGGAGCCGGCGCATCCCAGGCAGACAACCACGCAGGGTACGGGGATGTCTGCCTTGCCATAGGCAATCGTGGGGTTAGTCACGGACAAGTACTGAAAGCGATGTTCGGTGCTTCCCTCTTTAATCAACGCCATCATAGGATATTCAAAATGGAGCAGGGTCGCATCAATCCCAACAAATCGGCAGTCTTTCACCTCGGGAGCCTGGGCTGCCTGTATAAAGGATTCGGCGAGATATTGATGCTTGTCGAGAAAATAGGTGCGATCTCGTGGCAACGCAGACAACGTCTCCGCGTGCTCATGCAAATTTACCCATGGGCGCATGGAATTCATGGTCGCCTCGGGTACGGCGAGGATGAGCGACAGGAACATCGCAACCCGGATCGTTTTTCTGGACAGGAACTGAACCAGAACCAACGCTACGAATACCACCGATACCGTGAAAATCGGAAACTGATACTTTCCATTCCATGGACCCCATCGCAGCAGAGCGGAGAACATGATAAGAGCGCCGATCAACCCCGAAGCCAGCCAGCCATGCTGCTTATTCCTCGTACGCCAATGAACGACATACAAAACACCCGCGACGAGAAGTAGCAGGAAATTCCACTGATTACCCGTCAATTCCTCGTCGCGATAGTGCCACTGGACTTGAAAAGGCCATGCGTGCCCGGATTGCGCGCGATAGAGCTGCCCGTAGTCGTCCGGATCTACCCCGATTTTTCGGATGAAGTAATGGCAGAGGCGGGTTGTAACTTCATTCGCCGTGTTACTCGGGACACTCAGGTTGATGGAAATATTTCTTGCCAGGCCCGCCAGAGCTTGCCCCGGACTCAAGTGCGAATTGGCAAACTTACGCCCCTCAATGCTTCCTACGCCATCAAAATAAGGCAGCCCGAGCACGGAGCCAGACAGGTTGTAATTGCGGAGCCAAAGTGGACCATTGACTGAGAGAAACAACAGCATGAAGAGCGGAAGGCTTAGCGCAAATCGCCGGCGGGCCTTCGCGTCGTACATCATCCAGCAAGCCAGGACAAGACAGGGGAGAAAGATATAGGCTGTCCCCTTGGTAAATATCGCCAGCGAAATAGATGCGCCGATCGCCAGCGCCAGCCACCAGTTTTGCTTTCTTCTCCATGTAATCAACAAATAGACGGCGAGAACAATCCAGCAGGCGAGAACGTTGTCGTTCTTGGCGCCGGAGGCTCCCAGCATCGCAGCGGGAATCGTCGCACCAAGAACCGCGGCAAATGCCTGTGCCCGGCGGTTCCCGCCCAATTCCTCGACAAGAAGAGACACGCCGAGGATGCAACCCATATAGGCAAACCATTGGACAAGGTTCACCAGCCGGTCGGAACCATATAGGAGATCAAGATGCAGCATGAAGTATTCCGACATAGGCGGCATGGTCAGTTGCTGCCTGTCGATGGTTGGATAGAGTTGAACGCCCTGATTTCCCATCCATTGCACCACGCGCGGCAAATGGTATTCCATTGCATCCCATGTGTTGGGAGCCGAAACAAGGGCCGTTAGCGCGACAATCGCAGCCAATACAGCCGCCACGCCGAGTGCCGTCCAGTCCCATCCATCCAAGGCCGAATCGATATAAATCTCCTCCGTCGCATTCACGGCTTTATCTGTTGCAAGAGAATCGCCGGCAGCCGGACGCATGTTGAAGGCAAGCCAACCCGCGGCCAACAATGCGCAAAAAAGCCAGCAGACCGATACACCCAATCGAGTAACCAGATGGAATGCACTGAGGCTCTCCGTCGAATACGCGACAAGAAGAGAGCACGGGATTGAGGAAAGGAGAATAGATATGCGCCACCCGAATCCACGACGGCGGAAGCCGGCAATCCACAAGCCTATTGAGAGTAGCGGCAAAATAGAAAGCATAAACCTCCCATTTTTTTACTCAACTCGATCTACAAAACATCTCTGGACCAGGCCTAACCCGGAATGTGGCGGGTACGCAGGTCGTGGTCGGCAGCCTTGTCTTGGATGTATCGAATCTTGTGATTCGAAATCACCCGGCGTGATGCAATCGGATGTCGTACGCGAATGCACTGTGGCATAGGGCGGAAACTGAGACTCGTCGGAATAAATAGTCTATCGTTCTACCGGTCGCACTCGAAAGCGCCCAATTCGTCTCAACAAAGCCAACAAGCTATTTAACGCCCTAGATGTTGGGTGATCGCGGATTATTTGAACCGCCAAGTCAGCCAGTGTCCACTGATCTGCCTCGGCATGATCCTGGGTTGAGGACTTCAGACCGATGCGCTCATCCAGTTCAGATTTCCGGCCGAAGCGGGAGCGGTGCCGGATTTGGGATGGATAGAGAATTCTGCAAAATAAAAATCCACATAAACCACAAAATTGTGTATTCTGTGATCAACAAGTGGCCAATGGGAGCTGGGCCGATCAGCTGAATCGGTCCGATGCCGCGAAGAACCTGTCGCGGACATTGGATTGCGGAGTTGGTGGTTCAGTCTCCCTTTCAGGCCTCATATAGAACCGAGGAGAAACCCATGATTCGCAAGACGCGCTTGTTCACACCCGGCCCAACGCCGCTGCTTCCGGCGGCTCAATTTGCCATGGCGGCGGCGGACATTCACCACCGCACACCGGAGTTTCGCGCCCTGTTTCAGAAGGTGCTGGCCCAGTTGAAGATTTTTGTGGGCACGCAGAATGATGTGCTGCTGCTGTCGAGTTCGGGGACGGGGGCGATGGAGGCTTCGGTCTCGAATCTCACCTCTCCGGGCGATAGGGTGCTGGTGCTGACGGCGGGCAAGTTTGGCGAGCGCTGGGTGGACCTGACCAAGGCGTTTGGCTGCCAGGTGGATGTGGTCGAGAAGCCTTACGGGCAGACGTTCGAGATTGCCGAGATCAAGGCCGCGTTGAAGCCGGAGCACAAGGCAGTTTATATGCAGGCCTCGGAAACTTCGACAGCCGTGAGCCACGATGTGGAGGCGGTGGCCAAGCTGGTGAAAGGCACCGACACACTGCTGGTGGTGGATGGCATCACTGGCCTGGGGACACAGACATTTGACGTGGACGGCTGGGGGATTGACGTATTGATTGGCGGCTCTCAGAAGGCTGTGATGATTCCGCCGGGGTTGGCCTATCTGAGCGTGAGCGAGAAGGCGTGGAAGGCAGCGGAGACGTCGAAGAATCCGCGCTACTACTTTGATCTGCGCAAGGAGCGGAAGAATCAGGTCAAGGGCGAAACCGCTTACACTCCCGCTGTCGCGCTGGTTGCAGGGCTTGGTGCGGCATTGGATTACATTGCCGGGCAGGCGGGTGGGGACCTCGAAAAAGGCCGCATCGCGCTGATCGACAATGCGCAGGTGAATGCCAGGGCGACGCGGGCGGGCCTCGTGGCACTGGGCTTTACGCTTTTTGCGCCGACATCGCCATCGGCTGCGGCGACTGCAGTTGCAGTGCCTGAAGGGATGGATTCGGGCGCGGTGGTGAAGGCACTGAAGGCGAAGTTCAGCCTGGTGACGGCCAACGGACAAGGCTCGATGCAGGGCAAGATCTTCCGCGTGGCGCATTTGGGCTTCTTCGACTATCTGGACACGGTGGCGTTTATGGGAGCGATGGAGCACATTGCGAAAGATACGCTGGGGTTGCCGGTGACTTATGGACAGGGCGTGGCTGCGGCGCAGAAGGTATATGCGGATGCTGCTAAGAGCTAACAGTAGACCGCTAACAGTTATTCGCTGCTCGCTATCAACTGCAATGTGTATCACGTCAACTGTGAGCTGTTTGCTGTCAGCTGGGAGCTGATTTCATGTCCGAACTTAGTTTTGGGGAAAAGCTGCTGATTGCACGCAAGCAGCTTGACCTCTATCAATACGAGATGGCCGAGCGGTTGGGAGTGCATCCCAACTCGCTGACCAAGTACGAGCGGGACGAGGGCAAGCCGCACGCGGCGGTGGTGCGGATATTTGAAATTTTGTGCGAACAGCACGGCGTTCGCTTCGACGAGTATGAAGCGGCGCGCAAAGGCAAGGGAGACGCAATGAAGATCGTTCTGGCAGAGAAGGTTTCTCCGGCAACGCTGGCTGTGTTTGCGGCCGAGCCGGGATGGGAAGTTTTGACGCATGAGCAGTTGCCGGACGGTTTGCCGGCAGCTCTGGCCGATGCCGATGCGCTGGTGGTGCGTAGCGCGGTGCAGGCCGACGACGCGCTGATGGCACATGCGCCGAAGCTGCGGGTAATTGGCCGGGCAGGCGTGGGAGTGGACAACATTGACGCCGACGCAGCAACGCGACGGGGCATTGTGGTGATGAATACGCCGGGTGCGAATGCGGTAGCCGTGGCTGAGCTGACAATTGCGCTGATGCTGGCGCTGGCACGCAAACTGCCCGCGGCCAACTCGACGATGCACGCCGGCAAGTGGGAGAAGAAGAGCCTGCAAGGGGTGGAGCTGCGCGGCAAGACACTGGGCATTCTGGGGCTGGGGCGGATCGGCCTGGAAGTTGCGAAGCGGGCGAAGGGCTTTGGGCTGGAAATTATTGGCAGCGATCCGTTTGTCTCGGCCGCAGTGGCACGCGAGAATGGCATTCGTCTGGTGACGCTCGACGAGCTGATTGCTGGCTCGGATTATCTGACGCTGCACGTGGGATTGACGCCGCAAACGAACGGCGTAATCAACGCGAAGACGCTGGTGACGATGAAGAAGGGTGTACGCATTATCAATTGCGCACGCGGCGAGCTGATCGACGATGCAGCGCTGGTGGAGGCGCTCAAGAGTGGACAGGTGGCGGGCGCGGCGCTGGATGTGTTCTCGGTTGAGCCGGCGAAAAACACGCCTTACGGAGATTTAGACAACGTGATTCTGACGCCGCACATCGCAGGCTCGACAGGCGAGGCGCAGGAGGCGGTGGGGATTCAGATTGCGCGGCAGGTGCGCGATTATCTCAAACTTGGAGTGGTGCAGAATGCAGTGAATCTGCCGTCGTTGAGCCATGAGGAGTACGTGGTGCTGGCGCCGTACATCGACCTGGCGGGACGGCTGGGCTCGTTTCTGGCGCAGACTGGCAAAGGTGGTATTGAAGCGATCGATCTGGTCTATGGTGGGACTTTGGCTGACGCCAAGATTGACCTGGTGCGCAACGCGGCCATTGAGGGACTGCTGGCTGGTTCGGAAAATGTGAATCGGATCAATGCGTCGTCGGTGGCCGAGGAGCGCGGCATTCGCATCCACGAGGTGAAAGAGGAGAGTCATCGCGGCGGAGCGACGACGGTGCTTACGATCAGACTGCACACGGCAAAGGGCGAGAGCAGCGCATCGGCCACGGTGATTCGCGATGAGCAGCCGCGGCTGTTGGCGTTTGACGGGATCGATATCGAGACACCGCTCGAAGGGAACTTGCTGGTCTGCCGCAACCTCGACGTTCCGGGCGTTATCGGAAAGATCGGCACGATTCTGGGCGAGAAAGGCGTGAACATCGCGAACTTTGCGCTGGGCCGGGAGCGGGCTGGAGCAAAGCCGGTGAAGGCGCTGGCTGTGGTGCAGGTGGACGCGCCGGTCTCGGACAAAGTGTTGGAGGCGCTGGGAACGATCGAGGCGCTGCTCGAAGCTAAGCTGGTGAAGCTGCCGGAGGCGGGGTTCTAACTTCCTGTGGAAGCAATTCAACTCCGACTAATGAAAAACCACCGCCAACCAGCGGTGGTTTTTCTCTTGTGGCAGAAATGGCGGGTCGCGCCGGCGACGTCAGCCCATGGTTCCCGGGTGTCCAAGCCAGCAGCGCAGATAAGCGGCCTGTCCTATGTGATAGGTCTCGTGGTACGCGAGGAAGTTGACCACACCGCTCACCTTGCCATCGGCGCTTGGCGGCCCCTGAGTCGCGGCAACCGCCAAGATCTCTGGTGAGACAGATTCCATCGCGTGGTTCAGGTGAGCGCCTGACTCATCCCATGTGAGCATCGCCTCTTCTGGCGTGGGATATTTGGCGGACTCGTCGAGCTTTGCACCACGGCTAAAAAGCGGCATCCACGGTTTCGACCAGTCTTCACCCAATCGCTTCAGCACGGCGCTGCGTGCCCAGCAGACATGGCCTACGATCCACAAAAGATGGTTGACTGAACTGCTTGGGCGGCGCACCCACTCATCGGCAGTCAATCCTTCGACACCTTTCTTCAGGAAATCGGAGTTCTGGTTGAAGCTTACTGCGGCAATGGCGATGGAGGTGGGGACAGGCATCTGATCGACTCCCTTTCTGGTTAGAGTGGTCTTGCCGTGAATTGAAGTTGTGCCGATGCGTATTACGCGCGGCTGAGGTACGCGCCTTCGCTGGTGTCGACGCGGATTTTTTCGCCTTCGTTGATGAAGGCTGGGACCTGAACGACGAGGCCGGTTTCGGTTTTGGCGGGCTTGGTGACGCTGGAGGCGGTGGCCGATTTGAGGCCGGGCTCAGTCTCGACGACAGTTAGCTCGACCGAGGCGGGCAGATCGATGCCCACCGCTTGGCCGTCGAAGTAGCTGACCTTGATTTGCAGGTTGGCCGTGAGGTACTCGACCGCATCGCCGAGGGTTGAGCTCTTGAGCACAGTCTGCTCGTAGTCAACGGGATTCATGAAGTAGTAGTCGTCGCCGTCGGCGTAGAGAAAATCCATGGTGACTTCGTCCACAACCACTTTCTCAATCGCGTCCGCGGAGCGGAAACGCTCCTCGAACATGGCCCCGGTGCGGATGTTGCGCAGTTTGGCCTGGATGAAGGCGCGCAGGTTGCCGGGGGTGCGGTGTTCGACTTTGAAGACCAGATGCAGTTGGTCTTTGTGTTTGATGATCATGCCGGGACGCATTTGTGTGGCGGGAATCGACATCTAAGTTGAAGCTCCTTGCTGGGGTTGCGCTTAGCGCGCAAGATAGACTGGCCTTAGCCCGTCTTTCATTGTAACTTAGCGCCTGCGTCGGCACCTGCGGTGCGGCAGACGCTCGCTGCTCGCTCGCACAGGCTTTCTTGCTGGTTAATTGCCTGCGGCCTCTTCGCCACGGTTGTCGCGCTTCTCGACTAGATCGGGACGGCTATGCTTGATCGCTAGCAATCTTGCCGGATGCAGTTTCGTTCGGATAGTTGAAGAAGAGCTGATTGCCGTCGAGATCATCGACCACCAGAAGCCGGTAGCCCCACGAACCATCCTTGACCGGAACGCCTTTGGCCTCGAGTTCCGCGCGCAGAGCGTCCAACGCGGCGACCGCGGCCTCGTGCGTCTCCGGCTCAACGTTTAGGGAAATGAACATCAGCCCCTTGCCGACCTTCTCTGGCCATGTGTCGGCCAGGATGAGCGCGCAGCCCTGCCGGTCGACCTGTGCGGCATGCGCTCGGCCGTCCTCGTCGTAGCGCCAGGGGCTCGTGAAGCCGAGCAGGTTAACGTAAAAGCGAAGCGAGGCCTCGACGTCTTTGACGTGGAGGACGGGGCGCGCGAACCAGTCTGTCATAGACCATGTACCTTCGAATTAAAATCGTCTCCTTCAACATTTCAACATAAAACGAGGTGGCATGGTTTTGATTTTGGCGGGTTTTGAAAGACGCTCGGCTGGTCTCCGCTAGCCGTGTTAGTTTGGCTCCGATGAAAAGTGGTAAATGCTCCAATCCATGCAGCAGCCGGCCACGGACCTGTATTACCACCTTTCGTTTGGATTGCTTTTCCATGTTGGCAAGACCACGAGCCCGAAGGCAGCGCTGAGATAAGAGTCCGCTCCAAACCTCTTGTGGTTCCGGCCGGATCGTCGCAGATTCGGAAACTACATCACCGCCCGCATTGACGGGGTTGCGGGGAGATCATCTGTAAGACAGGTGGATGGGGTTGGTTGGGGTTGGGGAACAAAAGCGGGGTTAGCGGTGTCTGAGTATGATATGGACCTCAACCATCTTGGATCGCTCTTGGCCGCTCCCATGGCCAGCTTGTTTCTGGTGTTGAGCTTATGCGCTTTTATGCTGCAAGGCCCGAGGACGGTTTCGGGGTCGGTGGGCATGCATGTTCCGACGACACGAGTTCGGACGATTCCGCTCAACGACTGCTTCGATGGAAGAGATATTTTTGTGAAAATTCACAATGATGGGAACACTACTATCAACGAAACGCGGAAGCGCCCCGATGAGTTGGGCCAAATGATTGCGGAAATTATGCAGAATCGTGATCAGCGTGTCGTTTATATGCTTCCTGATCCAGATATCTCCTTTGGAGAATTTGCTGACATTTATAGCAGAGTTGCATCGTCTACCCCCGATGTTCACGTTGGATTGATTACACGTCAGATCAATAAAGAACTTCGGCAGTGCCCAGAGGGAAGTGTTTGTGGTCTCGATTGGCCCGATCACGGGTATGCCAACTCCTGCATATTCACCCCAAGGCCGGCATCCATGATCAATCATTCGCCGCGCTGATCCGATTGGATTGGGCTGAAGCGGCAAAGCCCGAAAAGCAGCAGCAGGTCCTTCGACTCGCTACGCTCGCTCAGGATGACGAGCCTTTTGCATCGCTCAGATGGGAGGGCAGCATGAATGGGATACCGCGTCTTTGTTGTTTCCCATCCTAACCGCAAAAAACAAAAGCGCGGCGAGGATGGGGCACCCAGATTTGTGTTATTTTGCTGCACGAATTGACGGGGTTGCGGGGGCTCTGCGAGGCTTGTTGGCATGGGATACAAAGGGAAAGTGGAGTATGCCCGCGAACGGAAGATGCGGACACGGAATACGCGCATCTACCGGCTGGCGCATTGGCCGATCTGGATCTGGGTGTTTTTTCTGGCGCCGGGACCGCTGACGTTTTCGCTGTTTGCGCATGGGTTCAGTTGGGGCAACTCGCTGTGGCTGGGCGCGGTGCTTTTGGGGACGGGGATTGCCCTGGTGCGCGGAAAGGTACCGGGCGGCGAGCCGGGACCTTATATTCTGCGCTTCGATGAGGACAAGCCGAATCCGCTTTACCGGCGGGTGTGCTATAGCTTTGCGTGGAACGCCGTGTTGAGTTATGCGCTGCTGAACCTGAGCGGGCTGATCATTGCCTCGGCGACCGGTATGTGGCGCATGAAACAGATATACAACTACGCCTACCTGCCGCTGGCGGCGGTGATTCTGCTCTTGGGCGCGTTGGGCAAATTGCCGAGGGTTGAAAGCTCGACCAAGATGGAAGGCACTCATCGGCGATACTTCTACGGCTCGGTTTGGGCGGTGACGGCGGCGCAGACGGTGCTGCTGGTGCTATGGAAAGCTCTGCCGCAAACCGGCGCGACTAACTTGGTGAAACTGGGAGCGTTTGCGGGCATGCTGGCGTTGATGGGCTCGTTTGCGTATCGCGGAATGCTGCCGCGGACACGGCCTATTTTGCCGGGAGAGTGCATGGTCGCGGATTAACCACCGGCGGTGGGGTAGCCAGCGCTTACGCGCTATGGAGTTCGTGGTATCCCATCCTTTCGCAAAGGTAGGAGAAGCAGGCACCCTTCGGCTGGGCTCAGAGGCTGTGACTAAATTCATCTGGTGCGTTTTTTTGCGTGCAGTTGGGTTTGATGTTCAGCTTTGGGAAGTGGGGAAGATGGGCAGCGTCGAGGTCAGGTT
>JBEKRS010000120.1:0-9934 GCA_049518535.1 Occallatibacter sp. | reverse complement strand
ACTCACCCGTGCGCCACTTTACTCATGGTATTGCTACCACTTTCTCGTTCGACTTGCATGTGTTAGGCACGCCGCCAGCGTTGATTCTGAGCCAGGATCAAACTCTCGTTTGAAGCCTGATGGCTTCCCCTCGCCCGACGGAGGTCGGTGAGGTTCAGCTGCATCGCACGCTCGAAAACGCGCGATGCCTATTTAGTGAGAATGATCAAGCCAAACCTGATCTTTTCTCACGACTGGCATGTTCAACCTAATTGTCAAAGATCCTTTAGGACCGTCCGCCTGAGCGGTGCCCTTTTGGATCGAGGCCCGGCTGTTACACCAGGTTGTCCTCGAACTTGTTGCGCTTACCAACAACGCGTCTAACAGCGTTCATTGGCGTTTTTGCGCGAACCTTTCAAACATATCGAAGTTCTATCTTCGTGTCAACCAGAATCTCGATCGACATGACAAAAATAACTTCCGCCCCAAAAGCTCGCACAGCGCAAAATATCAAAGAGCGACCAGCAAACCGCGCTTGAGCCGATAAGGCTCACAGGAGATAAAACTCCTGGGTCTTGCAATGGCTTGTTCTCTGTGGGATTCCCTACAGGGGCTCAGGGGCTCTAGCCTCACCTGACCCAACGAACCAGCATTACAACTCGCTTCCCACTTCCCTCATCGGGCAGGCCGCATAGCCACCGGGAGGCCTTACTGCTCATCTGCAACTTTCTGAGATTAGCACAAACCACTACCCTTTGCAAGCGACTCCCGGAGCAGACGGTCATCGTCTCCTTGCAACTTTTCGAGAATAGCAACCCACCCGCCGGATTGCAACCTGCCAGCCTGTGGAAAGTTACGGTTTCTGTGGGAAACCAGTTCTTATTACCGCGCAATCGACTATTTATAGCTGAGCAAATTGGTTTATGCCCGTTAGCTCTACAATCATTCTTGTTCCCTGAATCCCAACGCGATTCGATTGAAGTGGTGCTGGTCTCGCCGCGCAATCCTCTCAACATAGGAGCGGTGGCGCGGGCCATGGCTAACTTCGGCCTGCATCGGCTAGCAGTGGTAGCGCCCTTTGCCTCCACCTGGCGCGAGGCCCGCTCGGCCATCGGCGCTCCGGAACTCCTCCAGCATGCACAAGAGTCAGCAACCCTGGCCGAGGCTCTGGCCGACTGCACTCTGGTACTGGGCACCGGAACCCTTACTTATCGCAAGGCCGAGCAACCGGTGGTTATTCTTCCGCTTTTGACATCCTTGGTCAGCCAGGAGCTTGCCCGCGGCGGACGCATCGCACTGGTCTTCGGCTCCGAAAAGCATGGACTTACCCGCGAAGACCTTTCCTATTGCCACGTTCTAGTCGAGATCCCAACCGACCCGCGCCAGCCTTCGATGAATCTGGGTCAAGCCGTCGCCGTCTGCCTTTACGAGCTCGCCGCCCACGCCTTCACCGCTGAAGAGCGCCCGCCGCAGCCCGCTCTCACTCGCGTCTCGGCTTCCGGCCGTCTGGATTTGCTTGCGGGCGTGGTCGAAGAGACGATGCATGCAGCGGGCTACTCGCCCAAAACCATGCAGGCAGCCAACCGCCACGATCTGCGTCTGCTGTTACGTCGGCTCATGCTCTCTGAACACGACACGCGCCGCATCCTCGGCCTCTTCCGCCGCATTCTCTGGCGACTGAAGCGTGCCCCCGCGCGCGACAAGGAAACGGGTTAAGCGCGCACGCACATTTCTCTTCGACTGCCATAACATCTTCCTGTTAAAGTGTCGCTCAAAGGTTCTTTTCATGATCATGTCTCTGATTCGCTCTGATTTGATTTTTCAGGCGGTGTCGGCCCGTCTTGGCCGTGCGGCCTGCTTCGCCACCTTGGTGCTGTCATTAGTCGTTTACGCTCATGCGCAACAACCAGACGCAGCTTCGCAGCCGGAAACTCCACCAGCACAATCCAGCGATGCGCAGCAGCCGGCCGCGCCAGCCCCCAGCCCCACTGCGGAGACTCCGCAAACGGGGCCTGTCCAAGTCCCGGCCTCGACCACGCCCCCTGAAACAACCGTTCCGGTAGCTCCCGCTGTTCCAGCCACGTCCACGCCCGATGAAACATCTCCCGAGACCGACCGGAAAGGCGGCATGAGCGAAGACGAGCTCAAGCAGTTGGTGGTGGGCAAGCAGCTCTATTTGCGCGGCGGCTATCTGGACAATACCCTCAGCTTCGATGAGCACGGACACCTCATCGGCCACTCTCCGCAGGGCTCCTACACGCTCAACATCATCCAGATTGAAAAGGCGCATCTCACCAAACAGAAGGTCGAACTCCAAGGCGCGCGCTACGGCCTGCACTTCACGGCCCAGTTAGCCTACGAAGACGCCTCCAAGGCCGTCGATCAGGTACGCATCACTCCCAAGAAAAAAATGGTCAAGATCACCATCGACCGCGAGATCGTGGTGAAGCTCAAAAAGGTAAAGGTCCCAAAGCCCCCCAAGGGCAAGAAAGACACGGCCGCAGTTCCCGCCGCGGCTGTAACTCCATCTATAACTCCAGTTGTAACTCAACCTATAACTCCTGTTGTAACTACAGATGTGACTCCGGCTGTGACTCCAGCCGCCACCACGCAAGCGCAGCAAGCCTCGCAGCAGGTGGCCGCGACACAGACACAGACACAATCAGTCCCACCGCAGGTGGCACCAATTGTAACTCCAGACGCAACTCAGGCTGTAACTCCGGCCGCCACCACGCAAGCCAAGCCAGCCCCACCGCAGCGGGCCCATTCGGCCCCATTGCCGGTGATCGGAACGCCAGAAGAAAGGCGTGCAGCCCATTCCAAAGGCTTGACTATCACTACTTCGCCCGCGCACGCCAAACGGCTGCTCAACGAGGCCCTCGATAACGTCTTCGCCCCAGGGCTCGACGAGCGCATGATGGCCGCCATGCCCGACTTCTGGAAGCTCTACTACAAGGCCGTGGCGGACAAGGTCGACTACAGGCCCAAAGACCCTGCCATCCTTCGCCAGAACACGGTGGACAAGAAGGCAGTGCTCTTGACCAAGTTCGAGCCAGACTCGAATGAATTCGCGCAAGCCAACGGCGTGGCCGGCATGGCTCTCTATCACACCGTGGTTGGTCCCGATGGCAAAGCACAGGAGATCGTCGTCGGCCGCCCCATCGGCTTCGGCCTGGACGAGAGTGCCGTTGCGGCCATCCGCAAGGCTAGCTTTCAGCCGGCCGTACTAGACGGCAAGCCCGTTCCCGTGCTGCTCGACCTGGTGGTGCAGTTCCGCATCTTCTCGAAGAGAACTTCGGTCGTTCTGCCACGCGAGCCAGCCGATAAGCCCGCCGAGCCAGCCTACCCCGGCCCTTATAGCGTACCCAGCCCGTAAGACAGGTCCGTAAGACAGATATAAAACGAGACCACGGCCTGCGATCCAGTCTTACGCCGCGCGATCAAAAACCAGCTTCTGCTTCACCACCGTCCCATCGGGATTGGTGATGGTATAAAGCCAGATGCCCACCTTGCCATTCGGGCTCAGTGTGAAGTCGCCCTTGGTGACGGTGCCGTCGGGGTCTCGCTGCGTCTCATGCACCACGCCCGGTTCCTCCACGTAGGAGTAGACAGTGGCGCTGCCTGTAATCGGATACTCTTTGCCGTCCGTCGCCCCCGTGAAGCTGTAAGACCCCTGATAGCCGCTGCCGGTGGTCTGATTCACGGCAAACTCGATCAGCTCAGGCGTGTCGGAAGTCATCTTGACGGCCATCGCCATCAGCTTTGCGCCGTCGCCGAAATCGCTCTTCGCGACATTCAGTTTCCAATTGCCCAACATGATCCCCTGGCCGCTCACCTGGGCCAGAAGCGCAACCGGCGCCAGAACAAAAAGAGCCACCACCAAACACGCTCGCGAGCAAAGATTCTTCATTTGCCTTCTTCCTGCCATGCGCTCCGGTTCCCCAAGACGAGCAGCCCAGCCATGCAGCCCAGCCAAGAAGCCAAGACGCACAGCCTTTTCAAGCTAGGCGAGCCGGTAAAAAAGAGATGGACCAAGGTCACCAAGAGAGTAGAAGGCGACCACCAACCTTCGCAGCCCGCGAGTCCCGGACAGAGCTGGCCGTCGAGCGCGATGCGTTGACGACAGACAATGGAGCCGGTCCAGGCCGAATCGCACTCCGCATGTCCTACGGCATGACTGCGCCAAACTGGCGTCTAACGCCAGTCGGACGGCTGTCTTACAGTTGTCTTACGGCCGTAAGACAACTGTCCCGCAGGTGTAAGACGCAGGGGACCTGCGTAAGACAAAGGACTCCTGCGTAAAACAAAGCCGCCTCCGCTTCTAAGCTACTCCTCCTGCGCGATGATCTCCTCGAGCTTGGGCTTGTGCTTGGTAGCGCGACCGGTCCGCGGCTCGGTCGAAATCACCTTCACCGGCTTGGGCTGGCCCACCCGCTCCCTTGCGTTGGCCTTAACCGCCTTGGCGGCTGAAAATTTTCCTGGCTTGCGTTTCCTCATGGCAAGCATGAGTATGGAATAGATTCTGCCGGAGCGAAAGTCCCTTTGGCCTGCCAGGTTTGAAGTTTTGGTCCTTGGGATAGGAAATCCGGGATTCCGGGTAGTCGATTTTCGCCGGGATGGAAGGCTGGAAGACCATGGAAGAGCGGGATTTTTTCAACGAAACGACCGAACAACGCACCCATACGCTCACATGCCCCAAGTGCGGGCAGGAGGGCGAGTACAAGGTAACGTGGATTGTGCGCCACAAGCGTCCTCAGTTGCCCAGGGGCGCAGACGAACGCGACCGCGCAAAGTTCGCCAAGGCGCAGTCTTACATGGTAAGACGCGACGAAAAGCTCGCCTGCGCCAACGTCCGCTGCCGCAAAGCATTCGAGATCAGCTCTCTGCAGTCGGTGGCCTTCATTGAAGACTGAGCTGCACCGACGGGGGAATGCGCACGAATGCACCTTGCAGATTATTTCCTTCCGTTCAATTACCCTCAAGTTGGGTTGACCTCGCGGACCGGTCGAAACGAAACGCGGCGTTCGGAGAAAAGACACCCCCCTCCCCCCCATATTTACTGTGGGACTGTGTAACTGTGGTGAGATTGCGCAGCGTTTATGCTGGTTTTTATCGTACGTGAACCAGACGCGGCCGGGACAACGGCAGCCTCTCCAATCGCAATCGGCCGGTTACCCGCCCCTAGAACAGTGGTCGGATGAGCCTTCCAGCCATGCCACTGGCGCAGCTTCCGTGGTATGTGATTGAATCGAGAGTATGAGCGGCCGGGCCAGAAGGCCATTGAGAGACCGCGCGGCTCGTCCAGGCGAATTATGATCGCCAAAGACTGGAGAGAAAAATGGCAAATTCCCTGCTTCCCCCAGAAGAACGCCATCTAACCCCCGACCAAGTTGAAGCGCTCGATAAACGACGCGACCTGGGTCATACCTTGCTGGTTGTAGCCGGCCAATTTGCGGTGATCGCCACTGTCCTGCTGTTGTGGGTAGGCCAGGATCTGAGTTATTCGCCAGGCTGGGCGCATCCGATGGCCTATTACTTCTTCCTTACATTGGCCATCATCGCCGTCTGCGGCATCGCCGGTATTCTGCTGCGCCGGGGCACGCCGCGTCTTGACTGAGTGCAGGCTTGAGCCAGCCAGCCGGAAGCCCTTGAACAGGCTGGCGCGCATCAAAGGTCGAGAACGGTATAGCCCGGAGGTTTCCATGGCCACTGCCTTGCTAAACCCCGCACCAATAGCCACGGCCGCGCGGCTGACCGACAGCCATGGGCGAGTGATCCACGATCTCCGCGTCTCCATCACCGACCGCTGTAACTACAAATGCGTTTACTGCCGCACGGGTGAAGCTGAGTCTCCCGCGAACAGGTCTTCGTCCGTGAGGTGGGAAGTAGGCCCGCAGTATCCCGAACTCAGCATCGACGAATACCTGCGGCTGATCAAGGTTTTCGTGGCGCTGGGCATCTCCAAAGTGCGGCTTACGGGCGGCGAGCCGCTGTTGCGCCGCGGGCTGTTGGAGTTGGTTCAGGAATTGGCGCGCCTGCGCACGCTGAACGGCGATCCGCTGGACCTGGCCTTGACCACGAATGGACACCTGCTAGCCCAACTAGCCGCTCCGCTCAAGGCGGCCGGGCTGCGCCGGGTTACGGTAAGCATGGACGCTGTGGATGCGCCCACCTTCGAGCGCATTACTCGCGTTTCAGGCAGCTTTGAGGCTGTGCTGGCGGGCATTCGCGCCGCTCGCAAAGCCAATCTGATGCCACTGAAAATCAATTGCGTTCTACTGCGCGGCTTTAATGACAGCCAAATTGAAGGCTTCGCCGAATTCGCGCGCCGCGAAGGCGTGGTTGTGCGCTTCATCGAGTTCATGCCGCTGGAAGAAGGCCGGCTATGGACACCCGAAATCGTCGTTCCTCTCAAGGAAATCGTAACGCGCATCGGGCGCGTGCTGCCTCTGGTCGAATTGGCGCCGCGAGAGGCCAGCGAGACCGCCCGGCGCTATACCTTTGCCGATGGCGTGGGCGAGATCGGAATCATAGCCCCGGTATCGCAAGCGTTTTGCGGCGCGTGCAGTCGTGTGCGCCTCACCTCCGATGGCAAGATTCGCACTTGCCTGTTTTCCCAAGTGGAGCACGACCTGTATGGACGCCTGCGCGCGGGGACCAGCGATGCGGAGCTTGCCAGTTACATTGCCCAAACGGTTCAGGGCAAGGAGGAGCGCCATCACATCGGCGAGCCGGGATTCTTGAAACCGTCCCGTTCGATGGTCCACATCGGCGGCTGATGCATTTGAGGGGATGAGAACGTAACAAACCGTTCCTCCGAAAAGAAGTGACCTGCGTAATGCGCGCGCTGCGGAAACGACAAGTATTTTCCCGTCGCCAGACAGCGGCGATGTGCAAGAATTGCGAAAAGACTTTTCGACCTGGGCCTCACGATGATCAATGATACGGAAACTCGTATCCCGCTCGACGACCTTCTCGTCTTCCATCAGGTAGCGCGCTCGCTCACCTCGAGCTTCGACCTGAATACGATCCTGCGCACTATCATCGAGCACATGGAGCGCTTCATTGAGGCCGAATTATGGACCCTGCTGATGCTGGATGAAGCGCGACAGGAACTCTACTACGCGATTGCCGCGGGCGGAGAAGAGGCTTCGCTACGCGATCTGCGCGTGAAGGTAGGCGAAGGCGTGGCCGGCTGGGTGGTTGAGCACGGCGAGACGCTGCTTGTTCCCGAAGCCCTGGACGATCCGCGGGTCAACGCAGAGTTCGGAGCCAAGCCACATACGGTGCGTTCGGTTATCGCCCTTCCTTTGCGCGGGCGCAAAGGCACTCACGGCGCTATCGAGATATTCAACCCGCGCGCAGATCAGCTCACAGACTACACCATCGCTTTTCTGCACATCCTGGCCGATCATGCTGCTATCGCGATCGAGAATGCGCGCGACGTGGCCCGCATCCAGCAGTTGACAATCACCGACAACGCCACGGACCTGTTCAATGTGCGCTATCTCTACGAAATTCTGGACCGGGAGTTGGTGCAATGCAGCCAGCTTGGACTGCCGGTAAGCCTGGCGTTCCTTGACCTCGACTACTTCAAACTGGTCAATGACGAGCACGGCCATCTGATCGGCAGCGAGATGTTAGCGCGCGTTGGGCAAAGGCTTCGGGAGTTGAGCCGCAAACATGACCTTTGCTTTCGTTACGGCGGCGACGAGTTCGTCATACTGATGCCGCAGACCGATGCCAAAGACGCACTAACACAAGCCACCGCGCTGAACAGCGCGCTGATGGAGACCGAATTTCTCATGAGCAACGGACTGAAGCTGCGCGTCCGTGCCAGTGTGGGTGTGGCAACTGCGCCTGCCGACGGAGACACCATCCACGCCGTTATCGGCGCCGCAGACACCCGCATGTATGCGGTGAAAACCAACGGCCGCGGGGCGGTGCGGGGCGCCTAGCATTCTTTAGTGGGTGCTCCAGCGCTATCTAGAACATCTTCGCCTTGAAAGAAGCATGGCCTTCCATCTTATTCGTCCTCGCCTGGATGCTTTTTGGAGATACTGGATTCGGCCAGCCGCTCCAATTGATTGCGCCAGTCGAGCGATTCAACAAAGCTCTTGGATTCCCGCCAGCCTGGTTCGACGATGACGTGTAACTCCAGATAAACACGCGTTCCAAGCAGCGACTCGATCTGGCGGCGTGCGCCGGTGCCAATCTCCTTCAACTTGGAGCCGCCTTTGCCGATCAAAATCGCCTTCTGACCGTCGCGCTCACAATAGATCGCAGCGGCAATACGAGTGAGTGGCAACCGCGCAGGTGCTTGACCTTTTTTCCGCGATGGAGCTGGCGGCTCGGCCTCTTCGAAGCGCTCAATCACAACAGCGGAGGCGTAAGGAACTTCTTCGCCTGTCTCGACCAAAATGCTTTCGCGAATCAGTTCGGCGACCATGAAGCGCTGCGGCTGATCGGTGTACTGGTCCTTGGGGTAGTAGCGCTCGCCCGTGGGCAGAACTTCAATAATCTTGCGAACGAGAATGTCCATGCCGTCGCGCTTGCGAGCACTCACTGGGATGACTTGGGCGAAGCTGAAGTGGCGTGTGAGGGTGTCGATCAGTGGCAACAGTTGGTCCTTGGCCACTAGATCGATCTTGGTGAGCAGCAGGAAGACCGGGCAATCCAGTTTGCGGATGAGGCCGAAGAGAAATTCGTCTTCGCTGGCCCAATTGGTGCGCTCGCGCTTAGGGGCATCGGAATCCGGTTCCGCTGCCGCTTCCAACTGCACCCGTCGCGTCGCATCCATCAGCACCAGCACCAGGTCGCGCGTTTCGAGAGCTTCGTAGACCTCCTGCAACATGCGCCGGTCGAGATGCGAGCCGGGCTTATGCACGCCGGGAGTATCGACAAAGACGATCTGCGCCGCCGGATGCACGCCCTTGCGCGCCGGGATCTCAACCACCCCGGCGATGCGGTTGCGCGTGGTCTGCGGCTTGGCCGAGACGATGGCTACCTTTTCGCCGATGAGTGCGTTAAGTAGTGTGCTTTTGCCAGCGTTGGGCCGGCCGAGAATGGCAACAAATCCAGATTTCAAAGGCTTTTATAGCTCCTGATATCTATTATCGCGGATTGACGCTTGCATCGTAGGCATCATCTTTCTTTGATTTGTGAAGGACGAAAGGATTGACCCGTAAGCCGTGCTCTTACTCATGCCCTGCCAATGATGGCTCGCGCCAAAATTTCCTCTATGAAAAGCGCCTTGGCATCGGCATAATTCTGCACATACTTCCATTCTTTCTCGGCCAAAGATCGTTTGGTGAACGCATACAGTTCGCGATCGGCGGCATGGCCGCGAAGATGGTCCCAGAAAAGAGGGATGCGATCAATCTCCGGGCATCCGGACGAGAGCACGTGCAGATTTATCTCTGTGTCAGGCCCCTTGAACATCCGGTGTTCATGCCAATCGGGCTCGCGAATTCGCAGTACATAGCCGACATCTTCCAGAGTCCGCACATAGGCGTCTTCATCCGCCGAGTCGGCGACCACGAGAAGCATATCAATGATCGGCTTTGCGGCGAGCCCTGATACCGATGTCGAACCGGTGTGCTCGATCCGCAGCGCCTGGCTTCCGAGCACGGAGTGCATTCTGTGGGCCACGGAGTGCATTCTGTGGGCCTCCCGCTCAAAGAGCCGTGGCCATTGCGGATCATATTTCACAATTTGAATTCGTCCGGACAGCGGCCTCAGTTCTCCGATGGTAAGCGCGCGGATCTGCTCCTCGGTCCGTGGCACATGTCTGTCGTCTGAGTGCGTCATACGATGAAGTATTTAATATGACTCCACTGCTGTCCGGCAATTTTGCAGATGGCATGGGGCAACGTATTGTGTAGCAATGAGAAAGCGGCTTTTAGGGGTGTTACCGACTTGAACTGAGATTTGGGAAACTGGGGCTTTGGCCTCG
>JBEKRS010000119.1:0-9968 GCA_049518535.1 Occallatibacter sp. | reverse complement strand
TCGCACCGCCGAAGCACTCGATCAGGCCATCGCAGCGGCTATACCGGAGATTTCACCCGCCAACGCACAAGCGTGGTTTCGGCTCTGCTTTCACGGTATATAGCTAAATGAGAAATGCTCTAAGGAAAAAACAAATGCAAAAACAAAAACCTTGACAGCACCAGCCGTCTCATAGAAGGCCCGGAGGCAAGAAGCAAATCCTCCACGCTCGTACTCTTCCACGTACTTACCCTCACACATAGTGGCGCGCATTTGGAAAGGCCCCAGGCCAGTTCGGGGCTTTTTCTTATCTCCGCGCATCTTTTTTTGTTGTAAATTACGCGCTGCTATATCTGTCTCCTCAACAATGGCGACTGACCATGCCGGTTTGGCGATTAGCAGCACTTTGCAACCAGGAACAGCATGCTTCATCGCGATGGCCAGCGCGAGCCACTTGATCCCCGACGGCTTGGCCTAGGCAACAACCAACTCAGGCGGGATTTCTGCAGCAATCTCAAGGGCTATATTTTCATCTGGGACAGTGATGACTTCAAAGCCGTGGTCAGGGAGCATTCCCGCTAGAGGCAGTATCTTTTCCGGCTGGCTGCTGACCGACAGGACAACCGACTGGCGAAAATTCAATTTGCTGGCTAGCCGATCTTCTCTTGTATCTTCAACAGACACGATGGGGACCTTAGCTCTCATGTCAAATTCTCATTGAGAAAATAGTCGATCCAGTGCTTACAGGAAAGCATCTCGGAGAACAGGACCTACCGATGTTCCAGCTACTTGGGGGCTTAAATGACATAGGTTGGCTTTCCAGCTACTCCGGCGTAGAGGCGTCGGGGAGAAACCGGGGATGTCCTGGGGAAAGATCCTATGGGTTGCGGACGCTACAAAAAAGTTCTGACAGGGGCGCTCCTCCTTCAGAGCATACCTCCGTGTCCGTTCCTATGCTGTTCTATTTCGCTCACAACCGAAAAAATCTTGAGGATTATCGATGAGGTTCTATGAGGCTGTTTCTCTATGCGCAAGTGTGACCTCCATCACACTTTCTTACTAAACTTTTTGCTAACTTAAGCCCAACTTTTCCGGCAATGCCGGAAGGCAACAGGCACCAATCCCACTTCCCAGATTCGAACTTTTGGAGATTGGCGCCCGGTATGACCTGCTCCCCACAACAGACAACTGCGGAGAAAAGTCTCTCAGCTTCAATATCCGATCAGTGCCTGGGTTTCGGAACAGGAGTACCGCGTATGCTAAGGATCACTTACCAAAAAGCCGATCAGCGTGTCGTTCTCAGACTGGAAGGCCGGCTTGCCGGGCCGTGGGTCGATGAACTGGCTTCGTTCTGGGCGCAAACGGCCCCGCGTCTCTCGTCTAAGAAACTGTCGATCGACCTTCGGGACCTCACCTATGCCGACTTTCGCAGCACGGATGTGTTGCGGACCATCTATGCCCAGAGCCATGCGGACCTGATTGCGGATACGCCATGGACCCGGCATCTGGCAGAAGTGATCAAATCAGGCAAACAAGGCCCTATTGAAAAGCGGGTTGCCGACTACGGCAGTGACTTCAAGGGCCTTCTCGACGTGCCGGGCAAATTCTTCAACAAAGTACCGCAGGAAACGTTCAACACTCTGATGTGGATGGCGAGTCCGATGAGTTGCCCTACTGGCGAGATTTTGTTCCACGAAGACGATTTGCAAATGGAAAGCTTGTATCTGATTCTCGACGGCAAGGTGAAACTCTCCATCAATGCTCAAGACGGTAGAAAGGTTACGTACACCGTTGCGAAAAAAGGCGATGTTTTGGGCCTCGCATCGGCTCTCTCCGGCACGCCGTCAGAAATGACGGCTGAGATGATCGAACCCTCAAAGATGGCGCGAATCTGGAGACAGGACTTCTCCCATTTCTTGCTGAATCACCCCGATGCGTACAAGGCGGTCATCAAGGAAGTGAGAGAAGACCTCCTGTCTGCCATGAAGTTTCTTCACTTCATCAGGTCGGAAGAACCAACAAATATTGAGCATGCGCTTCGCAATCTAGGGGGAACGGCGGTTGAAGCATCCGCAGCCGGAAGCTAGCATCAAGAACCTGCGCCGAGCGAGGCCGTTGTCATACCGCGCCGAACGCACTTCAGAGGACCACATGAGATTCTGGCCGATCAGCGAGCAACGACTCAGCAGGGCAATGGCAGGCGGCTTGCCGGGGAAAGGAAGGCAAGGGCGGGACACCCTTGCGCAACCCTCGCCGCTTGTTGGGTATTCCCTCGCGGTGCTGCTGGCAGTTTTGGCGCAGATCGTGCGAATTCCTCTGCATTCGCAAACCGTGATCCCGTTCATCACCTACGTTCCATTCACAGTCTTGGCCGGCTGGTACTGTGGGCTTGGACCGGGTGTTGTGAATACAGTCTTGTGTCTTATCGAGTGCGACTTTTTCGCAATCGAGCCTGTCGGGCAATTCTTCATCACGGACTGGCAACAGTGGGTGGGACTGTTGATTCTCTTGTTGACCGGTCTGGTCTCAAGTCTGCTTTTCAATAATTTCCGCAAAGCCCGCCGTTCCGATGCACTGGTGAGAAGCCAAGCAGACTCTCTACGGAATTACATGGCAGCGATCGTCGATTCATCCGACGACTCAATTGTCGGAATCGACCTGAAGGGAGCAATCACCACTTGGAATCGTTCTGCCGAGAGAATGTACGGCTATTCCGCAAAGGAGGCAATGGGCCAGCCCATCACATTTTTATTGACCGCGGACCAGGAAAAGGAGGAGCTCACGATTCAGGCCAGGCTTTGGAATGGCGAAAGTGTGGACCACTATGAAACCCGACGCAGACGCAAAGACGGCACTTACGTAGTTGTTTCGGTTAGCGCATCCCCGGTTAAGGACGCTTCCGGCCAAATTGTCGGAGCGTCCAAGATCGCCCGCGACATCACTGAGCGCAAGCGCGCGGCGGAGGCGCTCCTTGAGAATCGCTTGCAGCTGGGATTGGCTTTGCGGGCCGCTCACTCCGGCGACTTTGAATGGGATATCAGGACCAATGAGGTTGTCTGGGGCGAAGAGGGAATGGCGATATTTGGCGTAAAGCCAGAGGAGTTCCGCGGACGTTACGAAGACTGGCACGACCGCGTAAACCCTGAAGACGTCGCCGCCGCGGTTGACGCCGTCCAACGTTCGGTGCAGAGGGGCGAGCTCGAGACCGAATACCGTATTCGTCGCAAGGACAATGGAGAGGTTCGTTGGATAGCGACGCGTGGCACCGTCATCTGCAATGAAGCCGGCGCTCCCCAGCTCATGGTCGGCATCAACATGGACGTGACCGAGCGTAAGCAGGCGGAAAAGGCGCTGCGCGAGAGCGAGGCGCAGCTGCGACTCCTTAGTTCCGATCTGGAAAGACGGGTTCAGGAGCGCACGGCAGAACTAGCTTCGGCCAATAAGGAGTTAGAGTCGTTCACCTACTCTGTATCGCACGATCTGCGCGCGCCGCTGCGTGGCATCGACGGCTGGAGTTGTGCATTGATCGACGATTACGGCGACAAACTCGACGAACAAGCCCGCGGGTATCTTGACCGAGTCCGCGCGGAGACGCGACGTATGGGGCAACTGATCGACGACCTGCTGCGTATGTCGCGTGTCACTCGCGCTGAAATGAATCGCACGCGAGTAGATCTGAGCGCCTTAGCCAACTCCATAACATCTCGCATACGCGAGGCGAACCCCGGGCGGGAAACCGAATTTACCATCGAGCCCGGTCTCACCGCGGAAGGAGATCCACGCCTTCTGGACGTTGCTATAACCAATCTTCTGGACAACGCCGCCAAGTTTAGCAGTAAACGTGTGAATGCGAAGGTCGAATTTGGAGTCGTTGATCCAACGAAAAATGATGGCAGAAAATCCCGGTTTTTCGTGCGCGACAATGGCGCCGGATTTGACATGGCCTACGCTGACCAATTGTTTGGCGCTTTTCAGCGGCTCCACTCGACAAGCGAGTTCCCCGGCACCGGCATAGGCCTCGCGACGGTGCAGCGCGTCATCCAGCGGCACGGCGGCACGATCTGCGCTGAGTCCAAGCCGGGCGAAGGAGCGACTTTTTACTTTACGATCGGAGGCGCCAACTGAAAAGCAACCGGGACATCCTTTTAGTTGAAGACAATCCGAGCGACATTGATTTGACGAAGCGCGCACTTGCTAAAGGACACGTCGCCAACGATTTGATCGTCGCTGACGACGGCCAGAAGGCCCTAGATTACCTGTTTGGGAAAGGCGAATTCGCAGGCCGGGATACTTCAACAGTTCCGGCCCTGGTTCTTCTCGATCTCAAGCTACCAAAGGTGTCCGGCTTCGAAGTGTTACGTCAAATTCGCGCCGACGTTTCGATCAAGCATTTGCCCGTGGTGATTCTCACTACATCCGCGGAACAGCGCGATGTAGTCGCGGGGTACAACCTGTTCGTCAACAGCTATATTCGCAAGCCGGTCGACTTCAATCAATTCGTGGAATGCGTAAAACAACTTGGTCTATATTGGCTGGTCTTGAATGAACCGCCATATCCCAGAGAAGAGGTCTTATGAACACTGAAATCCGGGTCCTGCAAATTGAAGATTCTGAAAACGACGCAGCGCTGGTATTGCATCTGCTGAAAAAGGCGGAGTATCAAGTGAATTCCGAACGTGTGGAGACCGCCGATCAACTGCATAAGGCGCTGGCAAGGCAGCCGTGGGATGTTATCATCGCAGATTTCCATTTGCCTAACTTCGATGCTCGGGCGGCGCTGCGCATCGTCCAGAATACGGGCAAAGACATTCCCTTCATTATCGTCTCCGGCATGATCGGCGAGGACGTGGCAGTTCAAATGATGAAGTCTGGCGCTCAAGACTATCTGCTCAAAGACCGATTGGAAAGACTCGCGCCGGCCGTTGAAAGAGAGATTCGCGAGGCAAAGATTCGAAAACTGCATCGACAGGCTGAGGAGGATCGTAGCGCAGCTCATTCCGAGCTGGCGGCGATCAACGCCAACGCACCCGTCCTGCTTCTCGTGGTCAATGCAGAGCACCGCGTGGAAAAGGTGAATAACCTGGCGGCGCGGCTGAGTGGACGCCCCGTTCATGAGTTGATTGGAGGATCGGCCTGCGAAGTGATCTGTTGCTCGAATGCTTTCGATGATCGCGGCTCATGTGGTGCCGGACCGGACAGTAAACATTGTCCAATTCCCAATGCTGTGTCGGAGACGCTAGAGAGTGGCACGAAGTTTGAATCTATAGATGTGCGGGTTCCTGTGCTTGTCAATGGCAAACAGCAGGAGCGCTGTTTTCTGTTTTCCACCACACCACTGGCTTTGGGTCGCGACCGAAAGGCCCTGATCTGCGCTCAGGACATTACCTCAATTAAGCAGGCAGAGCAGGCCTTGCAAATGTCGGTCGACAAGTTGGAGCTGGCTCTATTGGAAAAGGCTGTGCTTTTCAAGGAGGTTCATCACAGGGTCAAGAACAATTTGCAGATTATAGCTTCACTTTTGTCAATGCAATCGAGAATCATCGAAGATCTGACAATCAGAGAGAAGCTTAAGGACACCGAACAGCGCGTCAAGTCGATGGCGTTGATTCACGAACAACTCTACAGTCAAAAGGAAATAACCTTTGTGGACTTAGCTGATTACGTCCAGAAACTGGCGCCTCAATTGTTGACCTCTTATGAGCGCAGCAATTCGATAAGTCTACGGCTTGAGCTCGCATCGACAACGCTGGACCTCGAGCGCGCGATTCCCTGCGGCCTGATCCTGAATGAACTAATTACCAATGCGTTGAAATACGCATATCCGGATGGCAAAGGCGAAATTTTGATCCGGCTGGCCTCGAATCTTGGAGACATTTCGCTGACCGTTGCCGATCAAGGTGTTGGCTTGCCAGTCGGCTTTGATCGGAAGCAGTCTAAGTCGCTCGGAATAACAATAGTCCAGGCGCTCGTGAAGCAGCTTGGCGGAAAGCTTGAAATCGGACCATCGCCGGGAACCGAAATAACCCTCCGCATCCCAAGGGAATTGGAGAAGCCCACTCGATCGGGGGTCCAGAACTCCGATGCGCAGATTCCTACTTTCGGAGAAGTCTGAAACGATTCCATTTTCAACATACTAAGGGGTGGAAATGAAGGGCAGAATTCTTATTGTCGAGGATGAATCGATCGTTGCTCTGGACCTGCGTCAGATGCTCGAAGAATTCGGGCTCGAAGTCGTAGGTAATACAGCGAGCGGGGATGAGGCTTTGGCGATCGCAGAAGACACTCAACCGGATTTGGCTCTGTTGGACATTAACATCCAGGGGGCGATCGACGGGATTCAGACTGCCCAGATCCTGCGCGATCCGAATGGAGTGCCCTGTGTCTTCCTCACCTCGTACAGCGACGACGCGACAGTGGAGAAAGCAATTCGAGAATCTGGTAGTGGGTCATTTTGCTTTTCCACAGAGGAAAAGGATGGACTAAATGAAGAGAAGGCTTAGAACTTCGTCGGCGGCATCCTCTAACGAGGCAAACGCGCCGCCGTTTTGATCGCATACTCTCGCTATGTTTTGCCGGTTTAGCCGGATAGTGAAGCATCCGCTTGCCTCGCCGCAACTGAACGCGACAATCCCAGACTCTCGAAGCAATTGCATTTCAAGCATCCGGTGTTCGGGATCGTTCAGACGCTCAATCTTGGCTTCGGTATCCACACAGACCACGAATCGAAGATATTTCGGCTTGGCATCGCACTTCAACCGGGTCGCGGCTTTCAACTTTACCCACACAGCGGGAATTTGCTCGTCCAAGGCTCGCCGTTCCCTCGCATACACTTCGGCGGCAAGCTCTTGGCTTTGGCTCTCCCTTTCAGCTTCAGCTATCGCACGGTCAAGTTTCCCACTCATGCGTACATTATCCAAAACTCTAAGCATCGCCGCCACAAGATTCGCATTGTGAGGGATAATGTTGGCATGACTGTTGCAAAAGGCAAGAGGCCACGCGATCCCAACCAACTAGCCAAATGGGTAGTAGAACATTCGACTACTGATACTTCCTCGCCTAAACCTGCTTCCCCCTCCTCTGCGGCTTTAACCGGCCTTCCTGAACCCACGAGCATTTCGGCTTATATGGCCGCTATGGGACGCAAAGGTGGACAGATCGGAGGGAAGCGCCGTCTCGTCACCATGACTACAGAACAGCGCCGCAAGGTTGCGACTAAGGCCGCTAAAGCACGTTGGGGAACAAAAGCCAAGAAAGACAGGTAATGGGTCGGTCAGTCTGTCTGTTTGTTTGATCGAGAATCTAAATATCGGCTTGCCTTCGTTCTGTTCTGCTGTTGCGGCTGTGCGCTGGAATCTACCCAATGCAGACAGAGCTTCCTGTATAGGAACCCTGTAGATCATCTGACAGGATGGACAATATTCCGGCACCCTAGCCGTTGCAATCGTGAGCGACAACTCCGCACCGCACTCTGGGCATACGATAGTTACCACCTCAACATCTTTACGATCTGCCACCACCACCCGATAAGCTGCCGTCATTCATGCACCGCCTAACCCATTATTAAGCCAAGGCGGAATCTGCCGCTACATCAAAATGAACGGTACTTATTTAGCGCGTTGACGGTTTTCCGGCAAGTTCAATCCTCGGCACAGGAACCAAAGCACCCGGACTAATACCGTTTGTCGTTGACTTGTCATCTAAAGAGTATTGATCTTGTGGCTTAAGGTCGCGTATTCCTCCAACCCTCGTGAAGTATCGCCATACCTGCCCGGTTTCCGTGTCCAAGAGAAAAACTACATGGTCGATGTGATCGGGAGAACTTGCGTCGGAAGTGTCCGAAATGGTCGCAGAGACGATTTGGAATCGTCCGCTTGCTTTAGGTGCAGGTTGTTGAGCGGAGACAGCGACAACACAGAGAAGCATAGCCAGCAGAAGTCTTTTCATTGATCCCTCGATTTGACAGTCAGGATATAATAGGGCAGAACAAATAGAAAACCCCGCCTGCCAGGGCGGGGCCGGTACAGCAAAACGCTAATCTCTAGGCGGATATTACCGCATTGGAGATTCTATGTCTACGGAATTTACCATCGACCATGCCATCAATTTGGCTTCCCGCGTAATTCAAGGGATAGAAGAAGGTCTTCAAAATAGGCGGAATCGCTTGATGTCTCAAGAACTTCCCACATCTTCTCGTAGTCCTTCCGTGCTTGGCTCCGAATCTCAGGGTCATTTAGAGCCGCATCCTTTGCAGCCTCTAGTTCAAAAACGTTAGCACCAAGAGACAACGCAGATTGACGGTATGAGTCTGCCTCTATAGACAGATTTTCAAGGCATTCGCACAACTTGCGAAGTGTAGATTTATATTCGTCAAACTTTGGCCTATCGGTCATGGCGAACCCTCCCCGTGGATTCGATACTCACTATACACGCGCCTTTCGAGACTGCCCCCTTGACATGCTAAAGCGGCATTGGCAAAATGGGCAGTATGAATTGTCTGGACTCCCAAACCCGTTCTCAAATCGTGCGCTGCCTCATTGAAGGTTGCAGCATGAGGGCGACTTGCAGAATGACAGGAGCAGCAAAGAACACGGTTGCCAAGCTCCTTGCGGACATGGGAACTGCCTGTGCTACCTACCATGATTTCCACGTCCGCAATCTCAAGGTTCGCCGGATGCAGGCAGATGAAATTTGGTGCTTTGTCGGCTGCAAGCGAAAGAATGCCAGCCCTGCACAAAAGTCTGAGGGATGGGGAGATGTTTGGACCTGGGTGGGGATTGATGCCGATTCAAAATTGGTAATCGGCTATTTGGTTGGTGGCCGGGATGGTGGATGGGCTAGAGACTTCATGGAAGACTGCGCCAGCCGCATCCGTGGCCGTGTGCAGGTCACAACGGATGCCCACCGAGCCTATTTGGAAGCGGTTGAAGGGGCTTTCGGCATGGACGTGGATTACGCCATGCTCCACAAGATTTACGGCGCTCCCACAGACGAAGAGACGCGCCGCTACTCTCCAGCCAAGTGCATCGGCTCCGATATGAAAACCATCATTGGCAGACCGGACCCGGACCACGTTAGTACGTCCTACGTGGAAAGACAGAATCTAACTATGCGTATGTCGATGCGCCGGTTTACCCGTTTAACCAATGGGTTTAGTAAGAAATGGGAGAACCACGCACACGCTGTAGCTCTCCACTACATGCATTACAACTTCTGCCGTATTCATCAAACCTTGCGGGTCACGCCAGCAATGGAGGCCGGTATTGCTAATCACGTCTGGAGCGTGGATGAACTGATTGCGCTTTTGCCTAAGCCAGTTGCTAGACCGTCCATGAAAGACTCAGAATTGTTCCGCCGTGCTCTTGGAGAAATCGCCTAAATCAAAGAACCACTCGACCTTATAACCAGACTTGCAATTCGGACATGACACCAGCGAAACGTGATCGTGAGGGCCACCGCAAGGCGTCTTTGCCTCAAATGTCTGTTGGCATTTAAAACACGAAATCGTTTTTGTCAGATATTCTATTCCGTGATCTTCGACCCATTTAGCATTGGCTTCTTTTTCCATGTCACAGCGTGCGATTGCGTCTCTATTGTGCTCTACTTCGTACCCACCAGAGCCGCGCACTATCAAGGGTACAGTAGGAAGTTTCCTTAAGGGGAACCCCTGAACAGCATCCCATCCGGTAGCCTTTCGGGCCACTTCATCTATTTGCTCCCGATGTAGAGCCAACGCCGATTCGCGAAGCCTGTATATCGAATTCTCTAAGTCTGGTAGTGAAACAGTAGTGTCGGCACAATTTAGTAAAACCTCGTTCGACTGCCTCTCATAAGCTTTCAAACGAACTTGGATTCGCTGACCGTATTCTTCCGTGTGTTTTCGGCAGAGGTGCGTAACCTCAGAAGCAGTTGCCTTGGGCGACCCAGTAATGCCAGTCTTCGATGGCCTGGGTGGTTGATTCGTCCAAGCCGATAGCCTTTAGCTGAGAGAG
>JBEKRS010000118.1:0-10195 GCA_049518535.1 Occallatibacter sp. | reverse complement strand
GCGATCCGCAGGTGCGCCCGACCCAACTCGCCCTTCCACTTCTCTATCGATTTCTCCATCGCGTGCGCGGAGCCTTGCCTGAGCATAATCAGCTTATCACTTAGTTACAACTGTAGTACTAGAATCTCATACTTTGGATAACGTACATTATCAAAAGTCAGAATCTTCCAATTCGAGGGTAGGGGATTGCTGCGCTTATGCGCAGAAATAGCCAATCAGTGCTTGACAACGCTCTTGATATATATCATGCTATCTCTCTAGGAGGGCGCACCTTGCCTGAAACACAAAAAGCCAGAGTCTTTATGAGCGGCCGCAGTCAAGCCGTCCGCATTCCGGTCGAATACCGCTTCCATTCCTCGGAGGTTTCCATTCGACGTGACCCAGACAGCGGCGACCTGATTCTTTCAGAAGGCCCCGGCTCCTGGAGCGAAGTTTTCGCCGCTCTCGATGCGGCGCAGATCCCGGAAGATTTCCTGTCCGAGGAAGAACGCGATCGCCGGCCCTCTGCAACCAGGCCGGAACTTGAAAAGCTCTTTGATGAAGACTCTGAAACGCCGGAGAAAGGATAACGACCGGTGGTTTATCTGCTCGACACCAACATGGTGACTTACATCGCCCGTAGAAAGTCGGCTGCCGCCCGTGCTCGTCTAGCAGCGATAGGACGCGAGGACACAGCATCCATTTCGGCCATTACCGAGGCGGAAATACGGTTCGGGCTGGCGAAGCGCCCTCAAGCTCACACACTGAGGGCTGCAATGGAAGGCTTTCTGTTCAAAGTTCGTATTCTGAGCTGGGGAAGTGCGGAGGCTGCCGCGTACGGAGGACTCAGGGCAAAGCTCGAAGCCGCAGGAACTACCTTGGCGGCGTTGGATTTGCTGATTGCGGCTCATGCTATCGGCGCCGGCGCCACCCTGGTTTCACATGACGGGGCCTTCCAGCACGTCACGCCGTTTCTGAAGGTCACCGATTGGGCCACCGATATCAAGTAGGGGGTCGAGATGGCGCGGACGCTTTCATGGATCGACCGAATTCATCCCATCGCTCGAACGGTGGCCGGTTCCGCGCGTTCTCATTACAGCAGTAAAGACATTGAACAACTCTTCCAGATCCAGCCCCGGTCTGCACAGAACCTCATGGCGTCACTGCCGACTGTGCCCATCGGCCGAGCGCGCCTGGTCGAGCGGGAAACCCTCGGCAACTTTCTTGAGCAGCTCCTGCAGGCCGATGATCCAGCAGAGGCATTTGCTGGAATCAGGGTAGGGAAGGGAACTACCGTTCGGCGAAAGCTCCGCACGCTGGTACTCCACGATGTGGAAGCTGATATCGATACTTTACCCGCATCGCTTCAGATATCGAGCGGCGAACTGCACGTCAGCTTCAAGACGATAGACCAACTGGCGGAGTCAATGATGCACTTGGCCGTAGTTCTGGATAAGCAGCTCGATGAATTTATCGCCCGGTACGAACCTCCTTCGGAACCAACTCCGGAAGAACTTGCCGAACGAGAGGCCGAGCGCGCAGATGCCGAGTATTTCAGGAATTGGGGAAAATAGAGAGTATGACTGTCACACTGTCATACACTCCCATCATCATCTGGATCGCTTTCTAAAACGCGCAAACAGCTAAACCGAACACTACTGTTACCAGGGGCAATTTCTCAGAAAGAAAGGGGACGGAGGTCCACCATGCAGTTCTCAAGATTACTCCCTGTTTCGGCGCTGCTCACCAGCGCCGCGGCCTTTGTCCTAACCGCACCCTTCGTCAACCACACAGCTTTAGGCGATTGCGCCAATACCCGCTACATACTGACCACAGATACCGTATCCGGAGCCGCCGTACAGAGCAACGGAGGTCCGACCGACAATCCTACCCCGGTGGACACCAAGACAGTTGAGTATGGCATGACCATTGACCAGGTCAAGCAGGCTCACGGCATTCCCGATAAGATCGTCAAGCTGGGCTCGAAAACTTTCTTTCTGTACAATGACATGAAAGTAATCTTCAAGAATTCAAAAGTAGTAGTCGTCCAATATAAGTTCAAGGCAGTACCTGCCAGCACTCAAGATGTGAGCGATGATGACAATAAATAAAGACAAACCGCTTTTGAGGATTGGTGTAATGACTTCAGAATTCCAGGAATTGAGGTGCGCTAGCGAGTATGAGGGGACACCTCAGGAAAGCCCTCCGTGGACCTCGCGCCATCCCGTAAGAGATTGGACCAATTTATTGTCTTGCTGGTCGCACTACTTCTTTTTATCCGTAAGCGTCCGGATTTTGGTTTCTAGAGCTGGGTTGCGTAGGCAACGTGGTTCATGGAACACCGGAGGGATGTTCGACGTGGAGATTTATGGACGTGTTCGGCGAGCGGTTCGAGTCGAGGGCCGGAGTCAGCGGGCGGTAGTTAGGGAGTTTGGGCTTCCGCGAGATTGCCCGCCGCTTGAAGCGGCTCAACATCCGGCCAGCTCGTGGTCGCGCATGGTACGGAACTAGCGTCAAGGGCCAACTTGCGGCATGACGCCACAGGGTAAGAGGAGCGTGAGAAATAGTCCCACAATCGAAGCCAGAATACCCACCCAGAAGGCGCTGTGTTCGATGTGAGTTAATGTCAGTCCTGAAACAAGCTTGAGGTTCCAAGGACCAAGTTTCGCCTCGCAAAAATCGTCAAATGTGGAGAAGCCAGGAATACTGCTTGCGACCAGACCTCCAGCAACTCCTGCCAGCAGGAAGAACACCACGGTTGCCAGGATGAAGGGAACCATATGGCTGTACCGGTCCTTAAGAGAATTATTTGCAAACACACCAATGATTGCCGTCAACAGAGCCGCGTACATGCCAAGGTGAAATTTTGTGTAGTCAAAGAGGCACTTGAGCTTATCGTCCATCATTTTTTCCTCTTAGGGATTCCGAGATACGCAGCTTGCCTCGAAGCAATTAAACATCAGGTCACAAAGCCCCGCGAACGGTATCCATGCAAGCAGCTTACTCCCGTCTCCGCGGCGTGAAATTACCTTCGCCATGATCAATCAGGCATTCGGGAGCACTCGACCAGATGTCATACATGCCAAGCCCTCCGATTTAGTGCCTAACCGACCAGAGAGGTCTCTTCTTCTTTGTTTTTATTCTCCAAATCCAATTCCGCGGCATAGGGGCTGAAAAACGCTAAACGTTCCTGTTCACCGCTCTTATCTACGGAGTAAAACTTATATCCCTCCAGCAACGACTTCTTCGCTACAAACTCATAGATCTGCAAAGCATGACGAATCACATCAGCACGGCTCGTATGAGTGAGCTGCTCCAACGCCATGAGACGCCGGTGAAATGGTTCTGGCAGATCCAACGTTACTCGAACTTTGCTGCCAACTTCTTCGTTCCTTGCCATGACAACTCCTATTCCCGTCCCGTCCGATCTTTTGGAGGAGATTCGGAAGCATGATGGGGTGTGATGGCTTTTACCACCTCACTCATTAGCGTGCTGTCGTCCTTGCAGGCCGCATAGCTGGCCACAATTATCAAGAGGAAAATGACAAACACGCGGGTTTTCAATTTAAGCCCAATGGTGAACGACTGCGTACGGCCGGTCTGATTCACGATCGACTTGTAATGGATACCGACACAATTGTCGCCATCCGGCCAGATCACATTCTCGTCTTTCAATTCTGGCCATGTTTCCCCTACAGCAGGTATGAACTTCTGACCCTCGTTGGTGGTGCGTGAAGAAGATAGCGAGTTGCTGCTGGCAACCCGAGGAGTTGTAGTGTGTCTGCTGCTGCTCATACTCCCTCCAGGGGAATGAGCGGCCTCAACTACCCGAATAGCTTCATCTCAATCCGCCCGTTAGTTTTGGAACCGGGGTAGTTGAGTTAAGAGACGAAGCTCCGCCACCGCTGTGGTGACCGGAAGGCAAGTCCAGAAGGGAGTGCTCTTAGCGCCGATCCAACTTTTTCCCAAACGCAGTTTGAATCGAAGTGGAGCAGGTACAACAAGAGGAACTGTCCTCATAACCTCGATGGGTTTATGGAGCCTTCCCAATGCAATCGATCTGCTAGAGCGCCTGGATGTTGATTCTGTTGTGGGGGGCGAGTAGCGGGTCCCTTGCAATCCCCGCAGAATCGTCCGCAGCAGAGCGGTGATTCGTGTCAATACCATGTGTTTCCTCCGTTTTCTCCTTGTGTTGGGGGTATACTTTCCACCACAAATACTACTGCCTACTATAATGCACGTCTTTCAAACAAAAAGCAACCTTTTTAAGTGACAACAAATATGACAAAATACATGCAAATATACACATTAAATAACCATCATTTTTCAAGGATTTATCTGAAGACCAGAATCAAAAAAAATTGTCTTTCTGCATCCGCCGACGCAACGATAGAATCACTAAGATGCGTCTAAAAAAGCAGGCCCACGTGCAAGCACATGGGCCTGAAAGGTTGTTACGGGCTATTGGTTAACGTTCATCTTGCCAATAAGGTCAATGACCTTGTTAGCAAGGGTGAGAATGGTTCCGAGGATAGCTAGAGGCTCAGCCAGCTTCCGAATCCAGGGAGCATTCATTTCAGTACCTCCCAAAGAGGCTCAGTGCGCTAACACTGGGCCTTCTTTGTTTTTGGCATCCGCTCAGGATGCTTATCTATTCAGACTCGAAAGTATGTCAGAGGCCGCATATTTCTGGAAATTTGATATATGTGATAATGTCCTTATCAGATATAGAAAAGAGACAAGATGGACCGCTATCGCAGCCAGGTTAGTGAGGTAGTCAACCGCAACACAGTGGTCAGCCTTGCTCTTGAGCAGGGTTTCAACGCATTCCTGCCTGTCTACGACGGTGGAGTGAACTTCATTCTCTACCGCGAGAGCGACGGCGCGTTGCGCAAGGTGCAGCTCAAGAGTCGATGGACGATTGATCAGAAGTACATGAACCGCGACATCTGGGTGGCGTTCCCCATAGCCGGTGATTGGTATCTGATGCCGCACGACGAGATGTACAGGGCCGGCCCGGCCGACGGGGTTACCTTGACCTCTTCTTGGATCGATAATGGCGCCTATTCGCGACCAAGGCTCTCCGCCGCCTCAATCAGCCAATGTGCGCCGTACAGGTTGGCGCGGATTGCAGAAGTGGCCGCCAAGGCAGCGGATGAGGAAGCCGAATGAGCAACCTGATTGTTGCGCCTTCCACCCTGCCTGTGCCTGCCCTAGTTGCAGTTTCCGGTGACCGGGCCGGCGTGCGCTTCCTGGAATTCTTCGCTGCCAACATCCGCAACCCGCACACCCGGCGCGCGTATGCACGTGCTGTGAGCGAGTTTCTTTCGTGGTGCGAGAGCGTAGGCGTCACTTCCCTTCTCGATGTTCAGCCGCTGCATGTGGCGAGCTGGATCGAGCTCGAAGGCCGCCAGGTCTCGGCCCCCAGCGTCAAGCAGCGGCTCGCTGCCCTGCGGCACCTGTTCGATTGGCTGGTCATCGGCCAGGTCGTGCCGGCGAACCCGGCAGCCTCGGTGCGCGGACCGCGTCATGTAGTGCGCTCAGGAAAGACCTCGGTACTGGAGCCGGCAGAAGCCCGCCGGCTTCTCGACAGCATAGACACCACGACGCCGGCGGGACTGCGCGATCGTGCGCTCATTTCGCTCATGGTTTATAGCTTCGCCCGCATTGGGGCCGCGTTGGGAATGAAGGTCGAGGACGTGTTTACCCAGAACCGAAGGCTCTGGGTACGGCTGCATGAGAAGGGCGGCAAGGATCACGCTATGCCCTGCCATCACAATCTCGACCAGGCACTGGCCGCATACATCGACGGTGCCGGACTCGCCCGCGATCCCAAAGGGCCGCTTTTTCGGACGATCGGCCGCGGCACGCGAAAGCTCACCCGCGCCGCACTGCCTCAGGCCAATGCTCACGCGATGATCCGCCGGCGCGCCGCAGCTGCTGGCATCAAGACCAAATTAGGCAATCACAGCTTCCGGGCCACGGGCATCACAGCCTATCTCAATAATGGCGGCACTCTTGAGAAGGCCGCGTCCATGGCAAACCATGCGAGCACCCGCACTACCCAGCTCTATGATCGCCGCCGCGACGAGATGAGTCTTGATGAAGTGGAGAGGATTGCGATCTGAAGCGACTCCATAAAAGAAAGCGTCTATCGGTACACCCGGAGCGTGTGACAGTATGACATTCTTGAGGTGCTCCCAATTGGCTGTCGATTTCCGCATCGACTCTGGCACGTGGCCTCGGCCCCAATTCACCTAGGTTCTCGCATCCCCCTATGGTACATTCATGCTCTATGGAACCCTCAAAGCATCGGGACGCTTTCCAACTGCGCTGCGCGCTTACGGGCCACAAAAACGAAGTGTATCGAATTTCTCTCTCGTCCGACGGCGTGTTCTTAGCGTCACCTTCTGCCGACCGCTCGGTCAGACTTTGGGACTGCAGGTCCGGAACAGACCTGGGACTTTTCGAGGGACATTCTGGTGAGGTTCTGTGTGCGGCATGGTCAACTTCAGTAAGACATCTTGCAGTCGGTGGTGAGAATGCCTCCTATGTTTGGGATGTGCGTTCCCGGAATCAGCCAATCGAAATCCACAATACAGGCGGACGCGTCTCTTGCATTGCTTGGAGACCCGGGGATGAACTTTTGGCTTTGGGGGCAGCCGATGGAACGATTGCCTTATGGAACAATCTCCTTAAGCGCGAGACGAGTCTTAAACGTGGTCATGCATCAAGTGTAACTAGTGTTGCGTGGTCTCCAAGCGGTACTCAACTGTGTTCTGGATCCGAGGACTCCTCGGCTCGAATATGGGATATTGAAACGAACCAGGAATTGACTCTCTCTGGACACAAGGGGCCTATAGCATCCGTTGCATGGTGCGGAGATCAGGTAATTTCCGCCTCACATGACCGTACGGTAAGTGTGTGGGAATCCAAGACGGGCCGACGGCAGTTTGTGTTGGAGGGTCATACGGGCCGGGTAGTTTTTGTGTCGCCAATGGCGGCAGGTAGGCTCGTCGTGTCTCTCGACGAGCACGGAGATCTGATAGTCTGGGACTCCTCCACTTGGGTTCAAGCAACAAATGTCCGAAATTTCTGCGGATCAAACTACTTCGCGAACTTCGCAGCACATCCGACACTTCCTATCTTGGCTATTTGTGGCAACACTCGCACAAGCATCAACGTTTGGGCAGTAGATTTCGCGCGCCTACTCAAAGAGTCCTCTGCCTCATCAACCGTATTCTATGTAAATGCGAAAGCCGTTCTGGTCGGGGAAAGTGGCGTCGGAAAGTCTGGACTCGGAATTCGAATTGCGGAACGGCTATTCCGCCATACAGAAGGTTCTACGCATGGAGCGCAGTTCTGGCACTTTTCTAAGGATCAGCTACCTTCTCTTCCTTCAGGAGTGAATGCGGAATTAACTCTGTGGGATCTCGCTGGACAGAAGGAATATCGCCTAACACACCAACTCTTTCTTGACGACACTGATGTTGCATTATTGCTATTTGATTCCTCAGATCCCAACGACCCATTTCGCGGCGTTCCCTACTGGGCGAAGGTTCTGAAGCGGCACGCTCCTCCGCACGCTCTTAAATTGCTAGTCGCATCGCGGAGCGACGTTAGCCCCCCGACCTCGGATCCTTCTGAGATAAAAGAAGTCTTAGATAGATTTGGGCTCCACGAATACTTTGTGACAAGCGCGCGTACGGGCCAAGGCGTTCAATCACTTTTCGATTATTTGATCACGTCTCTGCCTTGGTACGCACTTCCCAGAACCAGCACACCAGTTCTGTTCCAGACAATAAGGCAACTTCTCCTCGATTTCAAATCAAGTGGCCGAGGAATGATATCTCTTGAGCAGCTTCAGGAACTCGTCGCAAATCTTGGTGGGGAGCACACGCCTGAACAGGTAGAGTTAGATACAGTTATTCAACTCCTGCAAAGCCGAGGAGTTGTATTTCGTGTTGATCCACGGCCTGGCGTATCTTGGGTTCTCCTCAAGCCCGAACTAGTAAATCAATACGGTGCTTCCGTCCTTCACGCAGCAAGAAATCACCCTGAAGGAATCGGCGCAGTGATAGAGCGCGACGTATTGACAGGTAGTTTCGCACTGTCAGGCATTGAACGCCTTCCGGAGGCAGAAGAGCGCTTGGTTATAGAAGCGACGATAGAGCTCTTAATTCGACATGATATTTGTTTTCGCGAAATGGGATTTCTTGTCTTTCCGAGTCAGTTCAAGGTTATGCGGAATCAGCCCCCTAATACAGGATCCCGAACGGAAGTTGCTTACCGGTTCTCCGGAAATATCGAATCAATATTTGCTTCGCTCGTAGTTCGGTTGGGTTATACAGACTACTTTAGACGTGAGGCCCATTGGAGGCATGCCGTAGAGTTTTCAAGAGAAGGCCATCGCCTAGGGCTTTCTGTCCGGGAGATTAATGAAGGCATTGCTGAATTGAGCATTTATTTCGACTCCGTTGTGAACGAATTTGACCGCCTTACGTTTATTCGTTTTGTCACAAATCACTTAGCGAATAGAGGGATCGAGATAGAAGAACAAATGAGGCTGTACTGCACTAAGTGTACTCGTGAGGTTACAGATCACGACGCGATCGAAATCCGCGTAAAATCTGGCGAACTCGATATTCCGTGTCAATACTGCAAGAACTCTATACTAATCCCCAAGGGCATTGAGCAGAGGTACCAGCGTGACAAGAGCCTAGTGGACGCACAAGCACAGTTAACGCAAACCGTCGAGCTCAGAACCGCAGCAGAAGCCAGGCAATTCCAAAGCGATCAGCAGCAATACAGCGGCGAGAAATATAATGGGATTCGGCTTCTCCATCTTTCCGACTTACATATTCACAACGACGCGGCAGCGGCGATATATCGCACGCAGTTGGAAACTGATTCAATTGATGAGCTCGGCGTCAAGCGGCTAGATTATCTTATTATCTCCGGAGACATTGCTAATACTGCAACGGAAGCGGAATATCGCGCTGCTTTCAAGTTCGTCGATGGGATTGTGAAACGATTCGGTTTAGACGCAAGTCGAGTTGTGGTCGTGCCGGGGAATCACGATGTTGATTGGGAGAGTTCGTTGAAAGCATACGTATTTCAATATCGTTCGAAGATGCCATTGTCTGTTGCGAGTAACAGGATTATTGCGGCCGGAGACATCGGAGTGCTGATTCGGGACGATGAAGCCTATCAGCAACGATTTGCAAATTTCAGCACGCACTTTTATGGGCGAATCTATGGCGGTAGTGGATATCCAACGGACGTTCGAGAGCAGGCAGTTATAAGGGCGCATAGTGAGGACCGGCTATTGTTCCTCGGATTGAATTCAGCTTGGGATCTGGATCATCACTTTAGAGAACGATACAGCATTAATAGCGAGTCCGTATCGAGAGCCATTGATGAGATTCACAGCAAACAATACGACGGCTGGCTTAAGATTGCGATTTGGCACCATCCAGTGTCCGGTACTCAAGCGATGAACGGCGAATTCTTACAACTCCTAGCTGTTCACGAGTTTAAGATGTGTATGTCTGGCCATATCCACGAGGCGTCAGAAGGTTTCTATAAGTACGACTCTGATCGTTCTTTACATTTAGTTGGTGCCGGAGCATTTGGCGCACAGACTAAGGAGCAAGTACCTGGGATTCCGCTTCAGTATAACCTCTTGAACTTTGACCCCGAACAGGGCTTAGTTGTTGTCCAGACACGCAAAAAGGAAAAAAGCAATGGGGCCTGGTCCGCAGATGCCAGGTGGGGTGACAAGAACGCACCGGTCCCATTCTACAGCTTTAGAGTGCGATAAGCCTGTAATGCGCGTAATGGGGACACCTTCACCGTAATGGACTGTGAGTTTTCGGCAACGATGCATAATAACAAAATCCGGGTGTTGCACAGAGAGTCGGCAATGCCGAATACGGTAGACGCCGCATCAGCGGGGCGCCCAGCCCCTCCCACGATTGCGGCGGTCACGTGATAACAAACTGAGCTGCGAGGATACATGCTCGCCGCTTAGTCTTTGAACTGCCTGGTGTACCAGACCCGATTCGATGCTGGCTTTCAATGTGATCGATTGGTGCACCGTGTGTTTTCGGCAGAGGTGCGTAACCTCAGAAGCAGTTGCCTTGGGCGACCCAGTAATGCCAGTCTTCGATGGCCTGGGTGGTTGATTCGTCCAAGCCGATAGCCTTTAGCTGAG
>JBEKRS010000117.1:0-10222 GCA_049518535.1 Occallatibacter sp. | reverse complement strand
CGCGCATCAGAATCGCGCGCTGACGAAACAATGGGACGCTGTCGCAATATTTGCTGACGATGAAGTCGATGATCACTTCGCCGGCAAAGATCGACTTGGGCGCGATGCGCTCGGGTGCGGATACCGTATAACCATCAATTCGCTCTTTCCGTCGGAAAAAGTGTCATTGAAACTTAAGGCTGAAAAAGAACCGACCTCTTATCTTTAAAAAACTCGAAACTGAGCTGCACGGGGTCGCGCTCACCCATTGTTCCGTCCCCGGGTAGAATAATAAGTTCTGGTTTGAATCCGTTGCGAATGCAACGCTCTTTAAAGCTAAATGCTTGTCTTATAGGACTATGTGGATCAAGGTCGCCATGAATAAGCCGTATGGAAGTATGGGATAACTTGTTGATAGAAGAAAGAAGGCCGTCATCAATGGCGTCGGTATCATCGTCGGTATCATCCTCACTATACTCTACAAACTGCGCACCGGTGGACGCGTCGACCGTACTAATTGCCGCGAAGAGTTGAGGGTGGTGTTCGGCAAGTAGGAATGCCCCTCTTCCGCCAGCGCAGTCGCCTGCCAAATAAAGTCTGCGAGCGTCAATTCTGTATCGTCTCTGAACATCTTCTATAGCTTCCGACACATCCTTCATTCCCAGAGGATTCGACATCCCCACCCCTCTCGCATATGGCACGATAAATGCGAACCCGTATTTATCTGCGAAATAAGCATATTCCTGCAAGACCATCGTTAATGTATTGGTCGGCCCGACCAAAAATGGTTTTCGATGATGGTTGTACGGGCATATGATGACAAGTGGAACGGAGGTTTTTCGGGAATACCCTGGAGGTAAATGTATATAATAGTATTGTTGTTTTGCATCGATACCTGACCGATAAGACTGCAGAAAGATATGCCGCTCCCAATCTTGTGATGGTGAGTCAGCGGTGTGCCCTTGCTCGCTCCATACCAACTGCGAAAGCAAAAGTAATAATGTCTTCTCTTTGTCTAATCGCTCTATCATTTGACTATCAGACATCCTATCTAATAGCGGCTGCAGAACCACGCAAGGGTTGAATACGTCATTTTTTTCTTTATAATCTGAACAAATCAACTTATAATGAGCTAATAATTCGTCAACATTGCCGATATAAAATGTCTCCGAAAATTTCTGTTGTCCTTTTGATAGATGGAGATCATATACTCCATCCGGTATCCCAGCGATCGATAATTCGCGCGTTCTTTTCAGATCAATCTTGTTCGAACGCATTACAGTCCCGTTCGAGCTAAGTATTGAGACATTAGCTGAAGACGAAACTGGGGTGGCTAGATACTCTAGTTTCTGCGACAAGTGAAGTGAGGCATTTTTCGGCACGATGATATTGTCTAATAAATCAATGTCGGTGACATTATTTTGAATGAACCTCTTAGCTAAGGCAGAGGTTGCGATATGGAGAGAAAAATCGTTTCTTTCGGGAAAACTTAGCATTTTAACTAAAAGAGGGTTGTTCCCGGCGCGAAGATGAATGCGCAAAATATAATAGTCAGACCAGTTATGGCCTACGGACCCGGGTGCCGGTTCAGCTATTGCTTCTTCGTTCAACCATATCTTGAGCGGGCTATTGCTGCTGGCTATAAGGACCAAATGCTTTGCATGGCGCGTAGATAGTAACACGGACGCGTAGGTAATAGAAAACCGCTTTGGAAATTGCCAGTACAAAATCTGACTGCTCACATCTGCAGTTGGAAACTCTTGGACCTGATCAACAAAAGGTTTGTAGGAAAGGGGAGGGGGATCATCACCTTTTGACTGGTTCTTGACGTCATTATTGAAATTAATGTTGATATTAGTCGAGCCAGGTCCAAGGGTCAATGGGGATTCTTGACCTCCAATTTCTTTTAGGTAATCGTGGTTTAATGCCTCAGATTCATGAGGGAGGCTGTACCATGTATAATCTTGACTCTTTGATAAGAAGAATGGCCCGCAGATTCTCCAAGTACTAATCGCAAGCATCCCGTTTTGATCTGTTACGTCGATTTTTGGAATTGCCGATGTCGGATTCTCTAGGCCACGGCAGCATTTCGAGACAAAGAGAACTAGCAGAACCGACATTAGTCTTAGAGCGTTGGTCATTTTCATAATATTCCAACCTTGCTCTTGAAGTCCTTACATCATTGTTTGACGAATTTATGATCTTTGGGCTCAATCGGTCCCAACTTTTCGACTAGTTTTCCTACCGACTAGGTGTGGCTCCAAATTGTTCTCTCGACGCGTACCTCGCCAGCCGTCAATAATCAGCGCATCGGTACTGGTCGCTCCATTCCGCCTAATCCATGCTCGCAGTCAATGTCGCGTCGGCTCAGCCACTGGACTCAGACCAAGCATAGTCGAGAATCGGGTGCAAGAACACTATGGAGGAGATTTGTGCGTGTCTTCGTAAGAATCGGCAGAAGCGGTCGCCCAATCCGCCATTTCTTCCATTTCGTCGGCTCGCGCCACTTGCCCGCGAGATCTAAAAAAAACAGATAGACGTAAAAAAGAGACCGAATAATCGAAAGTCGGCTGAGTTTCCTGCAGAAGCGTTCGAGGTAGAAGACCGTTACGCGGCCCTGAGTTCTGATGATATTGCACAGTGCGCCGTGTTGAACCTATACTTCGCAATCGTTGAGTCAACCTCCATCCTTCGATGGCCTCAATCCTTGCATCCTCCATATCGTGTTCATTGAGCTCAAGTATAAGCAGGCGTTCGTGTGGCAAAGGGTCCGTTTTATCCAAGAACGCTGCTCGGTGGTAGTCGAGTTCGGCATCTTTACTATTGCCTTCTTTCTCCCGCAATTCTCCTTGTAATTCCCATGTTCCACTAATATTAGGAAGTTGGGCGTTAAGGGATAAAACGATGTTAGAGGCCTCATGCTCCATGCCATTTGAATCCATCAGACGTGCTCGTACTTCGCTACGTTTTATGTTTCCGGTTGCCGGTTGCTCGTGATCGAGCATCATCAGCGCGGAATGAACTGCGGCAGTGGCTAGGTCCTGACGTCGTCCGTGGAGAGCATGCCAGAAATCTGAGTATTCCAAGCGCGGATATAGTGTAAGTGCGTGTCCGTAGGCAGACTGAGCGTCATCAATACGACCAGATTGCTCAAAATATGCACCAAGAAGAACATAATAGGAATAGTCATATTTGTAAAGCGAGATTGCCTTTTGCTCTGCTGCAACGGCCTTAACAGTGTCACCGCTGATGGCGTATAACCATGCTAGGTTACTCCACGCCCCATCCTCTTCGGGAGTGGTCTGAATCACCTGCATAAACGCAGCAATAGCCTCCTTCAAATCCTCTTGCGTTAAGAGCACATCCCGGCCTGAGACAAAGAGATCATTCAGGCCGAATGAGTCTGAGGTGTCCGACAACGCACGCCGATAGGCAGCTCCAAAGGCCGCGTAACGGTCCCAGGACGCTAAGGTGAGCAGACGATGTGGTACCCACTTCAGCGTAGTCTTTGCATTGCCGGAGACCAAATAGTCATCGTCGCCGGATGCCCGGTTGGTCAAAGCGATCTCCGCACCTCCGACAATGACCACCGCCCAAATTGCTATAACCAGCCAGTCGAGATGATGCCATCGATCATCACGCATAACGTTCTCCTTTACCTGCTACCACCGAGCAAAACACTGCGAGAGACGTTGCCGTTTCCTGATCCGCTATAACGAATGTCTGACTCATGCTGTAGAGCAGTAGCGCAATAAAGCCCCCTGAGAGTGTCCAACCTTGGTTCATTAAAAAGCGTTGTGCAAGGGCCCTTATTATCCCCCACAGAACGAGGACGAGAGTCACAAACCCTAACCTTCCTTGCTCGATTGTGCACTCCAAGATAACGTTGAACGCGTGCGCAGTCAGCAGCGATGGGGCAGCCAACCCTTGGCTCCTAAGCGCCAGAGTATAGTTGGAGACGCCAGCCCCAAACCAACCGCAATGTTCGACCAAATCAAGAGCCTCTCTATAAATGCTGATTCGGCCGCTAACACTCAATTGATGTGAAAGGCGAGTCCCGAAAAGCCCAGTATCAATAATTGCATTCATCACTGGGCGGATCCAGATGAGGCCCGCCGCTGCGACTATGATAATAATGCTCCCGACGCCGTAAATGACGGCCGTTTGTTTCAAGGACAGCCGCCTTCTAGCCTCCCATGCGGCGGCCAGCAAGCAGACGAGCGCGGATAAGTAGAGAGAGCGCGAAAAGCTGAGTAGAACGCACGCTAGTGACATGCCAATCACTGAAAGCAAGATCACTATTTCGCTTCGCGATAATCGTCTGTGCCCTCCTATCTCGTACAAACCGAGAATGATCGCAATAATATATATTGCATTGTGGTTTCCCGGTCTTGTTCCAGGACCAGTCAATGTTACAAATGATCGGAAATCAACCAGGTGTGAGAATTGCAGAGTCACCCATTCTTGATAGGATTTATAAAATGCCCAAAGAGCCTGCCCGCAGTGAACTATCATGCCCATTGCTGCTCCGAGGATGAGGTGACTCTCAGTTCCGCTCGAGCGCCTGCACGCCAGGTACAGCAATAGGGCGAACGTCCGTAGGTTTAGCTGCGGAAGCGCCGTCGAAATGTCGTACGCTAAAGCGGTCGAAATACACGAACTCAGGTAACACGCTAGTAGTGAGGCATCTAGCAAAACATAATGTATCCTACCCTGCGAAAAGCCTAGAGTCGTGGAAAGAGCGGCTAAAGCGATAAAAATGAATGACCAAAGTGGCGTTATGCTTGTTGATAACATAATGAAGCACGTCATCGGAACGATAAAATGGGTCACCCTTGCGAAAGGTTTTAGAGTTACTCGGCCATCTGATCCCGACTTGCTAACTTGGAGCTTGGCAAGAGATAAAGCTGAAACCTCGAATCGAATATTCGACGTGCTCAGTATCCTTTTGTGTAACACTCTCATATGCGCTCCGGGCCCACCGGTTGACCTCATTACGAAGGATGTCGCTGGCTTTCGCCTGCTGGGCATCTCGATCATTTTGAAATGTGAGCTTCCCTCCTGGATCCTTAGGGTAGATGGAGCAGCTAGCGCGTAGCGCTTCAAGTCCCTCGGATGTGACTTCAATGCCGAATAATTCAGCTATCTTCTTTATATGGTCGGCCGTCAAATTTTTGTAGTCTACGACATGACAGCCAGTCTCCTTTCCGACGACTGCAATCTTTAGAAACTCACCAAGAATTCTTGCACAGAAGCCAATTTTAGTCATGGTAGATACACTCTTAGCATCCCAGCCGAGTACTGAATCTACTGTACCTTGTACCTCATCTTTCAAATTCATCCATCCTGGTGGTTTATCAAGGCATGAAACAGCCACTTCTAACGGATCTCTAACAATAATGACGCACGGTACCTGTGGCCACAATGCACGGATAGTTTTAAGATGCAAAATACTCCAGCTCGAAAACTTGATAACAAGAGACCTCTCCATGCCACTTCGCCGCTGACCGAATGCATTAACAACACCCTTAAGGATAGCGCCTCGATCTATCATATCCGAATTGTTCTCGTTGTTGGCAGCGGACTGCAATGAAAGTACTCCACTTAGGACCGGCGGCTCCGATACTACTATCATATTTGGGAGCGCTCTCAATCCATCTGCCAAAAGCGTCGATCCACAACGAGAGATGTGGAAAATAAAGCCCGATGGCGGAATATCTTCATTGATATGCGTCAACGCATCAAGTGAAGTCGTCCTGATATGGGCGGCGGGATGCTCTTTTTTGTAGTGTTTTACTGTCTGATAAAAAAACGGTTCTGCGAGAGCGCGAGCGCCAGTGTCAATCCATTGGATAGTCTTCGTTTTATGATTAAAGCTAATGGGCAGCCACTGAATGCGACTCTTCGAGTCTCGCGTGACAGTAGCTTCCGCGCAAGATAGTGTGAGTAACCCGGCTGACGCAAGCTGCCATACCAGCACTAGCTTTTCGGAAAGCGTGAGTTCTCCTGGCAACTCGGACACAGTAAACGATTGCATTGCCAAAATGAACCTGCAGGCTGCTTCGAATGCGGGAGGGACTGCAAACTTCTTTATCCCAAAGGTTATCTGCGCTGGTATAACATTGGCATTTAGCCCGCACATTAGTCCCGGACTCAAATGTAACCGACTGTCTGCGTTCAAGCCGTCCAGCAGCGCATTTCCTATGGGCTTAAGGAGTTTGTTTTCAAAACCTGTTTTGTGTGGTCGAAAAATTTGTGAGCGGATCTCGTCAAGAGCAGTGCTCGGATCTAATTGTTGAGGCAGATATTCAATAATCTTGGCAAACCGTGTTGCCGCGGCATCATATGCGGCGGGGTTTGTTGCGAAACCGAACGGTAGTGATTCACGTAAACGGCAATCTGAGACGGCCGCTCGCGACAACGCCGCAGTTAATAATTCTAAGTACGTTGTCGATTGGACTCCAACGGTCAAATGACACGACACTTCGCCCGGTTCGGTTTTGGCTTCATGCCAAAACCCTCTCGGAAGATAGAGAAAATCTCCAGCCTTTAGACTAAAGCTCTCCGTGATGGTGCAATTCTCCCTATCGCTCAGGTCCGTGAGCAAGCGAAATTGTCTCATGTCTCTTATCGACTCATGACGCAGGAGTGGCAGGAACTCTAAGGGCGAGGCAAACGGACGATCGTAGAGATGCCATGTCTTGTTGCCATAAACCTGAAGTACGAGCACGTCGTGTGTATCGTAGTGAAGTTTAAGGGCCCGTTTCCCCGATCCTGGTGACAGGTACATATTTACATTGATCGAGGAACTTATAATCTTTTCTAGGTCACGGCAAAGGCATGTAATTGGGTAAGAAAAACGTTGAATCGCATCAATGCGCAGCGAGTGCCCTTTCCGAAAGGCATCAATTGCTTGCTCATGGGAGTGACATCTTTGCGGCTTGTCTTCCTCATCTAATATTTCTACAGCATCCGGTACTCTCGATGCCGCGCTGATAGCAAACTCCATCTCATTTTCAGGAAGCAGACGGGAATAATATTTCGCATCCTCCCTACTGACACGCAAGGTACTTTTTCCCCAATATTCGCCGACAAATATCTCATCGCTGATTGGGTTTATCAGCCATCGTAAATTCATCTCTGCGTCTTCTGGCTCACACTCCGCTCCGATCATAGTGACCTAGACGCCCCTATCGCCTTATTAAGAAGACACAATCCACTGCCAAGCTTAGAGCAGATAACCTGCTCATCTTATTCATAACCGTAATCGCTTCCGCCGCCGCAGCCGCCGCAGCTGCCACAGCCACCGCAGCTGCCACAGCTTGCGCTGTCAACAGGAGGAGTGTCAACTGGAGTGCAGTCGGCCGGCAACGCGGAAAGAACGCAATCCAGACAATCTCCAGGATCTCCTAAGTCCACGGTAGTTCCGGTACCCGGACAGGAAATAGTCTGCGCACTGACATCGCTTACGTCTACCAGAGGCAGCGAGAGCGCAGCGAGGGCTAGAGCCATTGCTGAAAGCGGCAATTTACCGCCTGTTGCCGGCTTTGATTCCTGCAGACGTTCGTCTTTCGCATTGCTCTGCCGGTTATCACTCAGAGCGACGGCAGCTTCACTATCGAATGGCAAACCAGATGCATTGTCCATGAGGCGCTCCATACCTTTCTGCTTGAGACTTTGTGAAATCAGGCGTTTACTCTTGCTATTACGGTCTTTCGCTGCCTTACCAAGCGGACCAACGCCTTCGTGAAGGTTGGCCTGTCAGCGTCCTGGAAATGTCTCAAAAGGACCTGCGCATGAAATCTCCGGAACTGCGCATACCAGCGCCTCGATCCTGCTTTCGCGTTTGATCTTTGCACGGCACCGTGCGACTGGAGAGTCTCGGATATGACGTCGTCAGAGGCACCAGCTTTCAGTAGTTTATAAACCGCCAGTCCCTCGTCGTGCTCGGCGTTTCTTCGCGATCTCAGAAGCCTCGACAGATGGTGCTTGTCAGGTCCCACGATCTTCCAATCGGAAAACACAACACCATCCAGGGATACCTTAACCTCAGTTGCTTTGGGTAATTCGGAGACAAGAAAGGTGCCAGGCTCGATCGGCTTTAAGATAGTCGTCCAATCTGGGTGTGGGCTGCTTTGATAAAACTCAGGAGTCCAAGTGAAAAAAGGAGTGAACAGATGGGATGCGCCAGCCTGTAGAATACTTGGCCTTGCAGAGCCAAGAGTGGAGACCGAACGCCCATTTCTCTGCGATCCGGGAGCGTCATAATAATACTGAACAGTCTCGTATGACCCAGCCGGTGTAGTGATCGCCCATGACACCGAATACGCCCTTATTGCCGGACCTTGCTGATGGGTGATCAGGACAGCCAGTGGCGCGATCTTTTGAAAAACAGGATCGCTTTGTAGCCCGGGATAGAGGGTTGCTAAGGCGGCGTCGAACGCAGCGTCCGAGCCCGAGATAGCCGACACTGAACGGTCTGACGCTGACAGAGGAGTGGCATCCTCTGAAGCCCGCTGGCATCCAGTCACGACCATCGGTGCGGCCAGAGCAGCACCGCCTGCAAGAATCATCTTGCGACGCGAAATTATATTACTCATCTCTTCCTCCAGATCATTTCTCCATGTTTCGAAGGGCTGAATTCGGATCTTCTAAATGGGCAAGATCCTGATCACACATTCTGAGGTACCAAAGACCAGTCTTCGTCTTTAATAGAATCCAGATGCCTCGGCGATGCTGGAGCCGCACGCCTGCCAATCTGATCATCTAAAAGACTGATCCTCTCCCATATCTCAACTCAATCAGCAGGGATTCCGCTACGAAGTGGGCAAGTATGTTGGTAACAACCAACGCGATAATCGCCACGCGCAAATACATCGGAATTCGATCTGAGTCCTCCATCGATGAAACTCTCTCACGATCAGCACGTGTCAGATATAGCGCGAACCCCACTAGAATTACCAAACTCAAGAATTCACTGAAAAACAAAGTCCATGCTGAGAGCTTTCCCAGCTGAATCAAAAGAGTGACACCGGGAACGATGGGTATCAGTGCCGGAGATGCGAGTACCAAAGATCGCCTTAAATCTTTCGAATTCATCGTCTCTCCTTCAGATCCAAACCTCCACGCCTTACGAAAACTTAAGCACAAAGCGCGACAGCAGCAACTTTCGCTATCTGGGCCCCTTTTCCAGCAGACAAGCACAATCAACAATATCCATTCATGATCGCCAGAATCAGAAGAACGAGTGCCAAAGCCACCGCGCAGGCCGGGGCAAGTGGCGTAAAGCCGCACCATGCAGCTATAAAAGACAATTCGGCGCCGAGAACGAGTATGTACTGTTGACACTCATCCTTTGTAAGAGGTTTCTTGGGATGGCAGTTTGGCGCAACCACATTCACGATGTGGGCTTTCGTATTTGATGAATAGATCGCATCTTTGAAGGCCGGCGCAGAGATGCCAAATTTAGAAGAATCGGAGATCAGGGAATGGATTGAAAAAGTTTGCCGTGGCACGCGACCGCTATATACAGCTGGAGATACATTTGACGAGACGAAGGCTGAGCTACGGATTGAATCTGAAATGCGTCGGAAACTGTACGAGACGCCCTCAGTGGCCAAAATATCCAAGCCGCGGTTCCATTCATCGGGACCGTATACATCATTGCGGAGGGCTAAGAAGTTTTCTTGGGTAAGTGTCGGCTCATATTTGTGAACAATCTTAAACGCCATTTCCGCAGGAGCCGCTAGAAGGGGACCTGAGGAAATTGGAACTGATGTTCTGTTGTGCGGATCAGCCGCGTACCTCCTGATCTGAGCATCAAATCCGGTCTCATCCAAATGGTTCGCCAACAAAAGTAAATTTTGAGAGAGTGAAATATGGTCACTGTTATCGAGAACACCAGAATTCCGTTTCGCGGAATATTTGCCTGCTGCTTCCACCGTGTAGTTGATAAAATCCATGCTCGTTTGCGGGGGCTGATTGGTTGCGTTGGTCGAACTCTGATCTAGCTGCGCTTTACCAAAGGCTGCGGCTGGCATCAACGCCCCCGAAAGCGGTCCTGCAAGGGCGAATCCAGAGGCACGAATCGCATCGCGACGACTAATCACATTCATCGGGAAGTCTCCTTGTGCGCCGGTAGAAATCGGCGAGGTGTAGTGAATGAAAGTTTCATACAGTGAAGGTTTAGCGAACCACGCTGGCTCCGAGTCATGCGGAGTCGCCCGTGAGGGTGGCTGCGAAG
>JBEKRS010000116.1:0-10316 GCA_049518535.1 Occallatibacter sp. | reverse complement strand
CGCTCCCTGAGCCCAGGCACTGGGAGCAAGAATAACCAGCCAGGGAAGCGCGACTGCGAATGCTAACTCTGCCGTTCGCATGTTAGCGCGCGCTCGGCAAAACAACCTACTGAATATACGCATCTTGAACCCTCCGTTACACGTGAATTTCGAAACCGGCGAACAGTTTCGAAATAGTGTAGAGTCGAGCGGAGCATGAGATGCGTCGTCTGCCAGACCATATGGGCGGAGAGAATCCCAGGGCTTCCGCAGAACCCCTCAGATGTATGGCTTGCCCTGCGAGGGGGAACGCACGGCAACGGCATACTACCCGCGCGGAAAAATACCTGTCAAGCTCTATATAGCAGCCCTGCACAATCGGGAAATGGCCATACAACTTCATCCGCAGCCAAGGCCAAGCTCCAGCCGCGAAGAGCATCCATGAAAGCCCGTCATATCGGCACTAATCGCCCTTAGTGGTCTGCGTGGTCAGATAGCGTTCGTAGCCCATTTCTTCGATCTGATGTAACTGGGCTTCAAGCCAATCTACATGGTCTTCCTCGTCCTTGAGCAGCTTGATAAAAAGATCCCGCGAGCCGTGGTCTTTCTCCTCCACTGCAATCCGAGCGGCTTCGTTGTACATGGCAACGGCTCCAATCTCGAGTTTCAGGTCGGCGGTGATCATTTCCTTGACGCTTTTGCCAACCGACAGAGCCAGCGGTTCCATGCTTGGCATGCCATCAAGAAAGAAGATGCGCTCCATCAGCGACTCGGCGTGCTTCATCTCGTCGATGGACTGCTTCTTGATGTATTTCGATAGCCGGTCGTATCCCCAGTTCTCGCACATTTCAGCGTGAACGAAGTACTGGTTGATGGCGGTGAGCTCCTCGCGGAGCGCACGATTCAGTTGCTCGATGACCTTCGGGTTACCCTTCATGCCCTGGATTCTACAAGAAGCCAGAGTCACTTGTAACCAAGAAATTCACTTAGCCCTCAGCCGCATCGTCCGCACGGCATCAAAACCAGTTTCGCAATCTGAAATCGCGAACCATTAGCGCGCCTATTGCCGTTGCTGATGTTATTTCTCTCATTTTTCTCTCTGCGCGCCACATTTTCAGCCGGTTTTCATAGAGAATAGTAGTGTGAACCCGCATTCTCGCATCGTGCTTTTTGCGCTTCTTTTTGCGCCCCCGCTGACTTTGGCTCAATCGTTTACTCAATCGCTTAACGTCCACGCCCCCTTTGATCCCACCATCTACGTGCCGCTGGACGGATCTCAGCGCTGGCAGCGCTGGGTGAATGAAGATGGCCGCACCGCCTCACTTCACGTCGAATCTCTAGGCACCGCCGCCTACTTGCAGACATTCAATGTTCCCTCTGCATGGACTAGGAGCGGGGGCGGCTTCGCGCGGCGTCTGGGTTCGAGTTATGGCAGCAATATCATCCAGAATTCCATGCATGAGAGCCTCGCCGCCATAAAGGGAACCGATCCCCGCTACTTCTCCTGTAACTGCGACGGCCTCTTTCGCCGCGGCGGCCACGCCTTCAAGATGAGCTTTCTCACTTATAACCGCAGTGGCTACGAAAGGCCGGATCTTCCCCAGATCGCCAGCATTTATGGCAGTTCGATGATCGAAGCCATGTGGTATCCGCATCACTATACCGCGCTGGTGCAGGGCGTGCAGAGCGGGCACATTGAGGTTGGCTTCATCGTGGCCGAGCATCTGGTGCAGGAGTTTTCTCCCGAGCTGAAACACATGCTGCATCTGCACTTCGGAACAGCTTCCAGCTCGCGCTAAACGCCTTCACGGTACAATGCTTTCAATCAAGGAGGTTTTATGCGCAGGATTCTTCTCGCTGCTCTTGCCGTCGTCTTTTCCCTTTCATCGGCGGCTCCGCTCATGGCTCAGGGTGCGCCGCCGCAGGGGGGCGCCGACCAGCCCTACACCATCGAGTATTACTACAAGTGCCAGTGGGGTCATCAGGCCGAGTTCAAGTCGCTCTTTCTCAAGAACCACTACCCGCTGCTCCAGAAGATCCAGTCCACCGGCCGCATCCTCTCTCTCAAAATCGAGTCGCCAGCCTATCACACCACGGAGGACGGCCGCTGGGACTTCCGTGTGACTATTCGCTATAAGAACTCCACCGTCGCCACCACCACCAATCCCGACGAAGAAGCCTTCAAGAAGGAGTTATGGCCGGACCAGGAGACCTATAACAAAGAAGAGCAGCGCCGCTTCGAAATTCTTCTAGCTCACTGGGACCTTCCCGTAACTGACATAACTCCGGCAAAGCAGTAAAGTCCAGAGAACAGAAAGTAGGGAACAGGGAGCACCTTCCAGTCGTTAGTGGTGCAATCACTAATCCATGACCCTTAATCCCTATTTTTCCACTGCCGCGCCAAGTCATTCGCTGCATCGAGCCACTCCGGAAATTCGAACTCAAATCCCGCGTCGAGCAGGCGGGTTGGGACGACGCGGCGGCTCTTGAGCACCAGCTCCGACTCGGTGCGCAGGAAGAACGCGCCGATCTCGATGGCCAGCGCCGGGGCGGGCAGGCCGTTGGGCACATCCCAGGCATCCCGCAACGCTGCCATGAATTCTCGGTTGGGCAGCGGGTTGGGGGCTGCAAGGTTGATTGGGCCATCTATCTCTTCGTGATCGATGAGGAATTCGACCGCACGGGCCAGATCGGTTTCGTGAATCCATGAGACATACTGGCGTCCATTGCCTTGTTTGCCGCCAAGACCTAGCCGGACCAGATTCGACATCACGCCAAAGGCGGTGCCCGGCGTCGGGCTGAAGACAATCGAGGTACGCAGGGCCACCTTGCGAGTGCGCGGAGTCTTGGACTCGAAGAACGCGGCCTCCCAGTCTTTGGCCACTCTGAGGGAAAAATTCCAGGTCTCCGGCGCGCGCCTCCGCTTGGAGATGAGTTCGTTGCCGCCCAACTCGCCGGTCGTTTCGTCCATGGCGCGGTCGAGCGCGTGGCGATAGATGGTCGCCGTCGAGGCGTTCAGCCACACGCGCGGCGGTTCGGTGAGTCTACCAATCACTGTGCCAATAAGGCGCGTGGAGAGGATGCGCGAGTCATAGATGGCTTGGCGATTGGCCGCGGTCAAACGGCAGTTGACGCTGCGCCCGGACAGGTTAATGCAAACGTCGGCGCCTCCCAGGTATTCGGTCCACGGGCCGATGTTTTCGCCGTCCCAATGAACGGTCTGCCATTCCGCTGTGTACGGTCTGCGCGTCAGCACTGTCACATGATGGCCGCGCTTGACAAAATAGCGCGCCAAAGCTTGGCCCACCTGTCCGCTCCCGCCCGGCAGCACAATGCGCATTGGTCGCGTCGTCATAGTCAAGCCTCCCAGTAGATCGCGGATGGCGAGCCGACAGAGGCGCAGTCGGGCGCAGAGTACTCAAATTTATGGCCAATGATGCTCCGCAGACGAGCTTCAAATGTCCGGCAAGAAGTTAGAACGCGGTCAGGGTCTGACGCCATTTGTCTCTGCGATTGCTCGTATAAGATCATAACTAATGCATCCTTCGAGTCGAAGTAATCGATTTGCGGATGATCGGGCGAGTCGTGATCATCATGCAGCGGCCGGTGCCTCGATTATCTCTGAATATTTACCTTCGCCGGACTAAGTGCCGTCGTCCAGTCGGCCGGCGAATCCACCAGCACATCCGGCGGAGTCACCGACAGGCTCTCGGGCGCAAGACCGAAGGTGCAGCCCACAGACCAGGCCCCGACATTGCGCGCCGTCTCCACATCCACTTGGCTGTCGCCGATCATCACCGTCTCTTCCGGCCGCGCGCCCGCCTCGCTCATCACCGCTCGCAGACCCTCCGGATCGGGCTTTTTTGTCGCGAAACTGTTGCCTCCGTAAATGTTCAGAAAGTAAGGTGCCAGCCCTAGCGCCGCGCAGATCTCTCGTGCCGGACGTACCGGCTTATTGGTCAGCACGGCCATCGCCCTCCCGGCATTCCCACTCTGCCCATCGGGCAAATCGTGTAACTCTTTAAGCGCGGCCAGCGCTTCCAAAACTCCGTCGTATGCATAGGTGAAGTCCAGCTTGTGCGCGCGATAGTAATCGAGGAACCATGGGTAGGCCAGCTCCGGCAACTCAGCTTCCGCGCCGCTTTCGCTCGCAAAGGCCCGGCGCACCAGCATCATCGCTCCGTCGCCGATGAAGCCGGCAATCGTCTCATCCGCCAGCGGAGTGCGCCCAAAATAAGCCAAGGTTGCGTTGACGCTATTGCATAAGTCCTGCGCGGAGTCGATCAGTGTGCCATCCAGATCGAAGACCAGCAGTTTCAGTTGTTCGACGGGAAGCGGGCGAAGAATGCGAACCATGATTCCAGTGTAACCAAAGAGCGATCATCTTTCATCATTGCCCCGACGGGTGTAACGATGAATGCGGTGATTGGCACGCGGCAATCCCCCTCTTGAAAAGGAGTTATTCGGTGAAAAGACAGTTAGCAGCTTTTGCGGTGTTATAGGATCACGCTCAACGTCGGTCATCAGTGGAGTGATCTGAAAGGGAAGTCCCAAGCGGAGTTTTCCGTAAAATATCCTGATCCTTATTATTCCGTAGCAAAAAACACTTAAGGCAAAAAGTGGGCGAGGCCTTCCCAGGAGTAGTCAAGGCCTCGCCAGAGGAAGAAACTTATGCGCCGGGACCGATGCCGCCAGCTCAATCCACTAACAGCAGAGAACCGAAAACTGTTAGCTGTCAGCTGATAGCTGTTAGCTGAAAGCGATTAGTGCACTCGAATATCTCCAGATCCTGTCTCGATGCGCACTGTGGGGCCGCCGCCATTGATCTTGCCGGACATATGGTGGTGGTTAAAATCGCCCTGCGTCATCATCTCCTTGTCGGAGTGAATGCTACCCGAGCCGGTTGATGCTTCCAGCGTAAGGCCGGCGCTGCCTGGCCAGAGTTCCACGTTGCCCGATCCGGTCCTCAGCTTCCAGTCCGTGGTCGGTGAACCACCCACCTTGATGTCTCCCGAGCCCGTTCCTCCGCGTAGGCCACCGCGCAAATTGCGTAACTCCACATTGCCGGAACCAGTCTGTGCCTTCACGTCACCCTCGCCCGTCTGCTCGGCGTAGATGTCGCCCGACCCCGTGTCTGCGGAGAACCCTCCATAAAGGCCGGTGGCGTGAATATTTCCTGAACCTGTTTTGAGCTTCGCGTTCTCGCCCACACCGTCCACCGTGATGTCGCCCGATCCCGAGCCCGCGTCGAGTAACGTCTTCTCCGGCGCTTGAATCTCATAATCGATGCTGATGTTATGCAAAATCTCGCGGTGGGCGTCGATGCGGATAATATTGCCCGTCTGCACGATGGGTGGATTCGCCGCGACCTCCCGCACCCGCTCTTCGCTGCCGCCCCAGCCCGACTTCACCTTGCCGTAGATGTGGACCATGTTATCAGCACCCTTAGTCAGATGAATGTTGCCCGAGCCGGTCATAATCGATAGTTCTACGCGCCCGCTCACCTGAAGCGTGCGCTCAAAGGTAGCCTCCGCCGCCAGCGCTGGAACCGTCGCCAGCGCCGCCAAAGCCGCCGCTGCTAGAAGAAAATGTTTCATTGCGTCCCTCCCGTCTCAGCTAACAGTTATCAGCTATTAACTCTTAGCTACTTTACTGTTGCAGAACCACCTGGTCGCCTTCCTTCAACCCGCTTAGAACCTCAGTTACCGAGCCATTCGACAATCCCACCGTTATGGGAACCTTACGCTTGCCATCCTTCTGCGACTTATCCGGAATCTCCACCGTCGCCTTCTTCTGGCTGTCATACATCACCGCATTCTCCGGCACCGTCAGCACGCCCTTGTGCTCATCCAGCAGTATCTCGGCGTTGGCCGTCATGTTAGCCTTTAACTCGCCGCCTGGGTTATCGATCGACACCCGCACCTCGAAGGTCGTAACATTGTCCTTCTCCACGCCCAGGGGGGCAATCTTAGTTACCTTCCCGTTGAAGACGCGGTCACGAAAACTCTCCACCTTGATGCGCGCCGGCTGTGCCATGTAGACGTGCGCAATATCCGCTTCGTCAACCTTTCCCTGCACATAAACTTCATTGATGTCCCCTTCGGTCATCACCAGTGTGGCCGTCGAGCCCAGCACCAAAATCGAGCTGACCGCATCGCCGATCTCCACGTCCCGCGATAAGATCACCCCATCCATCGGCGCCACAATCGTGGTGTATCCCAATTGCTCCTCAAGTTGTTTCAGGCTAGCCTGGGCCTGCAACACCTGCGCCCGCGCCTGCTTCAAGCGCGCCGTATCTACGCCGATCTGAGCTTTCGAGCTATCCCGCCTGGTCTGCGCTGCCAGGTAGTCTTTATCGGCATCGTCCAGCGCCTGCCGGCTTACGATGCCCAACTTCTGCATCTCCAGATTGCGATCCAGCGTGGCCTTGTACATAGGCAAATCCGGAGCCGCCGCGTTTACCTTGTCCTGTTCGATATTGGCTTCATAAGTGGCCACGTTGGCCTGGGCGGCCGCAAGTTGCGCCCGCTGCGCATCCACCTGCGCTGCGATCTCCTGCTGATCGAGCTGTGCCAATTCCTGTCCCTTATGCACCTGGTTGTTGATGTCCACATAAAGTTTTTCCACGATGCCGGAAGCTTTCGACTTCACTTCGACCTTGGTGATAGGCTGAATCTTTCCTGTCGCTACCACGCTCCGCGCCACATCTCCGCGCGTCACCTTGCCTAACTTGTTGGGGTCGATCGACGCTCCCCGCGCCAGCCGCGCCACTCCAACGCCCAGCAGCAGCACCACCACTACCGCCCCGGAAGCCAGCCAGATCCAGAATCGTTTGCTCTTGCGCGATGCAGCCACCAAAACCTCCCAGGGCGTGAAAATACTGCAAATTTTCGTTACAGATTGAGTTGCGTGGATAAAGCGATTGAGTAGCCTTGATGAATCAGACGGCGGCAGCCCACCCTTCGTCAACCATGCCAAGCCCGCCAGTGTCCGTTCGTTACTCTTTCTACATACGCAGCCCGCCCCCTCTTGGTTCCAAACCGTCCCAAGCCTGTCATCTCGAGCAAGTGCGAATGGGTCTGTCTCCCTGAGCATAAAAGCGACTAACCCAAAATAAGCCTGTCATCCTGAGCGAGCGCAAATAGGCCTGTCATCCTGAGCGAGCGCAGCGAGTCGAAGGACCTGCTTCAAGCATTTCTGGCGAAGCCACGAAAGTTCACGAAACTCGCCAACGGCCTAACCCCAAATCCCCAATCCCTAACCCCCAAAATGCTATCCTCACATCCGAGATGCACGGTCTGTCGCTGCTCGAATTCGTCTCCGTCGCCATGCTCATTCTGGCCAACGCCTTCTTTGTGGCCGCCGAGTTCGCCCTGGTTTCCATCCGCGACACTCGCATCGAGCAGATGCTGACTGCCGGGGTCCCCGGAGCGCGTGCCGTCCGCCGCCTGCAACACGACCTCGACGACTTTCTTCCCGCCGTCCAACTCGGCGTAACTCTCTGCTCCCTCGCTCTCGGCTGGATCGGCGAACCGCTGGCCGCCAGCTTCTTCACGACTTGGCTCGACGCACTGCCCGTCCCTCCGGCTCACGCCTTGATCTATGCCCATGCAGCCGCCATCAGTGCCGTCACCCTCGGTTTCGCTGTCATCACTTATTTTCACGTTGTCGTCGGCGAACTCGTGCCCAAGTCCCTGGCTCTGCGCCGCGCTGAAGCTCTCGCCGTCGCTGTCGCGCCCGCCATGCTGGTCTTCATGGCCTTGGCCCGGCCCGCCGTTCGCTTCCTCAAAGGCTCGGCCGCCGCTGTCCTGCGCGGTTTCGATATTCCCATGACCGAGCGCGCCCAGGTTCACTCGCCCGAGGAACTCAAGCTCATCGCCACCGCCGCTCGCCGCCTGGGCGTTCTGCCCCGCTTGCAGGAATTGCTCATTCACCGCGCCCTCGAATTGGACGACGTGCCCATCCGCGAGATCATGACCCCGCGCCAGAAGATTTTTTCGCTGCCCTCAAACATGCCCATCGAAGCGGCCAGCGCCCAAGTCATCGATCACATGTTCTCCCGCGTTCCGGTCTACGACGAGACCCGCGGCCCTGAGCACATCGTCGGCGTCGTTTACTCCAAAGACCTTGCCAGACTGATGTTCGCCCGCCGTCCCACGACCTTCGTCGAACTGAATCTCTCCCAAGTCATGCGCGACGTCATGGTCGTCCCCGAAACCAAAACCGTCCTCGACCTGATTCACGATTTCCAGCAGCGCCGCCGTCACTTGGCCATCGTCGTCGATGAGTACGGCTCCACAGTCGGCCTGGTCACCGCCGAAGACGCCATCGAGCAGCTTACCGGAGAACTGGAAGACGAGTTCGATTCACCCGAGTTACCCGTTCTCGCCACAGCTGGTGGTGCGCTCCTGATGGATGGCGGCGTGAACCTCCGCGATCTCGAAACCCAGATGCAATGGAGCTTGCCCCGCGACGGCGGCGTAGAAACTCTGGCCGGTTTTGTCCTGGCGCGTCTGGGCCACATTCCCCAGGAAGGCGAATCCGTGACTTACGATGGCCGCCGCCTAACAGTAGTAGAAATGGACGCCCGCCGCATAGCTAAAATTCGCGTAGAGCCCATCGAGAAAGAGAGCCCCACCGCCACCGCTTCTATATCAAAAGATTGAATTACAACAAAATCAAAAGCGACTAACCCAAAATAGGTCTGTCATCCTGAGCGTAAGCGCGACTAACCCAAAATAAACCTGTCATCCTGAGCGAGCGCAGCGAGTCGAAGGACCCGCTTCTGTCTTTCTCCGTTGCAACTCAATCCGCACCGAAATACGTCTATCATCCTAATCAAGTACAAAGATGCCAGTCGTCCTGAGCGTAAGCGCGACTAACCCAAAATAAACCTGTCATCCTGAGCGAGCGCAGCGAGTCGAAGGACCTGCTTTTATCTTTTCCCGTTACAACTCAATTCGCACCAAGATGAGCGTTTAGGTTTTTACTTTCCACTCCAAAGGCCATGGATTCGGGACTTCTAATATTCGGCCGGCCCGTTCCCCTTCTATCCAGACTAGCTCCCCAGTTTGCATATCAAGATATGAGTGCGATACGCGCCATTCGGATGGGAAGAGTTTTTGGGTGCTCCAGGGGTTGCAATACAGATCGAGGGAATATGCACCGGATGACCAAACGTTCACACCGTAACCCACCAAAACTCCCGCAACGTGCTGATTGCGAGGTCCAGAAGACCCTCGCCAAAATCCATTTGCTTCATGGTATGCATCTACTTGTGACACCGTCGAGCCATGAGAGTCAAAGACATACTTCTTGCGACCATAGAGCGCTTCCAGGACATCGTCTCGATCGCAATGCCAGCCAACATGGTTGATAGCAATTATGAGAGGTAGATCAGTAACTCCGTACCACATGGCTTTCGGTTCCAATGCACCCAGCAATTCTCCCGGTGTATCAATATAACGAGCTCCGGAAGATTTTCCCCCGATTGGCCGTGCGTCTGGGTTGCCCCGGAGGCCCGGCGGTTTAGGAATCGCGTTGAAGGTTACGGTCCATCCGTCGGAGGGCCATTCAAACCTTGACGCTGAAGAATCATCCATGAAACGCGAAGATGGCCAATCTGGGTCGAGAGTTTGAAGCCACTGCTGAAGATCTCTTCGCATCTTCCCCGTCTTTGGAGATTTCTTGGGTACTCCGTCGGCATCGACAAGAAGATAGAAATTCGGACTCCTAATTCCATTGATGAGGTCATACACTTCATTCTTTATTGCGGCCTTCTTTTCCTCTTCGTCCGAGGGCAGCCCAGCCAATCGAGCCTCGACGTAAGCACTCCTTTGTCCGCCGCGCTTATCAAGGAAGTCTGGTCGAGTTGGCTTGTTCAATAAGCTCGGATGACAGGTCACGGAAAAGCCAAGTCTGAGCAGAAACTCATGCATGTAGAGTTCCCAAAATGCTCCTTGGTGCTGACGTTCTGTTTTCTCCCGAAAACGCCCGCGGATGTCGGCCTTCGCATCAAACGGCAAATTTACGAACCAGCCTTCCAAAAGCTCGCGTGCAGCAACAACCGGGGCGTCAGCACTCTTGTCCATATAGATAAACGAAGGTTCGCTGTATCGTCGGAAACCTTTGCAGTTGCGAGGGCCGGTACTAAACAAATTCTGACCGTGGTCTTTAGCTGGGTAGGTCATGCCATCAAGTCGCTCTCAGAAGAGTCTAGGGTCTGTCATCAAATTGGTAATATGCAGGATGGCATAATGCTTTTAGTTTTGCATTATGAGCTTGCATCGCTACGGATTACGGGACGACCAGTGGGAGCGTATTGAAGGACTTCTTCC
>JBEKRS010000115.1:0-10794 GCA_049518535.1 Occallatibacter sp. | reverse complement strand
TTTACGCCCTTCCGCGCTAACTCAATGGCCAGCGATTTGGTCAACGAGACTACCGCGGCCTTGCTCGCCGAGTAAGCCGTCACCTCGTGAAAACTTACAAAGGAAGAAAGAGACGCGATGTTGACGATGCGCCCATAACCGGCGCTGACCATGGTCGCACCGAAAATCTGGCAGGCACGCAAGGTCCCCGTCAGGTTGGTCTCCATCACCCGCAACCAATCCGCCTCGTCCATTTCCAGCGTCGGCCCCTTGTGGGTGATCCCGGCTGCGTTCACCAGAATATCCACCTTGCCGAACTGCCTCAATACCGCGTCGTGCAACCCCTGCACCGAAGCCCGCTCTAACACGTCGCTCGACACGCGCAATGAGCGGCGACCCAGGGCCTCGACTTCCGCAGCCACTCGCTCCACCTGCCCCTGCCGCCGCGAACTGGGCACAACGTCGGCTCCGGCAGCGGCCAGACCCAGCGCAATAGCGTAGCCCAGTCCGGTCGTTCCACCGGTCACGACCGCCACCCGGCCGCTCAAGTCGAATAAAGTTCGACCCATAAATCAATTCCCCTTGCCGGGCATTCCGTTCTCGCTCATTCGTTCCCAAAACCAGGTCTTCAGAAAATCAAGCAGCGATTTACCGCCTAACATCCACTCACAAAACAGTATTACCTAAAGCGATCATATGCCCGCCATACCACCTTCACCACCCAACCATCAGCAAACACCACAAAATATCTTCGGACAATCAACAATATATGAGTTGCTTCAACTCGCCGCTTCAATAATATTGTTATTTCGGGAGCTCCGCGTTGCCAACGACAGTGAACCTCGCGCTTTGAGTAAGCCCGGCCTGGCCCGGTTGTTCACCACCGAAAGAGACCGTGTAATCGCCAGAAACAATTATGCGATTGCCCTTGGCGTCGACCTGGCCTAGAGTGCGTGGATCGATGGTGAAGCCAATGTGGGTTGACTGGCCGGGCGCAAGGTGCACGCGCGTGAAGCCGGCAAGCACACGAAGGGGAGTTTCAAAACCCTTTGGCTGCATGAGGTACAGCTCAACTACCTCATCGCCAACAGCGGAGCCCGTATTCTTTAACTCACCTTCCACGAGAACAGGCTCGCCAGCTTTCACCGGCGATGATGGGACTTTGAGATTGTAGTAAGTAAATGTGGTGTAACTGAGGCCAAATCCAAAGCTATAAAGCGGTTTCCCGGAGAAATAGCGGTAAGTTCGACCCTTCATGGAGTAATCGTCAAAAGGCGGCACTTGGTCAAGCGAGGCATAGAAGGTCAGCGGAAGCCGTCCCCCAGGATTGTTGTCGCCAGCCAGCGTCTCGGCGATGGCAGTGCCGCCTTCCTCGCCCGGATACCAGGCCTCCAAAATGGCGTTGGCATTTTGTTGTGCCCAGTTCACAGCAAGGGCGCTGCCATTCTGGAGGACAACAACCAGCGGCTTTCCGGTGGCTGCGAGCGCTTTCAGCAAATCCTCTTGCACAGCGGGCAGATCGATGGCAGTGCGGTCCCCACCGCTAAAGCCCTCTAGCTTCACAGGCATCTCTTCACCTTCGAGTGAAGGCGAAAGCCCGACAAAAGCTACCGCTATGTCTGACTGCTGCGAAGCAGCGACGGCTTGGTCGCGCAGAGCAGCGGCCGGAGCCTCCCACGTAAGGTCGATGCCTGCGCTACCGTTGCCGTGGAGGTACTCAAGCCGGATCGAGTGCGGCTCAGTGTTGCTGAAGTGCAAGGAGCTTTTGAGTACCTCGCCGCGCTCCGCAGTTTTCTTAATGCTGTTTTCGACCAACACTTTTTCGTCGAAATACAACCGGAAGCCCTCAGCATTCTTACAGGCATAACAGTAATTCACGCGCACGCCCAGCTTATAATCTCCTGCGGCTGGCGGTGTGAAGGTGCCGCTCCAGCGCACGGAGTAGTTGTTGCGCTGCAAGCCGTCGACCGGAGCGAACTTGTCCCAGTTGAAGTTAATGTTACGGTCGATGCGCGTGAGCACTGGCTGGCCGGTCAGGTCATTGGAGTTGAAGTACTCGCCAGTGAGGCCGTCGCCTGAGCCGCTAGCCGGATGAAGGGCAGTGTGATCGATCGGCATGGCTAGGCCCTCGACGAGACTGGCGCCTTGAGCGTACAAAACTTTCGCGGAAGAGAAACGCTTTTCGATTCCTTCAAGGGGAAAGACAGGCGATGGCGGCGGACCATTGTAGTTGCCTTGCAGCGATTGGACGAGTTCTGCCGTGGGCCCCACAACGGCGATGCGGCGGATGCTTGGCTTGAGCGGGAGTACACCATCTTTATTCTTGAGCAGCACTATCGACTCCCTCGCAGCTTGTAGCGAAAGTTGGCGGTGCTCGGGCGAGTTATCTTCGCTGAAAGGAATGCGTCCATATGCATAACTCGCCGGTGGATCGAAGATGCCCAAGCGAAACCGCGCGCGTAAAAGACGGCGCAACGCGGTGTCGATCTCCGCTTCGGTGATCAGATTCCGGTGCACGGCTTCACCTAAAGCAAGAAATGCTTGGCCCTCGCCAAAACCGCATTCGAGGTCGGTACCTGCCTTTACGGCCGCGGCCGCGGCCTGCGCCATATCCGGGACGTAATGATGACCTGTACTCACATCGGCTATTGCGGCGCAATCGCTTACGACATAGCCGTCGAAATGCCAGGCATCACGCAGGTGGTCGCGCAAGAGCATCGTATTGGCGCAGGCCGGCACCCCATCGATCGAGTTATAAGCGCACATCACTGACTGCGCGTGTGCTTCTGTCACCGCCGCGCGAAAAGCGGGCAGATAGGTATCCTCTAAATCGTGCGGTGACACCTCGGCGTCAAATCGGTGGCGCAAAGGCTCAGGGCCGCTGTGCACAGCATAGTGCTTCGGCGTGGAGACGACTTTGAAGTGGTTAGGATCATCTCCTTGCATGCCGGTGACAAATGCGACGGCCATGTTACTAGTCAAAAATGGATCTTCGCCATAGGTCTCCTGGCCGCGTCCCCAGCGGGGATCGCGAAAGATGTTGATGTTAGGCGCCCAGAAGGTGAGCCCGAAGAACATTTCATGATCGTCTTCGCGCATAGCCTGGTTGTATTTTGCCCGCGCTTCGGTGGAGATCGTCTGACCCATGTGATGAACCAGATTGGTATCCCATGTGGCTGCCATGCCGATCACTTGGGGGAAGTTCGTGGCGATTCCCGCGAAGGCCACTCCATGAAGGCCTTCGTTCCACCAGTCGTATTTCGGCACCCCAAGACGCTGGATGGCGGGAGCATGATCGCGCATCTGATCGATCTTCTCGTCCAGAGTCATGCGGCCGATCAAATCGTCGACACGCTGATCCACAGAAAGACTGGGGTTCATGAACGGAAGTGTGCCGGACTCCGCCTGCTGGCCAACGACGCACAGCGGTAGGAGGATAAAGGCAGCGAAAAGGCTCGAAATAATGCTAGTTCGGAAACGTAACATCAGGTGGTCAACTCCTGCTGACGAGTATTATGACATTTCTCCTCATTCGCGCGGCGCGCGATTCCCACTTACTGCTTGAATGACAGCATAAAAGGCGGGCTTGGGCTGACCATTGCGATCGAAGAGTAGAGGATAGCTCGAGCGTCCCTTTACCGGCCAGTCGTTCAGCCACGAATCCTTGTCTGTCACTCCCCAGAAAGTCACCCTGGTGACAACGTCACGATGTTTCAGATAGACGCGAAATAGGTCGGCATAGCGTTTCGCCAGCGATTGCTGCACGGTGTCAGGCAGTCCGTTGACGTAAGGATTCAGTTCCGGGCCTTGCTGGATATTCAGCGTTACTTCGGCACTCTGTCGTTGTGTGGCGGGAGGAAGCACATCGATGTCGAGTTCCGAGATAGCCACCTTCACTCCCAGCTGTGCGAACGCGGAGATAGTGGTATCCTGCTGTTCCACCGTAGGCCATGTTAGGCTATCATGCCCTTGTAGACCGACGGATGTAATCGGAACGCCCTGCGCTTTCAGCTTTTTGACAAGCGCGATAGCTCCATTGCGCTTAGCCTCGTTTTCCAGCGAGTAATCGTTATAGGTCAACTGTGCCTGAGGATCGGCCTCGTGTGCATATTGAAACGCCTTTGCGATGTAGTCCTCACCAATGACCTTCAGCCATAGCGACTGACGCAGCGTGCCGTCTTCATCCAACGCTTCGTTGACAACGTCCCAGCTCTGAATCCTCCCTTTGTAACGTCCCACTACCATTGAAATGTGGTCGTGCAGACGTTGCAGCAGAGTTGCGCGATCGACGAGGTTGCCCTTGTCGTCGCGGAAAACCCATGCCGGAACCTGGTTATGCCAAACCAGATTGTGCCCGACGATGAACATGTGATTCTTCTCGCCAAATGCCACATACCGGTCCGCCAGATCAAAGTCATATCTGCCCGGCTGAGGATGGATGTGTTCCCACTTGAGAACGTTTTCCGGAGAGATCGAGTTGAACTGCTCCTTGATGATGGCATCGCCGCGAACATCCTGCTCAGTAAGTTGAGCGGTGTTCACCGCCGCTCCTATCAGAAGGTCTCCCCGATAAGCCTCTTTTAGATAGGTTGGCGTCTGGGCCGCCGCCGTCAGAGCAGCGAAGAGTGCCGCAAGCAATGTTAGCCGCGCTTCTTTCCTCATTTTTATGAACATGGTTTGTCCTGTTCTGAACTTCTGCCGAATCGACGATAAGACTACGAGGCCATTTCCGGAGAAAACGCCTTACGCCGCGCGGTCAACTCGTCAGCAATTACCCGGTTCTTTTCACGGCTGATGGGATAGAAGAACATACTAACCGCCGATGCAAAGAAGGCCAGGCCAGCGTAAACACTTGCAGTGAGCAGAATCCCGGACTGTGCGTGCGCCGTTTGCACACTCGCTTCGGATATGAATCCGTACGCAGAGAATAGCCACCCAGCAATGGCTCCGCCCACCGCAAGGCCGACCCACAGCGCGAAGACTACCGCGGATGTCACCGTACCGCTGGCGCGGCGGCCGGTCTTCCACTCGCCATAGTCTGCCACATCACCCATCATGGACCAGATTAGCGGGCCCGAAAGCCCGAACGAGAACTGCCGCAGCACCTCGACCGCAATGATTGTGATTGTCACCTGCGGCGGAATGATGAACAACGCCGCGCTGAAGATGCCCGCCAGCGTCATGCTCGCGATAAATAGAAACCGCTTGCCCAGGCGCCTGGTAACTGCGGTGGAGAGAGCGACGCCCACCAGCAGCGAGGCAAGGCCAAAGCCATTGAACCACGAAAAGAGATCGACGTTGCCGGCCACGAAGCGGAAGTAGGGTAGCATTACATTACCACGCACCACGATGGCCGCGAAATAAAAGAGCGTCGCCAGGAAAAGCACAATCCACGGGCCGTTGCTGAGCAGGTCAGAGAGATCCTGGCTGAGCGAGGACTTCTGTTGCGGGTCCGGCTGGATGCGTTCCTTGGTTGTAATGAACGCGACAATGAAGAAGATGACACTCAGCACCGAGAGCAGGCCCATAGTGAACTGGTAGCCGAGCGCGTCATTGCCACGGCCGAAGAACCGCACCATGGGGATGGCGAGACTGGCAATAATAAAGCCCGCGGAGTTGGCCGCAATCTGCCGGTAAGTCGAAATGCTGTTGCGCTCGTCGGGATCCGAGGTCATGACAGCGTTGAGCGATGCATACGGCACGTTGTTCACGGTGTAGATGACGCGCAGCAGGATATATGTCACCCATGCGTAAACAATTTTCGCCCCAGGGCTGATGTTGGGCGTAGTGAAGGTCAGCACGCAGATGACGCCGAAGGGCAAAGCCGTCCAAAGCAACCAAGGCCTGAACTTGCCCCATTTGGTGCTGGTGCGGTCGGCTATGACGCCCATTACCGGATTCAGGAACGCCACGCTAAGACCGACAACGAGGAAGAGTGTTCCCGCCTGCGCCGGTGTCAGTCCAAACGTGTGCGTATAGAAGTCCAGTTGCAGCGCTAGCATTGCCTGAAAAACGAAGTTGGCTGCAAGGTCACCTAGGCTATAGCTGAACTTCTCTGTAAAGGAGAGCTTCTCGATCATTGCTTCCTCGCTTTGTGCAGGCGCTGCTGGCCGCTCTTACCTGGTTACAGTCAGCGTCAGCTTTTGCAAATCGCAATCGCGCGACGACGTGCCAACCATGATCTCAAAATCTCCTGGTTCGACCACAAAATTCATATTCACGTCATAATACGAAAGCAAAGCTGGTGTGATGTCGAAATCAACGGTCGTGCTTTCGCCGGGCTGCAAACGGACCTTGCGGAAGCCTTTCAGCTCTTTGACCGGACGCGTCACCGAACTCACCAGGTCCCGGATATAGAGTTGCACCACTTCCATTCCTTCGCGTTTGCCAGTATTGGTGACCTCCACCAGAACGCGCGTCGTGCCGTCTACCCTAATCCTTTTTTTCGTAAGTCGCAGATTTTCGATCGTAAAGTTGGTGTAACTCAGCCCATAGCCGAATGAATAGAGTGGAGATACGTCATCAAAAAGATAGCCGCGCCGCGCGGATGGCTTGTAGTTATAGAAGACTGGCAAATGGCCAACGGAGCGCGGTACGGAAATCGGGAGCTTTCCGCCGGGATTGTAGTCGCCAAATAGAACGTCGGCTACAGCGCGGCCCGTTTCCTGACCAAGATACCAGCACTCGTAGATTACCGGCACATAATGACTGAGATAGTTGACGGAGAGAGGCCTTCCATTGAAGAGAAATGCGATCACGGGCTTGCCGAGCGCGACCATGGCCTTCACTAGTTCTTCCTGGCGGCCTATCAGGTCAAGGCTGGTGCGATCTCCCATGTGCTGCAGCGACCAGGCTTCCCTCGACGTCTGCTCGTTGCCGCCGATTGCGAGCACAATGACATCGGCGCGCCGTGCCACCTTCACCGCTTCGGCTATCGACTTCCGGTCCTCTTCGGGATTGCTCGGAACCACCTCATCCTGGTTCCATGAACCTCCGACGGTGATCTTGCAGCCCTCGCTATAGAGGACCTTCACCCTTTTGCCGCCCTTCTCTCCGATGCCGTCAAGCACAGTAATATTGTGTTTCGGGACGCCGCTGTAACCGCCCAGCAGTCCGCGGTTCGCGTTAGGACCAATGACTGCGATGGATTTGATCCCGTTCAAATTCAAAGGCGCTAGGCTATTCTCGTTCTTCAGCATCGTGATAGCTTCCCGCGCGGCCGTCAGCGCAAGGCTGCGATGCTCGTCGGAACCCACAACCCGCTCCGCCTCATCTGGATCGACGTAAGGGTCGTCGAACAAGCCCATCTCAAACTTCCAGAAAAGCATCGGAGCGACTAACTCGTCGAGCTGCGATTCCTTCAGCACGTCCTTGCGCACCATCTCGACCAGGTGCAGATAGCAATCCGGATCGGGTAACTCGATGTTAACTCCCGCCTGAACAGCCAGCGCGCAGGCTTCCTTCTTATCCTTTGCCACAAAGTGGCCATGCGTGTCGGGCCTGTAACCAAGTTCCCAGATGGCGTAGTAGTCGGAGACGACGAACCCCTTAAAGCCCCACTCCTTGCGCAGTACATCGCAAAGCAGCCACTTATTCGCATGCGAGGGCACGCCGTCGATCTCGTTGTAGGAGGCCATCACGGAGATAGCTCCCGCTTCACGCAGCACCTCCTTGAAAGGGTAAAGAAAAGTCTCGCGCAGCACGCGCAGGGAGACGTTGGCGGGAGCGCAGTTCATGCCCGATTCCGGCTGGCCGTGTCCGACAAAATGCTTCAGTGTGGCGATAACATGGCGCTTGTCGCGGAAGGTCGCGTCTCCCTGGAAGCCGCGCACTGCCGCAATGCCCAGCCTCGAAACCAGGTAAGGGTCCTCACCGTAAGTTTCCTCCACACGGCCCCAACGCGGCTCACGCGCAACGTCCACCACGGGCGTCAGGGCCTGATGCGTCCCGCGTAGCCGGGCTTCGGCAGCGGTCATGGAGAAGAGAGATTCGACGAGCTCGGGATTGAAGGTTGCGCCAAGAGCGATAGGTTGCGGAAAACTCGTTCCATCCACAGCCGCATGGCCATGCAGGCACTCTTCGTGAAAGATCACCGGAATGCCAAGACGGCTGTTCTCAAGGAAGAACTTCTGGATCGCGTTGGTCAGTTCTGCCATGCTGCGGGCGTTCTTGCCCTTTCCGGCGTCGCTGGGACGGCCAACTTGTCCGAGGCCGTAACCATTGCGAAACGCCGTCTTGGCCTTTTTCGCGTCGAAGTTGCCGTCCGCATCCACCATCGTCTCCGGCTTCTTCTGCCAGATGCACATCATCTGGGCGGCTTTCTCCTCGATGGTCATCCGGGAGAGCAAATCTTTCACCCGCCGCGCAGAGGGAAGTGCGGCATTCTTGTAGGCGGGAGTCGTTTTGCGCCCGCCTTTTGCAACTGCGGATTGCTTCTTCATGCGTTCCATTCCTGTGACTTCATATGACAGAGAGCAAGATCGTGAATCAATGTATTGTTGTTGTTAAAAACTAAATTATATAACAGAAACTCCCGAATCGTTTGCTCGATGTAGACTGGCCTGTTTCTCGCCGAGGAGATTGGACAGAAGACGACCGGAACTCGCGGACAGACGGTTCAATCTTACGGGATGAAAAAAACGCATGGCTGAAACCCTCCGACCGACCACGGAACGATCTGGTTCTTGAAAACCCAGGATTTTCACTGCCGACCAGTGTATTAGTTCGATAGTCAAAGGGCAACAAAAAAATGCGTCTTGCGATGTGATTCCGCAGACGGCCATCTGTCCAGCCAAGATGATACGTCCGCTCAAAACTCAGCTCCGGTTCTCGGTGAAATTGGCGGAACGCGCTGATTCGGCAACTGCACGTGAACTGAGACCTCGCCACCAGAAAGCGACCAAAGCGGCAAGGTCACATCCAATAGACCATGGACTCATGTGATATTCAACTGAGCACTACGTCGGCCACTTTCGCCTCTGGCTGCCAAGAGATTCGCTTCGGCTTTGACAACACGTACGCAAGGTTGCCGGAGCACTTCTACGCGCGATTGTATCCGACGCCGGTTACGGAGCCGCGCCTTGTGAAGGTGAATGTGGAGTTGGCCCGTGAGTTGGGACTCGATGCGGAGGCGCTCATGAGCGAGCATGGCGTCGAGGTTCTAGCCGGAAACTGCGTGGCCCAGGGGGCTGAGCCTATGGCGCTGGCCTATGCCGGGCATCAGTTTGGTCATTTCGTGCCGCAGCTTGGCGACGGCCGAGCCAACCTGCTGGGTGAGGTTGTGGGGCGGAACGGCGTGCGCTACGACATCCAGCTCAAAGGATCCGGCAGGACTCCTTTCTCGCGCGGAGGCGACGGCAGAGCAGCGCTCGGGCCAGTGTTACGCGAGTACATTGTGAGCGAGGCCATGGCGGCGCTGGGCGTACCGACCACCCGCGCTCTGGCTGCGGTAACCACTGGGGAATGGGTGCTGCGGGAGACATCACTGCCAGGAGCTGTACTGACGCGAGTAGCGGCGAGCCATCTGCGCATTGGTACGTTTCAATACTTCGCAGCAGGGGGTGACACGGAAGCGACCCAAACGCTGGCCGACTATGCAATCGCGCGGCACTATCCCGAGGCAGCGCAGGCCAAGCAGCCATATCGTGCGTTGCTGGAGGGTGTCATTGCTCGGCAGGCGCAGCTGATTGTGCAATGGATGCTGCTCGGTTTCATCCATGGCGTCATGAACACGGATAACACGTCGATCTCTGGGGAAACTATCGATTACGGCCCCTGCGCATTCATGGAGGCATACGATTTAGCCACGGTGTTCAGCTCCATCGACCATGGCGGGCGATATTCCTATGACAACCAGCCCAATGCGGCGCTTTGGAACCTGGCGCGGCTGGCTGAAGCATTGCTGCCGATCTTGGCGCAGGAGGCCGGGAGTGAAGAGGCTGCGGTATCCGTGGCAACTGAAGTCCTCAGCGCATTTGAGCCTCAGTACCAGGTGGCCCGCATGACCGGACTGCGCCGAAAGCTCGGCCTCGTTACGGAACGCGAGGGAGATGCATCTCTGGCCGAAGATCTGCTGCGGCACATGGTCGCCAATCGCGCTGATTTCACTTTGACCTTCCGCAGACTGTGCGATGCCGCAGCCTCGTCGGAAGGCGACGCGGGCGTTCAAACATTATTCGCCGACCCCGGCGCGTATGACGGCTGGGCCGCTCGTTGGCGCCGCCGTCTCGAAGAAGAGCCGCTAGATCCGCAGATGCGTGCTGCAGCGATGCGGAATACCAATCCAGTATTCATCCCCCGCAACCACCTTGTAGAAACAGCGCTTGATGCTGCAAGCCGGCGGCAGAATTTCCAGCCGTTCGAAGAGTTGCTGGATGTCGTTTCGCAGCCATACGAGGCGAAGCCGGCGCTTGAGAAATACGCGATGCCCGCCCGTCCCGAGGAGTCTGTCCTACAGACTTTCTGTGGAACGTAAGAAAGATGGACACGGTCGACTCTAGTGTTCCAGCACATCCTATCAGCGTTTAAAGAAGTAATCTATCATGTAGCGCAGATCCCATCTTCTGCACTTCACGCTTATTGAATCTCGAAATGGATCGGTGCGCAGCGAGTGACCTGTCTGGATAACACGCCTCCGGGTTGAAACAGCTCAGTGTGCGGAGTTTGTCTTTCGTGTTGCTTTCGTGACGATGGTCTTAGAGCCTGTTTACGATCTCCTGAGTAGCAGCCTTAGAAAGGCCAAGTGGATCATTTGCAGGCTGGTATTGAGTTTGCGTTCGCAGTTCTTCCATAACCGACGGCATTTTTCCAGCCACG
>JBEKRS010000114.1:0-11615 GCA_049518535.1 Occallatibacter sp. | reverse complement strand
CATTTGGGCATGGCGCGCTGACCACGGGGCGGACGCCTCTTGGAGCGGCAATGTCGCCTTGCACGGATTGGTTGTGAACGGCGATAACGTAACGGCCCTGGGTCTCGCTGTTGAACACTTCGGTGCTGTTCCGATGCCGGGAGACAATGCAAGCGGCCTGGGAAGTTATCCGGGACGTTCCGCTGCGATTTACCGTCACATTGCAGAGCCTGGAACCTTCAACTCCTCAGGGATGGTGACTTCTAACGGGATCTGGGGAAACCCCAACCTCTTCTATCTAGAAACTCCGGCAGACTTCTATGCGCAGTTCTGGCATCAGAACGCCATCAACTATCAACAATATGGGTTCCCGTACGATGATTCGGGCGGTTATTCGAGCGACGTTTCATGCACGAGTCCACAAACTTTGGTTGTTGCTGTAGGCTGGTAAAACGCAGGAAAGGGAACCTGGGGTCCCCCGTCAAGCGAGGGGGACCCCACAGGTTAGTGCGACAGTTTGCGATCATGCAGTGGCAAGTCTTTCGTAGTCGCGAGCCAGCGTCAAGACGAGGCAAACGACCACTAGAGAGGATATCTCAGTTCTCACTCTTTCCGCGACGCACGCGTTATCGCCACCTCGTGTAGCTTCACCGCCCGTTGCCGCCCGTTCATAAACACACCCGGTGACCCGCATTGGTCGATTGTAGTGCTGATTCTTGCATGCCGGTAGGATCGCTATTTCAGCTTGAAAAGTTCTTTGTCCTGATAGGCTTTTTGGAGAATGAAAAATGCCTGTTTCTTTAGCCCCTGATCGGAGATCAGTCCCTTGAGGTTGTAACCGTCCTGCACTCCGGGCAGCATCCTTCTTGGGGAACGAAAGTCCACCAGTATCCATGGACTTATGCCACGCAGTTGGGGAATTCGGTTCAACATACCCAATTGATGTTGAAATACATTTGCCTGGTATTCCTCTGTCCATCGTTCAGTCTCTGGCCCGTGCAATCCGGCCTTTGCGTCGGCGCCGAATTCGCTCATGATCACCGGCTTGTTATAGGCGATATGCCAAACAGTGGTATCAGCGTCTTGCGGCCGTTGTTCATACCATCCGATATATTCATTAACACCGATCACATCGAGAGCATCACCTAGCGAGTCGTCGATATATTTATCGTGACCTTCTGTGCGAACCAATAAGGCTGCTGTTACCAGACGAGAAGAATCGAGAGAACGCACGTTGCCTGCGAGGGTTTTGAGAAATTGTGTTCGATCCGGAGTGTTGGGTGTTTCGTTCGCGATGGACCAGAGAACAATCGATGCCTTGTCACGATCGCGGCGAATTTCCTCAGTCAATTGTTGCTGCGCCTTCTTTAGTACCGCGGGGTCTTCAAAATGCTCGGCCCAGTAAACCGGAATCTCCGACCATACCATGATACCCAGACGGTCAGTTGCGCGAGTCATCCTCTGGTCATGGGGATAGTGGGCGAGGCGCACATAGTTGCAACCCAGTTCTTGTGCCCATCCAAGCAGGGTTTCGACGTCCTTGTCGTTGTTGGCGCGACCTCCACGAAAAGGCGCTTCCGCATGCATGGCGACACCGCGCAGAAAGATCGGTTTTCCATTGAGCAGGATGTTCTGACCGTCGGTTTCGACAGTTCGGAAGCCGACTTCATCCTCCAGGCTGTCGTCTCCCGCAGAGAGCAGAATGCGGTAGAGTTTGGGTTGTTCAGGAGACCAAAGTTGCAAGCTGGTTGCGGGAATCCGGATCAGCCCTTTTCCACTGGAATCCAGTTGCGAGGTAACCGACAAATTAGCCTCAGGAATCGCAATGGCGATCGTTGCCGCTATGCTTGCATCTTGTACATGAACCCATCCCACAACCGCTGTGCGTTCATGATTAAGGTGAAGATCGTAGTCGTCAATAAAGCTGTCGGTCACGTCAACGAGGGCTACATCGCGGGTGATGCCTCCGTAGTTGAACCAATCAGTCGTTGCAGTGGGAACTCCGTCGGCCTGCCTCGTAGCATCGACTGCAATCACGACGAAATTCTTTCCGGCGTGCAGCTGCTGAGTAGCTTCACAGTCGAAGGCGGTAAAGCCTCCCTCGTGATCGCAGACATGTTGCCCGTTGATCCAAATCAGTGCTTTGTAGTTTGCCGCACCAATATGCAAAAACGTTCTGTGATGGGCCTGGGGCTGAAAGTCGAAGTATCGCTGATACCAGACCAGGCCTTCGTAATAGAAAAGCTGGGGGCTTTGGGTATTCCAGTCTCCAGGCACCTTCAATGTGGGGGACTTTGCGAAATCGTATTCGACCAGGTGATCGCTTCCCGGCTCGGCGGCGCCATTCAGGTAAAACCCGTCCTTGCGCAATTCATGGTGAAACGTGTAGAGACCCGTCTCGTATGGATCAACGATGAAGTGCCAGTCGCCGTTGAGGCTCGCGCTCTGACGATGATCGACATCGACCAAAACGGTTGGCGCTGATTGGGCGCATAGAAATATTTGGCCGATAAAGAGAAACGCGAAACTGATGCCGAGCTTGGCTTTCATCGAACGTCCTTAATAGGGTTGGGTATTGCCAGGAACACAAATGGGGATGGATGGAGGCGTCCATCCCTGCAAAGCGAGACAGAGGGTGCAGCGAATTCGGCTTCAAAACGTAATTTGATTCGAATAAGCCGACAGCGTTTGTATCTGAAGTCGACCAAGAATTGAATGTGATCTGCGGCGTGCTCCTCTGCCCTCATTGCGATCGGAAGAGCACGCCGGATTTTCACTCGTTTCGAGTTACCTTAGAATGTCAATCGTCCGCCCAACTGGATGACGCGCTGGGTGCCCTGCGCACCGGTGATCTTGCCATCGTTGCCCGACGAAAGAGTTGATGTAGGGTTGCTGAGACTCACCCAGTTCATGACGTTGGTCACCTCGGCGCGGAACTGGAACGCCACTCCTCGCTCGAATTGAACGTTGCGGAACAGGCCCGCATCCATATCCTTGAGGCCCGGTCCGGTCAAGGAGTCGCGACCCGAGTTGCCGTCGGCGCCGCCAGGGCCGATGCCCAAGCCAGGCCCGTTTGCTGTGAACGCCGAGGTGTTGAACCATGCCGATAGTACGCTATTGCCTGCGCATACACGGCAGCGGTGCGGATCGAGTTTAGGGTTAATGCCAGGAACAACGTTGGGACGGTTCGCATTCGCACTGTCATAACTCTTGTCGGACCCCGTGGACATCGAAAACGGCGCGCCGCTGAACAGATAGACGACCGGTGAGATCTGCCAGCCGTTGAGCACCTCCTTCATGATCTTGTTAGATCCGCGGAAGTAGTCGATATTCCACATGCCGGAGATGGCCGCATTGTTGTCATGGTTTTGATCCATGGGGCCATGTTCTTCCCCAAGGCCGCCGCCGAGGGCGCCCAGGCTGTTGTTGGTTGGGGTGAAGGGCTTGCCAAACACGCCGAAATCCTGCGCGCTCATCTGTCCATTCTCTGTCGGGTTCGCACTTTCCAGCGCGCGGCTCCAAACATAGAAACCGGTGACTGAGAAGCCGTTCGACATCATCTTGGTCGCCGAAACTTGAAGCCCGTTATAATTCGAGGTCTGGCCGGCGATCAGGTAGGTAAGTCCGTTCAGGGTGCCAGTCGCACCAGCGATGCCGGCATCGTATTGGCGCCGCGTATCCAGATTGGTCCCGGAGGTGCTGAGCGCGCCCGTCCCCAACGTCGAATAAGGCGCGTAGTTAGCGTCGATGAATGTGTTCAGGTTACGGCCAAGGGTACCTACATAAGCGGCCGTTGCACTTATCCTGGCAGGCAATTGCCGCTGCACGCTGAGGTTGAATTGGTAGATAGAAGAATCCTTCATATGCGGGCTGATGCCTTCTGGGCCGGCCTGCGGGTAGAAGATTGGTTTGGACGGCGTATAGGTGTACGGGAAGATCCCTCCACCGGGGGTGGCGCTGGGGAAACCATAACCCTGAGCGGTGCTCCCGTACATATTTGTGAGAGACGGAGTGGCGCCAAAGCTATTGCGAATAGCGAACGGCGTGGCGTTGCCGGGCTGGTTCCACTCATTGCCGCTGAAAGAGCCGTAGAAGATGCCCGCTGCGGCGCGAACCGAAGTCTTGCCGTCCCCGAACGGGTCCCATGCAAGACCGAGACGAGGCGAAATATGGCTGAACGGCGTGCTGATGATGCCGCGACCGATGCCCTTGTCCCCTGGGTACAGCAAGCCGAGCGGCGCGGTCGGAGAAACGGTAGATTGCTGGTTGGGAACAAACGACGCCGTCCTGTCATGAGAATCGACAGGAGGCGTATCGATGTCCCACCGGAGGCCGACATTGACCGTGAAACCGGGCGTGATGCGGTAGTTGTCCTGCGCAAACCCGGCGACGTGCCAGGTGCTCAAATGCGTAACATAAGTCGAGTCCTGCTCGAATGAGTTGGTTTGGCCGGTGATAAAGTCCGCCAGCGCATTACCCGTGGTCGTGGGAGCGGAGGTCGAGAAGCCAACGTCGCCATAGTTATTCAGATTAGCAAGGAACATGGTCTTATCGAGAGCGAACTCACCGCCAAGGGAAAGGTTGTGTTTGCCCTTGGTCATGCTGACCACGTCGCGTAATTCATAGTTGTCGGAACCGGTGACGGGACCGGCATTCGGGTTTCCCGTGCCAAAAAAACCGCTGACATTTAGATAGGGCAGTGCGGGCGGTCCCTGGATGAGGAAGTTCGACCCGAAACTGGCGAGGGTTTGATTGGCTGGGCCGGTCACAGGGATGAGGGTGCGTCCGCCCATTGCCCGCGTAAGCGTGAGCCAAGCTTGATTGGCTGTATTGGCGCTGAAGGTGTGAACATCGGCGAGGTTGATGTTCGTCTGGTTTGCGGCGGACTGGTCTCCGGTCCAGTTGATGTTTTGAGTGCCGCCGTTTCCTGCGGGAGTTGATGTGGTCCTGACAAAAAAGTAGGTCGCTGAGAAATGGTCCTTGTTGCCCACAGACTCGTCATACTTTCCCAGGTATTCGTCGGAGTCTGTTGGAGTGACGTAGACTTGAACCAAACTTCCGCCGCCGTTTTTCACCTGGGTTCCGGTAGGCAAGGGGATGGAAACGCCGATTGTGTTTTTCACGTTCAGCATATTTGCGGCGGTTGGGTCCAGGGAGCCGGTCGGGATGCAGTACCCGGCAGTGGCAGCGGTTACGGTCTGGCAACCGGGGCCAGCGTTTGCTCCATTCGCGAGAGTAGCTTTTTTGGTGCCCGGCATGTAGATAGGGCCAGTGAGCGTGTCCGCGGTAAAGTCGCCCAGACGCTCGGCGGCCGTGGGCACGATACCCCCTTGCACCGGCGCTCCGGCAACCTGGCGCAGACCGGCATAGCTGAAGAAGAAGAAGGCCTTGTCGTGCTTGACGGGACCGCCGAAGGTTCCGCCGAAATTGTTGCGGTGGTAAGGATTCTTGACTATCGAATTCCACGGGTAGGCATTGAAGTCGGTATTGCGGTTGAACTCGAATAATGAGCCATGGAGTTTGTTGGTTCCCGACTTGGTGATCACCGTGACGACAGCGCCGGAGAATTCGCCGTATTGCGCCTCGAATGCGCTGGTCTCGACGCGGAACTCGTCGAGTGCGTCGGGATTGGGAGCCGGGTTGCCGTAGTTGCGCATGCCGGTAATGTTGTTGCCGCCATCCAGATAAAATGCTACGGTTCCATTGCCGGAGTCGAGCCCGCCATTGACCTGAACCGCCGCGGACGGCAGTCCAACCGTCATATTGGGGGTGCCGCTGGGGTTCGAGGTGGGACTCATGCTATTGGCCATCACACCGGGTGTGAGCGAAAGCTCGGCGTAGGCGTTGCGATTGACCAGCGGCAGGCCGATGATCTCGTCCGGCTCAATGGTGCGGCCCAATACCGCGTCAGCAGTGTTGATCGGCGGCGGAGCCTCACTGACCGTGACGGTCTGAGTCTGCGAGCCCACGGTGAGTTTGATTTCAACCGTTACGGTCTGGTCGACGTCGAGGGCGATATTCTGCTGTACGAAGCGTTCAAAGTTGGGAGCTACCGCCTCGACGGTGTATTTGCCCACGGGAAGGTAGTCGATGCGGTACTCCCCATAACCGTTTACCGGCCCCGACCGTGAGAATCCGGTATCCACGTTGGTCGCCTTCACGTTCGCCGTATTGACCACGGCCCCTTGCTGATCCTTCACGGTACCAACGATAGATCCGGTAGTTTGCTGCGCTGCAGCAGGGAGGGATGCCAGCCCGATTAGAAATACGAAACCTGCCAGGTGAAGTAACAGATTTGGTCTTTGACTCACAAATGCCATGATCGATTGCCTCCCAGAAATTGCCTTCATGTGTTGCTCCTTTATTCCTTCTTGATCTGCTGTCATGCCCAAGCGCGCCTGCGTGGTCCGCTTTGCCACATTTGGGGATCCCCTCGCTGAAAACCGCGAAATAAGAGATCCTGTGCGTCTTCAGCTCTTGCTTCACTGCCAGAATGAACGCCCGAGGGGCCCAAATGCGGTCACGCTGGCATTCATCTGAAGATAGGCCCTCTCGCTCGTCCCACGTCCGGATCACCAGTACCAATCAACAACGTCAGCCGGAGATTCCGAGGTGAGGACATGGAGTCGGGTTTACGTGTGTAACAATAGCCACTGGCTTTGTGCGTTGTCTTGTGATTTCGGAGTGAAATCTGTGTGATCGAGGTTGTGAACGAAGCCACAGGCGCGCACGGAATTGGGAATAGGGGTATTAAATCGTTTCGGGAAGAGCGCCTGCGCGCCCCGTTAACGTTGTTAATAATTTCCGTTAAATATATGTTGGGAAAGAATTAAGGATGGTGAGTGATTGGGCTCCGGGATGCTCGGAAGGTCAGCACTGAGATGCTGATGTAAAATCACCTCAACGCAGACGCGGAGTCGCCCGATAGATGGCAACTGATCTGAACGCGAGTGAGAGAGAGCATAGAGAACTCGATTGGTTGTTGACTTCCGGGGTGTTCGGCCGCTCCCACAACCTCTCTCAGATGTTGAAGTTCATCTGCGAGAAGCATTTCGAGGGTCAGGCTAGTCAGATCACCGAGTGCGCGCTCGCCGTTGAAGCTCTCGGACGCAGGAACGATTTCAATCCCCAGGTTGACACAATCGTCCGCGTGACCGCCCATCAATTGCGAAAACGCCTCCAGGAAATCTATGCGGGCCCCGGAGCCTCTCACACTGTTCAAATTCAGATTCCAGCCGGGCAGTATGCTCCCTCCTTCGCCCACAAGGAGGAAGAGACCCCCAAGTTATCCTCCTCCGGAACTGAAAGCACCATTCTCGTTTCTACATCTGCTGAAGAAACCATTGTTAAGCCTGGTGCTGCGGGCCGGAAATGGCTCATATCCGGACTTGCACTGGCATCCGTTGTCCTTCTTGGAGGAATCCTGCTTGCCGTGATGCATTGGAGAGCGCATTCAACTTTAAGCGCTACTCCAGCCCCCAAAACAAGCAGTGTCGTAAAGGGACACCCGGTACGAGCCTTGTTGGGTAAAGGCCGCGAGCCCTACATCGATCGCGCGGGAAATACTTGGATGCCGGGGAACTATTGTGCAGGTGGCACCAACCTTTCCGAACCAAGCCAACGGATTGCAGGCACGGAAGACCCGACCATTTTTCTTGGCGGGCTTCGCGGCCACGCTCATTGCGCCTTTCCCGTCGATCCAGGAATCTACGAGGTTCATCTGCTTTTTGCAGAAGCTTCCGACTTGCCTGAGGCCACAGACCGATCTGTATTTTCTCTGAATGGGGGCGAGAACATCTCTTTGGATCTTGTGGACGATGCTGGTGGCGATTACATTGCCGATACCAAGGTTTTCCGAGGCGTTCGCCCCGAGAACGATGGCACCATTCACATCGACTTCGTCGGCGAAATCTCCGCAATGAAAGCTGTGGAGATCCTTCCCGCTCCTTCCGAAGCGTTGTTGCCCATCAGAATTGTCGCTAGACCAAATCCCTACAAAGATCCCGAAGGGAATGTCTGGCTTTCCGACCGTTATGTGATCGGTGGCCGCCCAGGACAGAGCGCAAAGGTGGTCAAGAACGAGCAAACAGGTTTGTACGATTCCCATCGAGTTGGGAACTTCCGATATATCTTGCCGGTTATTCCTCTCGAAAAGTACCGTGTGCGGCTGTATTTCCAGGAACCATGGTTTGGCAAAGAGAACGCCGGCATCGGCGGTCCTGGCAGCCGGGTCTTCGACGTCTGGTGCAACGGTGTTGTTCAACTCAAGGATTTCGACATCCTTCGCGAAGCCGGCTCAAGCCCCGTTGTGAAGACTTTTGACGATGTTCAGGCTACTGCGCTAGGAAAGATAGAACTCACTTTCTCGCCCGTCATTAACTATCCACTTATTAATGCTATTGAAGTTGTACCCGAGCCTAGCAAATAAGCATCGAATCAAGGTCGGATCGGGACCGCCCACGTATTTCTACGCCATCGTCTCTGTAAGTCTTCGGCAGAAGTCGAAACTCGACTCCGGAGCAATATAGCTCTGGCGTAGCGGCTCAAATCCCCGCGTAATAACAGGACTCAGCTCTGAGTTTGCCCTCTTTTGCCCGCCACACCGGTTTCTGCGATCATGACTCCGCTAGATTCTAAATTCTCCCAGAAATTTCCCAGAAGCACGACCGCAATAGGTATAATTCCGTAAAGCTAAGGATTCAAAGTGGCTGCCCCGGCTAAGGCATGCGGGCCGGCACCTGTTCTTTCTTCTGCGAGCCTGGGATTAAACATTTAATTTCTTTGGGACGGACATTTCCACGGATCGGAGTTGGAGATGAAAAAGCTTGTTTCCCTCCTGGCAGCAGCGATTGTAGCCAGTCTTAGCCTAGTCACGACGGGGTGTAACACCGATTTCCACTCCAATACCCTCTACACGCTCACGGTCAACTCAACAAATCCTGTGAGTGGCGTATCGATCGGCGTTTCACAGCCCGACATCACCGGTGCGACCACCGGCTCTACAAGCTTCGCACGGGCGTATGCAGCTGGCGCCTCTGTCACACTGACCGCGCCGGCCAGCGCAGGCGGAAACTCGTTTTCTTCCTGGACCGGCTGCACGTCGTCAAACAGAGCAAGTTGCAAGGTAACCCTCTCGGCGAACACCACTGTGACGGCCGTCTACATGACAGCGTTGATTACACCCACGGTGACCGTGACTCCGTCGCCGGCCAGCATCACAACAACGCAGGCCCTCACCGTGACCGTCAATGCTAGTGGCGGAAGCGATAACCCAACGCCGTCCGGCTCTGTCGTCTTGACCAGCGGCAGTTACACATCCGCGGCCACAACCCTGACAAGCGGCGGCGCAACGATCACGATTCCTGCAGGCTCGCTGGGCACCGGAACAGATGCGCTGACGGCGACCTATACGCCCGATAGTTCGAGTTCTGCGACCTACTCAAGCGCTACGGGAACAGCTTCAGTAATCGTTGCGACAAACTCCTCTGGCATCATCGGTGACTGCGGTATGGATGAGAATGGCGCAGGCACGGGCCAAGTGGACTATGTCGAGGTTTACTCTTCGCAGTACGCCAAATGGTGTGTCGACACGACCTATTGGGCGGCGAACCAGCAGTACATCAGCCAGTTCTTCAGCTACTACGATGGGGCGGTTGCGCAGTTGATCTCGCTTTTCAATCTGCAGCCGTCGTTGCCGATTGTCGTGGAAGTCACAACGCCGACAGGCGGAGCTTGCGACTGCGGACCGAAGTTCGGCGAGCAACAAAGTGTAGTCATTACTGGCGATGCCTATTCAGATACATTCAACAATCCGCAAAATAATCAAGCCGTGCCGGGCTTCTGGGGATATCTACTAACACTCCACGAAACCATCAACGCATTCACAGGCACAGTCTCGGGCGGATGGCCGACCGATTGGTGGGCCGATCACCGCAGCCCGTTCCCGAACGCCATGGATGAGCATGTGATGAAGTACATCGGCACACAGCAAAACAACCAGACGCTGCTAAATGCCGCACAGGCGCAACATGAGCGCTTCGCTGACCCCAGTATTTCCGGGTACGATAGCGAGGTCGCTATGTTCGATAACTTCTTTAACCAATATGGAGGCTTTACAGCGTATTCGAAATTCTTCCAGTTGGTAGAAGAAGACAAGCTCTCGTGGCCATCCGTTAGCCAGGATTCGTCCGATACCGGAGACAACAACTACAGCACACTGCTAAGCGAATATGTGGCAGCCTATCTCAGCATGGCCTTCGGTACGACCAGCGACCTCACTTCGACATTTACGGGCGCTGGAGTGGGAACACTGGATACGACGGAGCCTTCTTACACCATGAGTTCCGCTGCGGTGCTGGGAGTCGCCAATGCACATTGCTCGATCCGTTCTGCATCAGGGGCGGGAATAAGCGTTACTTCTCAGCTCTCGCAACTGCAAGGTGGAAACTACCAGAACGCGGTAGCCAGTGGCGGCGAGCAGTCTACATGCCCGAGCGAGTGCTCGTGGAACGGAAGCCAATGCGCTGCAAAATGGTAGCGCTTCATGGCCACGCAAACCGGCGTGCACCCACAAGGACCTATAAGTCTTCGCGGGAGTGCGCCGGTTCGTATCGTGGATTGATGGCCGGCTGGCCCAGCTATCTCGTTGCCTTATGCCTGATTGTTTTTGAAGCAGGCTGCCGCCATTCAATACCTGCTCCGTCAGCGCCCACCGCTTTTTCTGCCCCGCAAAGTCGGGGCATACTCGATTCGTCCAGCCCTTACGCACTCAAGTGCGGATCAATGTTTTGTGACGTGCGGTCCACCTACTGTGAAACCATCAAGACCGATGTGCCATCCTTGCCCAGCAATTACTCGTGCAAGTCCTTGCCAAAAGCGTGCAAGAAATCTATCGACAAGGCCACTCCAACCTGTGTCTGTTTTCCTCCGGGCACCCGCGGTGATTTGTGCTCTATGGTTGACAAGGATGGAATTCCGGGTTTTTGGCGCACAACCGTTGGGGGACATTAAGACTGTAAGGCCTGTTGCTATCGCGGCAAAAACATCGCGTAAGGCTCGATCGCGAAAATAAAGGGAGTGAAAATCTCTCATCTTCACTTTGTCAACGAACTCCTAAAAGCTAAAGGGCGATCGAGGGTCCAGCGCAGTTGATGAACGATTCGTAGCATGTGGCGTCTTCGCCTGTTTTGTCTGTCTGTCGGAAGCGGGATACCTGACCGGCCAGTCGCCTCCTGAGTCATAGTCGACAGTAGTGCGAGCATAACCGGCAAGAGCGACCCTTTCTGAAACTTCGCGGCCCGATTCGTTCGGTAACGCTTGCCGACCATCCGCCCAACATATACGCCACTTGGTACCATCCGGCCCAACATCCTCGACCAAGGTATCGTCGGTAGCGTCACGCAGAGCATCGAGAAATGAAGATACGCCACCGAAGACGCCCCCGGACGCTCTCAACCGGCAGAATGACAGACGCAAGTCTCTCTTGTATGCCCCGTCCCTAAATAGCACTTTAACGACTCGTTCCAAGCCAACCGGCGGAAGCCGAGGTTCATGCAATTGTTGCTGGCGCGAGAACAAGTTAGATTGGTAACGGAAGACCTTCGCCTTCAAAATCAACCAGGCAATCCCCGCAAAGG
>JBEKRS010000113.1:0-11649 GCA_049518535.1 Occallatibacter sp. | reverse complement strand
GCGTGGGACGGAACTGTAACCCGTACCGGCGGTTTCTTGGATGCGCTGTCAATTGGTTGCATGGTGCGTACCTCCAGAGAAGATTTCGCTGCGTAGAATCCCCAAACTCACAAACTTATCCCGAGTTCGGCCGCAAGGCTTAATTCGGAATGCAGAGCCTTCGCGATGTCTTGGGCAGGTTGAGCAATCCCGATCTGCGGCTCAAGCGCGCTCTGGTGCGAAACATCGCGGGCAAGAACATCTGCGAGCTTACCGGCGTTATTGGTGAAAACCTGCGCATCGTTCTGCCCGCGCGAAATTGCAACGTAGGCCATGCGGTTGTTGACCAGATCCTTCGCGCCAAGTTCGGTATCGACGTGTACGAGCACACGCTCGGCGGTCTGTCCCTGGCTGGAATAACTCGTCATGGCGTAGCCGTGGTCAATGTGCGGGTGCTGTTCCGGATCGATGGAGACATTACGCCCGCCGTCCAGTTTGAGGCGCATCCTTCCATCTGCGCCGAATTCTTCCACGATTCCAAGTTCACGATTGGCAATCTTCAGCTCATTGTTTGGCGAGGTGAACTGAATACGGTCGCCAACAGAAAAAGCCTTCTCCTGAGCACGATAGGCGATAATGCCCATCTATCGGCGCGGATCGTAGGTTTGCTCACTTCCGTCCGCGCGCACAACCGTCAAAAGATTCTTTTGAGCATCAACACCGACAACGCGCATGTATTCGCCCTTCTTGATTCCGGTTTCTTGAGAACTGCGCGAGTAGCGCAGAATGTCGTCCACTTGGTATTGCCGCGCCCAAGTGCGATCCGCGCCGGTCATTTCCTGACGCGGCACCAGTGTTTTGATGGCATACTCTACGCGGTTCACCAATCCTCGCGACTGCAATTCACGATGAATCCGCTGATTGATCTCTGCCCGCGATCTGTTATCCGGCGAAACGACAAGCGTACTCTGGGGCGAGCGTGCGTATTCCTTTGCAATTGCCGCGATGCGTTCTTCGCGGCCCGTGTACTCATGTACTCGTCCCTGGTCATCAAGGCTGGCAACCGCCTGTCGGACCTCGCCGCGTGCCAACTGCTCCACAGCATATTTCAACTCTGGATCACGTTGCCGCACAATCTCATCAAGCTTTGCTGTCTTCATTCCTGCTTCTTGAAGCTGAGCAAAGGGCCGTCCTGCCTCAACAGACTCATGCTGCCGCGTATCGCCAACTAACAGCACACGGTCATTTGAATAGAGACGTTGAATAAATTCGTGCATCTGGCGCGTGGAAGCGAGCGAAGACTCATCGAGCACATACAATCTCTTCTCACCCGCGTCCGGCCTTGTGCCGTATGCAAGGTGTTGTTGGAGCGTAGATGTCTTGATTCCTGCCTCGGAGAGCTTCTGAGCTGCACGTGAAGTCGGCGCGAAGCCTTCCACACGGTATCCAGCGCTCTTTGCCCCCTCGCGGATTACAGATAACGTGGTTGTCTTGCCTGTTCCTGCAACTCCCTCCAAACCGACGATCTTCTCTCGTGCAAGAAAGATTTCATCGACGGCCCGAAGCTGTGAAGCATTCAACTCCGGGTGCCGGTCCTCAGTCCAGATGCGCACCTGCGGCGAAACCAGCATAAAATCGCCGTGATTACCTTGCTGCATTCCTGCAATGATCGCCTTTTCCATGCGGACCATCTCGGCAGTTGTGAATTGCGGAGCTGCGCGCCCTTCTCTGTGGCTAATGGCGCAAAATTCGCCATTCGTGACACGCCGCGAAAACTCCTGGCGCGCTTCGCCATATGTGAGTTGCCCCATGCCACGGTCCAGCATCGATTGCAGAATTTCCCGTTCGTCCTGAACTGCTGAATGCTCGAAGACGTGATTCCGTGCATATGTGGCAGACAGTTGCGCTGTCTTTTCTTGCCGTGGCTCAAACTGCTGAGCGTGTTCCCGCGCCTGCGCTACCGCGCGGTCGGCCTGATTGCCGAACTGCACAGCCAACTCACGATGCCGCCGCAAAACCTCATCCTGCGATTGAATTTCTTTTTTGTCGCGCGTCCGATGTGCCGCAACTTGTGCCGCGCCTGCACCCTCTTTGCCGATCTCCTGCAAATGTTCTTTGATCTGTTCCCGCCGTGGACTAGATGCGTCCAAGTATTCCTGCGTGTATCCTTTAATCTCTGGTTGGCCATGTTTGCCGATTTCAATCTCATAACCGAGCTTCTGTAACCTCATGGCAAGCTCAGAGCGATAAACACTGGTGGCGTAGTGCTGTGACTGAAACAAACTACGTTCTTGCAGGGCATGAGATTGGCCGTTCTCGCACACTGTCATGTTGAAGACCACTGCGTGCGTGTGAAGCTGTGGCGCTGCATAACCATCGACAGGCCGTGCCGTATCGTGCTCAAACGTCGCCGCAAGAAACTTGCCTGTATTCTCCGGCGCATGAATATTGCCGATGCGCGCCTGTGTGTATCGCTCCAATTCTCCAAGCGCAACACGCACGCTCTCACGATGTGCTTCTCGCACGCGAACATCGCCGCCCACAAGCGCGGTAAGCGAAACGGATTTCGGCGCGGAAAAGGTAGCATCCCATCCTGCCCGGTGTTCGACGCTCGTCACCTGCTTGCCGTATTCGTTCTCGTAGGTCCTCGCGAGCTGATGTTTGACGAGTTGTGCTCCGTTATCAGGATGCTGGCCATCGCTCAGGTTTGCGAAGTGTTCTGCATGAACAGCTCCGTGGAGATTCCAGTCTTCGGCAAGCGCACCACGCCATTCGCTGTATGCCTGTCTATCTTGGCTCCAGTAATTCTGCTGCTCGGAGGCGAACTCGCGCGCGTGGTAGGTTTGTGCCTGTTTTGCGGAAAGAGCTTTCGAGATCGTCAGCATCGCAAAGACTCCTATGCTAAAGTCGTAGCGCCCTATAACTGCCGCGTTGTTTAGCATAACCCAGGATTGACGCAAATAGTCGCATTATGACGAAAATATTTTTCAATAATGATACGTGTTATCCGCATGGATATTGATGATTAGCGCATATTGATACCGATTAAGCGTGCAATATACCAAGGGTAAAGCAGTAGATTACGAGAGCAATTACCACACGATTGAATCCGTTAATCAGTGCTCAATGTAAGCTGAATGACTCCCTTTGTTAAGTAACGAATCATTGCCGATGAACACCTCTTATCGTCGTCGTTACAGACTGGCAAGTGACTCGCTGTGTGTTGGCGTAAGGGCGGGAGAAAGACAGGGCAGCACTCGCGCGGAAACTACCAACGATGAAGGCCGTGAACGATGTTCGAGAAGAATAAGAGCGCCGTGCGGAGAGAGGTCCTTTTGTGCAGCTTCATCGATGCTATAGATATGTGACGAACATTCGCTTGCTGCGAATGAAACGTAGGCATTGCGCCAGCAGCATACTCAGTCAATCCACTGCGATTCATCCCATGCAACCGGCTCTTGCGATGCGCCGTTTACTTCCCTTGCTCCGGGAAAGATAGACTGGCTCTGCACAGATTTCTTCGGCTCGGCTTGAGTGGGCAATTCCAAGGAATGTTCTGTGTGGGAATCAGCAGGCTGAACACTCGCCGGATTCCGTTGCAGTTCGTTCTTTGAATGGACTCTGATCGCAGCCTTATTCGTGGTGCGATTGCTCGGCCTTTGAGTGATCCAAACTACCAGCTTAGAGCGGACCTTTCCCAACCATTCCCGAAGCGTGATAGGGCGGCTGATTCCATGTCGATTCGGAGACACATCTCGCCAGTCATCACGGGATGAATCCGACGCGATTACCTCACGCCAAAGATGCTTCCACTCCTGCCACAACTCTGTCCTTGCTGTGAAGGCGATGAATGCCACAATCGTCAGCGCGAAGGTGCATCCTTCGAGCAGTGGGAGAGCGATGAAATTCGAGTAAGAACGGTCACGGTAAATGTTCTAGCCCAGAGCATCTTTCAGTTCGCCGGAATAGACCAATTCGGGGGCGGATTTCTCCAGACCAATCCAGCCGCTTTTGATTGCGGCAGAAGTGAGGTGAAGGGACAGGTTTCCAGCTTTTCCGGTGGTCACATCGGAAGGGATTGCTGGCAGGCTCTTGCGTCTTTGGGCTGTCTTCATCAGCCACCGGATTTCAGTCGCCGATCCTGCCTTTTCCGCTGCCTTGCTGCACTGCCAATAGTCGAGCAAATAATAACTTTGAAGCGGCTCGATCTCCCATACAAACCAAGCTGCGAACGCCAGCACAGGCGCACACTAGAACACGGCCAGAAGCGCCGTAGTTCGCCACGGAAATGCACGGCGAATCCGTTGCAATCTCACGGCTATTTCTCCCCTGATTCGGGTGCCGTCTGGTTGCGATTTCGGACCAGCAATTCCTCGGCTTTCTGATCCTTGATCGCGTCGGCATACGTGCTGATTCTGCGCAAGGTTTCGTCGCTCAATGGCCCCTTGGAAGCAACCGCGAATAGGTTGACGATCAGGCTGCGCAAAGCCATCACTTCCGCCAGCAGAACGGTGTCCGTTGTCTTCTCTTCACCTGTGGTGCGGGCCTGGGCGAGTGCGGCCTCGCGCAGCCATTCGGCAACTTTCTTCCCGGCGCTGGCCGCCGCAGATTCGATCTCGGCAAACTCGGCGTCGGTAAGCCGCGTCGCAATAGACTTGGTGCGATTGCTTTCGTTCGTCGGCACAGCAGGAGCCGCAGACGAAGCGGCGACGGGCGTTTTGCCATTGGCGGAGGTCATCGGCGGATACCTCAGTAGAGGCATTGTAGCGCCGTTCCAGCGGTGGCGCTATTGGGGCAGAATACGATAACCCCTTACGAGAGAATGTGTTTACGCGCAGAGCGCATTGGAACCGTTCTCGCTGTTGCCGCGTTTACGGCTGTAAACGCAAAACGCTAACCGATTGAATATGTGCATGTTAACAAAAGTGCTCAACAAGTATACTTACAGCAACCCCACTGGGGATGACGTGTCAACGTTCATCCGCTGCGTAAGCAGCGCGCACAACGGCTCCCGACAAGCCCTCATCTTGAAAAGCGTCTTGCATCCGGCCCGCTTCAAGGCAGCGAACTGCAACGCTGTAGCCTGATCGTCAGTCGATACGCGGGCATAGCCGTATTTCATGGGCTAGTTATGGCCTTGACATCTGATTGTGCATGAATTGAGACCATTGGGGATTTGCCTTGTAGCTATGGAGCTTCGACACGTAGTTGCCGCGATCGTTTTTGTACACCTTGACTTCCGCGTTGCATCCGGGGAAGGTGCAACGCCCGGTCATATTCGTTTGGTCAATTTGATCGACGTAACCGGCGCAGTCATAGCCATTACAAGGGGGTTGTATTGGCTTTTTCACGATGCAGATCCTTTCGGGTTAAGTGATCAGAGCTATCGCTCTGGTGCGACCGCCGTCTTAACAGCTTGACTTCGCCTCTAATCTCTACCATAGGCTTTTCAAGGACGATTTTGAAAGCTGGTCGCCATAACACTGGGCGCGATGGAGAGTATGGTCGGCAGGTGGCCACTATCCTGCGATCAATTCAAACCGCGCTGAGGGTGCATCTTCTCCAAACTACTACCTGGGCAGCTCCGGTCCCTCGCGAGAGACCGGAGCTGCCCTCATTAGTGTTATGGCCAAATCTTGCGGTGGCGCCATCCGATCCTATACTCCATCCTGAACGCATCAGCGTGCGCTTGCAACTCAACAATCATGGAAAGGATGCCTGCATGTACTTCAGCATTGTAAGTTTAGTCGTCGGCCTCGTTGGTGTATTTCTGGGACAAATGCTGTCCCGCGCCAACGAGCATTACAGGTGGCGACTCGACCAAAAGAAGGCAGAATACCGCGAGCTAGTCGACCTTTTGTATGATGCCATCACGGTTGTAGGAAGGGAGAGGCCCGGCCTTGAACTCCCGAAGGATCCTCAACTTCTTGATAACGCAATTCAAAAGCTTGCACGTGTATTTGCAGACCGTATTTTCATCGCCAAACGGCTGCAGGAGTCGGGGGCAAACGAGCAGTGGGAGGACATGAAGAAGATGATCTATTACGATCCGGATTTGCACGATGTGATCTCCAAAAACCTCCATTACAGCAAAACCGGGTTGGAGACGAAGGAAAAAGAGTTGCGCGCCAAATTGATAGCGCTTGCGAATACGGACATCGTTGCCTTCAGGTGGTGGTTCCTCGGCGGGGACTAAATATAGCGGACTGCAATAGTGTGGTTCCAAGCCGGTTGCTCTACTCCCCAGTTGGTTGCTCGGCCAACGAAACGCGGGCAGGGTGTTGGGGCCACAGGGGACAGCGGCTTCCTCCCCTAGAGGCCCAAGCCAATATCGAAGCTCTGCTCCTGCTGCGGCGCAGTCTGGGGAACACCCAAACGCGAAGGCTCGCCTCAATGGTTCTATTGCTTGGATTTTGCCCGGTTGATTGCGTCCTTGACGGTATCTTCAAATCCCCATAAAACTGCTGTTGAATGTTTGCCTGACGCCATGCAAAAGGCTATTTTCTTCACTCCATTGTCGGAGTAACTAAGAGTGATTCTCTTGTTTTTCAGGTCAGCACTAAGTGTGGTCACGACGCCGTAACTGATGCAAGTTGGCGAGTCTTCCATCGCGATAATCTCATTGCTGTCCCAACGCTTTATCTCAAAAGTAGTAAGGCTGACATTGGCACCTGATCCGATCTCCGACCAATGTGCGTTGGCTACTTCGCAGAAACCCAGACTCTTATAGCAGAAAATCTGAGTAGAAGCAGCCCCGTCATTCTCTCCAGCATCCGACCACTTTCCCTCTGCGAATAGGTAGAGCGTTGGAATCTTGTTTGCTCCAACAACTATATTTGATACATCGAAAATGGTTGGCGTTTGCGCAGCAACCGGAATGGCTAGTGCCAAAACTACACAACTGAACAAGAGCTGTCGCATAATTACGTCTCCTAGCACTATGGCGGGTAGTTCCTCACCGTCAATGCTACATTGCGGCAGCTCATGAAGCGGGAAAATTGTACGCCAAGGCAAGGATTCTAAGCCCCTGCTCTTTGACTAGAGGCCCAAGCCAATATCCAAACATTGCTACTGCTGCGGCGCAATCTCCCGTTGCAGCGTGACTGCCTGCTCCTGCTTCTGTTCTGGCTTCATCTCCAGCGCATGGGCGCTGCTGTGCGAAATATCATGCCCCAACGCGGCTCTCAGCTTCTCGCGGTCGTTAGTGAAGATGCGCGTCGCATGCGTCGCGTGAGACGGCAACGTAGGCCACGCAGTTATTGAGCAGGTCTATGGCCTCCGGCCCGGCCTCGGCTATGCTCTGTCTATCCGGGGAATGTCATTTGATGCCCTATCCGGCTGAACATATATCAGATAAGCTGACCGGAAAGAGGTCGCCCGTCAGCTCTCCATCTCTGTGCGCTCCCTCGATTACCTGATTGCTGGAAAGCAACTGGAGACGCGGCGCATTGGCCGAAAAGTTCTGGTCACTCTGGCCTCACTGGTTCGGTTTGCGTCCCGAAACCGCTACGAGATAACGAGTCGCTCTGATGCTGAGGCCGTAGCTTCCGGCGAAAGATGCGCGTAGCGGGCGGCCATCGTAATGGTTTTGTGGCCAGCTAAGACTTGAATTTCTTTGGTACTCACTCCGGCTATCGCAAGCCACGAGCAAAACGTATGCCGGTTATTGTGCCACGTGTAATCGGTGATTTTCGCTTCTCGGAGCGCCGGTCCAAACCACCAGCGACAATCAGACTGGGGGCCGGGACGCGGGAAGACGGGTTCTCCAGCCTCATGGGATACGGCTTCCCTTTGTTGCTGAAGTGCCGCCAGCGCCACGGCATTCAATGGGACGTTCCGCGCTGACCCGTTCTTGGTTTGCGTCAGCCGGATTATCTTCCGTTTGAAGTCCACTTGTCCCCACTCCAGCGAAAATTGCTCTCCCCATCTCATCCCGGTATACACGCTCACCATGAAGGCGAGCGCTTGCGCTGGATTGTCGCGCTGGATAATGCCTAACAGCTTCCCGTATTCATCCCGGCTGAGAAAACGGAGTCGTGCATTGTTCTCGGTTCGCAACCGCACGAGACGCGCCGGATTACTCTCAACTTTTCCGTTCTCCATGCCAAGCCTGTACGCAAGGGACATGAACGCACGATAGCGGTTTGCTGTTGCTGGCGTCTTGCAATGCCTGGAAAGCCACTCGTTAATCTCTTGCGGCGTGATTGAAGACGCAGCCCGCTCTCCGAACGGCTCTTGCAGTATGGAGTCTTTTGTCTTGTAGTGCGCGATTGACTTAAGGTGAGTTTCGGCGTGCTCAACGGCCATTGCCGACAGATGACCAAAGGTGACCACCTTGCCTGGCACGAGTTCAGGAAGTTTGACTTTGCGCCGCGCGTCGGCCTTGCGCTTCTGGTAGAGAGCTACGGCGTCACTCTTGCGTCCGGCCTTTTCTCTGTGCCGTTTCCCGTCCGCGTAATAGTGAATCCACCAGACCCAGACCCGACAGGATGCTCATAAACGCCCCTTGCGGCCTTGGCTTTCATCTTTTACCCCTACAGGGCGGGATTGTAGCACAGCCATCGGGAGAATAACAGCCATCAAAACAGCCATCGACAGGAGTACGGCCACCGGAAACTTTCTCTTTATTGTCTACTAAACTTATGATTATATTTGATTTATTTGGTGGGCCCGGAGGGATTCGAACCCCCAACCAAGGGATTATGAGTCCCCTGCTCTGACCGTTGAGCTACAGGCCCTTACGCTGAACAACCCCTCATTACGTGACACTGATCTAAAAGGCCACCGTCGACATTAGGAACGACTTAAAGTCCGGTGTCAGTCGCGCCCCTCTGTGCTGCTCTAGTTTCGCATAGTCGCTGCACCGCATCCAAACTGATGCTCCAGGCCAAGGTGAGCATGTCTCATGGTGATCTGAACAGACTTGTGGCCGAGTAGTTGACTGGCGGTAGCGACATCCACCCTAACAGCGCAGGACAGCTGGCGAAAGTGTGACGATCCTGCTATATGATTCGGCTGACACTTGACTGTCACAAGAGCAACAATCGCGCAGGAGAAGATTGCTTGCGACCAGAGAGAACCGGACGCATTCATCTCCTGTATGGAGCCATCGGCTGTGGAGTATTGGCAGGTACCGGGAGCAAGTCGCGGGCCTTGAGGAATCTTTGGAGTCGCTCCAAAACAGGTGATGGTGAGGTATGCCGGATGGTTAAGGGAGCCGTCAGCGACGAGATTGTTCATGGGAGTTTTTGGGAGATGGAGTTCTGTTCTTGCAGAATCGGCAACTTATCAGACTTAAGTGCGCCTGATAAGTTGCTGATTCTGGGAGGATGGGGTTTATGCTCGACATATTTCGACAGCCGCGCAATTTGTCCGCAATGTGTCTATGAGACGGGCCGCCGCCTGACGACGATTGAAGCCCACTTCCGCTCAGCGCCACTGTCTGCGGGCTGTAGCTGGCGTTATTGATGATGATCAGCGAGCCTGAGACCGCGCCCAGCGCTGTAGGAGTGAAGATCATCCCGATGGTGCAACTGGCCCTGGTCGCCAATGTGCCGGAGCTGGGACAAGTCCTCGATGCAGGCGCCAGAGCAAACTCGCCGCTGCCAGAAAGAGTTAGCGAGTTAATAACAAGTGGGGTCGATTGGCTGTTGGTGAGAGTAATTGTATGGACCGTGCTGGGTGTGTTGAGCGCGATGTAGGCGAAGTTCACTGTGGTCGCTGATAGAGTTACGGCGCCGATCGCAGGCAAAACGGTGATGCTAACCTGGGCCGTTGCTGGGTTGGAAAGTAAAACTATCCAAACCGATGGTAAGCGTCCGGGTCTGGCCGTATAGACATTGGCGTCTGCGTGGCCGACGATCTTCTTGTGAGCGATTCGATTGAAGGCGGGGCAGGAGGCGGAGGCCGGACGAAGCGAGTACATCGCACGGCGGAGGAGAAGCGGCGGATCGTTGAAGCTACGCTTGTGCCGGGCGCATCGATTGCCCGCGTGGCGCGCGAGAACGGAGTCAACGCCAACCAGGTTTTCCAGTGGCGATACGAGCACCGCAAGGGTGTTGGCTGGGCCTCCGGCGAGTGACGAACTGAGCTTTTGCCGGTGACGCTGACCGGTGAGCCGGACAGCGTGTTGGCACCGCGTGAAGCCTCTCCGGTTTTGACTCCCTCTGGTTCGATCCACATCGAGCTGCCGGGCCGCGCATTGGTGAGTGTGGAGAGCGGCGTCGATCCCGCACTTGTACGTGTCGTCCTGGGGAGCCTGTTGCGGTGATCGAACTGAAGACAGGCACACGTATCTGGATCGCGGCCGGATTCACCGATCTCCGGCGCGGCTTTCAAGGGCTCAGCTCGTTGGTTGAGACGGTGCTGGAACAGCAGCCTTATTCTGGCCATGTTTTTGTCTTCCGCGGCAAGCGTGGTCACCTCATAAAATTGCTTTGGTTCGATGGCGACGGCCTATGTCTCTTCCAGAAGCGATTAGAGCGCGGACGTTTCGTATGGCCGCAGGCAACAAGTGGAACCGTAGCTCTGACACGTGCGCAGTTATCGATGCTTTTGGAAGGCATTGACTGGCGCCAGCCACAGAGAACATGGGAACCACAGTTGGCAGGATGACTCACGCATTTTTGATCTATAACTCCGCGTCATCTGTGGCATACTCACTGCGATGGCTTCTCCGCATTCGGCATCTGCTGATCTGAGTTCTCTGGATCGCGTAGCTCTGGAGGCATTGATTGCTGCGCAGCAGAAGGAGATTCTCACCAGGGACGAAGCGCTAGCCGCGCAGCAAGAGAAGCTCCTCAGCCGCGACAACGAGATCGAGCACCTGAAGCTGGTCATCGCCAAGCTGCGGCGGATGATCTTCGGCACCAAGAGCGAGAAGGTCAGCCGCGAGATCGAGCAGTTGGAACTGAAGCTCGAAGAACTGGAGACGCAACGAGCCGAGCGCGTCACAGCATCCACAGAGGCAAGCGCTCCAGCGAAGGTCAAGCCGGTTCGGCGTCCACTACCGGAGCATCTGCCGCGCGAGCTGCACACGCATCTACCCGCCGAAGATGCATGCCCGGACTGCGGCGGCCAGTTGCGCAAGTTAGGCGAGGACGTATCCGAGATTCTGGAGCGCGTGCCCGCTACCTACAAGGTGATCCGCCATGTGCGCGTGAAGATGGCCTGTACCAAGTGCGATGTCATTGTGGAAGCTCCTGCACCATCGCGGCCCATCGAACGCGGACTTGCCGGGCCGAACCTGTTGGCGCATGTGCTGGTCTCGAAGTATGCTGTCCATCTTCCGCTCTATCGCCAGTCGGAGATCTTCGCGCGGGAAGGCATCGACCTGGATCGCTCTACCCTGGCCGACTGGGTGGGCGCTGCCAGCCGTCTGCTGGCTCCGCTGGTCGATCAGATTCGCAAGCATGTGTTGGCAGCCGACAAGCTCCATGCCGATGACACGCCGGTACCGGTTCTTGCGCCGGGGATGGGCAAGACCAAGACGGCAAGACTGTGGACATATGTACGCGATGATCGCCCTGCGGGCCTGGATGTGCCCCCAGCCGTTTGGTTCGCCTACACGGAAGATCGCAAGGGCGAACATCCCCGGCAGCATTTAAGCAGCTTCGCCGGTATTCTGCAGGCTGATGGCTATGCCGGCTTTCATCATCTGTATGAGGGCGG
>JBEKRS010000112.1:0-11700 GCA_049518535.1 Occallatibacter sp. | reverse complement strand
GCCCGTTGCTGGCGGGTGACGAGTTGGTCGGGCCGACCGAGGAAGACTTCAGAGGGGAGGTACCGGCGCAGTTCGCCACAGAGAGGGCACGCAACGGTGATGGATTGAGATGGAAAGTCATCCCGGCCAGCGGCCACGTCGCGGCGGCACCGTTTGCAGGTGACCACGAACAGTCTCCGCTCGATTGCTGGGAACCCGAATGCCATTTACCGAGTATAGGCGAAGTAAAAGCGAAAGTAATCCACAGACCGAGGAGCAATATCGTGTCCGAAATCTACCCAAGGATTTACCCAAAACTCATACGTCTTACACGTGAATACAGGTGCTTAGGCGGTACTCCGCGTGCGGTTAAGCAGTTGAATGTAAAGGTGATATTGTGCTTGACACGGAAGAGGTCGCTGGTTCGAATCCAGTCGTGCCTACCATATAAGTCATTTATATTCATAGGCGTAGAGATGAGGCTGCCGTTCGTTACCTCACCCGTCGCAACCAAAATTCTGAGTTCCCAGCGTATCGCGGCGTGATTTGAGGGGGGCATCCGCGCGTTCACTCATATTCCATGAAAAGAAGCACTGGCAGATCAAGTCGATAGGTTATTGAAAACAAACACTCTAATAGATCTATCCGAATTCGCGTAGCCTTTTCTGACTCCGGTCTGAAAGAATCCCCAATTATCGCCTCAGAAGAGGTCATCGCTCATCTTCCATCAGTTTTGGTTCACGTTTTCACCGGAGATCGCGTGGCCCCGATGGCAGGAGCCGATTTAGAGCGATTACACAATAGTTGTACCTTGGTATCCGCAGTGACGGAACCAGGCGGCGGCGTTTTCTGGCGTGATGGTTTTGAGGGCGGCGGTGACGGCTTGGTCCAGGGCCTCTTCGGTACGGGCTTTTGGAGCACGCAAACACTGCTTGAACTTGGACCAGGCTTTCTCGATGGGGTTCAAGTCCGGCGAGTAAGGCGGCAGATACAACAGTTGCGCACCGCAGGCTTCAATCAACTCGCGGATTCCGGCAACCTTGTGGGCACTGAGGTTATCCAGAATCAGCATGTCGCCGGGCCGCAAGGTTGCACACAGCACTTGCTCCACGTAGGCGCGGAAGACATCGCCGTCGGTGGCCGCAGGTACGGTCATGACCGCATCCATACCGCGCAGGCTCATGGTTCCCAGCGTTGTTAACACCTGCCAGCGGCCGTCGGGCGTTGCCTCGGTCACTCGCTCGCCCCGTGGCGCGCGTCCCCACAATCGAGTCATCTGCGTGGTGACGCCGCTCTCATCGAGGAACTTCAGCTTCTCCGGCGGGATCGTGGCGACAGTGGCAAGGAATTCCTGCCGACGCTTGCGGTTGGCTTCCGTGTCCCGCTCAAGGGCGTGGAGCGACTTTTTTTCAGCCTCAGACCCATCTGGTGAAGGATCTGACTGACGCGGCTGCGGCTCACCGCTATTCCCTGGGCGTGCAATTGTTCACCCAACTCGGCCAGGGTGCGGTCCGGCTGCTCCCGTACCCAATCCCGCAACTGCTCCCTGACGGGGGCCGTGATCCGGCTCAAGCGGCCGTGCCGGGACTGCGGCTGGCGCTCCATCTGACCGCTTAACCGCCAATGCCGGCGTATCTTGCGAACATACTCGAAGCTGACTCCAAAGCGCCGCGATAATTCCATCTGCGATCCCTCCTGGCGCAGATAGGCTTGCAATATCCGGCAACGCAAATCGTCGGACAATGGCTTGGGCATCTCCGTCGGTTCTCGCGAACAATCGCCAAATCCAACATAACTCCGATCAGCCCACTTGGGTATACCTAACTTGGAACCGCTCTAATATGTTCGCCACACTGCAATTCTACTTGCGTTCATATACTGTTCCGGCGGGCTGGTAAGCAGGATCTGCAACCGCGCGCAGATACGCAATCAGAGCCTTCACATCCGCAGTACTCAGCGTGTTCCCATAGGGGGGCATTAGCGCCGAGCGATTCAACGCAGGGCCACCGTGCTGGATGATCGAGGTCAAGTCCGCGTCGCTGATCTTGTTTAGGGTGCCGCCGTCTGTGAACACATGCGGCTTAACCGCGAGGTTGTCGTAATTGGAAACGCGCTCGGGCGAGGACTCCGGATCGTGACAGCGACTGCAGTATGTATCGTTCAGAATGGCGCCAAGTCTCTGTTGAGCGCCGAGCGCAGTTTCCACAACATCGAGCGAAACTGCTTTCGTCTTTCCCGGCGTCACTGCCGAGATCTGGCAGCGGCCTGCAATAGCGCCGAGCGTGACAGCCGTAGTGACCTGACCGCTCGAGTCCGTCAACGCCGCTGTCGGTTGAAAGCCGACGCCGGCTGGACCGTGAAACTCCACCAGTGCGCCGGCGACTGCGGTTCCCTGGTCGTCGTTCACCTGCACCACCAACGGATCCTTGAGTGCTGTGCCGGTAGAGCCAAGCTGGTGTCCACCGCTCGACTCTACCAGAGCAGTACCCGTAGCCGTCGGCTTCAATCCGCTGTTGGAAGAGGCCATGTGCCGACATCCGCAAAGCAATGCGAGCGAAAAAACCGCCGCAGCGCTAGAGCATTGAATCATCGTATTGAAATTTGATCGCGTCATCACTTTGCTCCCCGCCCACCCGCGCCCTTGAGTGAGATGAGAAAAGCCGTCAGTGCGCGCGCGTCTTCATCGTTCAAGTTCTGGTTGGGCTCCGCGGTTCCGGGACGCAGCGCATGGGGATTCTTCAACCACGCATAAATCCATGCCGGAGTCAGCCGCGAACCAACCTGGGTGAGCGTTGGCCCAATGTAGCCCTTGTCGGCTTTTGTGTCGACAATGTGGCAAGCCTGGCAGGCGTACTTGGAGTAGAAGAGCTGCCTGCCGAGTTCCACAGCTTCGGGAGTAATTGCAACCTGCACTGCGTCCGCATCGATACTGGGGGATTGATAGACCGTGAGAATATAGTCCGTCATCTCCTTGTTGTCGGTATCACTCAGATTGAAGCGCGGCATTCGGCGAATAAGCGATGGACGCAGCGTATTCGGATTGTGCAGGAAACCAGTAAGCCACTGGCGCTGCACCGCGCTACCTTCCCAGCTCAAATCTGGAGCCATATCGCCACCGCGGCCGTTGAAGCGGTGGCAACTGAAGCAGGCGAGCTCAGTAATCAGCTTGCCTGCACGGCCGGCCGGTTGATATTTTGACTCCGGAATCGCCGCTACGCGTAGAGTGTCCGGCATTTGCCGCGCGCGTGTACTCTGCGCCAGTAGTGCGGTTGTCAGTGCATCGGTTTGCGTTGTAGTCAGCGTGAACTGCGGCATTTTTACGCTGGCGCCAAAGGCCCGCGGATCGCGAATCTTCGCGACAATATAGGCAGGCACGGTGTGTTCCATGGCGCCCAGGAAGCTGATCTGCGCCAGAGGCTTGCTGGCGATCGTGCTCAGATCGGGAGCAAAATTCTCCGGCGGCTGCACGCCGTTGATCTGATGGCAAGCCGCGCAGCCCAACTCGACAATCAACTTGCGACCATGCGCAATCTGCTGCGGAGTAATCGCGGCCTGATGAACATTCGCACCGTAGTCGGAGTCCGTCTTCGCCTGCAGGAACGCAACCAGGGTGGCCGTTTGCTGCGGTGTAAATCGGTAGTGCGGCATCGGCGTCGTCGCGTCATAACCGCGCGGATTTTGAATCCACGCCGTGAGCCACTCGGGTCTTGCTTTGTTGCCGATACGCGTCAGCTCCGGACCCAGGTCGCCGCCCACCAAATTTCCAGCGGCGTTTTGCGTTGCATGGCACGAGGCGCAAAAGGACTCGCCGTAGAGGCTCGGACCCGCCGCCGCATCCGCCGTAGCCGCAGACTTGACACTGATGGCAACTGTGTTGCCCGGCAGCGAATTGCTGGTGCTGATCAAATATGCCGAAATGTCACTCGCGTCGCTGTCGCTCAGCTTGTAATTCGGCATGGTGGTCGAAGCCGCATAGGCCTGCGGATCCTTCAGCCAACTGTAGATCCACTCGCGCGTTGTTTTGTCGGCGACGTGCACAAGCGACGGCGGGTGATCCGTGGCTTCGATCTTCGATCCATCAGGTCGCGTAATCGTGTGGCAGTGAACGCATCCCTCGCGCGCCAGCAGCACTCTGCCCAGATTAAGCTGCGGGGTTCCGGGCAAAGCATTCTGGTGGCACTGGCCGCAGCCGGACTCAATGCAACGCGTGGGCAGAATCGGCTCCTCGCCAGCGCGTTCGCTATGATGTGCTTCGGCGACTGTTGTCGCCTGGCCTTGGCCACCGTGGCAGATCACACAGCCGAATCCATCCAGCGAGTGTGGAACCACCGGGTGTTTGCGGAAGGGCTGCTGACTGACATCGGCCAGAGAAGCTTCTTTGAGGCCGAGATGGCATGTGGTGCAGCGATCCGTGACGCCCAGTTCGGGTAGCCATATCTGATGAATGCCGGGTTCAAAGCGGCGGCGCAGGCTCACCGCGTCGCCACGGTCATGAATCAGCGAAAGATACTTTCGCTGATAGCCGTGCCATTCGCTAAAGTGATCCTTGGCCGGGGCAATCGCTAGCGCCAGCAACAACAAGACGCTAACGACGCCGAAGGCGCGCACCGGATCGCCGAAAAGCTTCTGCCAAAAAGAAGAAAGAATTTTTTTCATCGTGCTCACCTAACTCCTCCAGGGCAGTACAAACGACCATCCCGGGCCACGAAACCAGGTGCCGATGGCAGTCAAAAGAATCAGCTCCAGCAGGTACCAGGTCATTACCCAATAGGCCATCGGCTTGCCAACAAGGTAGCGGCGAAAGCGCGAGGGCGAATCCGGCTTGCTGTAGGCGGCCACCAGCATTGCCGCTGCAATCAGAACGGTCGGCGCAATCGCGACATATACATGAAATGCCAGCAAAAAGATCATCATGCCTATCGCCACAAAATAAAAAATCCGCAGGCGCTTTTGCCGATTAACTAGAAACAGCCCTGTCGCTTCGATATTGATGTTGAAGTACGGAATCACGATCATGGCTACGATCAGAACGGTCGGAACCAACACACCGGCAACTACCGGCGGAAAGTAATGCAGCAACTCCTGCAGGCCGAGAAAGTACCATGGCGCTTTGGCCGGGTTCGGCGTGTGCGTCGGATCGGCAATGCCTTCGAGAGGTGCATTGAAGAAGAGCGAAACCAGCACCAGCCCAATGGCCAGTAGTTCAATGGCCAGCGCCGAGCGGAAAAGCGCTTCAGGAAAGGTCTGCACCTGGTCTTCGCGATTCACCTTGACCTGCGCCGAGGTGCGGCGCGTGACAAAGGCAACTCGAACCGGAGAGCGGCGCTGGTCGGAGTCAACACCTGCGACAAAATCTTTCGGCTCGCTCATTTAACCTCCTGCGTTGAGACGGGAGTTTCAGTTTCAGCAGCGGGCTTGGGTTCAGTTTGCTGCACGTACAACCCCCCATCCTTGCGGATGCGCCAGAAGTGAATCGCAATAAAGAGAATGGCCGAGAGCGGCAGAACCACGCAGTGCAGAACATAGAAGCGCAACAGCGCGTTGGCGTTTACCTGGTTCCCGCCCAGCAGAAGAAAGTGAATCTTGTTGCCGATTAGCGGCACGGCCGATGAAAGATTGGAGCCGACCGTAATGGCCCAGAAGGCCAGCTGATCCCACGGCAGCAGATAGCCCGTATAGCTGAGCAAAAGCGTAATCAACAGCAGAATCACGCCGATCACCCAGTTGAACTCGCGCGGGGCGCGATAGGCTCCGCGATAGAAGACCTTGAACATATGCGCGAAGACGAGAAAGACCATCAGCTGCGCCGACCAGCGATGCAGATTGCGCAGGAACAATCCCGAGGAAACCACGAACTGCAAATCCTTCATGTCCGCGTAGGCTTGCAACACGGAGGGATGATAGTAGAGCATTAGAAGGATTCCGGTGATGACCAGAATCAAGAAGGTTCCAAAGGTCAGCGTGCCTAGGTACCATGTGGAGCTGAAGCGCACCATGCGCTTGCGCACTTTGGTTGAGAACAAGTGAAGAAAAATATTCTGTTGGATGGCCAGCGCGCGGTGCAGCGTACTGTTGCCTGTGCCGCTGCGAAAGATCGATCGCCACACCCGGCTCTCACGCAGTTGATCCACCAACTTGTCGGCCTTCAATTGCATGCTCATATCCTCAAAAATTGCAGCGCGGGAATTTCAGTGGAGCGGTCAACCATCAGTTCGCCTTCGTCGCTCACCCAGGCCTTGAGCCAAGGCAAAGGACGCGGCGCGGGGCCTTCAATCTTCTCGCCGGTGCGTTTGAATTTGCTGCCATGGCAAGGGCAGGCAATGATGCCCAACTCCTGATTCCACGCGGTCAGACAGCCCAGATGCGTGCACACCGCGTTCAATGCAAAGAAGCCCTCTTCGGCGCGCACCAGATAGATTCCAGAGTTGACGTCCATCGTCACTGAGTTAACCGCAAAGCTCTCCGGTTTGCCCGCATTGACGACGGCCGAGGGCTCATAAAGGACATTCGGCGAGAGGTACTCGTAAGAGAAAAGCAATGTGCCCGTCGCGGCAACACCCAGCGACCCTAGGCCGATCTTGGTAAAAAAAGCTCGTCGGTCAAATTCATTGGGCAGTTGTTCCAACTCTTTTTGATTTTCGTGTGACATGACTTTACCTCTTCCCTGCCAATGCTGGTGCCGATCGGAAACCGCGGTCAATCGATTCCACTGAGATCAAGCCAGTCGGGTCCGCGGAGGTCAGGTTGTAGGACTCCATCGTGATGGTTCCGGCAGGGCAGCGCGCCGCGCACAGTCCGCAGCGGATACAGCGGGTTTCATCCTTCAGCATTGCGGAGCCTGTGATGACGCCCAGTTCCTCGGCCTGAATATCGTCCAGTTCGAGACCGAGCAAACCGCGCGCATCGGCCAGTTGAGCCTTGGTGCTTTCGTCAAATCCAATGCGGTCGAGCGAGACAAGTTCCAGGCAGCTCTCTGGACAAACATCCACACAGCCGCCGCAGAGAATGCACGAAGTCGCATCGGCCTCCGACCCTTCAAAGACGGTATTGATCCAGCAGTGCAGGCATCGCTGCGCTTCTGCCACCGCAGCCTCTTCGTCAAAGCCGATCTCGACTTCAGTAACTCCAGTGCGGCGATTGATCGGCAGCATCGGAATCTCAGGCCGGACAAGATCCAGCAGGTTGAGTGGCATGCGATGGCGTTCCAATATCTCCACTTCGACAATCGGGGCTGCGTGGTCAGTACCCCGCAAAAACTCGTCAATGCCCACGGCGGCTCGCTTGCCGTCGGCCACGCTATCAATAATCAGGCGCGGGCCAAAGACGCAATCGCCGCCGGCAAATACTCCACTGGCAGAGGTCATAAGCGTCTGTGGGTTGACGGCAATCAACCCGCGAGGCGAAACATCGACTTTGTCTTCGGCGGCGAGAAAGGCAAGATTGGGCGCCTGACCAATCGCCATGATGATCGTGTCGCAATCGATGCGCGTCTCGCTATTCTCGAAGAACGTAGGACTGAAGCGTCGATTTGCGTCAAAGACCGACTTCGTTTTCAATACTTCGAGCGCTACGGCCCGGCCATTTTCGCCGATAATCTGTTTTGGTCCAAAGCCAGGATGGATGATGATTCCTTCCTCTTCGGCCTCTTCAATCTCTTCAATCGCGGCAGGCATTTCCTCGCGGTTTTCCAGGCAGACCAAGTGCACTTCCTGCGCGCCCAGGCGCAGCGCAGAGAGAGAAACGTCCATCATCTCGCGTGCGGCTACCGCATCCAGATTCCCCTGCTCCGGCTCAAAGTGTTCCACGCCGCCTGCATGCTGACGCAGCACCTCGCGTGCCGCCGAGCGGGCCACATCCATGGCCACATTACCGCCGCCGATAACTAGAACTTTTTTGCCGATCGTGAATGTGTAACCGAGATTGACGTTGAGAAGAAAATCGATCCCCTTGTAAACGCCGTCCAGATTGACACCTGGAATGGTGAGGTCGCGGCTGCGGTGCGCGCCGACGGCAATCAATACGGCGTCAAAGTCGCGGCGCAGATCGGCAACGCTGAAGTCCCGGCCTGCCGCGTGATTTAATTTCAAGGTAATGTCGCCAGTCGCAAGTATCTCGCGCACCTGAGCTTCCACCACATCGCGCGACAAGCGATATTCGGGCAGGCCAAGATATAACATTCCGCCTGCAACCTGCGAGGCTTCAAATAGCGTGACAATATAGCCCATCAGCGCGAGATCATGCGCCGCAGATAATCCGACGGGGCCTGCGCCGACAATGGCAACGCGATAGTTCACCTTCGGCTGCTTACGCCCTTTGTTGACGTTTACCGGACGGCGCGACTCCGGACCGTGACGCTCGGTCAAAAAGCGCTTCAATGCTCGGATCGCAATCGGCTTGTCGATTTCGCCGCGTCGGCAGGCCGTCTCGCAGGGGTGCGCGCAGACGCGGCCGCAGATGCTCGCGAGCGGATTCGGCTCGCGAGCAATCCTGTATGCCTCTTCAAAATTGCGGTCTGCAATCAGCTCAACATAGCGGCCGGCATTTGTATGCGCGGGACAAGCCATCATGCAAGGGAAATTGGTGTTCAGCCAGTCCCTGTCAACCATTTTGTCGACAAAACGTTCTAGCATGCGGGATTCTCCCATTGAGTGAAGAAAACCGTGCGGGCGGTGCATGAAATCTCCGCCCGCATTTGAGTTGCAGTTACTTTGTGAGCGTGAAGTCCGCCATGGCATCGCCAGAAACTGTCACCGGATTGGACTTGTTCTTGGCGCCTTCATTCCATGCCGTCACGGTATAGCTGCCGTCCGGAACATTGTCGATCTTGTAAACGCCGCTTTTGTCGGAAACAGCAAAATAGGGCGTGGGCGATACAAGTATGTATGCCGCCATATCCGGATGGACATTGCAGAAGAGCGGAACGATGCCGGGGTTGTCGAATTTGAAGGACTGGCGTTGCCCCTGTGGCCACGTTCCCAGGTTGTGGCTTAGCTTCTTATTGCCGCCGATCGAAGGCCAAAAGACATTGTGCGCAACGCTGTCGCTGTTCAGGAACTCGACGGTCGCCCCCAGCTGGATGGCGACAATGTGGGGAACAAACATCAGGCCCTTCTGGTCCACGGTGATGTGTGGAACTGGAGCAGGAAAGGTCTTTCCGGGAATCGCTTCCACATAAACGACCGACTGTCCTTTGACGCCGGCGACTTTGCCGTGAATTGAGCCGGCGAAGGCGGCAGTGCTAAACGCAGTCATGGCGGCGAGAGCTGCAATTGCAATACGTTTCATGTTTCCTCCTCTTAAGAAAGCAGTAAGTGGTGACGCTGAAGCGGCGGCGGGCATTGCTGCCCGAATGTCAGAAGACAAAACGCGCCACCAGGTAAACGGTATTGTTGTCGCTTGCATTGCGGCCGGCGCCATCGTAATTCGTGGTCCCGCCGTTGAAGCGCGTATAGTCTGTGTACTGCACAGCCAGATCGAGATTCTGTATCGGCCAGTACGAAATATTTGCCGAATATCCTGCACTCCTCGGATCACCATTGGCGCTGCCGCTGACGGCCGCCTGCGGATACAACAACGAGTCCACCGTTCCATGTACATTGAACCAGCCTAAGGTTCCCGATGCGCGATTACCGTAGTGATACGCGACATTGGCATTGGCCTCGTTCAAATGATGCGCGCCGGGGTTTGCTGTTCCTGCGGCTACTCCGCCAAGCAATGCGTCATTCTCACGGATGTAGGTTCCACGCAATGAAACCACATCCTTGCCGATAGTTCGGTCATATTCAATGTCCGGGCCAAAGTCGGTGTAACTGTCTTCGGCGCCCGTAACTCCGCCGGGAGTGGACTTCATATGAATTCCGTACGCGCCGAATTCCAGCATGTTGGTGCGCCCGGTCTGCTGATAGGCCACGCGCCAGTACGGCGCAGCGCCCTGAATGTTATGGGTGCAGCAAGTGCCTGTTGTTGGCTGCGCATCGCCCACGTGATCGGAACGGTATAACGTACCGGCAATATAAAAATGCTGGTCGAGCATTGTGAAGCCGCCCAATCCGGCCACATCCTGCGCCAGCGATCCGTTAATCACCGGATTTGCGGAGGGGCTAGGCGCTCCATTCGCCCCGACAAAGGGATAACCCCAGGCCGGAGTACTGTTCCACAAGTCTTCCAGCGTTGGATTGTTGTTCAACGTCAACCCGTAAACCAGCTCCTTGCCCGAGAATTTCGTCTTGTTGGCATAACGAATCTCGGTGTTGTCCATGGTGAAGTGGTCATCTTGTACCTCATAAGTCACCTGCACAAAGCTGCCCAGATGCGTAGCCCAGGCTCCGGCCAGGAATAGCGAGATGTCCTGCGGAAACTGATTGTTCCAGTTTTGCGTGCCTGTCTGCGGCTTCTTCGTGCCGGTCATCGAGGCCTCGAAGAACGCGCTCAAGGGCAGCGATTCCAACATATTGAGTGGCGCGCGCCGACTGTCGGGTTCTGCCGTAATGCTCTTGTTCTGCGCCCGGTCGATGTATCCCATGAGCTTGAAGAGTCGTCCGGCGTTGTTCAACTCAGGCGCCGTGGTATGGCAGCCATTGCATGCCAAACCCGTCTGCCGCGCGTAGCTGGGCAGCGCCATTGCACCGGAAGCGAAGCTCAAAACTCCGGCAAAGTATGCCAATACATAAAGGGAAAAACTGGGTTTCATGAAGCCTCCTGATCACCACCTGCCCTTCGGGTCTAACTCATTTAGCGTTCAAGCTGGGGCAGAGTGTTTCAAATCACAACATAGAAATACTGTTGCGAAGAAGTGTGATGCAGCTCACTCGCCTTTGTTTGTGATCCAGATCACAGCACTTTATTCAACAAAGATTGGCTTTTGCTGACGAGTGCTATCGGAAGGGCCAATAGGCAAGATTCTGGGGTTCAGGAATGCCGCAAATTACGAGTGTTCATGCGATTTGTTAAAGGTTGCTGCAGTTCTGTAACTGCAGTTTCGTGAAATATCCGGCCAAAGCCGCAACGCTTCCGCTTTTAGTCTCTGCGCTGATTGCGAGTGCGCAGTCAATACCGGGAAGTCAGAGCGGTACACAGGATACTCAGCTGCGTTGCTTCTGGACCGATCAATCCACGGCTTTAATGTGGGCGGGAAGGGACAACGGCAAAGACGTGAGCTGGAAAGGTGCGGTGAAGTACTGCCGCAATCTCCAGTTGGCATGGTATTTGGACGGGAGGATGGCGCCGCGGACACTCCGCTGCGGCGGTCGTCAAGGGGCTTCGCTCGCGGACGCGACGCACACAAAACGTGCGCCCTCGCTCCCCTTGAGGAAATTGGCGTGAACCACACCTTGTTTATTGCACGGCGCAATACGTTTCGCGATACGCTGGATCTCCGCGTGGTACGTTCTTACAAGGACTTAAGGAGCCACCGGGGTCTTGTAAGTTGTTGGAATGCTTAACGTCAGTACCTTGACACGGAAGAGGTCGCTGGTTCGAATCCAGTCGTGCCTACCATATAAGCAATTTGTATTTATAGATATAGAGATGAGACTGTCCTTCGTTACTTCACCCGTCGCATGCAATTTGTTGGGCTTTCAGCGTATCGCGGCGTGCTTTAGGTTCAAGTCTGGCGAGTAGGGCGGCAGATAGAGCAGTTGCGCGCCGCAAGCTTCGATCCGCTCGCGTATCCCGGCCACTTTGTGCGCCGACAAATTGTCCATCACCACCACGTCGCCGGGC
>JBEKRS010000111.1:0-11766 GCA_049518535.1 Occallatibacter sp. | reverse complement strand
TCAATCAGATGCCGCGATCGTTCGCTCTGCTCAATCATGGCCAGTCTCCGGCGCTACAGGGTTGGGTCCATGCGATGTTCCGCATAGGACGGAATCAGAATGTCGCGGCCCACATAGACGCGGGCGCGCGAACCTTCCTTGAGGGTGATGACCGGCAGGCGGTTGAGAAAGTGATTCAAAATCTGCTCGCCTTCGCTTGCCGTCTGCTCCGAGATGCCGTTGCGAATCTCGGTAGAGGGATCGAGCACGCTCCCCTGGTTGCCGATCTGCGCAAGGCCGCCGATACCGCCGATGGCGGCAGCGGCGGCGAAGGCCTGGAAGTATCCGTGATCGACCTTGGTAGCGAGTCCGGTCGTGCCCAGCGGATCGAGGCCGATGTACTTGTCGAAGTCGAGCGAGAAGCCATCCGGGCAGACAGCGCGGTGGAAGGTGACGAACATTTTGCGCTGTTGGGCATTGCCCACGCTTTGCACGGTGCCGATCAGGCGCGTGCCTTGCGGCATAAGCAACTGCTGATGGTCGTGCGAATAGTAATCGGTGGTCAGCATGACCAGAATCGGCCCGTTGAATCCGCCGTCGATGTGGTTGGTGACGACGCCTTCGAGAACCGTACTTTCGAAGATTCGATAGAGACGGCCCTGATACTGGTCAAACGGATACGGCCCCATCGGATCGGTTTTGGTGTTTTCCGTGGTCGATTGCTCCGATGCTGCCGCCGCACTTGAACTTTTCTGCGATGGCACTGCATTGACAATCACCGCCCCTTCCGCCTTCGTGGAAGTTGGCGCTTCCGAGCGTTCTGCCAGCACCGCAGCCGTCTGCGGATTTGGTGATGAGCCGACTGCAGATTCTCCGGCGCGCGCAAAGTCAATCGCCATCGTGTCACTGTTGATGGCGTCCTGCTTCTGCCTTTCACGCGCGAGTATCTGTTGCTTGGCTTCGGCTTGCGCCTCCGAAACATTCGAGGTGTGCTGCGGCGCATTGGAGCTACCGCCGTAGATCGCATCACGTTGCGCCGCTGTCATCGGCGCGGCCTTGGTTGACTCTGGGCCGGGTGCGCCCTCGGTGTTTTGAAGTTGCTGCATCGCCGCAAGCAACTCTTGCTGACGCTGTTTTTCTTCGGCATCATGCTGCGCCTGCAACTGTTGCTGTGTCTCGAAGCTCGATACCTGCTGCGCGCTGGGCGAGGCTGGGCGCATTGGCAGTGCGCTCGGCGGCGCCGTCTTCTTGTTACCGCGCAGCAAGCTGGTTACGTTGGCGATGCCGAGTATGGCGAGAATCGCTACCAGCGCAATGACTACCGGCATACTCTTCTTGAGCGGAGGCTTCGCATCCGGCTGCTCTGGAATTGTGGCGGGCGTATTTGAATTCTGTTCGGTCATGGCTACTTCGCGCCTCCCTCACGATGGAATTCGACCTTCTGTTTTCCGATGGCCAGATACCCGTGCTCCAATTGCTTCGGCACGGTGTATAGTCCACCGTTGAAATCGAAGTTGATGAGCGAGCCTTTGCCGTCCTTCAACTCGTAGAGTGCGGGCGTCTCTTGGAACTGACCGCGCAGATAGGTGAACTTGTCGTCGTGCCAGATTTGTTGGAGTCCAAGCTCTTTTCCCTTGCGCTCATCCCACACGAAGTCGAAGTGCAACGAGCCTGGGTATTCACTGCGGTACTGTTCGGCCTTTGTCGCTTCGGCTTTGAGTACGGCCTCCTGAGCGGCCTTCGCGGCAACAGCTTCCTGTTTCGCCTTATCCAGTTCGGCAACCGGCACAAATACCGGAAGCTGGGCCAGCCGGTCCTTGGCTGCCTGATCACCGGGCGCGATAAAGACTTTGGAATCGAAGTGAGCGTCAGTTTCATCGGAGACCTCGCGCAGTGCAAGGGTGTATTCGTTGCCGTGATCGGAGACGATATGAATGTCCGTAGCGGCATTTGCCGTCTTAGGCTTGACGCTGATGAAGCGCGAAGCTATGTGGCCGCCATCGAAGATCCAGTTCACCGTGTCGCCGGCGAAGACGTTGGCGACTTTCTCCTCGTTGGGCAGAACGATGAGCGTCGATTGCAGCAGCCCGGCGCGAATCTGCGGCGGCGTATCCGTTTCCGACACTATGACCGTGCGCGGCGCGCTCGGTTGCAGGGGATGCGTTTCGTTGATTGTTGCCGCATGAAGAAGGCCTGTGGCCAGCATCATGCAAACGGAAAAAGAGACAAAAATGGTGGGACGCATATTCTCAAGTCCTTTCTGCGGTGTGGTGTTGGGGTTATTCGGACTCGCCCTGGGCGAATCGTGTGATTCCCTCCGTGAGTCCGTACTTGGCGATAAGCCTGGACCGGCGCACGCGGTCTTTCGGCTTGGTCGAAAAGACTGCGTAGCTGCGGTTATCGAGATTGAGCTTCACGACCTTGGTCAATCCATCGCGGCGCATGTAAAGACCTTCGCGGTCCTGCAAGCTCTCGAACAACGTGAGTTGCTGCTCGTTCATCTTGAAGAGTTCCGCGTATCGCTTCCGGTTGAAAGTGGCGTCCTTCAGAAACAGAAACGAAGTGCAGGAATTCACGATGCTGTCGGCGTTCGCGCCGAGGTCTTCTGCTGACTGGCCAATCATGGTTACGCCGCCCAAGTTCTTGCGCACGGTCTTGATGGAGGCGAGTGCACCTTCGAGCAATTGCCGGTTCTTCATCGAAGAGAAGATCTCTTCAATGAGAATGTGCTTGGGTACGCCGAGATTGGCCGGGTTGTAGAGCACGTCATTGATGCGGCGCAGCAGCCACACCATCAGCGGTTCGATCAGGTCAGCGTACTGCTCGTTGTTGACGCCCTGGAAGTCGAAGCATTGCAGCCGCGAAAGCGATAGGCTGTCTTCGACGTTGTCGAAGATTGTGGCATAGACGCCTTTTCCAACCCACTTCGAGAGATACCGGTCCAGCTTCTTCGGCAGGAAGAGATTCGAGAGACGGCGGTTTTCTTGGTCGAGCAGATACATATCGCGCACAGCTTTGTGGATCACGTCATCGTCTTCCGGCTCCAGCTCCGCACCGCCATTGGTCAGGAGCAGCTTCACGAATGAATAGAGGAACGTGATATTGCTCTCGGTCGGCTCCAAAGAGAAGGGATTCACGCGCGGCCCATCTTTGCCGATGCGGTCCACGCGGCCACCGTACAACTCGACGACACTCTCATAGCTGCCGCCGATGTCGAAGATGTAGGTGAACCCTCCGTACTTCTGTTCGTGTGCGATGGCCATGTTGCCGTGAACGCTTTTGCCTGTGCCCGTTGGCCCAAGAATCAGCATCACTCGCACGCCGTCCACATACACATCCTGGAAGAACGGCGTCCGTGTGCGCGTCTCGAAGATGTTCAAATACTCGTTGTCGAGGTCTTCCGAATACGGATGACCGAGATTGGGCGCGAAAACCGACGAAAGTCGCGCGTGATGATCCTCTGCCAGCCACATTGGAAAGACGTTGAACTTTCCATTGCCGGGAAACATCGCGTAAAACGCAGAGAGGTTGCCCAGCGTCTCTTCCATGACCTGCGCCCGCGCATCGACGAAGACGCGATGCACGGCAGGAGCGATGCCGCGCAATTCGTCCACGCTGCGCGCAGCCACAAGGAAGCGGAGCGAGAACTCACCCTGCGCCTTTTTGTCGAGCGAGCGAATGACTTCGCCCAGGTCATCGACCTGGGTATTGGCGGCGCGGGCACCAGCGCCGGTCTCAAGCGATGCCGTGTCGTGACCGCTCATCACGCGCGTCAGCACGCCAACTTTGAAAAAGGAGATGAACTTTTCCTGTGCGTCGATCTCGCTACGCGCAGCAGTGGTGGACTTCGGACGCCAGGTCGTCAAGAGGATGCTGTCGCAATCGAGCGCCATCAATCCAGAGAACAAACAGGGGCGCGATGCCTCCGGCGTCGTCTTCAGGGAGAACATCTGAACGTAACGGCGGCCAATCGTCAGATGATCGCTGTGCCATGAAACCGGGCTGTTCACGATCTGGCGGTCCACGCCGTCATCGGCGGTCAATGTGTAGGCTGCTGCCCATTCTTCAAGATTGAAAAGGAAACTGAAAAACTGGAAGACGGCGTTCTTTTCAAGTAGCCGCAATCCCAACGATCCGCTGAGATGGCCTTCGAGCAATGTTGCTGTCTTTTCAAGATCGGCGAGCATCCGCGTAGTGTTGGCATCGTGTTCCGTGGGCTTGCGAGTGAAGGCCGCAGCCTTGGGCGGCTCAAGCGTCAAGCACCAATGCAGGTCGATACGGCGGAAGTTCGCCGCCTTTTCAAGGAAGGCCAACCGGTCATCGACGAAAACGTGGGTGACCGAATTCGAGTAAGCGGCTTTTCTCGGCAGGTCATAGCCGGACATGACGCGCGTGTATTGGTGAAGGCACGCTCCTTCCGGCAATCCTCGCAGTGCTCCTTCAATCGAGCGCATCTGCGCCTCAAGCCCCTGATCGGTCACGCCTTCTTCGTCGATACCGGCGAGCGAAAAGAGGCAGCCATAGCCGCCGCCCTTCAGCGAGAAGATTCGGTCATTGACGAAGCGCGCAATTGGAACGATAGAGCAGGCGGCTCCGGCCTTAGCAAACCACGGCGTGAATTTCTGTTGTTCAGTGTTTACGCGGGTCATAGTAGGACCTCTGGCTCAGACTCAAGCCCCAAAGTTCGAACATCTTCGGATGTTTCCGGACAACAAGCCACGCGCCAATGGCGAGCGATGGGAAAGCGATCAGCGCCACGACGCGGAACCCCACGAGGAAAACCGTTACGCAGACGAATACGATCGCCATCCACGCGCTGAGGTCCAATCCGAGCTTGGCTCGTGGCCTATTGAGCGCCTGATTAATCGGTAACGGCTCTCCTCGCTTGGTCATGGTCGCCTCCTACTGCATCGTCTGTCCGGTGAGCGAGCCAATCCAGCCAGCACCCCAGCCAAGGACTCCAGCGCCGAAGAGCGCGCCGAAGAGTCCGGGGATGGCGTCCTGGAACCTGCCTGACATCATGCGAATCCCGGCGAAGATCAGTCCGCCGAAGCAGATGACCGCACCCGCATAGATGGCGAAGGTTTTGAAGGTGGTCATCAGCGTGGTCGCGCCAGAGAAGTCCATCGTTCCCTGGGCGTGGGCCACGCCGGCAAACGAGAGCGCAAGAAGGGTTGGAGCCATCGTGCGGATGGTCGAGAGAAGTGAGGTTTTGAGGGTTGGTCCCGACAGCCGGTTGGCGGACGGAATGAGCAGCCGATTGCGACTGGCGTCGCGTCGGAATATGCGTTGGAATCGATTCACTTTGCACCTCCGCTGACTCAGGCGTCAGCATGATCGCAAAGTTAGAGCGGTTCCGAGTCCGCGTCCAATGAATTCCAGAAAGACCGTTATTCCATTTGGGAATAACGACCGCGTTTTGTGGGGGAGGATTGGCCTAGAATTTGTAGTCGCGGATGGTTTCCGGTGCCCCAGCGCCACCCTTATATAAGGTTGCTTCCACGACTGGACGGACCGTGACGAAGCAGGTGAAGCTGGTTCCGTCCGTCAGCTCGATCTGGACGCTCGTTCCGTCGCCGGTGTCCCGGTGAATCCTGAGCAATTGAATTGTCTTTCCTGCCACTTCAGGGCAGTCGATGAAATCTGTGTTCACAGATTCTCCCTCCTCTCCTATTGAATCGTATTCCACCCGCCCCGATGCGAACCAGTTTCGATGAATTTCCAGTCATCTTTGGCAGTTTCCAGCAGTGCGCGGGCGGGAGTAGCCCATCGATGAGAACTCCAATCAGGACATTATCACACTCATCGTGTGTAGACGCATAGTGGTCAGGCTTCGAGCATGGAGATGTGGCCCCACACTCCGTTAAGTCTCGATTTGGCTCTAAGTTGCGGCAACTCCGCGACGAGCGGGGCTATTCCCAGGAAGAACTGGCCGAGCGCGCCGGACTGCATCGCAACTACGTCGGTGGAGTCGAGCGCGGCGAGCGGAACGTCGCGTTGGAGAACATCGTCAAGCTGGCGAAGGCGCTCTCCGTCAAGCCTGGCGACTTGTTTGCGGATTTCGCGTGATGGGCCACATTACGGATTACCTCCTCTGTACCCGTTTCAAAGCAAAACCGCAGCAACCCCTCTCAGTTTCAGCAGCCCATGGGTCCAGACGTTCCTCTTGAGGGGGCTTCCGCTACGCTTTAATGCTCAGAAATGCTACTTTGGGAGACTGGTTCAGAAACCCTAATTCCCGGCCCCCGATTTTCCGGGCTTTTTGTGGTCATTCCGCCGCCGAGCAGACGGTTCACATGGTTCGGTAAATGAGCCGAATGCCCTCTCCCACATGAAAGGCACTTGCGAGGGAGGAAGCACCATCAAGACGCATTGCAACGACGGAATCAGCCGGAGCCGATTGACCGACCTTGTTCGTCAATGATTGACTATAGCTGGGAAGTGGTGGCGAGGACTACCATTACATTCACTGGAATCTCGCTAAATTTATGGCAAACAAACGGCGCACTGATGGGAGTAAAGCGGCGAAGAGCACATCGCCATGCCTCTCCCTACACGTCGAAGCATCCGACGATAATCGACGCAACGTTGATGCAGAGCAGTTCTTCACGCTGGCCGAACGCTGGCTGAAGTCATTGAAGGCATTCGCATCGGACGCTGGGCAGCATGTGAAGTGGGAGATTGTTGAACTCAAGAAGGCGTCTGCTTTTGTGCAAGTTCGTCCAGTCGAGGCACAAAGCCGAAAGCCGCTGCCGTCATTGGTACGCCGCTGGGACAAGGGCCTTCGCGAACTTCAAAAGGGTGGAGGTCCTCCGCAGGGATTCACGCCTGGTTCCTTGCAAACTTTGCAGGATTTCGTCAGGGCGGTACCGATGGACAGCAAAGTAACACTGGGCGACGGAACAAAAAACAATAAACCGTTTCTGGTAAATGCCGAGACGCAGAGAAGGGTAGAAGAAGCGATCGCAGCGGCATCGTCAGCCGCTCCACGTGAATACTCAGTCAGAGGAAAATTGCGCGGTCGTCTCGCTGTGCTCAATAGTTGGAATCCTGGCGACCGCTCGTTTCGGCTTCAAGTAACGCTTGCACCGGGTAAGCCTGTCAACTGCACATACCGAGATGAGCATCTCGTCAATGAACTCGGTTCCGGGTTTGAAGGAGTGGCAGAGGTGGACGGACTTCTGCACTATCGACGTGAAGAAATATGGCCGCACCGCGCCGAGGTCGATACCATTCGCGTTCTTGCGCGGGAGAAGGTGACATCGCTGAGTGACTTAGTTGGGCTTATCCAATTGCCCAATGGGCTGGACTCCGTCAGCTATGTAAGGAGCCTTCGCGATGCCGAATAACCCCAGCCTTGACGTATGGGATTCGTGTTGCATAATCGGCGTATTGAACGGCGAGAAAGACAAGGTTCCCGCGCTACTGGCTCAGATGTCAAAGTACGAGTCAGGATACGCTGTTCTAGGCGTTCCGAACGGAGTTATCTCCGAGGTTGTTGCATTGGCCGATGGAAGTTCCGCAGCGGAGCCGCTGAAGCAATTTCTCGCAAACTCCTATATCCAAACCCTCACACCGACTGTTGAAGTCAGCATCCTCAGCGGACAGTTGCAGCACAGATTCGATTCAAAGCGGATGCCAGACCTGCGAGAGAAAGCCATAGCGGCGGGTTGTCCCAAAGACCAAGCAATAAGGCTTCGGTCAAAGGATGCCGACATTCTCGCAACAGCGCTGCACTATAAAGCGGCTCGGTTGATAACTTATGACCCGTTTCTACGCTTCTTGGGACAGCAATTCATCGCAACAGAAACCGGGTTGGTCATTGACATACCACAAAGTTCCTTTCTTCCACTAGATTTTCCAGTGCAGAAAGTGACCATGAGTTGATGAAGAAAGGCGACGACGGTCGAATGGCTGAGAGCCCTCACTTGTCAGATGAAGTCCTGACCAAAGTTCGCGAACTCCTAGACCGTGTTCGTACAGACCTTGAAGTTCTTTCCAATGGAGACTCAAAAAACCTCCACCACGCAAGGCGGTACGTGATGAAGCGTTTAGAGACCGATGAGCGCAGTAGATCATGCGACCGTAAAGACGTGAAGCTGAATCTCATGGCAAAGCAGCAAGGGAAATGTGCTATCTGCGGAGAGCCACTTCCTGCAAAAGGGTCGGAACTCGACAGGAGCGACCCAGTGCTTGGCTACACGGAAGATAATTGTAGGCTCGTGCATCACGATTGCCATCGCAAAGCACAGGAATTAAAGAATTTCAGTTAAGCCATAGTCTGTAAACCAAAAGCCAACTATTCGAATGAGCATCGCAGCAAACACAGCATGAGTTTCAGACCGCTCTTGACGGTTCGGCCAGCGATTTACCAGTCGATTTCCCTTTAACCCTCTTCCGTTTCTTCATCGGAGAGCCTGGTACCACTTTCATTTCTTCTTCCCAAAAGTCCCTGATTTCCTCTCTGGATGGACGGTCATCTCTGCTACCCATTTCATGCTCAATTTCACGGAGACGCTCCAGCAATTCACACGAGTCCAAGTAGTAGTTCTTGTCATCTCGCTGCATCTGCTCAATATCTTCGCGGAAGTCAGCATAGATATTGAACATCCAATAGCTGAACGTGCTCCACACGTCGTATTCATCAAGGTAGCCGCGACGAACAAGGAGCCCAATCGTTTCAAAGAAGTCAAGCAGTCGCTGTGACTCGTCGGGGTCAGCTCCCTTCAGCCGCTGCTCAGCGACAATTTTGCGCCATTTGGTCATCGGCTCCGAGTCAAACTCCCTGTTGAACTCAACGAGATGTTTAACTCTCTCGGCTTCACGAGCGTGCTTCAACTGTTTGCTGGCATAAATCAAAGCCCAGACCCCAGTTCCGGCTGCAACCGACAATGCTACAGCGCTGACTATCTCTGCAATAACTGTGGTATCCATTGAACGCCTCTCCTTTCATTCATTGTTTCTGTGAGAATCACTCACTTCACCACGAAAAAGAACACGACCGAAGAAAGGATGTACATGAGGATTGGGAAATTTGAAACGATGTCATGGCGCGTGGCGGAGCCAAAAGAATACTGCCACACATCTCCCATTCCATAGTCTGGAACAGAAATATAGGCACCCGCCATGAACCCGATTGTCGCAAGAATGACGTTGGGGTGCAGACCCGTGACCATGCAACGGAATCCGAATGCGATCGCCACACCCCAAAGAAGACATAACGGGACAGCGATTGCCGATGGTGTGGCGTAGAACAGGTGACGGCTTAGAGCCCATCCAAGCTTTCGGCCAATATACGGGGCAACAATGCAACAGATGAAGAAAAAGAGCACGGCTTTGCAGCTCACTTTCTGTTTACGGTTTCAGGGGCGGTGTCGAAACACTCTAAGAACCCTAATAGGCCACACCTGTGTTCGCTGCCGGGGATGCGCTGGCCGGGAGGGACATTTAACGCACGCGAACAAACCGCCTTCGCATCGTCCGTCAACGCTATTCTGTTGTCTCGGCAAGAAAGGAATCGGCCTCTGTCGCTCATGTGCTCCAGAATATAGCCGTTCGCATAGTGGTGCTTTATAGCTTCCCTGCGTCCCGCATCAAAGTCACTTGCAAACCCGTTCCACGCACCCGGCACGATTACAAAGTATAAGAGGATGGGAATCATGACCCATAGCATCGGTTTTGCAATGCGTTGAACAAGTACGACCGTGCCATAGGAGATTGCAAGGGTGCCAAAAAGGAGAAGGTCGGTCACGAATCCAGCTTGCCCTCTATCCGCAATGGACTCCGCTCCGCTCCATCCTACTTGACTAGCCGCCATGCATCCCACTACCAAGGCTCCGATAACGACCGGCGTCTTCCAAACAATGCTCGTGATGGACGGCATGACTCGAATCCCCCTAAACTGAATCGTTAATCAGTGACTCCGATTAATGAATTGAGAGGTAGGTGGCGGATGCTTTGCAAACTACTTGTCCAGCAGTTCCAGACCCAGAAGATACTTCCAATCGATGCGCGCGCGAACTGCATCGGCGGCTTCCCTGTCTGAGAAGCCCTCGGCAAACTGTAAGACTGTTACGAGCGCCAAGCGCCACGGAGTTGCGGCAGGCTGGCCTCGTGCGGGAAATAGGGCTTCGAAGGCTCGATCACTGAACACAGTGTCGAAATGCTCTCTGAGCTTCCGGTAACGGTTGTCTTCATCCAACGCCGCGCACGCAACGCGAACGGTTTCAGGGGGAATTGACTCGTGCGGGTTTGATCGAAGCATACTGGAATGGCGAGAGAATCGTCAGAGTACCTCCAGTATGTAGCAGAGATTGGCTGCAATCCCATGGTTGCAGCGAGACCGAACACGATATTGCAACAGACTTCTTCAAAGGTGCCATAGTGAGTTAACGTCGGTGCCGCCTCTACCAACCAATCTATCAAGGAGGCTATATGACTACTCAGAATTCTATCGTATCCATTCTCGTCCGGTTCGCCCGACATCTGCATTGGCCGGCGCGGCCTGAGCCAGGTTACCAACCACATCTACACCTCCGTGATCCTCTGGTTGGAGCCTATGATCGGCCTGCGACCCACTCCGACTGCCATCGAACTGTGGACCGGACGGATGCACAAGCCGACAGCGGTCCTACGGGAGCAGTTTTCGTTGGTTACTATTGGGTTCGGCGTTTGGCGATTGCGGTGATCGCGATAGTCGCTGTGCGGACTCGTTCGCTCATCCTCGCAGTAGGCTATCTTCTACGCGACCTGACCAGATTTCCTCTCTTGAGAATGGCATTCCGATCCCGAATCGTGATTAGCATCACATATAGCGTGAAAAAAGAATTACAGTTGGCGTTTTTCACAAGACAACCTCTTGACATACTGCCGTGCTGTTGATTTATACACGATGGAGTGGTTATTTTGGTCACGCGATGTTGACAAGAAAGTTGTGAAACATGGCTGTGTCGAGCACCACGGTAACGCCCTCTCACCTATCCGATGTAATCAATCACAACATTGTCTTGGCGCTTCAAGCTACGCAACCCCGAGGGTTGGAACAAGCGTTGCGCGGTGAAGTGATTGATTTTTTCAGGGCTCATTTCCTCAATTGTTGAAGGGTTACAGCTGAGTGGCGAAAGAGCGCCGGGAGCTTTGCGTATTCTCCGCTGTCGAAGAAGGATTGCGTACTTACTAGACTGCGGATCACTGGCAACGCAGACATGGTTAGCATTATGAGGGCCGCCACAATTGGCCTTGCGACGGTGATCGTCGCCGGACGAGAACGACGCAAATGACCGGAGCAGATGTGATCGTAATGAGCACAGAATCGTTTAGCGCGAAAGGCCTCTTCGCATAGTGAGCTGACCGCTCCCTTTTATGGCAAGATTTTCAAGAGCGTTCCAAGTGGTTGGCAGAATTCGACCGGAATGTTTATCGACGATACAAGCGGTGTGATTGAAGAATCGTGAGGGTTGGGATATGAAAGTGGAGAGTCCTATAGTCCGCATTACCTGGCGTACATTGCGAGTGTGTACGTTGGTTGCCCTGCTGACTGTCACCGCAGGGGTTGGGTACGGGGCGACGGTCACAACTACCAACTACAGCATTGCCGTCGGTTCCGGCACGCTGACGTATCAAGAACAAGCTGTTACCGGGATTGGGTGCGGTTCGACGGGACAGCTGTATGCATTCGGGCAACGCCATTCTTCCTTTTGCCATCGTCCTGTAGTGAAGTGGAAGGATGGATTCCAACAGAGTTGTTACGGTGTTGCGTAGACGGAGCCGGGCAGAGGCAGAGCGCCT
>JBEKRS010000110.1:0-11832 GCA_049518535.1 Occallatibacter sp. | reverse complement strand
GCCAAACCAGACCACTGAAACCACATTTATCCTTCAATTTGCCGCCCTCGTAGAGGAATCTCGCCGGGGAAACGCCTTCCTCCATTCCGTGCGCAATAAACGTGGGCTTAATCTGAGCTTCGTTAGAATGGCGGTGTGAAGGCGGGGCTAAATCAGTCCTGTCGTTGAATCAGAACATGGAAACTCCGTTGACCTCCCCAGTAATTCGGGGAAAGCCTCTCGTAAGAGTCGCCGACAGGTTTGCGGGGAATGGATGCTGGAAAAAGCAAAAGCCGTTCTGTAATGGGACGGATAGGAAGCGGCAACTTCTCTGCGATAAGCAGGCAGACTTCCAGCAGGTCATGAAGGGCGAGAAAGCAGGCAGAACCATCTTATGAGGAAATCGCAAATGAACGTGGACAACTCCGCGTGTGCATCCTCAACCACCGTGGGACATTGGGACCAGGTCAACTGGAAGCAGTGCGAACGGTAGGTAACTCGGCTACAGGCGCGTATCGTCAAGGCGTCTCGGGAGGGCCGCTGGGGCAAGGTCAAAGCCTTGCAACGGTTGCTCACCTGCTCGTTCAGCGGCAAGGCTCTGGCCGTTAAACGAGTGACAGAAAACAAGGGCAAGCGAACCTCGGGCGTGGACCATGTGATCTGCTCTACGCCGCAATCCAAACTCAAAGCGATCGCATCGCTACAGCGCCGGGGATATCACCCGCTGCCGTTGCGGCGGGTGTATATTCCAAAATCCAACGGCAAGTTAAGGCCCCTCTCGATTCCCGTGATGAAAGACAGAGCCATGCAGGCGTTATATCTGATGACTCTGGAACCAGTCGCCAAAACCTGCGCGGACCCTAACTCCTACGGTTTCCGGAAAGGCCGCTCTACCGCTGACGCCGTCGAACAGTGTTTCAAATATCTGTCAAAAAGCGATGCGCCGGAGTGGATTCTTGAAGGAGACATAAAAGGCTGTTTCGACCACATCAGTCATCGATGACTTCTTACCCATGTTCCTATGGACGCAGTCATCTTTGAGAAGTGGTTACAATGCGGATTCCTCGAAAACGAGACCTTGTTTGCCACCGAGGAGGGTGCTCCTCAAGGAGGGATTATCTCCCCGCGTTGGCGAACTGGACCCTGGATGGTCTGGAGTCCCTCCTGAAGAGGACGTTCCCGTCTCGTAAGGAAAAGGGGCGACAGATCTATTCCAAAGTACATCTGGTGCGCTATGCCGATGACTTTATCATCACCGGACGCAGCCAAGCTCAGTTGGTCAACGAAGTTCTACCACTTGTGGACCAGTTCCTGCGCGAGCGGGGTCTGGAACTCTCAGCGGAAAAGACTCACGTGACTCACATCCAGAAAGGGTTTGATTTTCTCGGCCAGAACATACGCAAGTATGGAAGGAAATTGTTGATTACACCTGCCCAAAAGAACGTTCAGGCGGCTTTGACAAAAATCCGGGGGATTATCGAGAAGAATAAGTCGGCGACGCAGGAACATCTGATCGTTCAGCTCAACCCCGTCATACGGGGATGGGCAAACTATCATCGACACTGCGTTGCTAAACGTGCGTTTGCGCGCATGGACTTTGAGATATGGCGCAAGCTGTGGTGGTGGAGTTATCGTAGACATCCGCGTAAGAACGCTGTATGGGTGAAGAATCGGTATTATCACGCTATCGGTGAACGGATGTGGAGGTTTGCGGCGCGCACCGTCACGGCCCCGCTGGGACAACCTTCTTGGAAACGGCTGCTCTATGCGGGCAATACGCCCATATAGCGACACCTAAAGATCAAAGGAGAAGCCAACCCTTTCGATCCCCGGTGGCGCTCGTATTTGCACAAAGGGCCAAAGGTTCGAAAGTACGACAAACTGTCGCAGATGACCGGCTCCCCACTCCAGAGGGCTTACACATGGCTTGAGCCGGATGAAGGGAAACTTTCATGTCCGGTTCTTAGGGGAGGGAGCGTCAGCAATGACACTCTCTTACCCGGCTTTGATCGGCTCGCCGAGCGAGTGCGCGATCAGTTGGGCTGCGATCCTCTGAGTGGCCACTTATTTCTGTTTGCCAACGCGCGGCGCACTCGGCTGAAGGTTCTGGTGTTCGATGGCAGCGGGCTATGGGTTTGCGTAAAGCGTCTGGAGAAAGGCCGTTATCGCTGGCCGGAGAGCGCCGCAAGCGGACGGATCAAGATGCGCGCCGAAGAGCTGACGCTGTTGTTGAACGGCATCGATCTGGAACGTGCGCGCCCGCGGCGCTGGTTTCGTAAAGTACCCGCATAAGTTACTTGTAAATTGCACGCTGCGATGTTAGTTATAAGTCATCGTGCGAGACGGGACCGATGTTTCTTCCCAAGATGAGTTACTGCAAGCGCTGAAGGAACATCTTCCCGCGCCCCTGCTGGAGACGGTCGGCAGGAAGCTGCGACAGCTCGACTTTTCAGTCCGGATCCTGTATTGAAGATCACTGTTAGCAATCATGTAAAACTGGTTCATCCGCGCATTTGGTGATACTTCCCAGATTCAGCCAGGACGGGTAAAAAAGAAACGAGATCTGGCGGTCTGCGGCGGATGCCGATGGGACAGAGTACTTTATTGCCTGATGCCGGTGAAGTTGTTCTGGATTCCTTGAGGACCGTAGGTCGGGATCATCTGAGCATGGTACTGCGTTCCGCGGGCTCAAATGGTCTCTGCCCGCAGTGCCAGCGGCGATCCTAGCGTGTGCATAGTCGTTATCGGCGCAAGTTAGCCGATCTTCCCTTGGAAGGGATCCCAGTTCAGATTGAGTTGCACGTGCGGCGGTTCTTCTGCGGCACTCCCGGTTGCGGGCAGCGCATCTTCACGGAGCGATTGCCAGGTACAGTTTCGCGCTATGCACGGCGAACCAGCCGGCTCGGTCAAGCTCTCAGCCAGATTGGGTTGGCTCTGGGCGGCGCCGCATGTGCACGATTGACCGAGCAGCTCGGCATTCTTTCCAGTGGTTCGACCGTGCTACGGTATTTGCGCCGGAAGCCAGTGGCAACACAGAATCGGTCGCCTCGTGTGCTGGGCATGGATGACTGGGCCTGGCGCAAAGGGCATCCGTATGGAACGATTCTTTGCGATCTGGAAGCTGGGAAAGTGGTTGATCTGCTGCCGGATCGAGAGGCGGAGACCGTTACTCAGTGGTTTAGTGCGCATCCTGGAACTGAAATTGTTAGCTGCGACCGCGCCAGTGCTTATGCCGAAGCGGCACGTAAGGCTGCGCCTCAGGCGGTTCAGGTAGCCGATCGCCGGCACCTCTTGCGCAACCTGAGCGAGGCATTGAAAAACGCTCTGGCGCCGCATCATCGCATTCTCACACGAGCAGCGACAACTGTCGATGCGACCAAGACTCCAGAGCCTTCCGCTGTGCCAGCGGCTCCGACTCCGACCAAGCCCATACTGAAGCAACAACTGAATCGGGATCGGCGCCAAAGCCGCTATGAGCAGGTGATGGAACTGGCTCGAATCGGCATGACGAAGAGGCGGATTGCTCGCCAACTCAGTCTCGATCGCCGCACCGTCCGCCGCTGGATGCGCTTGGATGGATTTCCGGAACGCAAACCCGCGCATCGCTCAAGCTCAGTCGATATCTTTGCAGACTACCTGGATCAGCGTTGGCAGCAGGGTTGCCATAATGGCACCCAACTCTGGCGGGAAATGCAGACGCAAGGTTTTCGAGGCAAACATAGCATCGTGCGTCATTGGCTGGCCAAGCGCCACGTCCCTCGTTATGGGCAAAGCGAGCAAGTTCCCAAGCCACAGCCCAAGCAAACATCTCCTCGGCAAGTGGTCTGGCTGATGTTGACCGAGCCGGATTCAGAGCGCAGGTATCTGGAAGAAATATATCGAGAGAGTCCGCTGATTGCCGCCACTGCACGGGTGGCGCGAGAGTTTGTTCGCATCATAGGCAACCGTGATCGATCGGCATGGAACAACTGGCTTGATGCCGCCCAAACTACCGCGTTGGCTAGCTTCGCCACTCACCTCGTCCGAGATCAAGATGCGATGGTGGCCGCTTTGAACCTGCCCTGGAGTAATGGTCAGGTTGAAGGCCAAGTCCACAGGCTCAAACTGATCAAGCGCTCCATGTACGGTAGAGCTAAATTCGACTTACTCAGAATCAGGGTGATCAACTCAGCCTGAATTCTGATCAACCAATCCTCTGACGAAACGCCCGAATCCTATTCACCAAAATTACGGATGAACCAGTTTTAAATAAGCGTTGACATCACAACGCGGTCAGATGTCTTGAGCGTTCCATCCGCCAGCAGCTTATCGTATGCGGCCGTTACCGATGCGCCTTCGGGAGAGAGGAAGATGCCCTCGTTCCGAGCCCAGTCAAGGATGGAGTCAAGAATCTCTTCATCGCTGACCGCTAGCGCGATTCCATCAGAAGCTCGAAGAATATTGAGGATGATTGAATCTCCGTATGGTTTAGGCACGCGCAATCCAGATGCGAAGGTGGATGCATTCTGCCACATCTGACTCACGTTCGTTCCCGCATCGAATGCGCGGACGACTGGCGCGCATCCGGCGGTGGGAGGCTTGCTGTTGATGGGGGGATGATCAGGCTGCAGTCCAAGCAGGCATAGCCGTTGACGCGAAAATCTGGACATGTTACGGTTGATACGTTCCGTCTCAAGCTTTATTGTTTGCAGCGGAGAACAACGGCAGATGTGGAGACGTGCATGAACGAGATTGCATGGGAGAAGAAATTTCCAAGTCTCCGCTAGGCTCTCCAGCCGAAATTCCGAAGCTTCCTTACTAATTTTGAGTGGAGAAATTGGACAGTGCCCCAACAGGCTCTACTGCGTCAGATGCAAAACGCGTCGTACAAACTTCACGAATAGCGCAGGCAAACTAGACCTGCAGTTCTAATCTACCTCATAATTCTTATTGCCTTGAATCTCCCGCCGTGTCGCGAGATCGCTCATGCGCGCTAGCGCATTGATGACGAGGAGATACAATGCGCCAACTGATTTTTTCTTCCTGCAGATCTATGCGTCCTTGCCGGTTGAGCCGGCACCTTACAGTACTCACGGCTCTGCTTCTAACCCTCGTGGCACGGGGCGTATTTGCTCAGGTGACTCACGTTGTGAATCCGTACGTCGGCGCAACTGTATACGTCAGCCCGGACTACACCAATGAAGTCAATACCGCGATCGCTACGGAACCTGCCGGCTCCACGCTCGCGGAGCAGATGTCTGTCGTCGAAACCTATCCGACATTCGTCTGGATGGATCACATAGGAGCGATCGCGGGCGGCACGGCGAACAGCGGCCGCATGAGCCTCCAGGAACATATCACCGCGGCGCTTGCCCAGCAGAAGGGCACTACGCCGGTGGTGGTTCAGCTTGTCATTTACGATCTTCCCGATCGCGATTGCGCCGCATTGGCCTCGAACGGCGAACTGAGCATTGCCGGCGGCGACACGCCTATCGGAAGCACTACGCCACTAACCGGCACGGGCATTCAGGAGTACGAGAACGATTACATCACTCCCATCTACAACATCCTGGCACAGTATACGACTAACCCTAATATTCGCTTTGTGTTGGTGATCGAGGATGACTCGCTTCCTAACATGATCACTAACACCGGCCTGAGCTTTACGCTCCCCAATTGCATCGCCGCGAACGACGGCCAGACAGGATCGCCTTCGCTGAACGGCGTGTATGTGCAGGGAATTCAGTACGCGCTCAATCAATTTCATTCGCTTCCGAATGCATATAACTACCTCGATGTTGGGCACCATGGATGGCTGGGCTGGCCTGCGAACATGACCGCCGCGGTCCCCTTCTTCCTCGATGTTGCGCAGGGAACAACGGCGGGTGCAGGAAGCGTCGATGGCTTTATCACCAATACAGCCAATTACGGTCCGACCAAAGAGCCGTTCATGACTGCGACTGAAGAGATCGGCGGCAATCCGGTTGAATCCTCCACGTTCTATCAGTACAATCCAGAAATCGATGAGGAAGACTATGCTGCGTTATTTGACGCGAATCTTATTAGCGCTGGCTTCCCATCGACACTTGGGTTCCTGATCGACACCTCGCGCAATGGCTGGGGTGGTCCGTTACGGCCGACCGCCGCGAGCACCAGCACGGTCCTCAACACCTTCGTAGATGCAAGCAAAATCGACGAACGCGACGACATGGGCCAATGGTGCAACCAGGAGAATCAGGGCCTCGGTGTCCCTCCCACGGTGAACCCTGGATATTTTGCGAATCTGCAGGCTTACGTCTGGGTAAAGCCGCCTGGAGAATCCGACGGTAACTATCCTGGCAGCGTATACAGCGGTGTCACTTCAACAAAAGGCGACCCGAACTGCGACCCGGCACATGACAACGCGCTCGCGAACGGCATGGTTACAGACGCGATACCTAACTCGCCTCCCGCAGGAACTTTTTGGATCACCGAGTTCGTTCAAGATGTTGAGAATGCATTTCCCGCGATTCCAGCCACAACCGCTCCAGGCTTCAGTGTTTCGGCCACCAGCGTGAGCGTCGAGCAGGGAACGATCGCGACCAGCAGCGTAACCGTTTCGGCAATTAACGGCTTTGACAGCGCAGTTACTTTGAGCGTTAGCGGCCTGCCGGCTGGTGTAACTGCCAGCTTCAGCCCCTCGTCAGTTACAGGCTCCGCGGGCAGCACACTTACCTTTACTGCATCGAATACAGCCACGGTAGGTGCGGCCAATGTAACTGTAACCGGAACCAACGGTTCGACCATCGAAACAGCGACCCTGACTCTTACCGTAACGGCGGAGCCTGGCTTTACTATCTCAGCCTCTCCTGCAGCGGTTTCGCTGCCGGTGAATTCGAATCCCACCAGCACGATCACGGTTACTTTTGTCGGCGGCCTTACGGGTAGCGTCTCGTTGAGTGCAAGCGGCCTGCCAGCGGGCGCGAACGCAAACTTCGCGCCTTCGTCGCTCAACGCCAGCGGTACTAGCGTTGTGAATTTCAATTCGCAAGCGACGACGCCAGCTGGAACCTACAACGTTGCGATTACGGGAACAGACGGTTCGATCGTCAACTCCACCACCATCGTTCTCACCGTTCCGGGAACAGGCTTCACGCTTGCTCCTTCAACGTCCACTGTTTCCGTTGCACAAGGCAGCAGCGCGACCGACACCATATCGGTAACTGACCTGAGCGGGTTTTCGGGCAGCGTAACACTTGCTGCGTCCGGGTTGCCCAGCGGAGTTACTGCCGCATTCGGAACCAACCCCGCCACCGGAACCAGCGTGTTGACGCTGACGGCCAGCAGCACGGCCGCTGCCGGCGGGTCCACAGTTACCATTACCGGAACCTCAGGTTCCGTAACTGCAACTACTACCATTGCGCTCACGGTGACTTCCAGTTGTACCGTGCCTACTAACGGTGTAGGAGCCGGTTACTGGCATACCAGCGGCAACAAGATTCTAGACTCGAACGGAAACGAGGTTCGCATCGCGGGAGTTAACTGGTATGGATTTGAGACTACCGACTACCTCGCGCACGGGCTATGGGCACAGGATTACAAGACCGTTCTGAACACGATTCAAAGTCTTGGCTACAACGTGATCCGTATTCCGTTTTCCAATGAGATGGTGGAAAGCAACCCTATCCCAACTAACTACACAAAAGAAGCCAACGGCGTGGCCGCCAACACTGCTCTGGTTGGACAGACCGCGCTTGAAGATATGGACACAATTGTCGCTTATGCCGGGTCGATAGGTCTGCGCGTGATCCTCGATAACCACCGCTCGGAAGCCGGCAATAGCAATGAAGCAAGCGGCTTGTGGTACACCAGTGTCTATCCTCAATCGAACTGGATTGCCGACTGGCAGACGCTTGCCACACGTTATAGCGCAAGCACGTTTACCGTCAACGGCAATCCGACTGTGATCGGTTTTGACCTGCGAAATGAGCCTCACTCCGACACGTCAGGCGGCTCCTGCTGGACCGGCGACACCGCCGCTCCCAACAGTTGCCCAACCACTCTCACTTCTCAAAACTGGCCCGTGGCAGCCGGGGCCGCTGGCAACGCCGTTCTTGCCATCAATCCCAATCTGCTTATCTTTGTCGAAGGCAACGACTGCTATAGCGGCGTTTGTGGCTGGCAGGGCGGGAATCTAATCGGCGTGGCGACCAACCCAGTGGTGCTGAATGTCGCGAATCAACTCGTCTACTCGGCACATGATTACGGGCCAAATCTCTTTCAGCAGAGCTGGTTCAACAGCAGCACAACACCTGCTAGTCTGGATGCTATTTGGAATCAATTCTGGGGATATATCAGCACGGCTGGCACTGCCCCGGTTTGGTTGGGCGAGTTCGGTACTGACAATACCAGTACGGACATCGAAAACACGGCCGCAGGCAGCCAAGGACAATGGTTCGAGAGTCTGGTTTCCTATCTCAGCACGAACACTGCAATCAACTGGACTTACTGGGCCTTGAATGGCGAGGACAGTTATGGACTGCTCGACGGTAGTTACGATTCGACACCCTCAAGCGCACTGAAACAATCTCTGCTCGCAGGCATCCAGTTCCCCTTGGGAGGCGGAGGGACGACGTCGATGTCAAGCTTCTCGCTCTCGCCGTCGGGAGCAACGCTGTCATTATCCCAGGGCAACAGCGCAACCGATACTATCACCGTGACGGACATGTGCGGATTTACTGGCAATATAACTCTAGCCGCATCTGGATTGCCCAGCGGAGTAACTGCTGCGTTCGGCACCAACCCAACCACCGGCTCCAGCGTACTAACGCTAACCGCCAGCAGCACAGCCGCCACCGGAACATCCACGGTCACCATCACCGGTACCTCCGGGACGCTGACCGCTTCCACCACGATCGCACTTACCGTCAATGCCGCGGCTACGCAGAGCTATACGCTTGCGCCATCAGCATCCACTCTGTCGGTAGCACAAGGAGCCGGCGCAACCGATACTATCACGGTAACTGACGTAAACGGATTCACCGGCAGCGTAACTCTAGCCGCATCTGGATTACCCAGCGGTGTAACTGCCGCGTTCGGCACAAACCCCACCACCGGGACCAGCGTGCTGACGCTGACCACCAGCAGTACAGCCACCACTGGAACATCCACGGTTACCATTACCGGTACCTCCGGCACACTGACCGCTTCGACCACAATTGCACTCACCGTCAATACCGCGGCTGGAAGTTTTGGTTTCGCGATCACCAGCACAGCAGTTACTGTCATCGCTGGAGCAACCACCGGGAATACATCCACCATCACGGTAACGCCATCCGGGGGATTCACAGGCAATGTTGTGTTGACTGCTGCTGTTACTTCCATCCCTACCGGAGTTCAGCACCCTCCCACTCTCAGCTTTGGCACTACCAGCGTAGTGGATATTACTGGTTCCTCTGCTGGAACAGCCATCCTCACCATCACCACGACTTCTGATCTTCAGGCTCAGTCCACACACAGCGGAGTTCCCCGGTATCCGGCGGGCTGCGCCGCTTTGGCCTTTGTATTGCTCGTTGGAATTCCGGCGCGCCGGGGCCGATGGAGGGCAATGCTTGGAATGTTCCTGTTTTTTGCGATGCTGTGTGTTTGCATCACCGCGTGTGGCGACTTTAAAGCTCGCTCTAGTACCGGTACCACAACAGGGATTTACACTGTGACTGTCGTTGGTGTTTCCACAAACACAACTGAAATGAGCACATTCACATTGACGGTGCAGTAGCGCGCAGCATAATTCAAACGGTCGCATCTCTCTCGAAGCGCACGGTCGATTGTTCTTTGGGGTATATGCCCCCTGGAAATGGGATTCGTAGAACTGATCGTTGATGAACTCGGCTTCGTATTCCTTTCCACGACCGGTGCCGAGTTACTCTTCGAGGTGCTCAGCCACTTCGTGGGACCGAAAAGATCCGACGAAGACGATTAATCCTGTGCTCTTCGGTGGGAATCTCGGTCTTGCGCTTGCGACTTTGCGCCCACCCTTACACCTTGCGCATGGCATCCGATACAGAAAGGTGGTTCCGAAACGTATGGATCATTGAACGAACATTCGCGCGCCCAAGCACGCGGCTGAGAGTGTAGTAGTCATGGGATTTTTCGGCCTGCCAGCCGAGCGCAAACAACCGCCGGATCATTGCAGGCGTCATGCGGCAGCCTCCAAACCGGGCAGTGAGATTGCCAACCAGCGCCGTCAACTGGCGCGCCGAGGGGACCCCCACGCATGTTGAGAAAGAGCGTGCCGGGATCGTTGCCTCCGGCAAGAAGCGCGCGATGCTGCATAACATACTCCTCGAACACCGGGATTATGTTTTGCGGGAGAATGACGTGCACCGCCGGTCCGGCTGCCTCCTTACCGCTAAAGTGAATCTGCCAAAGTTCGGCGGCAGGATTGCGGCGAATCTCGTCCGCAGCGGACTCCGACACGCTGATGCCTGCGAAGGAGTTGATCGGCCCTTTAAAAACGTTTGCCGAGCCGTAAATCAGCGCTTCGCGGATTTGTTTCAGTTGCTGGCAGGTCATGGTAACAACAAACATCACCAGAACAGCGTCGTGCACGAGACGGGCGTCTTTCTCTGGGCGAATCTGCTCGCAATTCCGTGTCCTTAAAATCTGGGCAGGGACATTAGTTAGAGCGTCGTACGACAAGCATTTATGTCTCACATCTACATAATGTTCCATTGCGAACTCTTTGCTGGTTGGGGGCGCTCCGCGTCGCCGTTGCTGGTTAACGCGGGGATGCGCGGTGCCAGGCGCGGTGTTAAGCACACCTTGGACGACAAGCGCTAGGGAATTTCTGAAAAACTCTTTGATCCTAATGAATTCAGTGTGAAGATGTAATTGGAGGTGGATCAGGGATGCAACAACTTACTTTGGCTCGGCAGGCAGAGTCTCAGCGCTATACGAAGAAGACGCGGCGGGAGCAGTTTTTGGAAGAGATGGAAGCCGTGATGCCCTGGGCCGAGTTACAGGCGTTGGTCGAGCCGCACTATTCCAAGGGCGAGGCGGGGCGCAAGCCGGCAGGCCTCGGGATCATGCTTCGGGTTTACTTTCTGCAACAGTGGTTTGCGTTGTCGGATCCCGGCGTGGAAGACGCCTTGTACGAGTCGGCGGTGCTGCGGCGCTTTGCCGGAGTGGATCTGGGCCACGCCCCGGCACCGGATGAGACGACGATCTTGAACTTCCGTCACCTGCTTGAAGAGCACGATTTATGCGGGCAGATGCTGGATGCGGTCAACCTCTATCTTGAAAGCCGCGGCATTCGCATCACAACCGGCACGATCGTCAATGCAACGATTATCCATGCCAGTTCGACGAAGAACGAGAAGAAGGAACGCGACCCCGAAATGCATCAGACCAAGAAGGGCAAGCAGTGGTATTTCGGCATGAAGGCGCACATCCGAGTCGATAGCAAGGAAGGCATCATGCACTCGGTCTGCTCGACGGCGGCCAGTGTCTCCGACGTGTATATGCTGCCCAAGTTACTGCACGGTGACGAGAAGAAAGTGTGGGGCGATGCGGGTTATCAAGGACAGACCGAGGCGATTCGCGAGGCTGCGCCTCAAGCGCAAGATATGACCTCACGACGCGTCAAAACAAAAGCGGGCGTGGATGAGGCCGAGAAACGCAGCAACCGCACCAAAGCTCGCGTTCGCGCCAAGGTGGAGTGGCCCTTTCGCATCGTGAAGCGCGTCTTCGGCTTCACCAAAGTTCGCTATCGCGGCCTTCTATGAGACGGCTGGTGCTGTCAAGGTTTTTGTTTTTGCATTTGTTTTTTCCTTAGTGGCGTTTTTGCCTTTGCTTTTGCTGGTTCTCGTGTTTTGCATTCATCTCGGGCTTCTA
>JBEKRS010000109.1:0-11987 GCA_049518535.1 Occallatibacter sp. | reverse complement strand
CTTCGCAGCCACCCTCACGGGCGACTCCGCATGACTCGGAGCCAGCGTGGTTCGCTAAACCTTCACTGTATGAAACTTTCATTCACTACACCTCGCCGATTTCTACCGGCGCACAAGGAGACCTAACATGCGCAAGGCTTCTTTCCTCCCCCTGGTCGCAGCCATCGTTTCTTCAATCCTCACTGGCTGCGGCATGAACTCATTCACCCCAACGTCAACTTCCTCCGCTGACTCTGTTCCCGTCTCCCTCACCATGACAGACGATCCGCCCTCAGGGGTCTCGGTCCTGTTTTTCCAGGTCAGCCTTACAGATGCCTCTCTTACGCCCGCAACCGGCTCGGCCGTCTCTCTGCTCAGCAACAACACCCCAATTCAGATTGACGTCACCAAGCTTCAGGCGCTCTCCGCCTTCCTCAGCACCGCAAATGTGCCGGCTGGAACCTACAACAGCCTGAGCCTCACCTTTGCCAGTCCGCAACTGGTGATCTTCAATGCCTCAGACCAGTCGATTGCCAGCACCTGCGCCGTCGGAACCGTCTGCCAGCTCACGCCCACCATCGACAACTCCGCCACAGTGACACTTTCTAGCGATCCTTTCCCCGTCACCGTGGCTGCAAATTCACCGCTCGGGTTCCTTGTCGACTTCCACCTGAACACCATCATCCAGTCCGATCTCTCCGTCAATCTCGCTGCTTCCAACGGAGTTACGGTCTCGCAATTGCCTCAACAACATCCTAGATTCGGCTCCCTGGCCGGAACCGTCGCATCCGTCACCGCTAGCTCAAATGAGTTCACGGTGCAGACGCTCTGGGGCAAGACCTTCACCATCGACTCCAACACCAGCACAACTTATGACGATTTCCCCACCAGCGCCTGCATGACCGGAAGCATTTCCTGCCTTGCCGTCGGACAGTTTGTGCAGGTCGATGTTGCCAGTGTGGTGAGCGCCGGAACTCTACTCGCGGACCAGGTTACATACCTGCAAGCCGCGGGACAAGAAACCGTCGAGGGAACCATCGTCGGGTTCAACGCAACGCAGATGAAACTCATTCTGCACGACTGTCCCTCCAACAATAGCGACCTGCCCCTCGGTGGAGAGGCAACGGTTACCTTTGCCAGCGGGACCACCTTCTCTGTTGATGCCAATGGCTTTACCATTCCCGCCGGAATGGTCTTTACCGGGACCGAAAACCTGGCCGCTGGCCAGGAAGTCCAGGTCAATGTGGCTACGGGCACCCTGACCAATGCAAGCAGCCCGACAATGACTGGCGGCTGGGGGCCTCCGCGCTCCCTCTCCTTCACCACCAACAACGTCGAGCTCGAGCCTAGTCAGATTACCGGCTCCGTCGCGAGCATTGATTCAACCTCCACCAGCTTTACTCTCGGCGGGTTCCCGAACTTCTTCTCTGGACCGTGGGCGAACTCCGCCGCCTGGCAAGCTGCCATCGACACAACTACGCAGACCACCTATCAGAACTTCACCACGGACAGCTTCTCCGGACTGGCAACCGGCGACATTGTTTCCGTGAATGGCTGGCTCTTTGAGACAGATAACGGCCTTGCGGACCCGACCGTAACCTCGCCCGTGGTCCTGGCGCAAACGGTCACTATGCACTCGAATGGATGGTAATGGTAATTGACCGTAAGGCGCATCCGCTGCCTGAACAATCTCAACCCGCGGTCTCATCCGGCGATACACAGTCATCGCCGGGTGAGACCGTAGCTTTTTGCAACCGAAGATTTTTTTGCGATCGAAAAATTTTGGGTGCCCCACTTCTCGAATACGCGCCAAGTTAAATAAAATGAATACCCTGGAGATCACGCATTAGATCCTGTGCTAGCTGCAATTATGCTGACTACGAAGCAATCTGCCGGATGGACGATAACAAGACGCGAATACTGGAGATAAGATTCTCACCATGGGTTGGTGGCAAATTCCTTTGTTCATCATGGTCGCGGCTTGGGCTCTTTACCTTTACTCCACGCCAAGCGAAAAGGTGTTCCGGCACATAACAAGAATCCGCGAATGGTTGCGTTCTCGGAAGATGTGACTGGATGCAGGTGTTGGCCGTTCCGATGGCCCGCAGGGCGTGATCGGAGGATTCTGTGCTTATTTGCGCTACTGCTTTGGAGTTTGTGGACTTTCTGGAGATTTAGGGCATTGTAGAATCTGTAACTTACGTGTTTTCAATCCGCTCGACTGTCGGTGCCCGTCCTTTCGCCTTTTTCTGACGAAAAGGTGGGAAACGGCCCTCCCCCATCTCCTGGAGCCGCACAACCCTGGGCTGCTACCCTTTTCTTGAACGTCACCAGCCCAGGAGCAACCCTTGCAGCGCATCTGTGTGGACATGGATGAGGTCATGGCGGACACCCTCGCCGAGCACCTTCGCCGCTACAATCAGACATTCGACGAAGACATTACCACTGAAGACCTGGCCGGCAAGGGCCTCTGGGAGATCACGCCGCAGGATCGCCAGCAGCAGCTTCGAGCATTCCTCGATGCCGAAGACTTCTTCGAGGATCTGGCCCTCATGCCCGGCTCTCAAGAGGTGCTCCAACTGCTCTCCGCCCGCTTTGAAATCTACATTGCCACCCAGGCCATGGCCGTCCCCAACTCGCTCGGCTCCAAGTACCGCTGGCTGCAGCGACACTTTCCTTTCATCCCGCCCGCGCACTACGTCTTCTGCGGCAACAAGTCCATCCTTCGCGCCGACTATCTCATCGACGACCTGCCCAAGAATCTCCTCCGCTTCGAGGGCCAGGGCGTTCTCTATACCGCTCCGCATAACCTCGCTGCAACTGGCTTCGTCCGCGTCGATAACTGGGAACAAGTTGCCCAATACTTTGCCGCCATTTCTTCTTGAAGGCAGCGCGCCAATTGAGACTAGTATCCTGTCTCTAAATTTCATAACAAAACAGAGGCTGTCATTCTGAGCGAACGGGGCCCCGAACGTTCTTCAGTTCAGGGGTGGTGAGTCGAAGAATCTGCTTTTGTCTTTCGTGAGTTTTACAACGGACTTTAGAGACAGGACGCTAATCCCCCGTGGTCGACACCGTCAGATCCTGCGCGCTGATGGCTTCGCTGTCGATGGACAGGCACTTAGCCAACTCGCTGAATTTCCTGTCCCAGTGAGGACGGTCCTCAGCAGCCAGCGCTGTGAGCGAGTAGTGAGAGGTGCGCAGAATCTCATACCAGATATTCTGCGCCTGCCATAGGTTCAGCTCGAAGGGCAGCTCGGTCAGCGTGCGGCCCAACTCCAGCGCCCGGTCCAGACTATCCAACGAACCTGACGACATTTGCAGCTCCACCATGGCGCGCTTCATGCGCTGGTCGCAGATGTAGGAGAGCGTGGGCGTGTCCAACGGCACCTGGTCAGCCTTGGCCAGCGAAAGGAAAGAGCGCAGCACGGCTAGATCGATAGGAACGCCTTCGAGAGCCCGGCGCAAGCCTGCGTTGATAGCAAAGCCCGCAGCCAAAGTCAGCGCGGGCGGTTTGGGCAGCCCGGCCTGCGAGAGATAGTGGAGCAGACTGGCGTGGTCCTCATAGATTGTGGTCAGCGAGTTCTCTATGTCGAAGAGCGTCGACGTGAGAATGACCTGCACAATGCGCCGCTGCTCGTCGGTGAAGAGCGAGGTGAGCGAGTAGTCCACATGACCAAAGTAGCGGTCGAGCAGGCGAATCACCTCAGGGAATTTCGCGCGCTGCACGTTTTCGGCGGCCCGGTGCAAGAAAGCTTCAAACTCGGCCGCGTCCGTTTCCTCGTAAGGCTTTACGGCGGCAGTAATGTTCTGATCGCCGAAGTGCAGAACCGCAAAGGAAAATATCTGCCGCTGACCGGTGATGGCGCTGGCAATGAACGCACGGCCCAGCGCCAGCCGCCCGCGTCCAGAGGTATAGACCTCATACGAGAGGCGGCGAACGCGATAGCAGAACAGGTCCGTCTCCTCGGCAAAGGAAGAGAAGACGCTGCTGATGGCGTAGTGTGCGGCTACCTGTTCAAGACCAAGCTGCATCGGGCGAATCTGTTCGTTGAATATGCGGGCGCCATCGCCGGCCTTCGGAACGTTGGAGCGGGCTTCAGCCAGCCGCGCAAGGAAGGCCGGTTCCAGCATCGCCGCCTGCTCGCCGAACAAATCCTGCGCCAGTTGCAGCACGCGCGCGGCGTAGGCAATCACCTGCACCGTCTCAATGCCCGAAATGTCGTCGAAGAACCAGCCGCAACTGGTGTACATGAGCTGGGCATGACGCTGCATCTCCATCAATTCCAGGGCGCGCACACGCTCCGGCCCACTTAATGGATGACTCTGATGTTCGGCAAAGAAATGCTCCAGCGTCTCCGGGCGCCGGTCCAGCACCACATGGATGTAACCGTCGCGAGCGGCCCACACATCGCGAAAAAGTTTGCCGCCCTCCTGCGCAGTGAGCAGGGTTATGGCGTCGCGTAGCTCGTCCAGCGCCAGCCGCAGCGGTGTGCGCCAAGCCTGGCTCCATCCCTGCCTGCCGCCGTTGCAACCGCAGTTGGAGCGCCAACGCTCGACGCCGTGAACGCAACTCCACGAGGTATTATCGACAATTTCACACTCGTACTCGGGCGGAAACTGGGCCAGAAAGCTGCCATAGTTGGTCAGCTTTACGGCCTTGTCATCTTCGAGCAGGCGCAGCGCATACGCCAGCGCCATTTCGCCGTACTTATGATGATGGCCGTAGGACTCGCCGTCCGTGGCCACATGGACCAGTTGCGGTTGGTGGTTATCTTTGAATCCACCCTTGAGCCGCGCGGCAAAGCTCTCGCCCGAGTTCAGCAGCCCTTCAAAGGCGATGGCTCGTGAAGTGGGACCATCATAAAAAAAGACAGCAATCGAAACGCCGGAATCGAAGCGGACCAGGTAGGGATGCGTAGTGTCGACGCTGGCGTCGGGAGTATCTGTCCAGCTCGCGCCGTCGTGCCCCCTGCCGTCCCTTAAGACCCGGATCCGCCGGCACTGATGCGGCGCCAGCACCGTGAACTTGATGCCATGCTGAGCCAACAACTCCAGCGAATCGGTATCGGCTGCGGTCTCGGGCAGCCACATGCCCTCTGGCGGCTTGCCGTAGTGGAGCTGATAGTCGGCAATGCCCCAGCGAATCTGTGTAATGCGGTCACGGCGATTGGCCAGCGGCAGAATAACGTGGTTGTAAACCTGCGCCATGGCCGAGCTATGCCCCTTGAAATTCTTCCGGCTGCGCCGCTCGCCGTCCTGGATCATGCGATAGGTGCGCGGAGCATTCTCCTTCAGCCAGCTCAGCAGCGTGGGGCCAAAGTTGAAGCTGATGCGCGCATAGTTGTTCACGATGCGTATGATCTGGTTCTTGCTGTTCACAATGCGCGCCGCGCCGTTGGGTGAGTAACACTCCGCGCAGACGCGCTCATTCCAGTCGTGGTAAGGTGCGGCGCTGTCCTGGGTCTCGACCGTCTCCAGCCAGGGATTCTCGCGCGGCGGCTGGTAAAAGTGTCCGTGAATGCAGATGAAGTGTTGAGCGGCGGCCATGAAGGTTCCCAATCTCGCGCCGGGTTTTCGCGATCGCCATCCGGCTGTGTTTGCTTATTGTAGGCTGGAGCGCCCTGAGGGCGCTGTACTTTTGGCCAGATCGCACGCCCGCCACAAGTACCAACTGGCCACGGAGCGGAATGGCGCCCACCGTTTTCCCCTTTTGAGCAAGACTTCGGGTTTGGGCAAATCTTCGGCCGCCAGCGGGCGAGTCTTGGGAATTCGCTGAAAGGTCAGCGCAAAGCCTTTGCGCACCCCGTAGTCGGTCACCGGCAACACATCGGGACGTCCCATGCGAAAGATCAACAACATCTCCACCGTCCAGGGACCGATGCCGCGCACTTCGGTGAGCCGCTCGACGATCTCTGCGTCGCTCATCTTCTTGATAGCCGCGTGGGTTGGGACGGTGCCGTCGAGGGTGCGTGCGGCCAGGTCGCGCAGCGCCTTGATCTTGTTGCCGGAGACGCCGGCGGCGCGTAGTGGTTCGTCCGGAGTATCGAGGAGCAGTTGCGGTGCGGGGACACAGCCAAAGTGCTCGCACACGCGGCGATGGATGGTGGCCGCAGCCTTGCCATGCAACTGCTGATAGATGATCGATTCCAGCAGAGATTCAAACGGCGAGGGCGCTGGGTCGAGCTTGAGCGTGAAGGCCCCGGCACGCTCGATGAGCACGCCCAGCTTCGGGTCGGCGGCGCGCAAATGTGCCAACGCCTCAGCAGGATCGAAGGGAAGTTTGGGGCTTCGGCCGTTATGAATCATAGGGCACCAGTCTAACGCAGAAATCGGGCGCCACGCCTATTGATGGTGGTGTCCTGATAGTACATTGCTAATTTATGGGCGTCTGCGCTTTTCAAGATCGGTCAATTTGTCGAAACGTTCCTTTTTTTGTCCTCTTTTCGCAATTACAAATACTCCTGCAAGAGTGGCTAGGCTACCGATGACCGCAGAAATTCCGTATATGTTTTTGCCCATTCCGATCAGCACGAATCCACCGACAATCGTAACAAGACAAATTATGAAGGCATAATGTGATCCACCTGCTTGGCTCGCGATGTTGTCTTCTATAACCCTATCTTCCAGGGACTCACGGTGAGCACTCTGCCGCTCCGCCATCGCCATTATGCGTTCAGCGCCATTCGGTATCACGTCGTTATATCTGGCTAAAAGACTCGGGGTGGCAGGGGACCAGAAAATGAGACCGATTGTGTGAGCGAAGCGATTGCGGTGGTTTGAGAAGGTGGCGGAGGAGGATTATTGCGGTTGCGCTTAGTCACAGTGGCTCAAGCAGTCTGCATTTCGGACTCATTCTGCTCAACTGCGTCAGCTATATCCTGCCCGATGACAATCCAATCGGAAGCAATAGCCCTGGCATCTGCTTCCTCGGCCGTCTCGCTACTGTTGTATTCATCGAACTGACCAAACAGATCGAATACACGAGCAACGCCTGACGCAAACGACGGCTGCGCGAACAAAAAGTCTGATTTTACTTTGTTTCCCATTGTTTCCCTCAGCTCTTAGATCGGCTGAATGCGCCCATCCGTTTAGATGGGGTTGACCACAAAAAGTTTCTTTGCACATACCCGAATAGCCGGAATCACCTGATTCGACAGCCCACAGCGCTCTTTCGGTATCCAACGTTCACGAGTACAAATTCTACCAGAATAGTGAGGAATAACCCGCTACCGTGTCAAATCAGCAACTCGTCCAATTCTTAAACAACGCAGAAATCGGGCCCCACGCCCCTCGATCGCACAGAATCGGCATCCGATTCTGCCATCCTCCATGTATCTGAAATGGCTTTAGTTGGCCGGAATGCGAAAATGCTTACTACATAAACATAGAGTTATGATCTCATCCCGCTCGTTTTGGCTCCCAACCAGGGAAATCCATATAAATTATTGATAATAAATATGATATTCGGTTGCCAAAAAGACGTTGACAACCTTGCTTTTGTGTCTTTAGAGTTATCGACCGAGCGAGTTGTGTCGATTTTGGTAAACGCTCTCTGAAGGCAAGCTCCTAATAGCGCGATTCCACAAGGGCGTCGTCACGGATCGACTCCCATCCCCGGCCGATTTCCGGGCGATTCAAGGCCCGCGCTCGACCTGGTTGCGGTAGAGACCCCGAAACGAGCCCCGGCTGGATTCGTTCCACCTCCCCCAATCAACCCGGCATCTTTAGGAGAATTGATGAGACACCCTTTGACTTGTCTGGCCATTTTGGCTGCACTGCCCGTGATCGCTCACGCTCAGATAACAATGAACTATAGCGTCGAGTACAAGATCAAAAACGTTAACAGCGGATTGGTCCTTGGTATATCCGGTGCGAGCCAGACTGCGGGAGCTGATCTGGTCCAATGGGCCGACAACGGCACCGCCGACCACCTCTGGCATTTCATGCCCATCGGCACCAATGTCTACAACATCGAGAATATGAATAGCCACCAGGTGATCGGCATATCCGGAGCATCCACGGCCGACGGCGCGTTAGCTGTGCAGTGGGCCGATAACGGCACCACCGATCACAATTGGCAGGTCATCCAGGCACCCGATGGCAACTACCTTATCAAGAACGTCAACAGTGGTTTGTATCTGGAAGTGACTAACAACAGCACCCTGGACACCGCCACCATCGGTCAGTGGTCCGACACCGGCGCCACTGGCCAGGAGTGGACCTTCGAAAACACCGGAACCGACCCCTATCCAAAGCCGCACGCAGTCACCGGCACAGGCATCTACGTCCATGATCCGTATATGCTGTATGACTCCACATCCGGCGCATACTGGCTCTACGGCACTCACCAAACCATCGCCTATTCAACGGACCGCACCACCTTCACTTACACCACCGAATCGACATCCAAAGGCGCTTGCACTGCGGCCGAAGGCGGATTTTGGATCACCGACGACAGCCATTGCCCCATCATCGGTCCCGACTTCACTCAATGGACGGGCCTGCAATCACCCAAATCGGATAACGGCGGCGAGGACACCGATATCTGGGCGCCCAGCCTGATGGAAGTCGGCGGCAAGTTCTACCAAGCCTATTCGATTCCCGTCGAGCCCGATACCGTGGGCGGCGAGGCGATCATCGGCATGGCCTCCAGCACCACTCCCTATGGACCGTGGACGCAATTAGGTTGGGAGATCTCTTCCTGGAGCAACACGACAAACACTCCAATTACCGGACCCTACGGCTGGGATTTTGTCGAGGGAACTACTTATAACGCCATTGACGGCGCGCCCTTTGTGGATGCCTCCGGGAATTGGTGGTTGGTCTTTGGATCGTGGTTTGATGGCACCCATCTTTTCCAGCTCAATCCATCCACCGGACTTCGCGAGAACTCCACCATGACCTCCATCGCCTTTCGCGGAGCGGGTGAAGAAGGCCCGTTCATCATCTATACCAATGGCTTCTATTACTACTTTGCTCCGATCAATGCGTGCTGCAGCGCAACCAGCGACTACCGCACCATCTATGGCCGCTCAACTTCCGTCACCGGTCCATATGTGGATCGCGGCGGGTTGGCTCTGACGGCGGGCGGCGGCACCATCCTGATCAGCACACACGACAACATAGTCGGACCGGGCGGCGGCAGCGTCTTCATCGACTCCCACAACAGTAACGCAGTTACGTTTGTCTATCACTACTACGACTCCAACAACAACGGCACGCCCACGCTGGGCATCAACACCATTAACTTCACCTCCGACGGCTGGCCTTTCCTGGTAGCCAACTAATCGTTCGGAAAGACTCGAACCAACGGGGCTCAGCTCTGGTTGCGGTGCAGCTCCGCACGAGCCCCTGCTCGATTCCTTCCATCTCTCCCACTCAAACCCGCATCATAGGAGGATTGATGAAGCACCTTTATGCTTGCATAGCCATCTTGGCCACTCTCCCTGCGCTGGCTCATGCGCAAGTCACCATGAGCACCAGCGTCGAATACAAAATCGAAAACGTAAACAGCAAACTGGTTCTCGGTATCTCCGGAGAAAGCCAGACCGCGGGAGCCGATGTAGTTCAGTGGGCTGACAACGGCACCACTGACCACCTTTGGCATTTCATGCCCATGGGTAACAACGAGTACAACATCGAGAACATGCTCACTCATCAGGTCCTCGGCGTCTCCGGCGCATCGACGGCCGACGGCGCGCAGATCGTGCAATGGTCCGATAACAGCACTGCCGATCATCTATGGGAAGTTATCTCCGGTTCCGCCGGCTACTATATCAAGAACGTCAACAGCGGCCTGTATCTGGAAGTCTCTGACGCGGGCACAGCTGACACGGCAAAGATCGATCAATGGTCGAACACCGGCTGCACTTGTCAGGAGTGGACTCTGGAGAGTACCGGAACCACCCCTTACAACAACCCCAACAGCGTCTCCGGCACAGGCATCTATGTTCACGATCCGATGATTGTCGAAGACCCCACCACCGCCGTGTATTGGCTCTATGGAACTCACAACACGCTTGCCTATTCGTCCAATTTGAGTTCCTGGACTAGTGACGATCCTGCGCTCGCTCCCATACCCTCCTGGGTAACTACTTACAACAGCACCGACGACGTTTGGGCGCCCGATGTCGTGTATTACAGCAGCAATTACTGGCAGTTCTATGCCGCATCAACCTCCGGGTCTGAAGTTTCCGCCATCGGACTAGCCAAGGCGTCGACGCCCAACAGCTCTTCATGGACCGACGAAGGAATCGTGATTTCGTCGACCTCTTCAAGCGGCTATAACACAATCGATCCGAATCCTGTCGAAGACACCAGTGGAAATTGGTGGCTGGCGTTCGGCTCCTGGTTCGACGGTCTCTACTTGATCGAGCTCAACAGCTCGACGCTGAAGAAGTCGACGAGTAACACCACCGTCTACCATTTGGCCGAGCGGTCCAATGGCATTGAAGGCTCGTTCATCTACTACTACAACGGCTATTACTACCTGTTTGCATCGATCGACTCGTGCTGCGACGGCACCAGCAGCACGTATCGCGAGGTGGTGGGTCGTTCAAGCACCATTAACGGAACATACGTTGACCGTGGCGGCATCAGCATGCTGAGCGGCGGCGGCACCATCGTCGTCAGCACACACTCGAATATCATCGGTCCCGGCGGCGCCAGCATCCTGACCACCGGCAGCGGACCGATGCTGGTCTACCACTACTATGACGGCAACAATAGCGGCACTCCCACGCTCGGACTCAACTTGCTCAGCTGGACCTCCGATGGCTGGCCGTACGTTCCCAACTAATCCGCTACACAACATAGCAACCACGAGGCGCGCATCGTCTTCGCAAGAAATGCGGGGACGGTGCGCGCCCGTCAAGTTTTTAGATAGGAATCGCCGGCGTACGAATTTCGCTTCTATTCTATTTACAGTCTTTTTCGATAAAGACTTTGGCAATTTACGCCACCCCACCAGCATATGTACCATGATGATGTTGGGACGCGAGAGGCTGCGGCGACCTTCGCCGGGCCGGAATTGTCCAATGAAAGTCCCCCTCCACTTGAAGCGTAACTTCCCTGCAAGCGATAAGGATTTCCACGATTAAACGAAACCCCTGGAGGTAGAATGGCCAAGCTTATTGCAGTCACTGCGGCTGCGGCGCTGATTCCTGTCTCGGCGCTGGCGCAGACCGCTAGCCAGCACAACAACGACCGAATGAACTGGACCGGCTTCTATGTCGGCTTTAATACGGGTGGCGTATTCAGTTCTTCCCATGCGCAGACCAACACGGTCTACAGTTCGAGCGGCTATTTTTTAACCAGCAGCATGCCGGTAATAGCCAGCACCGGGAATCAAAACCTGCATCCCAAGGGATATGTCGGCGGCCTGCAATTTGGATATGACCGGCAGATTACTTCCAGGTGGGTGTTGGGTGCAGAGGAGGGCTATGGTCTGCTTGCAGCCAGCTATACCGCATCGGTGACGAGCGCTTACCCCTGCTGCTCCCCATACGGTTTCACCGTGACACAGAAGGTTTCCACCGATTGGTTGGCCACGTTCCGTGCGCGCGTAGGCTATACCGTAACCAAGCGCAGTTTGCTCTTCGTTTCCGGCGGAGCGGCTGAAACGGAGGTTCGCTACTCCTCCCTTTTTACGGACAACTACCTCGATGGCAATGAATCGGCCGCTCTCTCGGTGCTGAAAGCTGGATGGATCGCAGGTGGGGGCGGGGAGTTTGCGTTGAACAAGCGATGGTCGGCGCGTGCGGAATATCTGTATGCCGACTTTGGCTCGGTGTCGGCTGCGGGCACGGTCTTCACCAGCGCCGTCAATTTTGCAAGCCCGACTATGGTCAATTGGCCTCAGAACCCCTTTACACACACTGCAAACTTTATGTGGAATTGGGGCGGTTTTGCCAGCGCGATTTCGCGCGCTGCCCCTGGTCCCCAGGCGCTCGACGCCGCAGATGTAACGATGAGTTGGGTTAGCATTGTTCCTCGCTTTCTCTGGC
>JBEKRS010000108.1:0-12663 GCA_049518535.1 Occallatibacter sp. | reverse complement strand
CTCTCAATGCCATGCAGAAGGAAGGTTCCAAAGGCTCCCTGAGAGGAAAGTTCAAGCGCGCAGGTTGGGATGATCATTACCTGTTCCGCTTGCTGGAGCTATTTTGAAATGCGATTGCCCTGCAGCTTGCCCCCGTTTCTATTGAACAAGCAAGCGTGCTTAAGATAAAATTCTGCGTGCGCCTCAAATCTTCTCTCCAAGGTCGCCGGATGCAATGACTCCTCCTTCAGTTATCTTCGCGCTCTTGCTGATGGCCTCGGGTTTGGCCGTTGCGCAGATCTCGCCCACGCAAAGCTCGGGTACGGAGCTTCTGCAGGCCGGCAAGTTCGCCGAAGCGAGAGAGGCTTTCGAAGCTGTCCTCGATGCCAACCCCGAAGATGCGGACGCGCAGGCTGGCGAAGTTACCGCCTCCGAGCAGCTGGCGTTAGAGGCTCGCGGCAAGGGCCATGCGGATGACGCATTGCGTGCTCTGCTGCGTGCGCAGGAGTATGCACCAAAGAATTCGCGCCTTCTCTTCGACTTGGGCATACAGGAAGATGAGATGAGTCTCTATCAGGACGCGGACAAGACTCTCGCAACTGTTGAGCAGCTCAAGCCTGGCGACCCGCAGGTCGAGTATGCGGTGGCGCGCGTCAAGCTCGACCTTGGCGAGCTTGATGCCGCGCGGGAGAAGATGCAGGCGTATCTCAAGAGTCAGCCCAATGATGCCGGCGCCCACTACGGACTGGGGCGCGCATATCAGTTGAAGCTCGATGTCGACCACGCGCGGGTCGAGTTTCAGCGCTCCATCGAACTCCAGCCAGCGCAGACTGAGGCCTATTACCAGTTAGGCGACATCGCTCTCGACCAAGGCAACTTTGTCGAAGCAATCGCCAACTTCAACAAGACGCTGACGCGTAACCCAAGTCACGGCGGCGCGCTAGCTGGAACAGGACAGGCCTACTTCAAGCAGAAGCAGTATTCCCAGGCGGAGGATTTTCTTGAACGGGCGGTTATTGCTGCTCCGGAGTATGAGAAGGGACACTACTATCTCGGACTCACGCTCGCTCGCCTTGGACGGAAGGAAGATTCCGAGCGAGAATTGGCGATTGCCACCAAGCTGGCAAACGAGGCTAACAAAAATGCAGCCAGCGGCCTGCACTTAATATTACCGGCGGCAAATCAGTAAGACTCAAACAGGATTCTCCCTTTAGCAGGACTAACCGCTGTACTTACGCGTCGCTCGAAAAGGAATTGGTAAGTTATAAGTACTCTACTCCTGATTGTGATACCCATAGAGGGACTCACTTAACTCAAACTCGGCACGAGACTTATCCAGAGCACCCTCTTGGCGGTATGCTCGTCCTAACTCGAAATGTATCTTGGGATTCTTCGGGTCAAGTTGGCTTGCGGTTGCTAACTCCTCCACACCGCCAGTTATATCCTTTGCGGCAACCAGAGCCAGTCCCAGCTTTTCGTGACAGACAGCGCTCTTTGCGGCAATGGTTGCCGCGCGCCGTAAAACTGGAATAGCTTCGGCCGCCCGGCCATGATTCAACAGGAATCCGCCAAGGTCCAAAAACGGCCACTCATCCGTTGTTTCCTGACCAGCCCATTCCACCGTTTTGCGCAAAGCAGTCTCCGCTTTTTCGGGTTGATTGTCGACCAAGTCATAGATCAAGCCAAGATTCTCCTCAGCTTTCAAATGGTCCGGCTTGATTTGAAGCACCTGCAAGAACATCGTCTTGGCATCGTCAAAACGACTCTGTGAAAAGTAACATCGTCCCAGACTATATAAGATATTCACATTGCTCGGATCCATCGATCTCGCAATCCCCAGCCAGTGAATCGCATCATTGTAGTCGTCGAGGAGAACATAATCCAGAGCTACTGACCGCAGTTCATCGGCGTCGGGCTTTTGCAGGTTGGCCGCTTGAGTATAAATTTCCAGCGATTCCTTTGGCCTATTCTCAAATCTCAGCACTTGACCGAGCTGGTAGAGAATCGGCGCCGAGTCGGGGTGAGCTTCCAAATCGCGCCGCAAGCCTGACTCGATGGTGGGAAAGAATGTCGAAGTGGGCGTCTCCTCTGCAGCTGTGGAACTTCCGCTTAGATGTGCTTCCTTTGTCGGCATCTGGGCTAGCACTGAAGTTAGTGCGAAACAGACAAAAATTCCCATGACGGCCATGCAATCCGAACCGATGCCCAACAGCCTCATGATCTCCATCCCGTGTCGATCTCTTCCCATCATTGCAGAAATGCATGTTGAAATCATCAGAAATTACCGCGGGAACACTGACATGGAGCGCGGCATCGCCTTCTATTTGCACGAACGAAAAAGCATGCGGGTCAGGCTCGATCATCCAAAGCGTCATTTTTTCAGCTTCCAAAAAGCGAACGGCGGTCGCACCGAAGTGCTTCCGCCGCTGGCTCATAGATACGTTGTCCCTGACTTAGAACGCAGCCACCGTTTGGCGTAGGCTGTAGGAGCTGAGCGTCTTAATGTAATTGCCACGGTCGAATGGAGAGGTATCGGGAACGGAACGGCGGCTGAGGCAACCGCGTGTCTCCCACAGCGAGGTATACTCGCGTTTTTCCAGCCAGTAATTCATGTCGGCCAGCACTCTCTTGATGTGCTCAATGCCGTGAATGTGCAAGGCCGATGCCATCATCGTCACGCTGGCCCCAGCCATGATGCTCTTGAGCACATCTTCAGCCGAGTGAACGCCGCCGGTAATGGCAATATCCACGTTGACGTGACCGAAAAGAATGGCCGCCCAGTGCAGCCGCGGAAGCAGTTCCGAAGGTTTGGAGAAATGCAGCGTGGGCCGCACTTCCAGAGTCTCGATGTCGAAGTCGGGCTGATAGAAGCGGTTGAACAGCACCACACCACGCGCGCCAGCCCCTTCCAGTTGGGAAATCATGTTCGGCAAGCTGGTGAACGACTGCGACAGCTTCACCGACACCGGCACCTTGACCGCAGCTGTGACCGCGGCCACCAGTTCCAGCAGTTGCCCTTCAAGACCCGTGGAGGTCTGGCTCTTGTCGGTGGCCAGTGCGTAGGTGTTCAGCTCGATGGCGTCGGCGCCAGCCTGTTCCGCATCCTTGGCAAACCGCACCCAGCCGCCGGTGGTAGCTCCGTTCAGGCTAGCCATGATGGGAATCTTCACCGCGTCCTTGCAGCGCCTTACGTGCTCCAGGTACACCTCTTGCGTCATGCGGTAGTCGCTCAAATCGGGTAGATAGCCAAGCGACTCGGCAAACGACTCAGTGCCTCTCGACAGGTCCTCGTCCAGCGTGCGCGATTCCAACGCCAACTGCTCCTCAAAGAGCGAGTGGAGCACGATCGCCGAGGCGCCGGCATCCTCCATGCGACGAACATTGTCGATCGGCTCTGAGAGCGGCGTGGCGGAGACCACAATAGGGCCGCTCAGCTTCAAGCCAAGATACTGCACAGAAAAATCTATCACTTCGCACCTCCGGCAGCTTCGGCCGCCAGCTTTTGTTCGGAACTATTCTCAGGCTTCTCTGCCGGAGCGATATTGGGCGTTTCGCCACGGCCGGGCATCGCTGCCCGCGCGGAATAAACCCGCCACTGGCGCTCGACATCGTCCTGTGCTTCCTTGAGCAGTTGAGCGGCCAGCTCTGGATTACTGCGTGCCAACATAGTGTAACGCGCCTCGCGGTAGCTGTACTCCTTGAGCCGGATCGATGGCGCCTTGGAGTCAAGCTGGAAGGGATTCTTTCCTTCCTCGCGCAATCCAGGGTTATAACGCATCAGCGGCCAATAGCCTGACTGCACTGCTAGCTTTTGTTGTTCCAGTCCATGCACCAAGTCATAGCCGTGAGCGATGCAACTGGAGTAGGCGATGATGATCGAAGGCCCCTCGTGCGCTTCGGCCTCCTGGAAGGCCTTCACCACATGCGTGTCGTTCGCGCCCATGGCAACCTGCGCCACGTAGACCGAGCCGTAACTGACGGCTTCCATGGCCAGGTCTTTCCTGCTGTTTGGCTTACCTGCTGCAGCAAACTTCGCCACCGCGCCACGTGGGGTTGCCTTAGACATCTGGCCGCCTGTATTCGAGTAGACCTCGGTATCCAGCACCAGCACGTTCACGTTCTTGCCCGAGCCGAGCACATGGTCCAGTCCGCCGAAGCCGATGTCGAAAGCCCATCCGTCGCCGCCCAGTATCCATACGCTCTTGCGCACCAATGAGTCGGCAATCGCCATCAGATTCTGCGCGTCGGAGGTCTTGTTTCCGGCCAGCTTGCTGCGCAGAGCATTCACGCGCTCGCGCTGTTGGCCGACCTCAGTTTCAGTCTTCTGCGAAGCGCTGAGCAGTGCAGTCGCCAGTTCGTCGCCAATGGTCGCAGCCACCCGCGTCACCAGCAACTCCGCAAACTCCTTTTGTTGGTCAAGCGCGATTCTCATGCCGAAGCCGAACTCGGCATTATCTTCAAACAATGAGTTAGCCCACGTCGGCCCGCGGCCTTCAGCGTTGCTGCTATAAGGCGTGGTGGGTAGGTTGCCTCCGTAGATTGACGAGCAGCCAGTTGCATTAGCTATATAGAGCCGATCGCCGAATAGCTGCGTGAGCAACTTGACGTACGGGGTCTCGCCGCATCCCGCGCACGCGCCAGAAAATTCAAAGAGCGGCTGCAACAGTTGCAGGTCCTTAACCTGGCCGTGCGATAGTTTGGAACGATCCACCTCGGGCAGGCTAAGGAAATACTCCCAGTTCTCACGCTCGGCCTCGCGCAGCGGAGCCTGCGGCGCCATGTTGATGGCCTTTTTGCTGGCATCGCTCTTGTTCTTCACCGGGCAAATCTCGACGCAGAGCGCGCAGCCGGTGCAATCCTCGGGTGCCACTTGCAGGGTGTACCGATCCTGCTCCATGCCCTTCCACTTTGGCTTGGCCCACTGCATGGTCGACGGAGCCTTATCGCCTAGCTCGGGACTATAAACCTTGGCGCGAATCACCGCGTGCGGGCATACCATCACGCACTTGCCGCACTGGATGCATAGGTCCTTGTCCCACGCAGGAATGAACTGCGCGATGTTGCGCTTTTCCCACTGCGCCGTACCTGTGGGGAACGCTCCCCCAGCCGGAATCGCGCTGACCGGAAGCATGTCGCCGTGACCCGCAGCAATCTGGCCCAACACCCCGCGCACAAACTCCGGCGCCTTGGGCGAGATCGAAGGAATCAGATCGAAGCTGGAAGAAGCTCCCGTGGGCAGTTCAACTTTCTCGAGGTGAGCCAACGCCGCGTCCACAGCAGCATAGTTCTTTGCCACCACCGCCTCGCCGCGCTTGCCGTACGTCTTGTAAATAGCCTTCTTGATCTGCGCAATAGCCTCGTCGCGCGGCAGCACGCCGCTGATCGCGAAGAAGCAAGTCTGCATGATGGTATTGATACGCGTGCCCATCCCTGCCTCACGCGCCACCTCGTAGCCGTCGATCACGTAGAACTCGATCTTCTTGCGCAATATCTCCCGCTGCGTGGTCTTTGGCAAGTGGTCCCAGACCTCGGCCGCCGAGTAAGGCGAGTTAAGCAGAAAAACCGCGCCCGGCATGGCTGCTTCCACAACATCCATCTTCTCCAGGAAGCTGAAGTTATGGCAGGCCACAAAGCTGGCGCGCGTAATAAGATAACTCGACCGAATCGGATTCGGACCAAAGCGCAGATGCGATGTGGTCATCGAGCCGGACTTCTTCGAGTCATAAACAAAGTAACCCTGCGCGTAGTTCGGCGTCTCGCTGCCGATAATCTTGATCGAATTCTTATTCGCGCCTACAGTGCCGTCCGATCCAAGCCCGTAGAACAAGGCGCGTACCGTCTTCGGATCTTCGGTCGAGAAGGCAGCATCGTAACTCAAGCTAGTGTGCGAAACATCGTCGTCAATACCAATTGTGAAGTGGTTCTTCGGCTGCGCCTTGGTCAGCTCATCAAAAATCCCCTTGACCATCGCCGGCGTAAATTCCTTCGACGAAAGTCCATACCGCCCGCCAATCACAGTCGGCTTGGCAGGGAAGGGAAGCGCGGCTGCATTCTCGGCCAGCACCGTCACAATGTCCATGTAGAGCGGCTCGCCACTCGCGCCCGGCTCCTTGCAGCGGTCGAGAACCGCAATTGATTTCACGGTCTTTGGCAGCGCTGCCAAAAATGCGCTCGCATCGAACGGCCGGTAGAGACGAACCTTCAGCAGGCCCAGCTTCTCGCCCTGCTTGTTCAGCAGGTCCACAGCCTCTTCAGCAGCCTCGGCGCCAGAGCCCATCAGCACGATTACCCGCTCCGCATCAGGCGCGCCGTAATAATCGAACAGATGATAAGCGCGGCCAGTCTCTTTAGCAAAGCGATTCATCACCGACTGCACGATGCCCGGAACAGCAGCGTGGAAAGGCGAGCAAGCCTCGCGCGCCTGGAAGAACACATCGGGATTCTGCGCCGTGCCGCGAATGATCGGATGATCGGGAGTAAGAGCGTTCTTGCGGTACTGGAAGACGTACTTTTCGTCCAACAATGCGCGGATAGTCTCGTCGCTGATGGGCAGAATCTTGCCTACTTCATGCGAGGTGCGGAAGCCATCGAAAAAGTGAATGAACGGAATGCGCGATTCGAGAGTGGCAATCTGTGCCACCAGCGCCATATCGGCAACTTCCTGCACCGAATTCGAAGCCAGCATCGCCCAACCCGTCGACCGGCAGGCCATCACGTCAGAGTGGTCGCCAAAGATCGAAAGCGCATGCGTAGCCAGCGTCCGGGCCGTCACGTGCATCGTCGCCGGGGTCAGCTCGCCGGCAATCTTGAACATGTTGGGAATCATCAGCAGCAAGCCCTGCGACGCCGTGAAGGTCGTCCCGAATGCTCCTGCCTGCAACGCGCCATGCAACGCGCCAGCCGCGCCGCCTTCGCTTTGAAGCTCTTCCACGATGGGCAATGCGCCCCAAATATTTTTCTTCCCCTCCGAGCGCCATTGATCGGCCCACTCGGCCATCGGCGACGAGGGGGTGATGGGGTAAATCGCGACGACCTCAGAGAGACGATAGGCAACCGACGCGGCAGCCTCGTTCCCGTCCAGAATTACCGTTTTGCTGACCATATCTTTTTCACTCATTCACTTTGCCTCATCACGCGGTGGGCGGAAAATCAACCGCTAATCTGAGTCTCTTCGATGGGGGGTGGAGTGGCTGTGATGTATGACACACTTTGGGAGGTATTTCCCGCATCGCGAATAGATTTTCATAAACTGAATCAACTATCAGCCCACAAACCGTGCAGGCGAGTCGCCGCAAACACCATACTTTCGAGCATTCAAGGTAGCTCAAAGCCGGTTTCCGTTCGCAAAGCAGAGTTTTATGTCAGGTTTAACAGCGCAGGGCCTCGTATCAGGGCACGGCTTCAGCCGCACCGTAAACGCAATAGAGTCGCCCTTGTGTCAGCGTACGACTTCAGCCAAGTCGCAAACGCCACAAAACAAATGTCGGGCTTTAGGCAATGTCTGACGAATCCCAGTCGAAGGAAATTTGTTAGGTCAGGGCTTCAGCCCCTGAATGCGTGCTTCCGAAATGAAATAGCTTTAGCCATGGGCCATTCGTTCATGCTACTCAGATGGTGGTGACTACCCTCGCCGCATCTTTGTTTTTTGCGGCTAGGATGGGGTAATGTTACGTGAGCATTACATCAACGCCAGAAATGCTTTAGCAGGAATCCCAGGTTCCAAAATCGACACTTGAGGCACTCGGCTCTAATTCGTTGAGAGCCCGAAGTCAATCTCCTGGGCTGTTATGACGGACTTATCGCCGGCCAGAATGGCTCCCCGCTCCAGCACGCGCTCAAGTTCGCGCACATTGCCCGGCCAGTCGTGAGCGGCCAGCTTGGCCAGAGCCCCTTGGTCGATCCGCTTGAGCGCAGCCTCGCGGCCCATGCGCGAAAGAAAGTGGTCGACCAGAAGCGGCAGATCCTCGATGTGCTCGGCCAGCGACGGCGTATGAACGAGAAACCCAGCCAGGCGTAAGGCGAGATCGAACAGAATGCCGCCTATCGCGGTCTGCTGAGCTAGCGTTTGATGCGTGGCGGCAATAATCCGGACATCCACCTTCACCGTTTCGTTGTCCCCCACACGCTGTAGCTCGCCGCACTCGACAAAGCGCAGCAGCTTGGACTGGAGCGAAAGCGGCATCTCGCAGATCTCGTCGAGGAAGAGCGTGCCTCCGTCAGCAGCCTCAATCTGCCCCACGCGCCCCTGCAAAGCGCCGGAGGAGGCTTCGCGGGTGTGGCCGAAGAGTTCGGCTTCGAGCAGAGCCTCCGGGATTGCTGTGCAGTTGACGGCGATAAAAGGCTTGTGGCTTCTTGACGAGAGCCGATGAATGGCCTCGGCCACCAGACTCTTGCCCGAGCCGACTGGCCCTTCCACCAGCACCCGAAACGAGTGGGGCGCCACGAGGCGTATGAGGCGGCTGATATCGAGCATGCAGGGAGCAAGGCCGATCAACTCCGGTACCCGCTCAATTGCTGCCTGATCGCCCTCCCCGGCAGGCGAAGCAGTCGCCCCCGGCAGATTCTTGAGGCGCATGATTTGGGAATGTACGATGACCGGCAAGGGCTTCCCTTACTCGAAGCACTCCCGGAGCTTCACCGTCGAGTATGGAGTCTGCCCCAGCGCTTCATCCATCCATGCTGGCAGCTCTGAAGCGAGAAGAGTAATCTCGCGTCCCAGGAACGATGCGATTAGTTTCGGTGGTATTCCGAAAGCGGAATTGTCGTACAGATCGAAGAGATCGATTGTTCTTCCCAACTCCTCAAAGGCGCGCTGAAGGTTAGCGAGACTCTTTGTCCGAATATCCTGAACCGTCTCTTCTGAACCGCTGTGTCCGCCCATGAAAGCCCGTTGCTTTACGCGTTGAACAGATGTCTCGATGCTATCGGCGCAGATATATCTAAACCTCACAGCAAACCCAGCATCATGAGCCCGCTTCATTTGATCGAAGACGATTGTGCTTCGCAGAGTAGTTTCAGTTGCGAAGTCCTTGCCGGCCGCGATGTGATCTTGAATGAATTTCTCGCAAACTGGACCCACTTCCTGGCGAATCGACTTGGGAATGCCGATGTAGGAACCGCCATTTAATATCGCCGCGTAATGGTCTCCGTTGAAATAATTGCAGCCAAATGAGTCACCCGGAAATGCGCTTGTCTTCCCACTGCCGGCGGGCCCAGCCACCACGTACATGATCGGCATCCGCTATCCCCCAAAGTCCCGATCCGCGCCGGCCTGCATATCCGCTGGAAGCTCCTTCTTCAAAAGATTGCCGTCTTTGTCAACGATGCCCATGGCGATGGCTCTTTCAACCGAGCGACGGATGCGCTTTGCCCCTTCTTCGCGCACACGCTTATCAATGGCCTCCTGCTCGGCCAGAAACTCAGGCGAGTACGTCTTTTTCACATCAGCCGGTCCAGGAGCTTCTACGGCTCTCTCGTGCAATTTCCGAACCACAGATCCACTTGCCATAACGCCCTCCTGTTCTCTGAATTCTAGCCCTCATTCGGTGTTAATGAAAGGTCACCGTCGCGCATGCCCCAGCCCCCGCTTTCGGGACCTGGGAATCCACGCCCCCAGTGCCGCGCAAGCGCATCAGCCCCACCGCAGGTGGTTGCAGAAAATAACCCATCGCCGTAGCACAATCACAGCATGAACAATAACCAGAGGACAGGTTTTTGCTGACAGCTGATAGCTGAAAGCTGGCTGATCGCCTGCAGGTACCCCCTCCCCCCCTTTTATATTTATTTTCGGCCTCTATTCTTTGCGGAACATTTAGAAACAGTCTTGAAAGTCCAAATAACCCAACAGGAATCAGCAATATTCACAACATATCTTCACCAAAACGCAAACCACGCCATTTATCAGCGCCTTCGACCCTTACACATAATTACCTTCAGCAGCATCAGGCTCGCGCCGTCTCCGCCGAGCCGCAGCCCGCTTCGATCGATGTTATTCATGCAGGGGATCAATTAAGGGCACGTGGCATCAGGAGCGCAGACGGAACGAAGATCCTCCATCACGGCAAGGTCGTCGCAGATGACTCCATCGAGCATCTGCGCTCGCTAATGGAGTTACCGACTTTGGAAGCGATCTTCTCACAGCTCGCAGTCGAACAAGACACAGAGTCGACGGCGCGGCAGATTGCGGATCTAATTCATGCGTAAGCTAATCCAGAAGCTAGTTGACCGCTTACCGCCTCAGTTTCGAATACTCTACGGGCAGTTCCTACTGCGCGTTGTGGATCTCGAATCACTGTCGATTCAGGCTGACATACCAAGGTTCCTCGGTCAATTTGCTGGGATCTTGATCATGATTAGCGTGATACGATCTCTCGGCTTTCTGATGTCTGCAGAGGCTCGAAGGCCATCGCGAATCGAGTTGCTAGCGTTGATATGGAGGACCGAACAGAGTCTTGTATCAAGCACATTGTTGGTCGCGGGACTAGTAGCCGTCGTCAGCATCGATTAGTGCTTGCTTTCTACCTCAGCATCGTGCTCGGAATTGCGCTTTCGTGGCTGCGAAATGAACTATCCACCTCGGCGCCGCTCCAACTGCGAGCAGGTTTTGTTCTCTCAACATTGTTTATGATTTGCTTTGCGGTGTTCGGGATGCGGGCCGTATATTCTCTGCCTATTTCGCTCACAGCCAACTGGATTTGGCGCATTACTGAGCTTCGTGGATCAGAGAACTACATCTCTGCAACCCGGTGGTCGTTGCTGTTGTTCGCGGCGCTGCCTGCTTGGCTTATTGCAGCCCTTCTTTCGGTTGGGTTCCGGCCCTGAAGTCAAGTCGCTGCGCACCTTGCCATTCTCGCCTTGCTTGCATTGATCTTTGCCGAATTGAGCCTGATTGGGTTTTGCAAGGTGCCGTTCACGTGCTCATATCTGCCCGGAAAGTCAAATGTTCAATTTGTATTCTGGGGTTTCGTGCTTGCCTTAATTCCAGCGACTTTTGGAGCACAATATGAGTTGCAGGCTCTCGGGGCTTCACTCCGATACTTTTCAATAATTTTTGTCTTGGCGAGCTGCGTCTTTGGGCTCTGGTCCTTCAATCACAGGCGTGCGAAATCTGCGATTCTCTATTACGAAGAGCTCGCGCCGGAGGTCATTACGACCCTCGGATTGAAACCATCGCGATCCTAGGGATCTCGAATCGTTACGCTCGCCTTGGCTTGAGCACGGCCGAATCGGCAGAGCTTCGTCTCAGCCTTTAGGAATTGCGCCCATATCTGACAGATAGCGCAAAATCACACGCACGGTCGTCAGCAGGACCCGCTGCGTGTCGCGGTTGGGAAGCCGCTCAAACTCCGCGGTCAGAAAGCTGACAAAGTCCGTGAAACGAACTGCGCTCCAATCGATCTGCGTATCTCCGAGTCGAAAACTGCAGAACCCGCGCAGAACGCGGCAGTGAATTTCGCGTGTAGATGTCGATAGTCCGCGAACGTCCCGTGCATAACAATCGTAGTCTGCTATGCACTCCGCAATTGGCAAGCCCTTCTTAGATGACTTCTGCATCGTTTTTCTCCGTGCCGACCGGTTGTCGGTACGAAAAGGGTCAAGAATTATGTTAAAAAGCGCAAACCTTTACCCTGCGCAACAACTGCACTTTACACCTCCCGCTCGTACTCACTTCGCATAATCCGGCTCTTCACACAGTGCAAGCAACTCCTTTTTTTCGCAGCCCACCTTTTTTGTCCAAGAATCCAAGGCTTTAGAGCTATCTTCATCCGCAGCAATTCGGTCAGACTCCGATCCGCCGCCCACTCGCCCCCAACACAACAATATCGACTCCAGTCGTCAGTTGAGACTCCTGAGTAAGCACTAAGACTTCCAGATACAGCACTAAGACATATCGTTACTTAGCAGGGCCGGCTGTTGTCTCGCTGCTATCCTGCAGTCATATTTACAAACATTGGATTCCTGCAATCGGTCTATTTGTTTCGTTGCTGACGTTTCCTGTGAGGTATTCTTGCGCCCAGGTCGGACCCGAACAAGATGAGGCGATGCGAATAAAGATCGATGCGGCCGTTCGACGCTGCCTTCAAGAAGACGGGACCCCCTCCGCATCCGTTACGATCGTCGAGGGTGACCGGATCACCTATAAGGCTGCCTTTGGTGATGCTGCGCTGCACCCGAAGACGGCAGCGGCGAAGACTACACGCTACCAGCTTGCATCGATCTCCAAAACCTTCACTGCATAGGCAATCCTTCTGCTTGAGGCAGACGGCAAACTTTCGCTCGAGGATAAAGTAAGCAATTGGTATCCGGGCCTGACCCGCGCGGCAGATATAAACCTCCGAGAGCTTCTAAATCACACGTCCGGGTATCCGGATCACTATCCACAGAGCTATCCCGCCGGCGCAAAGGGGAAGGCGACCAGTCCGGACCAGATCATCAACGAGTGGGGCCATCACCCCCTATTGTTCCCGCCGGGCGCTCGATTTCACTACTCCAATCTGGAATATGAGATCGCCGGCCGCATCGTGGAGAAGGTGTCTGGAGAACCATTCTTCCAATTCCTCCGGGAGCGAACATCCGTATCCATTCGGGGAACCACATTCTTCCGTTTGAATTCGCGGTGTGTTGAAGTGGAGGGATGGATTCCAACAGTATTGCTAAAGCGTTTCGAAGGCGGAACCGGGTGGA
>JBEKRS010000107.1:0-12884 GCA_049518535.1 Occallatibacter sp. | reverse complement strand
TATAGGAAAACCACTGGGGGCCACCTGAGCTACGCTGCGAAACAGTGCCGTCGCTGTTAAGCAGTTCTCCCGCTGTCAGCTTTACCACTATGCCTGCCGCTCCGGTCACAGAGATTGAAGGCCAGCCTGCAAAATTTTGGCCCAGATCGTAGACAAGAATGCCAGGCTTGGGTTCACTTGATTTGACTGGTTTATTGATGCGTATAACTCGAATCGGCGGCGCCAGCTCCGGCTGCAAGGTTCCGCCGGGGCCATCAACCACTGTCGCAGAAGGCCATTCTGAATCATCGAAACCGGGGCCGTCCCAGCCTTGAGGTTCGCGGCGAGCATCAAAATCCTCACCGCCATAGGTCGAAGAGAAAACGATCGGGCCAGGATGCGTCTTCCATGTTCCGTCGCTGTTGATCTCGAAGGCCTGGCCATCTTGCAATTCGATGCGCAGTTGCACGATGCACTTTGGCGGGCCATCGCTCCTGGTGAATTTGGTGTAGCGCCCTTGTGTCTTGAGCACGCGATACATTCCATTGCCAAACATAACTCCCAGCGCATTTTCTCCGCGGTGCAACAAGCCGGTCACGTCATAACTGTCGTAATAGACAGTCTTGCGATAATCGCTCCAGCCGGGAGTGAGCTCATCATGGCCCACCTTCCGACCATTGATGCGCAACTCGTCCTGCCCGAGACCGGACGCATAGAGCACAGCGCGGATAATCGGCTTGGTGAGAGTGAAACTTTTGCGGAATAACGGCAAGGGGTTGTCAGCCTGCTCTGTGTCTGCGGTATCGGCTGCGATCCATGCGGTATGCCAGGCGGGTGCTTGCGTCCAATGCGCAATCTTGCTCCACCCGTTGGTGCGGCCTTGCTCGTCCCACACGCGGATCCTCCATGCATAGTTATGTTCTGTGTGCAGCGGTGATCCTAAATAAGCAATGCCGGAGGTTAACGCGCTCTGAACAACCCCGCTATCCCAGAGAATTCCGTGGCTGGATGCAAGGCCGGAATCCGTGGCTGCAACTTGAATCCGATAGGCAGTCTGGCTCACCGCATGAAGCATTGGCGACGAAGCCCGCAGTTGCCACGAAAACTCGGGGTGCGCATCCACGACAGCCAGGGGTTCGTCTCGATTGGCGCAGCGCAAAACAAAAGGCGGAAGCAGATGCGCAACCGGAGATGGATGCTGGCCGGCCATGCACAAAGCTGAAGAGCAGAGCGAAAACGTTAAGATCGGGACGCGCAGAACAGCGACTCTGCGTGCCTTTTTCAGGACAAAAGCGAAAAAATGGGACGGAAGAACGAAGATGATGACTGGATTAAGCACTTAAGAAAGGTGATACAGCAACACCGGCCATTTTGCAATACACAAATGATTTCCATTCTGTTACGTTATTGCGATGGATCGCTCCAGCTGTGTTTTATCCACGCGTCTGGCTCTTGTCTTCATCGCTCTCTTTCTTTTCCAAGCACTTATGATTCATGCTCAGCAACCCCCGCAAAGTGTGCAGCAACAATTGGGGCATGTCGAAGAGGGCGTCCGCAGCGGCCCATTCTCCGCCGATTGGGACTCCTTAGGGGCATATCGCATTCCCGCATGGTTTCGCGACGCCAAGTTTGGCATCTTCATCCACTGGGGCGTTTACTCGGTTCCCGCATTCGGAAACGAGTGGTACCCGCGCAACATGTATCAAGAGGGCACCCCAGCATTCAAGCATCAGGTAGAGACCTACGGTTCACTGTCGAAGTTCGGCTACAAGGACTTTATCCCCATGTTCCGTGCCGAGAATTTCAATGCCGATGCATGGGTGGATCTGTTTTCGCGCGCTGGTGCACGCTATATCGTTCCGGTCGCCGAGCACTGCGATGGGTTTGCCATGTACGACTCGCAAATCACGAACTGGAATGCAGTGAAGATGGGACCAAAGCGCGACATTGTTGGCGAGTTGGCGGCAGCTACGCGTAAGCGTGGGTTGCATTTCGGCGTATCCTCGCACCGCGCCGAGCATTGGTGGTGGTACTACGGCGGTATGAAAGTCGACTCCGACGTGCCGGACCCGCGATACGCCGATTTCTACGGACCGGCGCGGCCCATGGCGCTAGCCAGCGAGGACGACTTCAAAGAGCCCAATCCGGACCATCTGGAAAACTGGCTGGCGCCGGATGCTCCGTTTCTCGATAACTGGCTGGCGCGCAGCTCGGAGATCGTGGACAAGTATCATCCTGACTTCCTCTACTTTGATTGGTGGATCGGCCAGCCGGCCTTCCAACCCTATCTCAAGCAGTTCGCCGCATACTACTACAACCAAGCGGCAGGGCGGCGGCAGGAGGTTGTGTTGACATACAAGCAGCACGACTTTCCCGAGAACGCCGCCGTGCTCGATATTGAACGCGGCAAGTTGGACGCCCTGCGCCTTTTACCCTGGCAGACCGATACTTCTGTCAGTATTCATTCGTGGGGGTATGTGAACAACGATGAATATCGCAACGCTAAATCGCTGATCGATGAATTGGTGGACGTAGTGAGCAAGAACGGCAATCTACTGTTGAACGTTGGACCGAAAGCCGATGGTACCATCCCCGAAGAGGCACGCGCGATCCTGCTGCAAATGGGCGCATGGCTTCAAGTCAACGGCGAGGCTATTTACGGATCGAGGCCGTGGCTCATCTATGGTGAAGGACCGACCAAGGCTGCCAGCACCGCGATGAACACCGACCGTCAGGAGTATACGGCGGAAGACATTCGCTTTACTACGCACGATGGCGCGCTGTATGCCATCGCCTTGGGCTGGCCGGATAACGGAGAACTGCGTCTGCGCTCGTTGTGGCAGGGCACACCCTACCTTTCCGGTTCAGTCTGTTCCGTGCGGCTGTTGGGCACGAATGAACAACTTTCCTGGACCCAGCAAGAAGATGGCCTGCACATCAAACTGCCTCAGCGTAAGCCCAATGAGCCAGCCTTCACGTTTCGTATACTGGATTCAACCAGCGGCGCAGGCAAATGTGGAAAATAGAGCATTTTCCTCGTCGTGTGCGCAGCAGTCTGATTTTGGTTTAGTCAACCCTGACAGTGACAGAGTTGTCGTGAAAGAAAACTGCAGTGAGTCCTGCGGATGCAAGCACGGCACGCGACGGAGCAACTGGGTGCATGTGAATTTGAAGATAGCTAAAAGAAGTTACATGACGGGAATGTCAATCGCACTTGCCGCAGTCCTGGGTCCCGCCGCTACGGTCAGCGCACAAGCGATTTCTGGCGCCAGCCTTGACCCCGCGCGGAGCGCGGCCACGCTGCATCGCCCCATGCATGCGCCTCTCGCCGAGCAATATATTTGGACCGTCAACGATGCCGCTGCATTGCGTGCGGACCACGCGAAGTTCTCCTTCCGCGAACGGGAGCGCAAGACGGAGCCGCACTTGTTTCGTGGAAGCTTCACACTGAGCCGGTTGCCTTCCGTTGCGACTCTGTATATCGCAGGTCCGCGAAGTGCAAAGGCGTTTCTGAACGGCATGCTTGTCATGGACGAGACCGCCGATGCTGCTTCCACGCTGGGCACGCATGTTTTTCGTACCGATGTTCATTCGGCATTGCGCATTGGCCGCAACGTTCTGGCAATCGAAGCAGTGCGTGGCCGAGGGATTGTCACGGCCAGCGACTCGCTGACCGTACAGCAATTGGCCTATGGCGAAACGCTGGTGGCCAAGATAGTGCCTGCGAACGCTGGCGTGGCAGCGGCGCCGATTGCAATTACCAATCCTACATGGCGAAGCATAGCTGCCATGCCACAGGGTTGGACGTCTCCGAAATTTGACGACCGCGAATGGGGGCATGTGCAGACGCTGGGTCCAATTGAAAGCGATTCTGCGTTCTTCCAGTGGAATATCGACGCTGGCATGTATGACTGGCCTGGCTATTTGGGCATGTCGCCCTCACTTCGCACCTATAGCCTCTTCGCCACGGATGCCACGCATCGCACCAACGGAGCGGGCGGCTTGGCGCATATCGAAGCGCTGACAAACTCCTCGTTGCGAGAGAAATTCACTGTCCACCTTCCTGCAGGAACAGTAGCAGAACAAGATACGCCGGGAGTGTTACTCGATTTTGGGCGTGAGACCGCTGGCAGGCTGCTAATTGAATCCGGCTGCGATTGCGAGTCGCAGGTTCTGGTGAGTTACGGCGAATCTGAATCTGAGGCGTTGAGCGGTGCTCATTATTTGGGTAAGAATCTGCTGCGGGTTCCTCGGCACGGAATGGTGCGCGGACCCAAGAGTGGTTTGCGCTACGCATGGCTGCGATTTGTGGGCGGAGCGCCAGAGACGGCCTTTTCCAGCATCCGGCTGGAGGGCATCGCATATCCGGTCGAGTACAAGGGATCGTTTGAATCCTCCGACGCTCAGCTAAACCGCATTTGGGAGATCGCCGCATACACTGCGCACCTTTGCATGCAGGATGGCATTTGGGATGCGCCCAAGCGGGATCGCGGCTGGTGGGCGGGCGATCTGGATGTAAGCGGGCCGGTCATCGGCGACGTATTCGGAGACCGCTTGTTGCTGGATGAGACGCTCACGCGCCTGATTCCTCCTACCGACAAATATGTGAATGGAATCCCCAGCTATACTGCGCTGTGGATCACCGCGCTGGCCGATCTTTATCGTTGTTGGGGAGACAAGGCTGCGCTGGAGCGGAAACACGCCGTGCTGCTCAGGCTGTTACAAAGCTCCGATGCTGAGTTTGACTCCGGCGGACAGTTTCTCAATAAGAATCATGGCTGGGTCTTTGTCGATTGGTCTCCCGGCCTTTTCGCTTCTGAAGAGGATGCCAAGGAAGGCACGGTGCTGGAGTTTGTGCGAGCCTATCGAGAGGGCGCATGGCTGCTCGGTGAACTAGGCGATAGTTCTGCGGCAGCGCGCTACCAGGCACGTGCGGAAACATTGGCGGGGCAAGCACGAAGCCGGTTCGCCAGTGCTTCCGGCGTTTATGGAGAACGATGGCAGCTCAACACCGCAGCTGTGCTGGCCGGAGTCGCCAACGAAAGTGATTATCCAGCGATCTGGGCGCAAACGTTGAGCCGTGTGGGAGAGAACGGGACCCAGACACAAGTCATCAGTCCTTACTTCAACGAGTATCTCTTGCAGGCGATGGCCCGCATGGGGCATCGCCGCGAGGCCCTGGACTGGATGCGCGAGTATTGGGGCGGCATGTTAACGGAGGGCGCAACCAGCTTTTGGGAAGCGTATGACCTGCGCTGGCCGAAGCAGGACCCGCATCGGAGTCTCCAGGCCGACGGAGCTATCGGCTACTATGTGAGCCTGGCGCACGGCTGGTCCAGTGGCCCAGCGGCTTGGCTTCAAGAGGAGGTACTCGGCATTCACGCGTCGGAGCCGGGCTTCCGTAAAGCGATCGTACGTCCCGACCTTCTAGGTTTGAATTGGGTTAAAGGGCAGGTTCCGGCCGCGCAAGGAGCGATTCGCGTGGAGATGCGGCAGGAACCTGAGATGAAAATCGATCTCCGCTTTCCGCCAGGAGTCGAAGTAACTCTGCTCGCCCCGTTGGCGCATCCTGGTGCCGCCCTGTTCGTTAATGGCGAACCTCTCGCATCTACGCCAGTCGAACAGGGTGCGCGAGCCGCTGTTGTGCTGCGCAAGCCTGGACACTATACCATCACCAGCCGTTAAGAGGAGCTTGCGTTCTACACACAAATCTTTACGCAAAACCTCTCAACTGCGGTTGTACGCATACGGATAGGAAGAAGCAATGAAGTATTTGCCGCGGGTCTTTGAAGTTGGAATTCTGATTGCAGCATCTTGCGCAGCTTCGGCCCAGTTGAATCCGCCAGCCAGGCCAGTCAACCCCGGCGATCTGTTGGACCCGTCGCGTGCAGTGCAAGAGGTGCAAACGGTGGGGAGCTTTCATGCTCCCTTGCCGGAGGAATATATTTGGACTGCGGATGATGCGGCGGTTGCCACCAAGCAAGAGCTCCTGAGCCAGTTGAAGCGCGACGACTGGAAGGTACAGCCGCACTTCTTTCGTCGAGCGTTTGTGATTCACACCAAACCAGAGAAAGCCACTTTATACATCGCAGGACCGCGCAGCGCAAGAATATGGATAAATGGCGCATTGGTCGCAGAAACGCAGTTTTCGAGCGGCCATCATATAGGATTCGGCGTTATGACCGCCGAGATAAGCGCAGCGCTACGCGCGGGCCGCAACACAATCGCGATAGAGGCGGTACGCGGCTATGGAAGCCACCATCATACCAATGCGCTGAAGACCGCCTGGCTCAATTCGGGCGAGGTGATCGCGGTAAAGATTCTGCCAGCCGCAACAGGCGTGGAGACGGCAGCACTCGTCTCGGGCGACGGAGCATGGAAGAGCACCGTGAATCCATCAGCGGGATGGAAGCAGCTCGAGTTTGACGATACTTTGTGGAAGCCGGTGACAAGCCTGGGTGGAATTGAAAGTGACGTGGACTTCTTTCAGTGGAATGCCGATGCGGGCATGTATGCATGGCCGGGCTATCTGGGCGAAGCTCCGTACATGGCGAATTACCGCCTGTACCCTGTAAAGACGGAACTGCGCGCCGACGGCTTGCTGTTCGATTTTGGACGAGAGTTGAATGGCCGCATGGTGGTCGCAGCTGGGCGGCACGGATTGCAGGCGCGAGTGCGATACGGCGAATCGCTAGGCGAGTTGTTGAATGCACCCTATCTCGGCGATCTTCCACTCTTCGCTCCAGCAGGGGCGGAGGCCAAGGGGCCAAAATCTGGATTTCGTTATGCGCTGGTTTCCTTCGATGGCGATCATTCCGAGGCTAAAGTTTTTGCAGAAGGAATTTTCTACCCGTCAGCGCAGGTGGGGAGCTTCGAATCGAGTGACCTTCGGTTAAACAAGATATGGGAATCGGCTGTCTATACGGCGCATCTGTCGATGCAGGATTCAATTCTGGATGGCATAAAACGCGACCGCGGCCGGTGGATCGGAGACGCTGAGGTAATCGATCGCGTGATTGCGGATGTCTATGGGGACAGCCGTCTCGTGAAAGCGGCGCTGGAAGATGCAATAGGCAGTGAACCAGTCACCGGACATGTGAACGGACTGCCGGGATATTCGGCCTGGTGGGTGGTAAGCGAGGCCGAGTATGTGCGACGATGGGGCGATCTGCATCAGTTGCTCGGCGTCAAAGCGCGGCTGTTGGAACTGCTTCCGCGCATGGAACGTGAATTGGATGCACACAACGTCTATGCGGCCGCCAGTGGGGCTAAACCTTTTGTTGATTGGGCAAATGGGTTGGATACGGATTCGCCGGAAGCACGACGGTGCATGCACTTCGAGTACCTGCTGGCATTTCGCCAAGCTGCGTGGTTGTTGCGCCAAGCAGGGGATGAGGCTGATGCCGTCAAGTATGACGCGCGCGCGGACTCGATGGCAGTAGCGGCAAAAAAATATCTAAAGGATGAAAGCGGCGCATATGGGGAGCGCTGGCAGACCAACGCCATTGCCGTTCTTGCGGGCACGGTGGAGAGCGCAGCCGATCGCGAGGCTGTAGTTCGCGTGCTCCTGCGCACTGTGATCGGACGCAAGCCCAGCGACGTGATTACGCCGTACTACGGCGACTATCTGCTCAGTGCGATGGCCAAGCTGGGGTACAGACGTGAAGCGCTCGATTGGATGCGCACTTATTGGGGCGGAATGCTCGACGCCGGCGCTACAAGTTTTTGGGAAGCATGGGACCCCGCATGGACCAATGACGATCCGCATGCGCACCTTGAAGCCGACGGCAAAACCGGCTACAACGCTAGCTTGGCGCATGGTTGGGCAAGCGGACCCGCTGCTTGGCTGATGGAAGAATTACTGGGAGTGAAGACCATTGAGCCGGGGTCGCGAAAAGTTCAAGTGCGGCCTGAATTGGCGGGCTTGGAGTGGGTGCGTGGCGCGGTCTCCACTCCACTCGGCGCTGTGAAAGTGGAAGCTCGGGAGAACCGCATCGTTGTCTCGATTCCGGCTGGAATGGAGGCCGAGGTACTGCTGCCGGCTGGCGATTGGATATGCAACGGAGCTATTGTGAAGTTGGATACGATTGAAGCCGGAACGCGCGTGCATACAGAGTTGCGGCAGTCCGGTCAGTTTGAGTTTGTGAGGCGATAGAATGCAGATCAGAAGCTGGCTAACGGCACTGTTGCTGATCCTTGGACTCTTCCGCGCGCAAGGGCAGAGCGGTGGAGACGGTTTCATCTTTCAGCCTGTTTCCAGCGCAAAAGCGCTGCCGGGAACACAACGCGACAACCACGCCTCAACCGTAGTTGAACTGAAAGGCGGCGATGTTGTGGCGGCGTGGTTCGGCGGCTCCAAAGAGGGTGCGCCGGACGTTGCCATCTATGGGGCGCGGTTGCACCAGGGCACGTGGAGCGCGCCCGTCGAGTTGGCGCGCGCCGAAAACGTAGCGTGCTGGAACCCGGTGTTGTTTCATACGCACGACAGGAGGTTATGGCTCTACTATAAATACGGTTCAAAATCCAGCACGTGGAAAGGCGCTCGCAAGTGGAGCCGCGATGAGGGCCGCACCTGGAGCGCGGAAGAACGGCTGCCCGATGGCATTCTTGGACCCATTAAAGACAAGCCACTGGTGATGAAAAACGGCGTCATCGTTAGCGGATCGTCGGCGGAGAACGGTACGTGGGCTGCATGGATTGAGCGATCGGCGGACAACGGAAAATCGTGGACCAGCTTTGGGCCGCTCACAGTTGCCGAGAGCGACGATGTGCCCGATGAAGGCGCGAAGGCGGCAAGCGCAGAGGTTGAGGAACCGGTTAGCGATGCAGTGGAAGGCGCGCATACCAAGCTCTATCCGCCGGCGAAGACGACCGTAGGCATCATTCAGCCCGCGGTCGTTTGGCTGGGAGGGCATCATCTGCGCTTCTATGCGCGGGGGCACACGAGGTCCGCACGGATCGTGGCGGCCGATTCAACGGATGATGGAAAGACATGGGGGCAAGTACGATTCATTGATCTGCCCAACCCCAACTCGGGAATCGATGCGGTGAATCTAAAAGACGGCCGCGTGGTGCTGATTTTCAATAACAGTTATAATCGGCGCACTCCACTCAACCTAGCGGTAAGCGAAGACGGAGAACACTTCAAAACATTTATGACGCTGGAGAATGGACCAGGGCAGTATTCCTATCCGGCGATTGTGCAGGCGGCAAACGGCGATCTTCTCATCACCTATTCATGGCGGCGGCAGACAATCAAATTTGTACGCGTGGTGCTTAGGGATGTGCCAGCATCGGCCAGACGTTAGATCCGCGCTCGTCAAATGATAGATGCGATTCTCGAGACTGCGGTCAAGATTCTCAAGCGCGGGGGACCGAAGCCGGAACCACCAACATCATTGCCGTGGTCGCCGGTGTGAGCATTGGTCCCGTTTACCAGCATTTCCCCCATCACATAGACGGCGCTGCTGAATCTTCTTGCGGTGGTATGTCCATCGCTCATACCGTGCCACCATCGCGCAGAGTGCGATGGTGGCAAGCAACGGCGAACTCTCGCCCCTTACACAAAAGGTAATTGAGTCCTATAGCCCTGCTTGGCAATAGATTGCCGCCTTGCGGGGCGCTCTGCTGCGGGACTGAAATGCTGTGACGAATGGTGATGGTGTCGTCTCCTATCAGGACGTCTTTCACTACGAGCCGCACGATTCTCTGCCGCCCAGTGATACTCAGCGTATCAGCAGCGCCACGCAGGCGGGCGAGGAACGCTGTGAGATTCTCCGCCACGCGCAGAAAGGCCGCTCGATCGTTAGCCTGGTCAGCGATGGCCTGTAACTCGTCTCGGAGCGTCTGTTCGCGCTGGCGCAGCTCTGGCATACGCTCACGCAACTGCTCGGTCGACATGAGTGCTTCCTGGTAGGCGCTGAGAAGGCGTTCGATGCCTTTGCCCACATGCACTAATTCTCTTCGCAGACCCTGCTCACGCTTTTGGGTCGGATCGGACGAGCGCGCTGCCGCCAGCCGACGGTCCAGCTCTTGCTGTATGAGCGTGGGGTCTTCCAACAGCTTAATCACCTCGGCCCAGACAATCCGATCGAGCAGATCCTGCCGGACGAAACGAGCGTTATCGCAAACCGAACCACCTAATTTGCGCCAGCTATCTGAGCCAATACATTTGTAGTAGTGAATCTTGCGGGCACTCGTTTGCGTCGATGTGCGCGAGAAGGCGTAGCCGCACTTCTGGCAGCTGACCATTCCCTGCACGATACTTGGCTCGATGGTGCGGCGGCGTGATCGTACTTTATTCTCCTGCAAAAGCTCCTGGGCACGAGCAAAGCAATCTTCGCTGACCAGCGCCGGCATAGGGATTTCGATCCACTCATCGCGAGGTCGTTCGTGGCCGGCTGTCATGCTGAGTGCAATCAAGCCCCGCCGGCGCTGCGGACGGATGACGCATGTCCGGGAAGAAGCGCGCGTCTTGCCGAAACAGGCGACGCCACGATATGCAGAGTTGCGCAACACGGCCCAGACGGTCGAGCGTTCCCACCGCGCGCTGGCTTTGCGCGTCGGGATGCCTTCGGCATTGATGCGGCGGGTAATCTCACCGATGCTGAGGCCATCCGCCGTATACATTTCATAAATGCGCGCGACCACACGGGCCTCAGCTTCAAGCACGACGTATGCAGCCGGCTCCAGGTCGGTCTTGCGGACATAGCGATAGCCATACGGAGCGCCGCTCATCACGCTGACCTGACCGGACTGGGCCCGGTGCCGCTTACCGCGGCGAGACCGTTCCAATATTTGCGCCCTTTCATACTCCGATATCATTCCCTGGAATTGCACAAGCAGTTGATCTTCCGCGCTTGATCCCTGCGGTGCCTTAACAAATAACGTCTCCACGCCGTTGCGGGCCAGTTCCTCAATCAGCAGAATCTGGTAAGCATACTTGCGGCTCAAGCGGTCCGGCGGGTGCGCCAGCACGACCTGAATCTGCCCTTCAGCGGCCAGATCCCTCACCCGCTCAAGCCCCGGCCGTTCCAGCGTCGCTCCCGTATAGCCATCATCTTCGAAGACCCATTCTTGGGCACCTCCAGATCGTGACTCTGGGCAAACTCGATCAGCGACGTCGTCTGGCTTGCTATCGTGTGCGTTTCCCTCTGTTGGTCGGACGATACTCGTGCGTAGATCGCTGCCATCCTCATGATCGAACTCCTTCACACTGCCGCCAACGGGACGCTCCCGAATGGGCACCAGAAGACTGTAGGCCTGGGCGAGCTTCGAATCGTGCAGGCAGTCAAACAGATACTCAACGTGAACTTGAAGTGGGCCGTCTGTTGAGCGCGGTTCAGCCATGCCTTCTCTGAGTGCTCAGAAACGTGGCTAGAGCGCGTGTCACGATGGTTCCAATGGTTAGCCCGCTGCTTCTGGCATACGCGCGAAGAAGACGCGCTGTTCGCGCTGTAACCTTGAGGGTGATCGGCACCGTGGCCTCGGTGATCTCGACAGGCCGCTCCAAATGTGCTGCTTTCTCCAGGTATCGGTAGGCTTGACGCTCCGACAGGTCGAACTGTCCAGACAAGCGGTGCATGGCGGTGGACAATGGCGTATTGCGTTGGAGCATGGCGTAAGCGGAGTTCAACTGCCGAGCCTTGTCCGTTTTGGTCGATCGTGCCATTTGTCATAAACGTATTACCTCTTAAGGCGCAAGTCAAGCGCTGCGGCACTACTTCGCCAACCCCTCACTACCCTCTCAAATTCGAAATTACCTTTTGTGTAAGGGGCGAGACGACTCCGCCTTGCGGCGTGCCAACATCACTGCGGAGGAATTGGTCTTCCGCATGGATTCCAGCTTTCCGGAACTGCCCGATCCCGTCGCCCGCAGGTCGACGATGCGTTTACGCGGCCGATCCATAAGGTGGTGGTGATTGATGTTGTCGACTGATGGACTGCATCCGGTACATTTAAGGTTAATCTGCTCATGACATCCAACTGGCGACACCCGGTCAAGCTTTTCGGCCCCCTTTCGACTGCTGCTCTTGCAGTCGAGACGGTATTGCAACCGCCGGTTAAGGCTCAGCGAGTTTGAGAGAGATCCTTTCCCGGGGCGTGTTAACACTATCTGAGAGCTTCGACGATCAGAACAAAATTGATGAAGGCGAGGAAGATGACATCGAGCTTTTCGAATCTGGAAAAGATGCGGCAGAAGTCTTTCAATCTACGAAAGAGTCGTTCTACTTGGTTGCGTTTCTTGTAGAGTGCGCGGTCGTATTCCCAGGGATCGAGCCGATTGAATTTAGGCGGAACCACTGGAATCATGCCCAGATCAAGCACCAATTGCCGAGTCTCGTTGCCTTCGTAAGCCCTGTCCATCAGCATGGGAAGCCCTTCCGGCACGGGACCTAGCTCGTTCAACAGCGGCCGTCCCGCCGGCGCATCATGTGCATTTCCCGGCGACAAAGCAAAGATTACAGCAGTTCGAGCATCCGAGGCAACCAGATGAATCTTGGTGTTCCATTCGCCGCGGGATTTGCCGATGGCCTGCGGTCCGTTTTTTTTAACGCGCCTGTTCCATCGGGATGAACCTTGATCGAGGTCGAGTCGAGCGAGAAGGCTTCAATCTTGATGCGCACGATCTGCTCGGTCTGTAACTTTTCAAAAACGCGATCCAGAACACCCTTCTTGGCCCAACGATTCATGCGCGTATAAATGCTATGCCAGTTGCCAAATCGAGACGGAAGCCCGCGCCATTTGCAGCCTTGCTCGGCCACATACAGAATTGCGTTGAGCACTTCGAGGTTCTGTAGCTTCACATTCCCACGCTGAATCGGCAGGCTATCCTTGATCTTTTCGTACTGTTCGACCGTGATCTCCATTAGCTCCCATTATAACAAAGTTAGTGTTAACAAGAC
>JBEKRS010000106.1:0-13388 GCA_049518535.1 Occallatibacter sp. | reverse complement strand
TGACTGGGACTTCGATGAACCGATTTCGCTCATCCCTTGCTTATAATTCAAATCGCTCTGCAACAACCAAACAAACATCCCCAAGAGAATTTAAAAAGTCACAGCCGCTCAGGGCAGGCAGTGAAGTCGTGTCCTGACGCAATCCGGAGCCGGGATCGAGTTTTTCTGCGGGCTGTGAAGCCGCTGCCGTTTTTTGTCCTTCTATGACGCGGCTACAGCGTTTTCGATTCTGCTCTTTACAGAATCCACACTGCAGAGTGGCTTTTTCCTCGAGAAAAAGCCACCTTCTATGTCATCCCGATGTCGAGATGTGAAGCGAAAATACTCTAAAACTGTGCTCTTTCAGAGCCGAAACCTCGCGCTGGTACAATCGGAGGAGCCGAAAGTCAGGTGATTCTAACTGATTTCTGAACGATCTTTTCAAATTTCTGAGCAAGAAGCCCTGCCGATGACTCTGCGTCTTTTCAATACCCTAACGGGACAACTGGACGAGCTGGTTCCCCCCGATGGCGAGGCGTTGCGGATGTACGCCTGCGGGCCGACGGTCTACGACTATGGGCACATTGGGAACTTCAGGACGTTTTTGCAGGTGGATGTGCTGCGGCGGTTTCTGAAGCTGACGGGGATGCGGATTCGCCACGTGATGAACATTACGGACGTGGACGACAAGATTATTCGCAACGCGGCGGCGGAGGGGGAGCCGATTGGCCAGTACACGGCGCGATATGAGCAGGCGTTTTTTGAGGATCTGGAAGCGCTGCGCGTGGAGCGGCCGGAGGTGATGGCGCGGGCGACGGAACATATTCCTAAGATGGTGGAGCTGGTGGAGCGGCTGGCCAAGGCGGGCGCGGCTTACCAGACCGAGGATGGGAGCTGGTATTTCCGGCTGGCGGCGTTTCCCGAATACGGCAAGCTGAGCAAGAAAGATTTGAACGGAATTGAAGACGGCGCACGGGTGGACGTGGACGAGTATGAGAAGGACTCGGCGCGGGACTTTGCGCTGTGGAAGGCGGCGAAACCGGGCGAGACCTCATGGGATACGGCGATTGGGCGGGGAAGGCCCGGGTGGCATATCGAGTGCTCGGCGATGGCGATGGAGTATTTGGGCGAGAGCTTTGATTTGCATGCGGGCGGCGAGGATTTGATTTTTCCGCACCACGAAAATGAGATTGCGCAGAGCGAGAGCGTGACACACAAAATATTTGCGCGGCACTGGATGCATGTGCGGTTTCTCTTGGTGGATGGGCGGAAGATGTCCAAGAGCGAGGGGAACTTTTATACGCTGCGCGACCTGCTGCTGAAGGGGTATAAGGCGTCGGCGATACGGCTGGCGCTGATTTCGGTGCCTTATCGGCACCAGTTCAACTTTACGTTTGATGGGCTGGTGGAGGCGACGGCGGCGATCGAGCGGCTGCGGACGTTCAAGCAACGGCTGACGAGTACGAATTGGCCCGAGGGTGGATCACATCTGGAGGCGGGGTCGGATACGGCCGTTTTGGAGGCGGTGGAAACCGCAAGGGAAAATTTTCGCGATGCCTTGGCGAATGATCTGAATACGGCGGAGGCTCGTGCTGCGATTTTTGATCTGGTTCGCACGATCAATACTCTTGCGGATTCTGGCAGTTTGCTTCGTGTGGATGTTGCTGCGATTCTCGATGCGCTCGGCGAGTTTGATGCGGTGTTTGATGTGATGGAGGATGGCGATGCTGAGGCTACGCGACGCGCGCTGGAGTGGGCTAAGCAGACGGGCCGGCTGCATGAGGCGGCGCCGGAGTTGCTGGCACGGCAATCGCTGACGGATGAGGAGATCGAGGCGCTGGTCGAGGAGCGGACGTTGGCCAAGAAGCAGCGCAACTTTGCACGCGCCGACCAGATTCGTAATGAGTTGGCGGAAAAGGGCGTGGTGCTGGAAGACTCCAAGGACGGGGTGCGGTGGAAGCGGAAGTAAGCGCGACGGCAGACGAAAGTTTTTGTCGCTGAGGGAGAGGATTCTATTGCGTCGACGGAGCCAAACTGAGGTCGAGGTTCTGGTTGCCAAGTATGAGGCGAGCGGACTGAGCCGGGCAGCATTCTGCGCGGAGCGCGGTCTTTCCATGCACACGCTGGATGCCTACCGGAGGCGAGTGCGTAAAATTCTGGTGGGCGACGATGTTCATCGCGGTGAACTATTGTCGGTGGAGCCGGTCGGTTCCGGGGCAAAGAAGAGCAGGCCTGAGCAAGATGGCCAACCGCAGGGTCTGACGGTGGTATTGGGTAGCGGGCGGCGGATCGAGGTCGGGTTTGGTTTCGACGTGCGGCTGCGGGAGCAGATCGTAGCCATGTTAGAGCGGGCATGATATTCGGTCTGGGTCCGGCAACGAAGGTATTTCTGGCGGCTGGGTCGACGGACATGCGCAAGGGATTCTCCGGCCTTTACGGTCTTGTGCGCGACCGGTTGCAGAGCGATCCGACGAGCGGATATTTGTACTTGTTCGCCAACGCGCGTAAGACGCGTTTGAAGGTACTGTTTTGGGATGGAAGCGGGCTATGGGTGTGCGGGAAGCAGCTTGCCAAGGGGAGGTTTCGCTGGCCGGATGCAGGTGACGAAGCGCGGATTGCGATGAGTCACGAAGAACTGGCGTTGTTGCTGCACGGGATCGATCTTCCACCCCAAGGACAAAGACCTGTCCATCATAAGTTACTTACATGTCAATAAGTCGCATGTTAGTTATAAGTTATTGTGAGTGACGGGCAAGTTATCGCGGGGTCTCTTACTTTCGAGCAGATAGAAGCGCTGAAGGCGCAAGTAGCGGCTCAGGCGCAGTGCGCGGCTCAAGCCGAACAGCGGCTGAGTATAGCTAAATTGAAGATCCAGCTTCTCGAACAGAAGCTGCGCAAGAAGCTCATCAAGAAGTACGGTCCCCGGAGCGAGAGTCTGTCCAGCCTGCCGTTGGAGTTGCTGGAGATGGAACCCGGCGTCAGCGGCGAAGAAGTGGCGGCTGAAAGCGAGCGCAAGCCACCATCCCCGAGCAAGCCGCGCCAGCGTCATCCAGGCCGTCAGCAGTTACCCACGGAGTTACCGCGCGTAGAGTGAGTGATTGCCTGCACGTCAGAGCAGTGCGTATGCCAGGCCTGCGGCCGCGAGACGGAACTGATCGGCTACGACCAGAGCGAGATGCTCCCACCCCAGCGGCGAAGACCTGCCGCTGGGGACCCCGGCTCGATGTGGAACCGGCGAAATGCTTCGTGCAGGTGACCAAACGCGAGAAGCGGGCCTGTAGACACTGTGTGGATTCTGAAGTGAGGGGCGCGCCGTTGCCGGAGCGCATCGTCGACAAGGGCTTGTTGTCGGACCGTGTGGTGATCGACATCATGGTGAAGAAGTATACCGGGCATCTGCCGCTCTACCGGCAGAGCGTCATGCTGGAGCGCGAAGCGGGTGTCGAGATTTCGCTGGCCACTATGGGCAGCTATGTAATGCGATCGACCAAACCGCTGATCTCATTTTCTGCTTGCAGAGACGCAGCGGACCATACATTTACTCCGCCGCAGAACACCGCTCTCGCTGCGTTCTGTGGTCTATTCTTGCGCTGGCGCTCATGTTTCTTCAAGAACGACGCGGGGATCTCTCATTTTTTGACGATTATTTCCAGCTCCGGCGATGAATTAATCTGCAAGGTTTTGAAAATAAAAATTGGGGGGGAGGGGGTACCTTGGCAGCGATCAGCTTTCAGCTGTCGGCAATCAGCAAAAACCGCGCCTCTGGTCCTTGTTCATGTTTTAATTGTGCGCCGACAGAGGGTTATTTTCGGCATGTTGCCGAAGTTTTGTTGAATGGACGCGGTTGGAGTTGTCAACGCTCATTTAGAACTGCCCCCCTTTCGCTCACTTAGAATTGCCCCCTGATTGCGGGGCAAGCACCAGAGGCCACCCCCGGGAACACAGTGACTTATGACCCTAAGGTCAAGTCACTGGCAGTGCTTCTATAGCGACAGCGGAAGCTTTTGCGGTGCGTTCTTCCTTGAGCCTGTAGCTGTCGCCGCGGATGTTGATGACGGTAGATCGATGCAGCAGCCGGTCGAGCGCAGCGGAGGCCATGATGGGATCATTCGCGAAGACCTGCCCTTAGTCGGCGAAGGCTTTGTTACTGGTGAAGATGATGGCCTGGCGCTTTTCATAGCATTCGCAGATGGCTTGGACGAGAAGGCTGGCGTGTGCAGGCTTCAGCGCCAGATAGCCGACTTCGTCGATGATAAGCAGCTTGGGCCGGATGAGATTCTTGATCTCGCGGGAAAGACGGTTCTCCGCCATTGCCTTGGCCATGCGGCGGGCCAGATCGACGGCGGTAGTAAAGTAGATGCGGTGTCCCATGTGTGCGGTAAGTACACCCAGCGCGATGGCCAAGTGTGTTTTGCCACGCCAGGTGGACCGAGCAACACAACATTGCGGCCTTCATGGAGGAAGCGTCCCGTGGCCAACTCATCGACGATACGCTTATCGAGCGAAGGCTGCTCGTGGAACTGGAAATCGGCCAGATGTTTCTGATAGGGCAGGTTGGCGAACTGCAGGTTTAGCCGCACAGTCTTCTCATGACGGAAGTACATTTCGGCATCGAGCAGACAGCCCAGGAAATGCGTGTAAGACCAGTCAGCGGCGGCAGCCTGTTGCGCGGCCTGGTCGAGTTGTTTCTCTGCAACATCGAGCCCGAGTTGCTACAAGGCAGAGCCGGCCTTTTGTTCATAAGTTATGCTCATTGGACCGCCTCCTGATAGGCAGCCAGCGAAGCCGCTTCAACTTGCTGATGGAAGTTGAGCTGCCAGCGTGGCGGAGGCGCCTGTGTGTTGTTCAGCGAGAGCTTCCACAGCGCTTCAATGTGTGCAGGGTCGGCAACAGAGGCTCCTGCTTTCTGTGCAGGCGCGTGCTCGGCTATGATCATGTCCTTGGCGCGGATCACGATCTCGTTCTCCCGCTGGCCGATGAGAACGTTCTGTCCAGCGTACTCCGGCGGCAACGAATAGCGGCTTCTTGCAAAACGCACGAAGCCATCGTAGCCGGCTTTGCGCGAGACCAGTTCCACAAGCTTATAAGCAACGATACTGTTTAGGGCCGTGAGCCCTTCGCGCAACCTGAGATCGACCGGACGCTGCCCGGTTGTAGCGTGAATGCGCGTGTTCGCGGTATGGGCAAGCCAGTGTTGCGCCTGAGCACTCAAATCGGCAAAGTCCGAGAAGACGCGCCCATTCAGAAAAGCATTCTTCACGTACTGCACCATGCGCTCCACTTTGCCCTTCCACCCCACGGACGAAGACCTGTCCGTGGGGCCCCCGGGTTTGGTACGGGGACGGCGGATACGATGCGTCTTGATTGCGAAGCCGTAATGATTGGCGAAATCCGCAAACAGCGGATTGAGCTCTTGCTGACTGAGCCGGACCTGCTTCATGTTGTCGTAGAGGATCTCGAGCGGCCATCCACCAAAGAACTCGAAGGCATTCATGTGGCAACGAATCAGCACCGGCAGATACATTAAAGAAGTGAACTCGACATACAACAGCCGCGAAAAACTCAGCACTATGACGAAGGCGTAGACGGGAACGATCCGTCCGGCGGCATCGGGGAAACGCCCGCAATATGCCCAGTCGGCTTGCGCATGCTTGCCGGGCGCAGTCTCAAATCGCACAGTGAGTTTCTTTATCCGTTCCTGCTCGGGCCGCAGTGCGTGCACATAGCGCCGCAACGTGGCGATCGAACCGACATAGCCCATCGCTTGAATCTCCGGCAACAGGCGCACTGCGGACAGACCGCAGCTCTCGAATCGCTCTTTAAGATAGGGCTTGAAGTTATCCAGACAGGAGTCGCGTTCCGGCTTGCTAAACCCGGTCGGTCCCGTTTCCCGCAGAATCCGCCGAACCGTGTTGCGGCTGCGTCCCGTTTGCCGGGCGATCTCCTTGATTGAATGACCCTCTCTATGCAGTGTTCTGATGTCCATCCACTCCTCCAGTTTGAGCACCCGGCCGTTCCCTCCTGTCAAAGGGATCAGAGGATCCGGCTGGGCGGCTGCAGCGGTTGAGCTGGACTCCGGTCCTCGCTACGCTCGGACCTACGCCCAGCTCAACCGCCAATGGAGGGGTCAATTCTCCATGATCGTTAAGGGATCAGTTTTACATGATTGCTGACATTTTCGCAAAACCAGCAACCTATATCTCCCCATTTAGCCGACAACCTACAACTTCAAATTCAGCAAAAACAATCAACTTCTAACCCGCTGTTTATCAAACAAATACTGCGCTCATTCGCTCCACCTGGCAATACGCGCGCCCCATCTCGATTCTGAGATGGAGGAGACGACGAACCCCAACCCGTCTATATTCGAAATCCTTTTTTCGTCCTGCATAGAATTACCCCTCATTCGTACATACTATGGAAGCGAAGGCGAGAGCGATGAACGGGATTGAAAAGGGAGAAAGCCCCTCTCCCACGAGAATTTCCCCCGCCCAGAATGCGGTTCGCATACCGCTCACGATAAACCCGTAACTGCGTCAGCGTCCTGGAAGAGAAATGTTTCGCGGCTCAATGGCTGGCCTGTACGATCCCCTGTCAACGCTTCGCAACGCACCCCACGGTATGCTGCGCATGACTTGGGGCCGGTGCGGTTCGCTACACCTTCACCGTAATGGACGTGCACCATCTACTCCTTGCCGGTCTCCCGGCGCACTACGTAAAATTCCCTTTCTTGAGCTGTCTCGAGCTACTCAGCAAGGGATATAACTGGTTTGCCGGCGAGGCGCTGGCTGATGTGCTGGCCGAGTCGGTCGGCAAAGCTGCCGGTGCTGCCGAGAGTGGTGTTCAGCAGCACAACAGCGGCGTAGTCGCCCTTGGGATTGAAGAAGGCATACGCACTGTAACCGCCGGTCGCACCGTTGTGCCAGTAATTTCCTGATTCGGATTCGAATAACCAAGCGAGTGCGATGCGAGTTCCGGGCATAGCATCGGCGCGCAGTTCATGCTGCTGGCTGAGCGCTGCGGAGAGTGTGGATGCAGCGGTGGATTTTGCGGCTGGCTTAAGCGCTTCAGGGTGGAGATTGGCTTCAAGGTAGGTGAGCATGTCACCTGCAGTAGACCGAACTCCTCCGGCGCCGGCGAAGGCGTTTAGATCCCAGGCATGTGCTGGCTGGTGATCGCCGCTGTGGCCGGGAATGAAGCGTGATAGTTGTTCGGGCGTAAGGGAAATCGTCGTGTCTTTGAGGCCGAGCGGATCGATGACCTCATCTCTTAGGAGCGCTGGATATGAAAGAGAAGAGCGAGCGGCGAGGGCTTGCCCCAGTAGACCAAAGCCGAGGTTGCTGTACAAAAAGCCTGGCGCAGCGGGTTTGGCAACACCCTGTTTGGCCAGAAAGGTGTAGAGATTTGAGGGGCCGTAATCGGCGCAAGGGTTGCTGGGATCGGCGGGCTTGAAGTTGTCCGGCATCCGCGGGAGGCCGGAGTGCTGGGTGGCAAGATCAAGGAGGGTAATCTCATCTCCGACCGGTTTGGCAACGATCCCAGGAGGCAGCAACTCGCGCACAGGTTCATTGAACTTGACTTTGCCCTGCTCAACTAACTGCGAGAGGATGAGTCCGGTAAAGGTCTTGGTGATGGAACCTATTTCAAAGATAGAGTCCGGCTTGGCGGCGCCATAACTGAAGACCCGCCTGACGCCATGCTCGACCACTGCGATGGAAACTCCAGCGCCAGTGGAGGGAGCGAGTTGGCCAGTTTTGAGAGCATCGGCGAGATCCTTGTCGAGAACGGATTGCAGGTCACTGGCGGAGACTGGCGCAAGGGCCGGATCTGGCGGTGATATGGGCTTGGCGGCCAACGCGACGGGCTGGCGGGCAAAGTTCAACGGCAAGGGGCTGCCCTGGCTCCAGGTGCCGGCGAGAGCATTTCCGTCTGCTGAGAGCTTGCCGCTCCAGTGTCCGTGCACCACCGGAACATCGAAGGAAAAGTCGTTGCCCGAAAAGACAACGTTGGCGCATTCGAGGCCCATGGCGTGCTGGTCGAGGCTGTCGTTGGTGCAATACTCGCGGCCTCCGCTATCGCTTTTGACATGAAGCTGGATACGCAGGGAAATACTCCCGGCTTGCAGTGTGCCAAGCTAGATACCATCAACGCGCGAGGGTTTGTCCGCAGGCACGAAAGGTTTTTCTGCCGCAGCAGAGCCATCTCGGACAAAGTCGAGGGACATGGGATTTCCCTGATCCCACGTTCCAGCAAGCGACGCCCCATCTGCGGAGACGGTTCCCTTCCAAGAGCCGTGGACAGCGGGAACGGAAAAGGCAAGGGCTTGCCCGTCGAGATGAAAATCAGCGCATGGAATGCCCATTGCGCCTTGATCGGCGCTGTCGAGAGTGCCAGTAACAGCGTTCGCTGCGTCGATCTTGATATGAAGCTTCAGGTGAAGGCCGCCGAGATTTCCTGCGTAGTCTCCGGCGATGGTTGGTTTTTGCTGCGCAGATATAGGCGTCGGCTTTGCAGTTGAAACTGCATTGCTCGAACTACTTTGGGCAGGCAAGATAACTGTATTGGCCGCGCACATGATCAGCGCGAGGGCGGACAGGGCGAAAGTACATACTTTTTGCTTCATACGGGTTCTCCCTCCCTCAAGGTTGACTTTCACTGTTGTTTGGCCATTGCAGTGGTGGCAAGCGTTCCGCCGAGGCCCATGGTTTCAACCGCGGTGGATGGCACAATGACCATCGCGCCCTTCTCTTTGATTGCTTCGTAGAGCATGTTCATTGCGCGCAAGTGCAGTGCGCCGGGATTGTCCTGGTAGACCCGCGAGGCCTCCGCGAATTTTTCCGAAACTTGCACCTCGGCCGCGCCCAGAATCACCCGCGCGCGCCGCTCGCGTTCAGCTTGCGCCTCCTGCGACATGGCGTTCTCAAGAGTCGCAGGAATTCTTACGTCACGGATTTCCACCGATTGTACCGAGATGCCCCAGGGATTGGTCTTTTCATCGAGGATGCGCTGCAATTCGCGCCCCATCATCTCACGCTCGGTAATCATCTGCGCCAGTTCGTGCCGTCCGATTGACTCTCGAAGCGCCGTCTGTGCGCTCATACTGATTGCTTCATTGAAATCCTCTACCTCAAGAATCGCCTTCTCCGCGTTCCAAACCAGCCAAAAGAAGACTGCGTCCACGCTTACCGGAACGGTATCTCGCGTGAGTGTGGATTCCGCCGTTACACTGTGGACCCGTATGCGCTGGTCAACATACTGACTCAGCGTCTCAAAGATCGGAACAATATGAAACAATCCTGGGCCGCGCAGTCCGACGTATCTGCCCAGGCGCATCAGGGCCACCCTATCCCACGGCTTGATGACTTGGATCGCAAACAGAAGATAGAGGCCAATCAGCGCTCCGGCAAAGATCGGCACCGGATTGCGCAATCCCACGCTGACAGCGGCTCCCGCGCCGATGCAGACAAAAAGCGCCGTGATTGCCACTCCGTTTTTGGGGTCAGTTTGAACTCTCATCATGATCTTTCCTTTCCCTTGCGTTGGCCTCGGGCCAATTCGCGTAACTCCTCGATCAAATCGTCCACTGTGAATCCAGCCGCCCCGGCGCGCGAAACAGTATCTCCCACGATTTGTGTCAATTGCCGATCCCGCTCAGCGTCTGCCTGATTCATCTTCCGGCTGCTGATAAACGTGCCCGTCCCTTGATGAGTCTCAAGCAAGCCGCCCAGTTCCAGTTCACGATAAGCGCGGACAACGGTATTGGGATTGATGGCCAGATCGACGGCGAGTTGGCGCATGGTGGGAAGTTGATCGCCGGCGACCAACGAGCCGGAGGCAATGCCCCCGCGAACCTGATCGATAATCTGTCGATAGACTGGTACGCCGCTATGCAGATCAAGGCGGAAGCGAGTCGGGGCCGGTTTGGGTTGCTGAATCATCGCAATATTAATGTACTATAGAACTAGTACACTATGTCAAGAGAAATCTTTTGCCTGATTTTTGGGGTCTTTGAATGAGACTTCGACCTGAAGGATTGGATATCGGCGGGAGCTCAGAGGACAGTTCGTTTGTATCTGCTCTGGATGGTTCATGCTGTGAACCCTGCGATCCGCTCTGAGCGCGCGAGTTTGTTTGAGGCAGCGGGACGGCCGGAGTATACTGCCGCAGACTGACAAGATCCAGAATTCGGTTGCACCAAACCACAGGAAAGGGAAGCAAGCCCGATGAAGACCTTCGTTTGCGTCTTAATGTGCTTTACTCTTTTTCTAATCGTTGCAGGAGCGCAGGATAAGAAAACTTCCGACCTTCCCAAGCCGGTCATCGATCTCGAACCGGGCGTCTATCGCTATCAGGTGAAGATTGAAACAGACGGACAGGTGATGAATCTCAAGTCCTCCGGGACGATTCAAGACAGCGGCGCCTCATGGACAGCGATCGCTGAGATGGAAACACCTGGTAGCACAATGACTGACACCACAACCATTGAGAAGACCACTCTGATTCCGCAAAAGCGACATATTTCGCAAGGCCCGATGGTGATCGACCTTGACTTCAGCGGCGACAAGGCCACAGGCAAAATATCCATGAACGGTCAGGACCACGCGATAGCCGTCGACCTTGGCGGGCCGCTCTTTGCCGATGGTGCCGGTGAGGACGAGGCAATTGCCAGTCTGCCCCTGGCAGTGGGCTACAGTACGACCTTCCGCAACTTCGACATTCAGACGCAGAGGGTGATGCTGCTGCAACTGAACGTTGCCGGCAGCGAATCCGTTACAGTGCCCGCGGGAAAATTCGATGCGTTTCGAGTTGACATCGCCTCGGCCGATGGAGGATCGGACAAGAAAACAGTCTGGGTGGCCAAGGATACTCGCAAGGTTGTGAAGGTCACCGCTGTCGTGGCTGCAATGGGAGGAGCCGTCTTTACCGCGGAGTTGCTGGGCGATGAGGCGATCAGCTCAAGCGCGCAGGAAAACAAGACTGCTGAAAAGACGCCTACGGTCCCGGCTACAAGTCAGGCCGCGGGTGTGGTCACCGGAGTGAAGATCGCGCCTGATCATGGGACTCGGGTTCCCGGCGAGAGCAGGCAGTTGGCCGGGACTGTCGAGGGAACGGGGAGTTTCAGCACTGGATTGAAGCCTGCGGTAACAAGCGACCAGCAACGAGCTGTTCTTAATTCGACGCGTGTCTTCTGGGATCCAACTTACACCGACCCGCGCTATGCTGACCCTGATCCCGATAAATTCCCCAAGCCACATGCGCCGCAGATGATTCCCCGGATGAAAAACTGGGTTGCGGCGAACTATCCGGGAACGAAGACCGCAATCAGCGAGTACGCCTGGGGCTCTCCGGAACATATCAGCGGGGCGGTTGCGCAGGCCGACATTCTGGGTATCTTTGGGCGCGAAGGTCTTGACCTCGGCGCGCTGTGGGGACCGCCGAACCTGAACTCACCCCTGATGTTCCCTTCAAAATCTTTCGCAACTATGACGACGCCGGTGCGGAGTTTGGCGACACAAGCCTTGCAGCCACGAGCGCGGACCAGTTCAAGCTTGCCATCTATGCAGCACGGCGCACTGCGGATCATACGATCACTGTAGTCGTGATTAACAAAACATTCGGCGACCTGCGGGCCGATTTGCCGATTGACAATTTCAAGGCCGAGGGTCGGCGAAGGCTTATCGGTATAGCGGTCTGGACCTCGCACACATTCGCGCGCTTCCTGCGATCAATACATCGATCGCAGGTGACAAAGTCGAAACGAGCTTGGTGAAGGACCAGTTATTTCCGGACATGTCGATTACGTTGTTCGCGATTCCATGGAATTGAGTTCCACGAATGGGCACAAGCCGCGCGACTCTACCATGTGGCCATAACCGTCCGGATTGAATCGCATCACCTTCTTCCGTACGCACGGCTGATGATCGCCACACGCTGCGTCTTGTCCGTATCGCTCGAAGAGAAATCGCGACCGCGCAGAATTAAAATACCAAGCGTTGAAAAGAAGCCGAGGCCTACATGATCTTCCTGCCCATGCACCTGCGCATCCATAAGACCACTGCGCCCATGCACGTAGAGCGCGGTAATCCAGCCGCAGTGAATGCCGCCGCACATTTCTACGGCTGCGCTGCGCACGCCGGGAAGAGCCTGAAGGCGCTCCTGTATCTTGCTATAAAGCTCGGGCAGCATTTCGCTATGATCGGTTTACCTTGGCTGATGCAGTTCCGGGCGCACAATCAGCACATGCTCACGGTCCATGCCCACATCCACAGTTTCCCAGTGCGCCAATGTCGCAGCGAAACATCCCGACATTGTGAAAAGCAAAAGTGAAAGACTGACCTGCGTGCAAAGTAGCAGATTGGAACGAAAGCGTTGACATGCGGTTTGGGAAATACCAGCAACTTTAGTGCCCGATCCTGCTGCCTGCGCAATGCCGGTACGGAGGAAGATGACTGCCGGAAGAATGCTGAAGCACAGCAACGACAGCAGCATAAGCCCTACGCCGAGGGCCGCAACAGCCAAGTTCGGATGCAGGTCGAACGTGAAAAGAGCATTGCGATTAGAAGCCCAACGAACGAGAATGCCGCTGGCCACACGGCCTAGCACAAATGCGCAGACAGAGCCGCCAGCAACGAGCAGCGCATCCTCAAGAACAATCTGACGAATAAGCCTGCCACTGCTTGCTCCAAGCGCCATACGCACACTGAGTTCATGCGCACGCGCATTGAGCCGCGCAATCTGAAGGTTCGCAAGATTCAGACAGCCCACTATAAAGATAGAAGCTGAAAGCGCCATAAGTAGCGTCAGAGGAACCGTGAATCTTTTCCTCATGCCGTTCTCGCTGAGCGGCGCTTCTCCGGTCTTCACATGCAGAAGCGCAGTTTTCACAACCGGATCGGCGGTTGCCTCTGTCATCACCTCGCGATCATTGCGAAATACCTGATCCCAATGCGCGAGCACGGCGGCACGGCGTTCTGGCGGAATGCGCGCCATGAGCACAAGCCAGAAGATCGTGGGCTGGTTATACCAGGGCTTGTCGAGCGATACGTCATGGCCCGGCCCAAGCGAGTCCCATGGAACGGCCAATGCGCCGGCGCTTTGCACAGCAAGAGGCAACCAGATGTCGGGAGCATATCCCGTTTTGTCGCCGAGGAACCTTTGGTGCGCCACGCCGATCACGACAAATGCGCGGTCATTGAGAAGAATGTGCTGGCCCACGGCTTGTGGTCGAAGCTCACCGTTGCGACGTTCCGAAAATCAGCTTATTACACAGCCATTTTCATCGGACGATCTAGGGTCTGTCATCAAATTAACCAGATGAGAGTGGCGGCGAAGTGAATGGCGGCCAAGAAATTTCTGGCGGTTTTGTCATAGCGAGTGGCAATGGCACGGAATAGTTTGAGTTTGGCGAA
>JBEKRS010000105.1:0-13549 GCA_049518535.1 Occallatibacter sp. | reverse complement strand
GCCTGACGCTTTTCAAGAAAACCCCTCTGGATCAGCTACTTAGCGACACCACCCTGCTAGAACTAAATCCAGCGCCCTCTAACCAATTGAAGCTATTCGACTAATTGCCGGACAGCACTGATGCGGAAGTTAACATTTTCCTCCAAGCAGAAGCACGGTAAATGTTCTATTTTGCATCTCTGTTGTGATTCATGTAAACCACATGGGTTTGCAGGAACTCTTCCAGTCCATGGCGTCCATCCGCGCCGCCAATACCGGACTTGCGCCACCCGGCATGGAAGCCCTGCATGGCTTCAAAATGCTCGCGGTTCACGTAGGTCTCGCCGAATTTCAATTCGTTGGCAGCGCGCATGGCTGCATCCAGGCTGCGGGTAAAAATCGAAGAGGTAAGGCCGTACTCGCAGTCGTTGGCCATGCTGATGGCTTCGTCGAGATCGTAAAACGTTGCAATTGGCAGCACCGGCCCGAATATTTCCTGGCGCATGATATCCATCTCCTGCCGGCAGTCGGCCAGTACCGTGGGTTGGTAGTAATAGCCGCGCTCGCGGTCATCGCATTGGCCGCGCTGGCCGCCCACTGTAACCTGTGCGCCATCCTTTATGGCCTGCCTGACGGCAGAGTCCACGCTGCGCAGTTGTGCGTGGCTGACCAACGGTCCCATCTCGACGCCCGGCGTGAAGGGGTCGCCCACAACCGTCTTCCGCATCGCTTCGGTCATGCGTGTCGCGAATTCATCGGCGATGGACTCATGCACGTAGACGCGCTCAGCACAGTTGCATACCTGCCCGGTGTTGATGATACGCGAGTCTCGAATCGCCTTCACCGCCAGATCGAGGTCGGCATCTCGCATCACGATCGCCGGCGCTTTGCCGCCCAGTTCGAGAGAGACTTTGGTGATGTTGGGCGCTGCAGCGCGCATTACGGCGGAACCTGCATCCACGCTTCCGGTGAGGCTTACCATTCCCACGCGAGGGTGCCCGGCGAGCGCCATGCCTGCCACCGAACCCTTGCCGGTCACCAGGTTGAAGACACCTTTCGGCAACGACGACTCGGCTACGATCTTGGCAAACTCGCAGGCGTTGTTGGGCGTTTCGCCGCTGGGCTTGATCACGATCGTGTTGCCGGTGACCAGTGCGGGAGCCATCTTGCGCACGATCAGGAAGAAGGGAAAATTCCACGGAAGGATGCCGGCCACAACTCCGATGGGAGCCTTGAAGATGAAAATGTTCTCGCCCGGACGGTCGCTCTGAACGATGTCTCCTTCATAGCGGCGGGCAAACTCCGCCATGTAGTCGAGGTAATCGGCGGAGAAATCGACTTCGATTTCGGCGAGAGGCAGAATCTTGCCCTGTTCCTCGACAATAACGCGCGCAAGATGCGACTTCTTTGCACGGACTGCGGCGGCAATCTCGCGTAGATATTGCGCGCGCCTGATGGCTGGCAGCTGCGCCCACTCCGCCTGCGCACGCTCGGCTGCCAGCACAGCCTCGTTGACTTGTTCCGGCGTCGCTGCCGGCACTTCGGAGATTACTTCTTCCGTTGCGGGATTGGTCACCGGAAGCATGGTTTCGCTGCCTGCAAATTCGCCGTCGATCAGCATCTTGTAATGCTTGATCGCCGCGGTCGTATGGGTTGTTGCGCTCATAAAAATCTCCTTAGTCTGCTGCCGGTTTCAAACGCCGCAGAGATGTACTTGGACGCCAAGTTCGGCAAACATCGCGGCCTTGGCTGCGAGCGCTTTGTCGGCTATCTGCGGCGTGGGCGCATAGGCCACATTCACGTGATTGGCGTGATGCCTGGCCATGAATTGATCTTGTGTGACGCCGTTCAGTAGCACGTGCATGATGGGCCACTGCGAGGTCGTTGCCTGCCAGCGGCGCTCTGTCTCTGCCTCAGGCAATTCGACCGCGGTGGCGCGGCCTATGTCCACACGCACCGTGCCGGCCTCGACAAAGACGCGGCTCCAGACTACTGGGCCCGGTTTGCCAACGCCCTTCAGCGTGCCACCACCCAGCCGGAAATACATGGGAGGCTGGCGCTCGCTTACCGCTTTAGCGTATCCGCCGCGAAGGTGCGATGCAGGCACGGCGCCCGAAATCTGAAAGACCCACACGAAGTCGTCGATGCCCTGCCCAGTGTAGTGCTCGCCCCAGCGAACATCGTGCAGGGTGGTTGCCGGATCAAGCTGCATGGCGCTCCATACGCGGTTAGTAATGAGCGCATCAAGCCCGGCGCATTCATCCACTTCATTGAAATGCGGCAGCGGTCGGCCGGCATAGAGTTCACGGCCATCCTTCGAGAAGACAGGCGGCCGCTCCACGTTGTTCAGCAAGCCTTCGACCAGATCGGAGGCCGGTACCATGTCCTTCAACCCCTGCTGATACTGAATGCCGATGGCGTCGCAACCGAAGCTGTCGGCGATGCGCATTGCCGCGATGTACATCTTGCATTGCAAAAGAATCTGTGCGTTGGTCAAGTCCGTTTCTTCGTTGGGACCGGTCTTGAAGGTCAATCCGCGCGCATCGAGCCAGTCGCGAATCTTCTGCGCTTCCTCATCGGGAACCTCGCGCATGGCAGCGACAAGCGCGGCTTGGCTCAGGCGCTCCTTATACACGCCTAGCGGGTTCAGGAGGTAATCCTCAATGATGGCGTTGTACATACCCATGCAGCCTTCGTCGAAGACTCCCATGATTGCCTTGCGCGCCTGGAGAATCTTGGCCAGCGAGCGGCCTAACTCTCGTTCGGCTGCCGGTAGAGACGCCAGAACGAGATCATGCACATGGCTCAGATCGTGGTCGACGCGGTGTTCCTTCAGCCATTGGCGCAGGCCTTTGCGGAAGGGCTCGTCGCTGAAGTCCGTGCTCCAAAGAGTGCTGAAGTTGGCTCCTGCCTTGTACAGACAGCCGTTCAGATTCAGCATGCCTACGAGCCCTGGCCATTGGCCCGACCAGTTAGCCACGGTCAGGATGGAACCCCGGTGACTAAGCAGACCGGCCAGAACATGACTGCTGTATTGCCATACCGCTTCGGCTACGACGATAGGCGCTTCGGGATGGATATGTGTGAAAACATCCATGCCCATGCGCTGGTTATAGATGAAGCCGTGCTGGAGATGTGGATCATATGGGTGTGCGCGGCGCAGGGTGAATCCCGCCGCCTGGAAGGCCTCGGTTAACTTCGCTTCCATCTGCGATTGTGCGGGCCAACAAAGTTGATTGGCGGATTGACGCAGATCTCCGTTGGCGACCAGCAACACTTCTTTGGCTGCCACTTGAGTAGGTTCTTCTAAGACGGGGACTACATAAGCTGCCATGAGTTCACTCCTTCATGTTCTCTCCGGCCTCGGCTCGCCGGCTTACATCTACCGCAATGTGTGTTGGCCCGCGGCGCAGTCGATTTCAGTCGCTTCCAGCACTCGGAAGCATGCATACGCCTCATCCCATCGTTCGGATCGGTGGGGATCGAACGAAAGACATTGCACCGATTCCGCGATGGTCGAGCGCCCCGAACGCACATCGGCCAAATGCCCGGTGGCCACCGCCTGCAACATGACATTGCCCAGAGATGACGCCTCGGACGGACCGCTTACCACCTGGCAGCCACACGCGTCGGCCGTCATCTGGCACAATACAGCGTTCAGCCCTCCGCCGCCAACCACGCGGATGGTGCCGAGGACGCGCCCGGTTAGTTTTCGCAGCGACTCCAGCACCGAACGGTACTTCAGGCCCAGGCTCTCGAAGGCGCAGCGCGCAATCTCGCCGGCAGTCTCTGGTGCAGTTTGCCCACTCGCCGCGCAGTATTGACGAATCGCGCGCGGCATATTGCATTGCGCTTGAAAGGCGGGCGAATCAGGATCAATGAAACATCGAAAAGCTTTTGCGGCCTCGGCCGCTGACGCCAGTTCGTCCCACGTATATTGGCGGCCTTCGCTGGCCCAGTGCCGCAAGCACTCCTGCACGATCCATAGGCCGGTGATGTTCTTGAGCAGCAACACTGATCCATCGGCACCGCCTTCATTGGTGAAGCCGAGCCGCAATGCCTCCTCGGAGGTATCCGGCTCCGCTGCCTCAACGCCCATCAGGCTCCAAGTGCCGCTGGAGAGAAAGACGCTGTCTTCGCTCATATTAGGTATGGCCGCCACGGCGCTTGCCGTATCGTGCGAACCCACCGCAATCGCTGGAAAAGACTGTGTAAAGCCGCAATCTTCAATCACGTCTGGTCGAACTAGCGACAATACTGAGCCCGGAGGCGTCACCGCAGGCAGGATAGAAACCGGAAGATCAAGGGCGCTCAACAGCGTTCGCGCCCAGTCCTTCCGTTGCAGCGAGTACATTTGCGTTGTGGCTGCCTCGGTCCATTCAACGGTCTTTTCGCCGCACAGGAAATACGTGCACAGGTCGGGAATCATCAACAACGTTTCGGCCGCTGTGAGCGCGGGGTCTTGGGCGCGAACCATGCTGTAGAGCTGAAATAACGTGTTGATGGGCATCGTCTGGACGCCGGTTTCGCTGAACCACTGCCGCTCTGGAACGGCTTTGAAGACATGCTGCGGGATGCCGGCGGTTCTGGAATCGCGATAGTGTCGCGGATTTCCGATCAGGCGTCCGGCGCGATCAAGCAGGCCGAAGTCCACACCCCATGCGTCCACAGCAATGCCTTGCGGCGGTTGCGGACAAAGGACATGATACTTCGCCAGCCCCGCCCGTATCTGCGACCAGATGCCAAGGATGTCCCAATAGAGGCCGTCGCCTGCGCGCACCCCGCCATTGGTGAAACGATGCAGTTGCTCGACAGAAAATGTCCGGCCATCCCACCGGCCAAGCATGATCCGCCCGCTGGATGCTCCAAGATCGGCGGCAATGAAATTGGCCGTCTGTGTCATGTGTCCTTCTCGAGCGAGGCTGCTACCTGTTCCGCCAGGCAAGTAACAAGTCTATCTAATCCGGCAGGGTCTTGGTTGGAGCACGAGAAAGATTTCGCCAGATCCATTGCTCCGAGCTAAACACCAATAGTTGCTTCGAGTTTGTCCGGCTCTACCCTACCTCGTCTTCCCCTCTAATTTGCGAATCCAGGAACCGATGTCCGGCTCACAAACAAAGGTTTTAGAGGGTGCGCGAGTACCATGAGTTCCAAACCACAATCGACTAGTTCTTATGGAAAATAAATTATTGAAAATATTGATAAAGCGGCCCAATCGTTTCTCTTAACTGCGCAATTGCAGCGGCGATCCTATGTTGATTGCGCGTGGTCGATTGCTCGCAAATGATAACGTCTATCAAAGAAATATCCGGCAATCCTCTTGACAGTAACTCTAAGTCGTGAATATAGTTGTCATCGCGTACTAAAGACAGCCATCCGGGCTGTTTGGAACGGGCACCCTCGGCCCGCGAGATACGTCCTGCTGACCGAGACCAAATTCAGGAGGCCTCATGAATCGCAGCAGCTTTGTTGCGCGCACGCTGGTGCGCGCGAAGTTGGCGTATGTTCTCCAGATATATGCTCTCAAAAATGATCTTCCTTCGACTCAACTCAGGCGGTTTTTCCACCCGAATCGCGCTATTGCGCCGTTTTTGCTTGCGGCGCTCTTATGCCTCGTTCACTCCTCGATCCTCCGCGCTCAGACAACAGCGACTCTCTCCGGGACGGTGCAGGATACCTCAGGAGGCGTGATTCCGGGGGCGGAAGTTACGCTGACCAACCAGTCGACGAACGAAAGCCGCGCGGTGCAAACCAATGCAACCGGGCTGTATGCATTCCCGGCATTGGTACCAGGCACTTATTCTCTGAAAGCGTCCGCAAAAGGTTTTAGGCCCGAACAAATAACCGGCATTGAACTGCACGCTGGCGACGCGCGCACGATTCCGGCCCTTGCTCTTGGCGTGGGTTCCGAAAGCCAGACGGTGATGGTTGCGGCCGACCAGCAGATGATTCCTGTCGAGAACGGTTCAAAGATTGACGTTTTGAGTTCCGCGGATATTGACAGCCTTGCGCTCCAGGGCCAAGATACCACCGAAATGCTGAAGGTACTGCCGGGCGCGACCACGGTCTCGGGCGGCTTAACCCAAACCAGCCCAGAATTCAGCGACCTTAACGTCACCGTGCAGCAAAGCTCGATCGGGAACGGCATCGACCTCAACGGCGCGGCAAATCGCAGCGGTACCGCCCTGCTGTCAGACGGCGCAGATATCATTGATGTAGGCAACAACGCCTCATCGCTTTCAATCGTCGTGCCGGATTTTACGGCAGAAGTTAGTGTGCAGGCTTCGAACTTCGGTGCAGAAACCCCATTGGGCCCGGTTGTGGTGAGTACCATCAGCAAGTCGGGCGGCACCAACTACCACGGCGACGCATTCTTCAACGCCCGCAACAGTGCCCTCAACGCGAACGACTGGCAGGACAATGACACGGGTACTCCGAAGGGCCCCCAGGCCTACTACTATCCAGGCGGCAGTTTCGGCGGTCCGGTTCCCCACACTAACAAGAAGCTTATGTTCTGGGGCGGCTACGAGCGGTGGCTGCAGAACCAGGGCAATGCGAACCATCTGTCGTCGTATATTCCGACTCCGGAGATGATGGCTGGCGACTTTTCCACCGACAACGCCGATAATATTGCCTTATGCCCGCAAGGGTTTTTCCAGGGTGCCCCTCCGGGAGGCTATCCCGGAGGGTCTTGGTGCAGCGACCTGGGCGGAACGGTGCTTGCGAACGGAACGACGACGGCGGCGCTAGGAGCCGCACCGGGTCCGACCGGGACATACGTTGTCACGTCCTCTTCCGGAAGTACGACGTACATAACGGATGGGGGCCAGAAGTTTCCCACTGGATTTCTCGATCCGGGCTCCGCGGCTCTGGCCAAAATTTGGCCCGTGGCGAACGCCAATCCGGCAACTTCACCCGGCAACGTGAACTACTACCAAGCGATCCCGAACATCAACGATGGATGGGTCTATCGATTCCGCATAGATTATCAGCTTGGGGAGAATACCAAGATCTATGGCTCCTACCAGCAGGCCTACGACTCGGAACTGGCATCCGGCAACGGCGCCCACCTCTACTGGACGCCGAACAATGCCATCCCTTATCCGGGAGGCGGCGAGCGGCAAGTGTTCCGTGGCAAGTCAATGGCCGGGCATTTCGTTCACAACTTCAACTCCACAACTACCATGGATTTCATGGCTGCGTGGGCCTTCGGCAGCTTCCCATTTACCGAGCCGGCCCCCTCGGCTGCGTACAAGACCACACGGAACTATCCATACGGCAAGGTCTTCCAGACCTCGTCTCTCAACATTCCCGCATACAACAGCCCCGGCAATGAATCCATCCCGGATTTTTCGCAGGACTCGATCTTCGAGAATCCTCCGGGGCAGTATGGAGTGCGCAAGGAAGCGCCCCAGTTCAGCGACACGATCACCAAGGTATGGGGAGGGCACACCATCAAGCTGGGCGCATTCACGCAGACCACTGATAACTGGCAGAGCACTTTCAGCAGTTACCTGGATGGCGACCTGCATTTCTCGGCCGGGCAAAACCCGGATCTCTGGAACAAGGCAAATGGTCCCATCGGTTCGCCGCAGAACGCAGTCGCCAACTTTGTCTCGGGCATTATGTCGAATACGAACGGAGCCGCTGCCTACACCGAAAACAACTCAGCGCCTATACAGGATTTTGCCTACATGGCAACGGCAGCCTTTGTGGACGACACATGGAAGACGACCAAGCGTCTCACCTTGGATCTTGGTATACGCATGGAGCACGTGGGCCACTGGTATGACCGCGATGGTGTAGGGGTTGCGGTATTCTACCCGCTCCGCGTGCAAGCGGATTATAACGACGGGAAGTATGCTCCGGGGTACTACTGGCATGGGATTGATGCTGGCGTACCGCTCAGCGGCCAACCAAACCGCTTTGCTTATCCCGACGCGAGGTTTGGCTTATCCTACGATGTATTCGGGACCGGCAAAACGGTGGTCCGGGGCGGATGGGGTGTGTATCGCTTCGTCACCCAGGTCAACACGGTCGACTCGCCGCTCTTCACCGCCCAGGATGTGTTGGCCTACAATACGCCCGGCTCATACAATCTCCAACTCCAGAATATCCACAACTTGGCATACACGGGCTGCACACAATTCTGCGGGAGCGGAGCGCAGTGGGGCCTTGACCCGAGTGACTACGGCCAACCTCTCACCTTGGCCTACAACTTCACCATCGATCAGAGACTGCCCTGGAATTCGCAGATCGACGTTGCCTATGTGGGAAATCAAACCAGCCAGCTTCCCAATGCCGCCGAAGACATCGAGGGCAGTACCTTTTCCGAACTGGCTAACCAGAACAAGACCCCGATCGGTGCTTTCTTCTCGCCTGACCCAAAGACCGGCGTTCTCGCCACGAACCCGGAAAATGTCACAGAGAATCCGAACATCTCTAATTCTACTGATAAAGCGACGGGGAATACGTATGCGGATTACCACCCGTATGGCTACGCGTACGGTACTGCACAGGCCTACATGATTAAAAACGTTGATTACGCCAACTACAACGCCCTTCAAGTCTCTTGGATCAAGACTGCTGGAAAGTTAACATTCAACCTGAACGGAACCTGGTCGAAGACGCTGGCCACAGGCCTACAGGAGAACCCATACAGCGTCGCTGGGAACTATGGCCCGGCGGCAACCGACCGGCCGCTTGTCTTCAACACGTCCTACACCTACAGCAGCGGTAAACTCCATACAGGGAGCACGGTGCTCAATCGGCTCGGAGGAGGTTGGACCGTCTCGGGCGTGACCACTTGGCAGGCGGGCGGTTACATTCCATCCGCCCTAGGCAACGGTGTACCCAATTTCAGTTTGGGTGAGCAGTACATCAACCAACCGGCGGACACCAACGGCGCGTCCTGCTACTCATCGGGCGTTTACAACTCGGCAAACTGCAATCTGGCGAAAGATACGGGCGTTACCACCGGGATCGGAGACCCGACCTACTTCGGTACGGACGAGAACATCCCAATTATGCCAGTGCTGACCTGCAACCCGACCCACAACCTGGCTCACAATCAGCTTGTGAATGGAGCCTGCTTCAATGCTCCAGCGGTGGGAACGCAGGGGGGGCAGTCGTATCCCTATATGAAGGCCACGCCATATTACAACAGTGACCTGGCGCTCTATCGGACCTTCCACATTTACGAAAAACAACAAGTACAGTTCCGCGCCACGGCATTCGATTGGCTGAACCATTCGTTGCTGGAGTTCGCCAACCTCAACCCGCTGACCTTGAACTACAACGTGGACTACGCAAGCAAGGCCATCACGCCTAACTACGACCAAGGGTCCACGGGTGCTAATGCATTTGGTGTGATGAACACCAGGTCGCAGGCGCCTTACCAGCGCATCATCGAATTAGACCTGAAATATTCCTTCTGACGGTTCTTAACGAACGGAAGGCGGGCTCCTGTTCGCTTTCCGTTCTCTTGCCTACCATCAAACTTCGGAAAGGCCGGTGGACCGCAGGGATCGCAATCGATTGCCGGAGCATCGTAACCTACAGGACTTGGTCAACTCGCGATGCCATTGTCCGCCCAAAGCGTTCTGCGGTTACAAAACATAGGATGCCGGACCCGCGCTCGAAAGCAGATAATGGTATCGAGCTGATTTGTCATGTCCATCCATCTGAAACTCATCCCCTCGGTTATTCTGATCGCAGTCTACTCTGCTGCAACTGTCTCACAGACGCAGACTAAAAGGGCTAACTCAAGCAACTCGATGCTACAGGAGCATTATGACGCGGCCCAGCATTTCCAGAAAGTAAAGAGTCTCGACAAGGCAGCCGCTGAGTATCGTGCATTCCTCGCTGACGTCTTGGGCGAACTAGCCACTGGTTATGTCCAACTTAGAGACTATTCCAGAGCCGCGTCGCTGTTCGATGACGCGCTGGCGCTGATGCCTAACTCACCGGATTTGCGTCTGGAATACGCTAATGCTGCGCTGGTGCTTGGTGATCCGTCACACGCAGAGACGCTGACGAGGGCGTTTCTCAGAGATTACCCCGGAGATTCCAAGGGATTGGCACAGGCCCATCAGATCCTCGGACGCGCGCTTCTCAAGAGAAATAGAGATCGGGATGCGAGGAAAGAACTCGAGACGGCCGTCGCGCTCGATCCCAACTTCGAAAACGGATACGACTTAGCCGTTGCTTGTCTGGACATGGACGATGAAAAGTGCGCGAAGGAGATATTTGGTGAGATGCAGGCCTCTTTCGGGGATAGTGCCTCAATTCACATGAGCTTTGGTCGCGCCTATGGTAACTCGGATTTTCAACAACAGGCGGTTGAAGAGTTCAAAAGGGTGATTGCAAAGGACCCTCGCTTTCCGGGTGCGCATTACGCGCTGGCGGCATCCTTGCTTGCCACCGGCAACGACACTACAAGAGTTCAGTCCGCAGAGGCAGAACTAAAAAAGGAGTTAGTCATTTCTCCGAGCGACTTTCTGACGTACGCCGCGCTGGGTAAGATCGCGATAAGTCAGTATCGATATACGGAAGCTGGGAGGTACTTGAAGCGAGCGACGGAACTCGACCCAAAGAGTCCCGATGCTTTCCTCTACTTAGGGGAAATGTATGTTGATACCGGCCGCCCAGCCGACGCGGAAGCCGCTCTCCGTCAGAGCATTCGTCTTACAACCGATGTGTCGCACAATCGCTATCAGGTACAGAAAGCCCATTTCCTGCTGGGCAGGCTTCTGATGCAGCAGCACAAAGAGGAGGAAGCGCATGCGGAGATGAAAACAGCGCACGCCTTGTTGGACAAGGGACTATCAGAGGATAAGAGCAAGCTCGCTGGGCTTCTGGATACGCCTGGAGTAATAGAATCTGCGAACACTTCCATGAACTTCACGGGATCACCACCAGGTACCGGCGAGACCGCAAATCCTGAAGCCATCCGCAGGCTCAATGCCTTTGAGAAGCGAGTTACCCCCGCTGTCGCGGATAGCTATAACAATCTGGGAGCTATTGCGGCTGAGGGTAAGGACTATGCGGACGCGCTTACCAACTTCCAACGCGCCGCGGAATGGAACCCGTCGTTTGACGGGCTGGATTATAACTGGGGGCGAGCGGCGTTTTCGGCATCCAGGTTCGGCGACGCGATCATGCCACTTTCGCGTTATCTGCGCTCCCACCAGGACGATTCTGGCATCCGAGCGGCTCTGGGCATCAGCCAATTCATGACACACGACTACGATGGATGCATCAGGACTCTTCAGCCCGCGGAAGGGGATTTGAACTCTATTCCGCAAGTGCAGTATGTCTATGCCGACTCGTTGGTGAAGACCGGACAATTCTCTTCCGGCATGGAGCGTCTTGACTCATTGGAGAAGTCGCATCCAGAGATAGCTGAGGTGCACCGTGCCCTTGGAGAAGCCTTTGAACGCCAGGGTCAAAAGCAGAAGGCAATTGAGGAACTGAAGGCCGCAATAGGTCTCAATAGAAACGATCCCGAGACACACTACGTTTTGGGTGAGGTCGAACTCGAGAGCGGTGACGCAGGAAGTGCGATTCCGGAATTGGAATCAGCCATCCATCTCAAGTCAGACGACCCGAAGTTTCACCAGGCCCTTGCAATTGCATACAAGCTAACTTTGCGAACGGCGGATGCAGCGAGAGAGGTCCAAATATACGACGCACTTCGCGCGGCTCAGAGTAAGCGTTCGGAGATTCCATCTGGATCGGCGGCGGCCTGGCACTGAACCATGGGTTGATGGACCATGCAGATGGCGTAAGGTCAGAGAGCGGCAAGCGGGTCTACCGATCGATTCTCGAGAAGCGCCGGATCGTAGAGTTGACCCTTGAGCCTGGGGCAAGCGTGGCGAAGGTGGCGCTGGCTGAAGGCGTGAACTCGCATCAGGTGTTTGATTGGCGGCGAGCCTATCTCAAGGGCAAGCTGGAGCCGAAGGGTCGGAAGTCTGCCGCGTTGTTGCCCGTGGTTCTTTCCCCGGAAGAAGCCAGCGCCGTTACTGTGGATGCGGCCGTCACAGAGAAGCATTCGATCCAGCCCATGGCCGCAATGTCGGGCGGCGCTATCCATATCGAGTTGTCCGGGCGCGTGAAGATCCGCGTGGAAAGCGGCGTGGATGCGGCATTATTGCGGGCGGTGCTCACCACCCTTGCAAGTATAGATCGCTTGCAAGGGGACCCGGAAGAGAGCCTGCGGCCGTGATTGATCTGCGCACAGGGACGAAGATCTGGATCGCTGCAGGCGTGACCGACATGCGGCGAGGCTTTTATGGGTTAAGCGCCCAAGTGCAGACGGTGCTCAACGCGCATCCCTATTCCGGCCACGTGTTTGTCTTTCGCGGCCGGCGCGGCGACCAGGTCAAGTTGTTGTGATTCGATGGCGATGGGCTATGTTTGTTTTCGAAGCGACTGGAACGCGGACGCTTTGTGTGGCCGAAGACAGACTCGGGAACGGTGGCGCTGAGCCGTGCCCAGTTGTCGATGCTTCTTCCACCCCAACGACGAAGACCTGTCGCTGGGGACCCCGGCTTGAAGGCATCGATTGGCGCCGGCCGGAGCGGACCTTCGCGCCGCCCCTGGCGGTTTGGGCGAAGCATAATAATCACCTGTATTCATGCGGGTTTTAGCGCTTCTTTCCGCAGCGCGTCATGGCATACTCAAGGCGTGATGGCGAACGCGCTTCCCGATCTCGACCAACTGGACAACGATGCCTTGAAGGCGCTGGCCATCGAGCTGCAGATGGAACTGCGGCAACGGCGCGAGACTGCAGCTCAACAAGAGGCAGAGCTGGCCGCTCTCGAAGCCGAGTTCGCCACACAACGGCTGAAGCTCGCCGAACAGAGCGAGGAACTGCGCACACGCAGCGACCAGATCGAACATCTGAAGCTGCTGGTCGAGAAGCTGCGGCGCACGATTTTCGGTAAGAAGAGCGAGAAGATCGTGGTTCAGTTGAAGCAGTTCGGCGAAGACGTGAGCGAGCAACTGGAGTATGTTCCTGAGAGCTTCAAGGTGATTCGCCATGTGCGGCCCAAGTTCGCTTGCACGGCCTGCGAACGCGTGGTCGAGGCTCCGGCGCCTTCGCGGCCGATCGAGCGCGGACTTGCCGGACCGGCGCTGTTGGCGCATGTACTGGTTTCGAAGTTTTGCGACCACCAGCCTCTTTATCGCCAGTCGGAGATCTATGCGCGGCAGGGCGTCGCGATCGAGCGCTCCACGTTGGCCGACTGGGTGGGCGCATCGAGCGCGTTGCTCGATCCGCTGGTCGATGCGTTGCGCGAGCATGTCCTTGCGGGGCGCAAGATCCACGCCGACGATGACGGGGTGCCTACGGACAGGTCTTCGTCCTTGGGGGTGTCGATACGCCTATGCCGGTGCTCGCGCCCGGCACAGGTAAAACCAAAACCGCAAGGTTGTGGACTTACGTCCGCGATGATCGCCCGGCTGGCCAAGCGGCGCCGCCGGCTGTTTGGTTCGCCTACACGGGAGATCGCAAGGGCGAACACCCGCGTGCGCATCTGAAGAACTTCAAGGGCGCGCTGCAGGCCGA
>JBEKRS010000104.1:0-15297 GCA_049518535.1 Occallatibacter sp. | reverse complement strand
TGCAAAATGGGCTCAGCCACAAGGGTGGCACTCGTATCCTTCAATCTCGCCGACCTCAGCGGTTGATTGAAAGTAACAACCCGGCCCACGCGCCGTCACGCACCCCTGCCGGAAACTCACGGAGTTCTGCAAACGGTTGGAATAGTCCAATGTCGTGCGCCGCTGAACCCTGAAGATCAAGACTGTCGGCCAGACGCTTAACCTCCTCCTGATTCTCGTCAAAATCCCGAATCTTGGCCATCGTCTCGTGCAGCTTGTGAAAAAAGACATCATGTGGGGTAATCCCAAGCACACGGTAATACTCCTCTACAAGGTCCGTTAGGATCTCCAAGGCAAGGTCTGACCTCCCACAAGTCCTCAATCCGTGTGCGTAGTTGTAGCTAATGACCCTCCGAGCTAAATCATTAGAACTGGAGTTGATTGCAGAACGGTAGATACGCTGGAGATTCACCAGATCTGCTTCCATGCCGGCGATAAGAAGCTCCTTCGTGAGGACCGAGGTCCGAATCGTTTCGGACGGAGTGAACTCCTTTACGATGGTCTGAATCCTTTCAAAACGAGTGCGGGCTTCCTCAACATCTTTTCGATTGAGGGCCCAGAACGTCAGTGTGTCCTCGGCCCAAAAGCGGTCTTCGGAGGACAAGGATGTGTCCTCGGCAGCCTTGACGAGCAAAGCAGACATTTCCTCTTCGATACCGTACTCAGTGACGATCTCCGCCGTGTTCGTGAGCAAATCGACTAGCGACTCAATCCGGCGCGTTTCAAACATGAGGCGGGCCAGCAGCCGGAATTTATCAGGGCCTCCACCTGCCCTGTTTGCCCAAACGACTTGATAGAGCTCCTCGCGAGCATTGAGCACGACAACATCTGAAAGCTCAGCGATCCGCTCACTCGCCAGCAGCCGAAAACTGTCATGCAGGGAAACATCGCCGCCGGCAGATGATCGGATGATTCCCCAGGAATATAGAGTTCGGAGCTGGAGGCCGGCTTGAGTACGGGTCAACCTCAAGGCAGGAGCGATTACCCGGATTACAACATCCCGACTAAACGGCACCGTAAAAATCGAAAGCAGAGACGCAAAGGCATTCGCGTCCTCGGAGAGTCTTCCCAGAACCTGAGAAACGATGACTTCTTGGCTCGTCGTTTGAAGCGGGACATGATCGGCAATGTCGACGACATATGCAGCCACGTCCCCGTTGTAGCCCTCTTTGCAAATTCGGATTGCATCTCGAACAAAGAGGGGTAGACCGCCGGTAAGATCGTGTAGGCTCTGAAAGTTCTCGATGGTTCCGAAGCAACCAATAGCGTTCGCATCGCGGGCCATCGTATCTCTTGACCAACCGGACAATGTTTGGACCCGAGCTGCAGTCGCGGTGGCGAATAGTTGGCTTCCTGGCCATTCCTGCGCAAGTACGACCCACTTGGTGGCCCCCATCGAACGAACAGTCTCGACAAGGATGTCGTCACTCATGCGATGGGCATTGTCCAACACGATCGTCATATCGTTGACGTGCTCGGCGAGGAAGCGGTCTATGACGCGCAAACTCTGGAGGCCCGAAACTCCCGGCAATAGAATCTGTTGCCGCTCTGGACTGTTTTCGGGGAGGACGAAAGCTGCCATCTCTCGGGCTAAGGCTGCTGGCACTCCTGCGCTTGGCATCTCAGCGACATCGAAATAGAGCAGGGGCGACGCAGTATGGGTTCCCAATTCACCGACCCACGAAGTCTTCCCTGAGCCCGAGAAACCTGTAATTAGGCGAACCATGTCCGTGGACTGGTAGACCGGTTCGTTCTCCTGCGGACGATAGTCATCTAATGGTTCAGGCAGACTTTGTAGCTGAGCCACCAACTGTTCCAAGAGTGGCTGCAGAGCTTCCGAATCCAGAACGTGATCGGGCCGCATCGCGCCCGCCGCCAAGTACTGAACGAGAGCCGCCAGCTTCCATGTGAGGGTTTCGGGTTGTAACGTCGAGTGAGGTAGACGCCGCGCGAGTCGAACGCACACCCCCCACATCGACTCTAACGATTGCCCTGGAACGGGTAAGGTGTTGCCGTCACCAGTACAGGTTTGGGGCGTAAGGATGTACACATCGGCTGGCCAGTCCGTCCGGATTCTTTTGTTCAAATCGGGGCCGGGCTCAGCGTTCGAAATGATCCAGCAGGTCGGAATTCCTGACCTTCGCTGCGCCTCATGCTCTAGGGCAATCTCTTGGAAGCGTTCAAGCACATCCGAGATATCGCCAAAGGTCAGATTCCTGTCCCGCTTCTTTACCTGGAGGTAGAGACGACGCTCCGCAAGGTGCACCTCGATGTCTTCGTCTCGCTCGACGGCTACCTCTGTCCAGGCAAGGCTCGGTCGGCTCAACAGAAGCGCGACTGTGTAGAGATGCTGGTACAAGAAGCCACCGTGAACATTCTCGATACGTCGCAACTGTGCTTCGTTGAGGACGAAAGGCATGGCCGCTTCTTCTACTCCGGGGGACTTTGAGAATCTATATCAGTATCTCGCGGCTTTAGCCGAGGACAGTGGGTTCAATTTCTTCTCTGCTCAAAGCTTTACAGGCGTCAAGCATGGACGCCAGAGCTTTGACTCTATGAAGGTGCGCTGTGCTCGCGTATCTGGATCACTAGGTCGGAACGTGCCAATCGTGAACGGCCGTGGAAAATCTGTTGTAAGGTGGGTTCGATTTTGTAAGGTTTTTGTGCCCGACAATAGGGAATCAGGTGGACTATGGTGACTATACGGACTTTAGTAAACCCAAGCAACTCGTTCTATATAAGCTGTTTGCCAAGAATCTAAAGGATATACATTGTAATATGGCGGAGAGGGAGGGATTCGAACCCCCGATACCCTTACGAGCATGCCTGATTTCGAGTCAGGTGCATTCAACCGGGCTCTGCCACCTCTCCGCATTGTAACTAACTCATTTTAAATTACTTACGTGTTTGGGTGTTTTGCACCTTTTCACGCCAAACGCTCCGGTGTCCGTTCTGGTGTCCGTTCTGTCCCGAAAAGTTGACCAGGCGATCGACCGCCGAAGTCTGGTGTTCCGGTGCGAGATGGGAGTACCGCATGACCATCTGGAGTGTCCTGTGCCCGAGCAGCTCTGCAACCGTGCGCAGATCGACCCCGGCCATAACAAGTCTACTGGCAAACGTATGGCGGTTGCAATGCCACGTATAATCAAGCACCTTCGCGTCATCGAGCGCGGCCAAGGACCTTCCGCGCAATCCTCCGAGGAAATCGCCCGCGCACGGTGGGATGGCAGGGAAGACGGGTTCCGGACCGAGTCCCTCTTGCCCGAGCATTGGGACTAGCATCGGATCAGCCGCGCGTTGTGGCTGATGCCATCCATCAATCTACGTTGAATGACCGCGGCTGCTGGTCATCTCCCAGGCAGGCGATGATCGCTTCGATGACGCGCTTGGTTTCAGTAGGGCCTTTAACAGGAATCGAAATCACGCCTGCCTGTTCGGCCGGGTAGTCATTTCCTCCTGGGAACAAGGCGTCCCCGACATATATCATCTCTTGCGTTGAAATGTGGAGAATATCGCGCAGTTTCTTGATCCCGTACGCCTTGTCGATGCCAGGCTTGGTGACGTCGATGGATGTCGCGCCGCCGAGGCGGACCGAAAACTCGGGAATGAGAGTGTCGAGGAACGTCTTGATTTTCTTCCGCTTGGCAAAATCGGCATCCCACTTCACTTTTTCTTCGAGCGGCGCTTGCTGGCCCAGCGAGGAGTAAGTTATCTGACTTCCTCGATCCTCAATCGTCTCTCCCCACGTTTTCTCGACGGCGAAGCCCGCGGTATCTACGGCTCTGCTCAAAGAACTAACAATCTTCGCTTTCTCAACAGCAGTGAAGTCTTCGGCATAGAGTTTTTTCCACTGCCCCATAAACTGAAAGAATTGCGTTCCACAGGTAGGAAGGATCGAGAGCTTAGCCAGGAGATCATCCTTGGGAAGATTGGCAAGCACCTGCTTTTCAAACTGCAGCCACGCGCCCCCGGAGATGATCGCAACTTTGGCGACACCAAGCAGATCATGCAAAAGAGATGCCATCTCAGCGTCAAGAGACGATTTGCTCGCGGCGAGCGTTCCGTCCAGGTCGAAAACAATCAGCTTCTTCATTCATTTCCAACTCTCGATGCTTAAATATGTGATTTAGCCGTGCTTCACTCGGCCTAAATTGTCTTTGTTCGAGCTGGGCGGCGAACTCGCATTACGGCAACCGGTGCCCGTGTGGCACCCATGCCAGGTCGCCGCTCATCACATAAACCGCAAGCGCCCCTGCCATAAGGAGTGCCCCGAACCAGAAACGCCAGTCGCGATGCATCCGCGTCCAATAAGGGCCAGGGCCGGGCTCGCCTTTTTCGCTGCTGTTTCCTTCATGATTGTGCTTGCTTCCAGTCATCTATTCTCCATTTCCGGTGAGTATTCGCCCCGGCGAGCGGCCCGGTTGCAGCGTGCGCGGTGATACAAGGCCTGCTGCGCAGCGGGTACAGCTTTGTCCTGCCAACGGACACCTCCCAACAGCGGAGCCAGATCTTCCCCTCCGGCAGTTGGATCTGCAGCCGCTGCCATTCACCATTAGGCTGCCGCAGTGGGCGAATGGGCAACTGGCCAGGATCGTTGACCGGATAAAGCGCTTGCTGGCGTCCATCTGAATCGGAGTCCTGGCGGAAATATACCTGGCCGTAGAGCAGGCCGACGCCGGCGACCGGTACTCCCAGGTCGCTGGCCGCTTTCAGTTGGTCGCCTGCTACGTTGCCCAGTCCGCCCGAGTAGATGGGCAGTGCCTCGCTCAACATGAATTCCATGCTGAAGTAGGCGATCGATTTGAGCGCGCCATTTGGATGCTTGCTCTGAAACCATGCGTCCGCACTGTGCGATGCCCGATTCCGACTTAGCAAAGAATCGAGACGCTGGCGAAACTCCGGGGCGCTCAGTGCGGCCTTGATCTTCTCTTTGGAAACCGTCCGCAAGATGACCCAGGGATTTTGTGTTGCTGCCCAGAGATCTCTGTCGAGTTCTTCCCATAGGTCGTCCGCTGCATGGTTCTAGGACCAGTGCAAATTGAGAGCTAACCCAATTAGGGCATCAATTCCATCGATCTTTAACCAATCGGCAGGTGCCTCAGGATCATTCACTTTGTCTCCCTATGTATCGAACTTCAGAAAGCGAGCGCAGCTATCGCGAATGTCTGGCCGGTGATAGCCGCTCCACCACTATTTCAAAAGCTTGTCGCTTAGCTGTCGGTGAACATAGCCTTCTGCGGATGTCCCTTGGCCAATGGAGCAGGCGCAGCCGAATCGCTGAAGTCCGCCGTCCACTGCCAGTTCCTGATCTCGGGCATATCCTCAAGGTGCTCGCGAATGTAGTCGTGATGTTCATTGAGTTTCTTGCCGAATAGCTGGATTACATCCGCAGCCTGCACACGAAGCCGAGGAATGCGCTTCAGCGCATCGAGCGCGAGGTGGAACCGGCTCATCTCATTCAGCACGACCATGTCGAACGGCGTAGTGGTTGTTCCCTGGTCAATATATCCGTGCACATGAAAGCGGCCCTCATTGGCGCGCCCGTGAACCAACGTATGAATGAGCCAGCGGTTATTGTGAAAGGCGAAGATGACAGGCGCTTTTTCGGTGAAGAGCGCATTGAAGGACATCTCATCCAACCCGTGCGGATGTTTGTCTGGATACATCAACGTCATCAGATCAACTACGTTGACGACCCGCACCTTGATGCCAGGGACGTGTTTTTGCAGAAGCCATGACGTCGCGCATATCTCAATTGTTGGCACGTCGCCTGCACAGGCCAGCACGACATCCGGCTCTCCGCCCTCATCATTGGTTGCGAATTTCCACGTCGATGCGCCGCGTGAGCAATGCTCCAAAGCTTCGTCCATGTTGAGCCACTGCAGTTGCGGCTGCTTCCCGCAAGTGACAATGTTCACGTAGTTACGGCTCCGCAGGCAATGATCGAATACGCTCAGCAGGCAATTGCTGTCCGGCGGGTAATAGACACGAATCGTGTCGCTTCTGCGTGCCAGCGCGTTGTCCACGAAGCCGGTGGCCTGGTGGCTGAATCCGTTGTGATCGTTCCGCCATGCGTGGCTAGTGAGAAGAACATTCAAAGACGCAATTGGCTTGCGCCACGGATAATCGCGGCATTGTTCAAGCCACTTTGCATGCTGTGTGAGCATGGAATCGACCACCTGTGCAAAGGCCTCATAGGAGGACCACATGCCATGCCGCCCGGTAAGCAGGTAGCCTTCCAGCCATCCCTCGCACAGATGCTCGCTCAATACCTCCAACACGCGGCCATCTGGGCCGAGTTCGTCATCGATCGAGACAAGCTCTGCCATAGAGCAGCGCTTTGTTGCTTCGAAGATCGAATTCAGCCGATTGGAGTTTGTTTCATCGGGACAAAACATGCGAAAGTTCGTGAGATTCATCCTAAAAGTGTCACGGAAGAAATCGCCAAGTTTGCGCGGAGCCTCGGCTAGAACCTGACCCGGTCCGGGGATTTCGAGTGCGTACTCCGTGAAATCGGGCAGGGCAAGTGTAACCAGTGATCGACCGCCATTCACATGGGGGCTGCCGCCCATGCGCCGGTTGCCGCGAGGCGCGAGGACCGACAATTCTTCAATGAATTTGCCACTGTCATCGAAGAGCTCCTCTGGCTTATAACTCCTCATCCAAGCTTCAAGAACTTTGAGATGCTCGGGATTCTCGCGAACGGTTGCAAGCGGAACCTGGTGTGCACGGAAGGTGCCTTCGATGGGGATTCCATCCACTTCTTTAGGGCAAGTCCATCCCTTTGGCGTGCGCAGAATGATCATGGGCCAGACGGGTTGCTTCTTGAATCCGTTCTTACGGGCTTCCTGTTGAATTGACCGAATCTCGGCGTAGCAATCGTCCATCGCCTGAGCCAGAAGTTGATGAACAACCTCGGGATCGTCTCCCTCGACGAAGTAAGGCTTGTATCCGCGGCCGGTGTACAGAGCTTTCAAATCTGCGTCGCTCGTGCGTCCCTGTGCAGTCGGACCTGATATTTTGTAACCATTGAGATGCAGAATCGGAAGGACCGCGCCGTCCCGCGTTGGGTTAAGAAAGTTGACCGACTTCCAGCTTCCTTCAAGGGGACAGGTCTCAGATTCACCATCACCAATGACACAGGCAACGATCAGATCGGGATTGTCGAATGCCGCGCCGAACGCGTGAACCAGCGAATAGCCGAGCTCTCCACCCTCATGCATGGAGTTCGGCACGTGCGGTCCACAATGGCTGGGAACTCCGCCGGGAGTAGAGAATTTGCGGAACATGAGCCGCATGCCGTCTTCATTGGCTGTGATCTCGGGGTGGACTTCTGTGTAAGAGCCTTCAAGATAAGAGCAGGCGTTCAGCGATGGTCCCCCGTGTCCCGGACCCGAGATATAGATGATGTCAGCATCATGTTCTTTGATGAGGCGATTCAGATGGATGTAAATGAGGTTTTGCCCCGGCGAGGTTCCCCAGTGACCAAGCAGTCGCGGCTTGATCTGTTCCGCTTTAAGTGGTTCGCGAAGCAGCGGGTTTTCAAATAGGTAGATCTGTCCGATGCACAGATAGTTCGCTGCACGCCAGTAGCGATTCATTCTGTCAAGCATTTCAGGCGAAAGCGGCCCTTTGGGAGCCAGCGCACGTACCTCTGTTTTGCCATTTGCCGCAATCGCGGTGGATAAAGCTACATCGAAGATAAAGTCGGAAGACTTCGCTGCCGGGTCAGTACTTAAAGGAAGTTCGGTGGTAGCCATGTTATTGTTCCTTTTCTGCTTCTCCGCGGCGGTAAGAGAGAAGCGGCGGTTTGTGACGTTGATTCCTGATGCGCCCACAGATGTTGTCTGACGTTATTTCGTCAACTGCTTCTTAATCGCCAGCAGTTCCCGGCGGCGCTTCGCGGTGGTCTTGGGATATGCCATCTTGAGTCCTCCAAGCGCATCAAGGACGATTTGGGAGACAATCAGCCGTGCATTTTCCTTGTCGTCAGCGGGCACCACGTACCAAGGCGCATGGTGAGTGCTTGTCGAATGCATGCACTCTTCGTAGGCGCTCATGTAGTGCTTCCAATACTTCCTCTCATGAATATCGGCCGTGCTGAACTTCCAGTTCTTGTCTGGCTCATCGATGCGCGCCAGGAATCGCTTTCGTTGTTCCTTATAAGACAGGTGCAGAAAGATCTTGACGGTTTGTGTGCCGTTGCGATGGAGATGCTTCTCCAGATCGCGGATCGATTCGTATCTTTCGGACCAGATGTCTTTCTTATTACGCAGGTCTTCGGGCAATCCCTGGCTTTTCAACAGCTCCGGATGAACCCGAACGACCAGCACGTCCTCGTAATAAGAGCGGTTGAAGATGCCGATTCGGCCGCGTTCGGGAAGCCGGCACGTGGTGCGCCAGAGAAAATCATGTTCGAGTTCTTCGGCACTCGGCTGCTTGAAGCTGAACACCTCGCAGCCTTCCGGATTGACTCCGGACATGACATGCCGAATGGCTCCGTCTTTGCCTGCGCCATCCATTCCCTGAAAGATCAAGAGCAACGCATGCCGATTGGATGCATAGTGGAGGTCCTGCAGCGAGCTCAGCTTCTCCATGTGCTGCTGCAGAAGGTCTTTATACTGCTCCTTTGATTCGTAATAAGGGTCGACAATCGTCGGCCATTTGCTGAGGTTAACTTTTTTGTCTGGCGGTACTCGAAAGCTTTCCGAATCGATCTTCATCCTGCCCCTCCGTCGGCACACCGGCTTCTAAGCGATCTTCTTCTTGGATGCCGTTTCGTCGCGTGTTTCGCGCTCCGCTTCAAGCCAGTCCTGGTCCTGCTGACTCTCGCCATGGACTCGCTGCTGATAAAGCTCGTAGGCGCGGGCAGCAATCTCGGAAGTGCGATCGACAGGTTTCCGGGATAGCAGTGCAGGCTTGGCCGGATCAAAGATTCGGTAAGCCAGGAGCTTCACGCGGTCATTGATGAGGGCCCAGATTAGAGCGTAAGCCCAAACGAAACCTGCCCACTTCCAGCCGAGTGGCGCCATAAAGACGCCATAGACCGCGATCAGCGTGGCTATTGTTTGGGTGCCAAGCACCGCGATTAAGAGAATCCGCGCGGGACGTATGGACCAGAAGGGTCCGCGCGTGCGCGTGAGGAAGATGGTCAGATGGCCGGCTATCGAAAGCTTCAGGTACATCAGTGTCTGGATGTGCAAGCGGTCCATGTGGAAGACTCGCTCACCGAGATAGAACAGAAGAAAGGCGGCGGCTACTCCAACGACTCCGAGCACGGTAGAGATCGAAAGCACAAGCCGCATGTTCCACGACTCGGGCTTGTTCTTATAGAGGACGTTGTCATAAGCGATGGACAGGATGGCTCCATCGTTGAGCAGCGCCAGCATCACAATCATGACGGCAGTGAGCGGATAGAAGTTGAACACCAGGATTGCGAGCGTCATGAAGAACAGTACGCGCAACGTCTCGGCAATGCGGTAAATTGCGTAGCTGTTCATCCGCTGGAAAATACGGCGGCTCTCCTTGATTGCATCGATGATGACCGACAAGCCCGAAGTGAGGAGTACGATCGATGCGGCTGCCCGCGCAGCGTCTGTCGCGCCCGATACGGCGATTCCACAATCGGCCTTCTTGAGCGCGGGAGCATCGTTGACGCCATCGCCGGTCATACCCACGATGTGGCCGCGTCGTTGAAGAATATCGACGATGTGGTACTTGTGCTCGGGAAATACTTGCGCGAATCCGTCGGCCTTTTCGATGGCCTCCTCGGTTTGGGGTGATTCTTGTTTCTTCGTATCGCCCAGGGCGCCTGCATCCAGTATGTTAGTGCCCAATCCGAGTTGTTTCGATGTCTCCCGGGCGATGGCGATCTGATCACCCGTCACCATCTTTACATGCACGCCCATCTGCCGGGCGCTCGCAATCGTCGCTTTGGCCTGCTCGCGCGGCGGATCGAACAGCGGCAGCATGCCGGCAAATATCCACTTGCCCTTTTCGTCGGCTCTTGCAACGCCTAGCGAACGGAAGCCGCGTCCCGCAAATTCATTGATGGCGTTCTCGACTGCTGCTTTCACTTTGTCTGCGTTGGTTGCCAGTTGCAGAATCGCCTGCGGAGCTCCCTTGGTCACAAAAAATTGTTTACCGTCATTTCCTTTAACGGTGGCTTCTGTGCGTTTATGCACGGGATCGAAGGGCTGAAAGTGAAGTACCGTGAAGCTCTTCAGCGTCTTGTCGTCCTTCACTCCGCCGATCACTGCGAGATCGATTGTGTCCTTGTCTTCGGCTCGCGACGCGAGCGCGGCCCAGAGGATAACGCTGTCCGGTGTAATGCCATTCAGGGTGAAGGAATCGCCCAGCGTCAGTTTGTTTTGCGTGAGCGTACCGGTCTTGTCCGAACACAAGACATCCACGCCCGCGAGTTCTTCAATCGCCGACAATCGAGTGACGATCGCTTCTTTCTTCGCCAGCAGCCGTGCACCGACCGCCATCGTTACAGAGAGCACCGTGGGCATGGCTACAGGGATTGCCGCGACCAGGAGCACCAGGCAGAATTCCAGCGTGGTCAGAACCTTGTCGCCTCGGAAGAGAGCGACTATCAGAATTAACACCACGAGAGCAACGGCAAGGACGATAAGATAGTCACCTATCTTGAGCACGGCCTTTTGAAAATGGCTTACCATATTCGCTTCCTGGACCATCTGAGCAGTCTTGCCGAAATAGGTGTTTGTTCCGGTGGCGTACACCATTGCGTCGATTTCGCCCTGACGGACGATCGATCCCGAGAACACAGCGGCGCTTGGCTTAGCGGTTACAGGCAATGACTCGCCCGTCAGTGCGGATTGATCTACCTCGATCGGGTCGCCATCGAGCAAGCGCGCGTCAGCCGGTACGATGTCGCCGAGACGCAAACGGACTACGTCTCCAGGCACAAGTTCGCTGGCTTTGGGATTCTGCCACTTGCCGTCTCGCTTGACTTTGGCCAAGATTGCCAGGCGCGCTTTTAAAGCTGCAATGGCGTTACCGGCCTGGTGCTCTTCCCAGAATCCGACTACAGCGTTCGAACAAAGCAGTAGAAGAATGATGAAGAAATCAAGCCAATGCTGAACCAGCGCCGACAAGATCACGGCGCCTTCTATCATCCACGGAATGGGACCCCAGAAATAAGAGAGAAACTTTAAGAACTGATTGGTCTTCTTCTCAGTAATCTCGTTGGGTCCGTATTGAGCCAGCCGTTTCGCAGCCTCGGTCTGGCTCAGTCCGTCTGGAGAGGAGCCCAGTTTCTTCTGCAACTCCGGCATCGGAAGGGTCTTGAGATCGTCCTTGGACACTGGGTTGGAGTCCTGCTTTAGTTCAGGCTTCAACTCGGGCTTCTCTGCAATCGCTGTCACGATGGATGCTCTCCTGTTCTTGCTCCCGCCAGCCAGCGCGCTTCAGGGGGGCTTGGAAGACCTTCGAATGTTGGAGATGTACTACCGGTTTCGCGCCCAGGCGTTGGAACGTGGCGCGCTGATATGACGAACCAATCAGAGAAGAGATGCTTTGACGGGCAGGTTACTTCGAAAAGATATTGTGATCACTGTCGTACCGTTGTTCAGTTTTCGTCGATTTCTCCGCAGCTTTATCAGCTACGCGTTCAATCCTTTTCTCAGCGGTTGCGTCCGAGATCGTTTCGTCTTCTAGTTTCGTAGCTTCTGAGTTCTCAAATTGCTCTGGCATGGCGATTTGCTCCTGTTGTCACCATGGACCCTCACTCCGTCCAGATTCTGTGCTCTTTTGCTCTCATGGTCGACTACCACCACTCCGAAGCGCTGCCGGATGTACTCTTCGCACTGCTTTCTTGCTTGGCTGAGCGCAGAAGCAACAGCGGACATTCCACCAGCTTGACGACCTTCTCGGCGATTGAGCCGAATACCAGCGGGTGCCAGCCGGAAATGCCGTGTGCCGAGATTACGACCATGTCGATATGCTCTCGCTCGATAACCTCCATGACGTTTCCCGCAACGTCGGCAACGCGCCGCGAACGCTCCGGCTCAATCTCCACACCCCATCGCCGCGAGGCCTCGGCCATCACGCGTGCGGGCTGATTCCCATGCTCGACGGCAAGCCTTTGATGCTGCGCCCGCACCTCTTCGATGGAGAGCGCCTGCTTCGCGTCGCGCGTCCGGTGCGCGGCTATCTGCGCCGCTCCAGCGCCTCGCCGTCCCTGCTCTTCGAGGCGCTCCACGATCTGTTGCCGCCGCGGACTCGATGCCTCCAGATACTCCTGCGTGTAGCCCTTGATCTCCGGCTGACCGTGCGCGCCGCGCTCGACTTCGTAGCCCAGCCGCTGCAAGTGCGCCGCCAACTCGGAACGGTAAACCGCCGTCGCGTACTGCTGCGTCTTGTAAAGTTCCTGGGCTTGAAGAGAGCGCGTTTTGCCCTCTGCCGTCTCCGTCACGTTGAAGATCACCGCGTGCGTATGCAACTGCGGCGCGGCATAACCATCGACCGGTCTGCTGCTGTCGTGCTCGAACTTGGCCACCGCCCAGCGCCCCGTTGTCTCTGCCGGATGGTTGTTGCCGATGCGCGCCTGCGCATACTTTTCCATCTCGTCCAGAGCCACGCGAACGCTCTCCCGATGGGCTTCTCTCACGCGGCCATCGCCCCCGACAAGCGCCGTCAGCGAGACGGATTTCGGCGCGGAAAACGTCGCGTCCCAGCCCGCCCGGTGCTCCATCGCCCGTACCGTTTCGCCCTGTGCATTGACGTATTCGTGCGCCTGCTGACGCCGGATCAGAGCCTCGCCCGTCTGCGGATGCTGGCCTTCCGAGAGCCGCGCGAACTGCTCTTCATTGACCTCGCCGCGCAGCCCGTAACGCTCGGCAAGCTGCCCCTGCCACTCGCCGCGAACGCGCTCGCCTTCCGTGTAATAGTTCTCCTTGGCGTTGGCGAACTCCGACTTGTGATACGCCTGCGCCTGGCCCGCTGAGATCGGCTTCGCTCTACATCTCCTCTCCGGGCGCCACATCCATCGGCATCTGCATCTGCGGCAACTTCGGCTCGGGCGGCGCTGCCTGCATCCGCTCCTCGCGCGCTGAGTTCTTTGCCAGGATTTCGAGCGCCCGCCGCATCTTGTTCGAGTCCGCCAATGCGATCAGCTCCCGGCTCACCTGCTCCGTGATCGGCTGGCGCGCGCTCAGCTTCAGCATGAAGTTCAACAGGATCGCACGCATCGCCAGCATCTCGGCCAGGATCGCCCGCTCTGCCGCCATCGTGCCCGCGTCCACGCTCGAACCCAACAGCACATCCCGGACCCACTCCGACAAGGTCAGCCCCGCCGCTGCCGCCCGCGATTCCAGCATGCGCAGCTCCGCCGCAGAGACTTTGGTCCCGACGGATTTTACCCGCAGCGCTCGCTTCGGCTCGCACCACGGCTGCGCGGCCTCTGCCGCGCTCGTGCCTGGGCGGCTAAACGAAAACAGCCTCCGCGATTCGTCGATGGGGAGTCGGCTCATGCGCGTCTACCGGGCGCTGGTTGCGCGCGCGCTCCGGACCGCAACCGGCCCAGAGCATTTTTTCTTTAGACGCCGCTTTTCAGATTTTGGTTACTGTGCAGCAACCATGGGTTGCTGCACAGCTCCCAACTGGGGGAGACGTGTCCTACCCCTGCCGGTGCGAAGCACCGCGCTCTTCTGTCGGTGGCGCAGAGGACAGCGGAGAGGACTCAGGCCGCTGGCTCTGACGGCTGGGACGGGTCCGCTGGATTTGAGGGAGGCTGATCGGGTAAGACAGCCATATCCTTCTCAAGGTACTCCAGCTTTTTCTTAATGTGGGCACTCATGCGGGGTTCATACTCGGCCTTCCGCCTTTCCCTTTCTGCAAGGACCTGAGCTGAAGACATCGACGTTTTAGGCTTGGCGAGACTCAGTTGCATTTCTAGAGAACAAGCCCTCATCCATTGAACGTTTAGCCTGTATGAAGGCTGATTTGCATTTTCTGGCATCTCAAGAGTCTGGAAATCCGGCTTCTCTCCACGCTCAATGAGATAAATCCATTCCTCGATCTGCCGCCTACAACGTTGCCACACATTGTGGCATTCGGTAAGGTACCTCAAAACCACAATCCGTTCGCCGAGTTCCAACAGCCTCTCTGCAAGATCGAGGTTAGGAGCAAGAAGGCTACACTGGATGGAAGAGTCGGCATCCGTTTGACAGGCTTCTGCAGATCGATCCAGGCACTGAATCGCCTCATCTACCCTTCCATCGTTCAGAGCGATCAACCCTTCGACTACGCAGATGTTGTACAGTTCCCTTGAAGACGGTTTAAATGCCCGGGCTTGCTCAACGTATTTAGCTGCTCGCTGATAATCTAGAACACTGGCGGCAAAGAGCGACAAGTCCACCCAAAATACCTGCTGCGCCGTTCCGCTCACTCGCGAAGTTAGCAGCTCCATTTTAGAGAACACCAGCTCAGGCATCGGGCAAAAAGAAAGCACCTCCATCTGCTTTAAGGCTTCGAAAACTGCGGGTTTGTCTTCTGCTGTGATCGCGAGGAGTAGATCTCGCGCGGCTTTCCGGACAGTCTCATATTCCGGCAGTATCCCTCTCAGACTTGGAGGATTTTCATTCTCTTCCCGGTCTGGTTCAATCGGGAAATCGAAGCCTGTACCCAAGCATTTGCGTATCCGCCAGGCGCTCCATGTTCCATAGAACTGGCATAGGTCAACCGCCATTTGATCATCTACCATACGGAGTTTTATGCGGTACTTCAACAGCTTTTCAAGAGTCATGAAAAGCTGCTTGAACCCCGACACTTCCTCATGGAGATCAAGTTCGTTCATAGCCCCGCTTCTTCTATGCAGAAGTCGAACGCTGCATCGATGTCGTACGCATCTTCTATTACATCGTCAACACATGCAAAGAGCTCCGCCAACGATTTTCCTGTCCTTATCAACGCGTTCAAGCCTTCTATAGGTTCTCCGTCAAGATAAAGATCCTCGATTAAATCCTCTCGTCCTCGCGGATCAATCCTGTTCACCGGATCGCCACTGGCGTAGAGATACCTATGCAACTTCCTTGAATCGACGGGCTTGTTCCTCGACTTGAGAGGTTGAAATTCCTCCGGATCTCTGGATAAGAACCTTCCGGCGTCGGGATTGTAGTATCTGGCGCGGAGGTAGTAGAGGTTCAAGTCAGGATCGTATTGTTCGCCGCGATAGAGGTAGTTGTTGGGCGTGGTGCCGGACTTGGTGAACGAGTTGCCGTAGGCGTCGTACTC